>DASXHD010000088.1:0-30502 GCA_036488725.1 Polyangiaceae bacterium | reverse complement strand
CGTGGACGTGGATCGCCGAGCACGCACGCGAATACGGCGCCGATCCGTCGCGTCTCGTGCTCGCCGGCGAGAGCGCGGGCGGCAACCTCGTCACCGCGCTGACGATCGCGGCGTGCTTCGAGCGGAAAGAGCCCTGGGCGCGCGAGGTCTTCGACTGCGGCGTCGTGCCGAAAGCGGTGCTTCCGGCGTGCGGCCTCTTGCAAGTGAGCGAGCCGGATCGTTTTCGCGCGCGCTGGCCGCACATGTCCCGCGCGGCGCACGATCAAATGGTGATCATCGCCGAGGAGTATCTGCGCGGCTCGAACGAGCTTCCGCCCGAGACGCTCGATTTCGCCGACCCGCTTCGCTTCTTCGAGCGCGACGACGAACCCGCGCGCCCGCTGCCGCCATTTTTCGTCGCCTGCGGAACGCGCGATCCGCTCCTCGACGATGCGCGGCGCCTTCATGCCGCCCTCGAGCGTCGCGGCTCGCCGAGCGAGCTTCGACTCTACAAGGGCGAGCTCCACGCGTTTCAGGTCGCGCTCATCACGCCGAACGCGCGCCGATTCTGGCGCGACACGTATCGGTTCCTCGAGCAGAACGTCGCGTGAGGCGCGCGCTGGTCTTCGCCCTCGCGCTCGCAGCGTGCGCGTCGCCGCCGCCGAGATCGCCCATCGCGTGGACCACGACCGTGCGCGCGTCGAACCCGCTCGTGGGCCGCACGTACGACGAGCGCAAGCACGCGTTCGTCGATTTCCAGCGCGCGTCGCACGCGGCGACCGAATCGCGTTTCGTCCTTCTCGGCGAAAAACACGACAACGCCGATCATCATCGGCTCCAGGCTGAGACGCTCGCCGCGATCGCACGCGCGCGGCACCCCGCGGTCGTCTTCGAAATGATCGATCTCGATCTCCAGCCCGCGATCGACGCGTACCTCGCCACCGGTCGCGCCACGCTCGACGGTCTGCGCGGGGTCCTCCAGTGGGTTTCGCGCGGCTGGCCGTCTTGGGAGCTTTATCGGCCGATCTTCGAGGTCGTCTTGCGCGCGCGTTTGAAGATCGTCGCGGCGGGCCTTCCGCACGACGTGATTCGCCGTTTGGTTCACGACGGGCTCTCGGCGCTTCCGCCGGAGATCGCCGCGCGCGTTCATCTGCACCCGCTCCCGCCAACGCGAGAAGCGTCGCTCGACGACGAAATCAAAGCGTCTCACTGCGGAATGCTGCCCGACACGATGATCGCGCCGATGAGCCTCGCGCAGCGCGTGAAGGATGCGCTCATGGCCGACCTGATGTCCGCGCAGCCGGGCGGTGCCGTGCTCGTCGCCGGCAACGGTCACGTGCGAAGCGACCGCGCCGTACCCTTCGAGCTCGAACGGCGCTCGGTCGTCGTCTCCTTCGTCGAGGTCGACGCGTCGATCGATCCCGCGACCTACGCCGTCGATCAGCCGGCGGACTTCATCGTCTTCACGCCGCGCGTGGACGACGAAGATCCGTGCGCGAAGTTTCGCGCGAAGTGATCACGTCCAGACGGCGTCGCGCATCGCGGCCGCGAGACGCGCCTGATCGCGTGCTCTCGGTGCGCCGGTCGCGCGGGCGATCGCCGCGTCCGGCTCGATGGATGCAGTCTGCAACAAATCGTGCACCGCGCGGTTTCTGGCCGACGCGACGCGCGCGCGCGCGTCCGCCTGGAGACGCGCGCCGGCCCACGCCGCGACCGCCCAACCGAGCGCCGCGTGGCGCATCTCGTCGGGCGCGATCTCGCGCATCGCCGCGCGAATGTCCTCGTCGCCCGCGTGCTCGGCCTGCCACATCGCGAGGAGCGCGCCGTACGTCTCGCCGACGCACGCCTCGACGGCGTTCTCGCGCGCGATCGACTCGAGATCGCGAACGCTCGCCGTTCGCGCTTCGACGCGCGGAACCTTCGCGCCGCGGGCACGGGCGAGCCGCGCCATCGTCCGCGCATGCCGCGCTTCGTCGCGCGCGCACGCTCGCGCAGCGACCACGAGCTCGTCGGGCGCCCCGTGCGCGCGAAGCTCGCGCGCGAGCCGCCGAAACGCGTGGACCGACGCAGCCTCGAGCCACGCCATCCGCGCGAGCGCGTCGCCGAGCGAACATCCCGCCGCCGCCTCCTCGAGCCCGTCGAACCGCCGCCCGCAAAGATGAAGCGCCTCGCACTGCGCGACGCTCTCTCCCGCGTCGCCCGCCGTCTCGCTCACGCAGTCGACGTAAATCCCATACGGCTGCGGGCTGTGCGCCTGACACGCCGCCGCGCAGCTCGCGTAACAGACGCTGCCTTGCGCGGAGGCATCGTCGTCCGCGTCGTCGCTCGCGTCTGTCGCCGCGTCCGGCCCGTTCCAGCAAACGGCGTACGTCACCGTGTAGTTTTCCGCCGGCGGAGCGCAGCACCTCGTCTGACACGATTCCGCGGCGTCGTCGCCGGCGTCGCCGCCGCCCGCCGTGGTCCCGCCGCACGCCGCGAGCGGCGCGAGCGCGAGGACCGCGAGAATTCGACCCCGAAGCAGCGGCGCGAACGAAAAAGGATCCATGCACTCTGCAATGCAGCGCGCGTGCCGCCGAATTCGAGGGAAATTCCGCTTCGCGGTGTGCCGCCGTGTGCCGGCGTGCTCTCAGTCCGCCATGGTCACGCGGAGGATTTCCTCCGTCGTCGTCACGCCGCCGAGCACTTTGGTGATGCCGCTCATACGCAGCGTGAGCATGCCGCCTTTGATGGCCGCCATCTTGAGCTCCGCCGCCGACGAGCCGCCGAGCACCATCTCCTTGAGGCTGTCGCTGAATCGCATGACCTCGTAGAGCGCGACGCGGCCTTTGTAACCGGTGTTGTTGCACGTGCGGCAGCCGACGCCCTTCATCAGCTTCGCGCCGGCGATTTGCTCGTCGGTGAAGCCGATGTCTTTGAGCGCGTTGTGCTCGACCTGGTGCGGTTGCTTGCAATCTACACAGATCTTCCGCGCGAGACGTTGCGCGAGCACGAGGTTCACGCTCGCCGTGATGAGGAACGGCTCGACGCCCATGTTGAGCAGGCGGAAAATCGTGGCCGGCGCGTCGTTGGTGTGGAGCGTCGACAAAACCAAGTGTCCGGTGAGCGCCGCCTTGACCGCGATCTCAGCGGTCTCGAAGTCGCGGATCTCGCCGACCATGATGATGTCCGGGTCCTGCCGGAGAAACGAGCGCAGCGACATCGCGAAGTTCAGCCCGATCTCGTCGTGCATCTGAACTTGGTTGATGCCGTGAAGGTTGTATTCGACCGGGTCCTCCGCGGTGCTGATGTTCTGCGAAACTTTGTTGAGCTCGCTGAGCGCCGAGTACAGCGTCGTCGTCTTGCCGGAGCCCGTCGGCCCGGTGACGAGCACCATGCCCCACGGCTGATCGATCGCCCACTTGAAGTCTTGCAGCGGCCCGACGTCGAAGCCGAGCTTCGTCATGTCGAGCTGCAAGTTGCCTTTGTCGAGCAGACGCAAAACGATCTTCTCGCCCCAGAGCGTCGGCAGAACGCTCACGCGAAAATCCATTTCGCGCCCTTTGCCGAGCTTCAGCTTGATGCGTCCGTCTTGCGGCAAGCGACGCTCGGCGATGTCGAGCTGCGACATGATCTTGAGGCGCGACGCGATCGCCGCCTTCCACTTGAGCGGCGGCTGCATCTCCTCGATGAGCACGCCGTCGATGCGGTAGCGCACGCGGAGCTTTTTTTCGTAAGGCTCGACGTGGATGTCGCTCGCGCCCTTTTTGATGGCGTTGAGCAGCATCATGTTCACGAGCTTGACGACCGGCGCGTCCTCGCTCTGCTTCTCGAGCTCGAAGACATTGAGCTCTTCGTCGTCGCCTTTGACTTCGATTTCGTTCTCGTCGAAGCCGGCCATCACCTCTTCGTACGAAGGGCCGACGTTGTAATAACGCTCGATCGCCGCGAGGATCGCCGCCTCGCTCGCGATGACCGGCTCGATGTTGAAGCCGGTCAAAAATTTCAAATCGTCGATCGCGTTGAGGTTCGTCGGGTCGGCCATCGCGACGACGAGCGAGCTGCCGGCGCGCGAGACGGGCATCACTTTGTGGCGCTCGCACTGCTCCTTTTGAACGAGCTTCAAGATGTCCGCGTCGATCTCGTACTCCTCGAGGTTGATCGTCGGGACGCGGTACTGCTGCGAGAGAAAATTCGTGATCTCGTTGTCGGAGAGGAACCCGAGCTTCTGCAGCGTGTAACCGAGCGCTTGGCCCGAGCGGTTTTGTTCGTCCTGCGCTTGCCGCAGCTGTTGCAAGCTGATCAGTTTTTCGCGTACGAGCAGCTCGCCGAGTCGGTTATTCGCCATCGAACGCCATCCTACTTCGAAATCTCACTCCGAATACGGGTGAAGAGGACCTCGAAGTAAGAGCTCGGATTCGATCTCGGGCAAATGCTCGCGACGACGCCCTGATTTTGGAGGCCCTTGGCGACGCGGAGCTCGCGGATGGTCGGATACGCCTTGCCCATCGTCTGAATGTTTCGGTCGTTCGGGTCGCAGATGGGCGGGCCGTCGGCCGAGGTGGCCATGCCGAAGCAGTCGCACGCCGCGCCGCCGGTTTGCGAGCAGTCCTTCGGCTGGGCCAGGGGGAAAATACATGCATATTGCAAGTCGATGCCCGACGCGGATTCGAGCGTGTTCCACTCGCGGCCGTTGATCGCGTCGGCGGTGTCGCCCGCGGTCGGCGGCGGCAAACCGGCGCGCGGCGCGATGGACTCGATCATGTGCGGGTCGATGCCGTCCAGCTGATGCGTCTCCGGGCTCGCGCCGACGATGCGCCGCCAGTCGCTCGCGTCGAGGGTGCGCTTGAGCGGTAACGCGGTGTTTTGCGGATCTTGCGCGAGGAGCTGCCACGGCACGCCGCCGATGATGAGGTAATAAACGAGCGACGGATCGCGCGGCCCGTCGGGCAAATTGCAGAGCGCGCCGGCGCTCGTGTCCGAGCCGTCCGGGAGCGATGCGGCGAAGAGCGGGTTCTCGCAATTCTTTTGTGTCGACGCGTACTCGGTCGCATCGTGGATTTCGTGCGCGCGATCGGGGACGGTGCGTTGCGCGAGGCCGTCGACGTATCGCTGGAGGTTCCACTGCGGGTCGAGGCCGTAGCGCGCGCGCATCGAGGTCGTGTAGCGGACGTTGATTCCGTCGGCCGCGGCGTAACCGACGCTCGGTGTCGCCGGCGTGTACCAGCCTTTTTGCGGGCAAGTCGGCGCGCCGCCCGCGCACGCGTTGCAATTCGGATCCGCGCTGATGGGCGCGCCCGAGACCGGCTTCGTGTCTTGAGCGAACGCGCACGACGTGCAATCGGGATCGTCCGGGTTCGTGTCGCACTCGCTCGTTCCGCGCGGACCTGCGCCGCCGCCGGGTCCTCCCGGAAAATTGTTGGTGCGGACGGTCCACCCGTAGCCGTCGAGCCACATCGGATCGCTCCACGAGTCTTCTTCGTCGGTGATCTGCACGATGACCACCATCGAGTCCGGCCGCAAAAAGTCGTGACGCATCTTGAGGAGCGTCGTGTCGACGCCGTTCAGCTGCGCTTGCGGCGGGCTCGCGCCGTTCAACGTGAGCGAATCGTACGGGTCGGGTTGAACGAGGAAGCGGTACCAGCTCTCGAGCTGCGCCTCGAGGCCGCAGCCGCTCTCCCCGACGCCGCCGACGAGCGCCGTGAAGTCGGACTCGAGCTGCGATTCGCTCGGCTCGGGCGTGACGTTCGTTTTTTCGCTGGCCGGAACCCACGCGAGGAAGTTGCCGCCGTTTCCATCGATGGGCAGCGCGGTCGCGAGCGCCGATTCCGCGCCGCCCGGTGCGGCCTTCACGCGATTGAGGAGACGACCGCGATCGTCTTGGTGCGATGGGTCGCCGCTCCCCGCCGTGCAGACGTCCGGTGAGCCGCCGCCGCCGAGCGACGACGAGACGATGCCGACGTGAATGTCTTGGATCGCCGGAAATTCGAATTCGTATCCCGTGGGACACGCGCCGCTCGTCGGCGGCACGGCGATGTTCGTCGGGTCGGTCGACGGGACGCACCACGGCGACGTCAGCCGGCCGAGCAGCTGCGGAATCGCTTGCTGCAGGAGCTCCTGCTTGTCGCCCATCGACGCGGAGTTGTCGATCGCGAAGAGCATGTCGAGCTTGTTCGCCGTCTTTTGCTTCGGCGGGCCGGCCTCGAACGAGACGCCGCCGTCGCCGGACACGTAGCTACCGTCATCCAGCGCCGTCCGCCCCGCGCATGCGCCCGCAAAAAGCGCGAGCACCGCGACCGACGCACGCGAGCGCCATCGATCCATGAATGCGATGGTACGCGCTGCACGCGCGCGTCGCGATGGTAAAAGAGTCGGGGTGGGCGTCTTCGATCGCATCTTCGGAAAAGGAAAAGACGTCCGCGCTGCGCGCCGCGCGGAGCTCCGCGGCGATCTCGAAACGGCGATCGAAATGTACGGTTTGTCGGGCGCGCCCGAAGAGGCGGCGCGTGTCATGATCCTGCGCGGAGACGCCGAGACCGACGCGCGCATTCGCATGCGGCACTACACGCAAGCCGTCGCGACCGCGCCCGAAGGTCACGCCGTGCGCGACGACGCGAGACGCAAGCGCGCGGCGCTCCTCGTCGCTCAGTTCGGCGGCAGCGCGACCTCGGAGGCGCGGAGGCGAGAGCTCCGCGACGCCGGAAAAGAGCTGCTCGATCTCGGCGATGCCAAAAACGCGGCGGCTGCGTATCGACTCGCCGGCGACGCAGACGGCGAAGCAAAAGCGCTCGCCCAAGCCGGCGACGTCGAATCGCTCGAAGCGCTCCTCGGCAGCGAACAAGAAAAAGAACGCGCCGAGCGCGAGCGCCAGAAGCTCCACGGCGACGTCGACGTGCTCGCCGAGTCGGGCCGGCGGCGCGAAGCGGTCGCGCTCGCGGAGAAGTGGCTCGCCGCGCACGAGGACCACGCGCTCCGCGAGCGCATGACGCGCATCAAATCGCGTCGCGCGCTCGGACCCGTCGCGCAAGTGTGGCTCCGCGGCAAGGCGACGCCGATCGTCCTCGGCGACGACATCGTCATCGGACGAACCGAAGGAACGCTCCACGTGCCTTCGCACGCGGTCAGCCGGCAGCATCTTCGCATCGCGCGCGAGGGCGGCGCGGTCGTCGTCCGCGATCTCGGCAGCCGCAACGGCACGCAGCTCCGCGGGATGAACCTCGTCGGCGCGATTCCGGTCGGTGACGGCGTCGAGCTCATGCTCGGAAAAGAAGTGCGCGTTCGCATCGCGCCTTCGTCGGCGCTCGAGGACGCGGTCTCGATCGAGCTCGGCGGCGATACGTACGTCGCGCCGCTCGGGCCCGCGCGCATTCCGCTCGTCGCGTGGGAGCTCACGAGCGGCGAGGGCGGTTGGATCGATCTCGCCGCGCGCGCCCCTGCATTTTTCGGAGAGGTCGCGCTCGCCGATCGCATCACGCTCCTCGTGGGCGACGTCGTCTCGAGCGAGCGAGGCGGCGCCGAAGTGCTCCGCGTGGTCGGCGAATGAAGCGCGTCGCGCTCGTCTTCGTGGCGCTCGCGGCGTGCCGCATGGCGCACGTCGAGGCGCCCGCGCGCGCGCCGCACGACGCGCGCGGCGGTTTCGCGCCCACCGGATTCGATGCGTCGCGCGCGTGCACAGATTGGCGCGCCGCCGTGCACGGCGACGAAGCGTCGCTCCATCACGACTCCTTTCCCGAGCTCGACGCCGCGCGCGCTTGCTACACGCCGGTCCGCTACCGCGGCGAAATCCCGACGCCAGACCCCACGCCCGTCGGCTGCGGATATCGCGCAGTCGATCACCTCGCGACGCTCCGCGCCGAAATCGATCGCGACGAACGCATCGCGCATGGGCAAAATTCGGAGCTCCCGATCGAGCTCGCGTGCAACTTGAGCGACGACGTGCGGCGCGCCGCGGCCGCGAACAACGCGCGCACGCTCCGCACGCTCATGCGGGAGGACCCGGGCGTTTCGCATCCGTATGCCACCGTCGCGACCTTCGGTTACGGAAACTACGCGCACGCCGGAACGCCGCTCGACGCGTGGAAGCCGGGCGAAGCGTGCCCGCGCGACATCGATCTTCTGCGCTTCGGCGTGAACGTCGATCGCGCGACGCGCGCCGCGCTCGCGTGGTCCGCCGGCGTCGCGCCCGTCGTCGTCGTGAGCGGCGGCGCGGTCCACTCGAGGCTCGTCGAAGCGTTCCTCCTCGATTACATCGCGACGTGCCGCATCGGCGTGCCGGCCGATCGCGTGCTGCTCGACCCGTGCGCGAACCACACGCACACCAACATCCGCGACTCGGCGCGTCTTCTGTTCGCGACCGGCGGCCGCGTCTCGTACCTCGTGACCGACGAAGCGTTCCAAGCCACGTATCTCGAAGAGTGGACCGCGTTCGATCTCTTCGGCGGCAGCCTCGATCAACGCTCGCTGCGTGACTTCCATCATCTCCTCGGAAGCTGGCGGCGCGCGAGCGTCGGCATCGGCGCCGGATTTTGGTTCACGCCGTACCGCTTCTGGGCGGACTCGCGCTCGTCCGATTTTTCGTGCGAGAAGTAAGCGTGGGCTTCTGGTCCAAGCTCGTCGGCAAGAAGGACTCGGTACCGCCGGATCCGTCTCCGAGTCCGCCGCCGAATCCGTCTCCGACTCGGAATCCAGCTCCGACTCCGGCTCCGACCGAGCTCGATCGGCTCGCGCAGTGCGGGCTCGAAGGCGGCCCTGACGAAGACGACGCAGTCGGCATCTTTCGGCGCCTCCGGAGCACGGCGGACGAAGCGGCGGCGCTCGAAGCGATCACGACCGCGGCCGCCGATCACGCGATCCCCGAGGGGCTCCTCGTCGTGGCCGCCGCCGCGCTCGTCGATCGCGGCGAGCCCACGCGCGCGATTCAATTGTTGCAGAATGCAACGACCCCTTCGGCGCTCCTCTTGCTCAGCGATCTCGAGGCCGAGCGCGGCGACGTCCCGCGCGCGCTCTCGCTCGTCGAGCGCGTGCTCCTCCGCGAAATCGATCACCCGGGCGCGCTCGAACGCCATCGCCGCCACCGCGCGACCCTCGGCCTCGCGCAGGAGCGCCCGAAAGGCGCCGAACAAAACACGGTCGTCGCCGCCGAGCCCGACTCGCCGTATCAGCTCCTCCGCGAGGTCGCGCGCGGCGGCGCGGGCGCCGTCTACGAAGCCGAAGATCGCGATCTCGGCCGTCGCGTCGCGCTCAAGGTTTATCACGAGCCGACGCGCGACCGAGATCAGCTCCTCCACGAGGTGCGCAGCGCCGTCGCGCTCGCGGGGCCGGGCGTCGTTCGCGTGTTCGACGTCGATCCGGACCACGGCTGGATCGCGCTCGAGTGGGCGCCGCTCGGCGCGATCCGCGAACGCATCCGCGCGCGCGACAAGGCCGCGCTCCTGCCGATCGAGCGCTGGCTCTTGCCGCTGGCGCGAGCCCTCGCGCGCGTGCACGACGCGAGCCTCGTGCACCTCGACGTGAAGCCGGCGAACGTCCTCTTGGTCGCGCCCGACATGCCTGTGCTCGCCGACTTCGGCATCGCGCGCCGCGCGGGCGAAGCGTCGCCGCCGGGCAGCATGGGTTACGTCAGCCCCGAGCGTCTCGCGAAGAAGCCCGCCGATTTTCGCGACGACGTCTACGCGTTCGGCCGCGTGCTCGACGACGTGCTCGACGTCGTGACCGAACGAGAAGACTTTTCACGCTGGCGCGCGCTCGCGAAGCTCTGCACCGGCGACCTCGCGGCGCGCCCCGCGCACGCGCGCGACCTCGTCGTTCGCATCCAAGCGCTCAGCTGAGCCCTTCGTCATAGTAGAGGAGCCTTCGTCTTGACGAAGTCGTCCGCCGACGCCACAGTAGCCGGGTCATGCCCGCCACCTATTCCGACCTGCTCGCCGCGGTCCGAAAGCGCATCCGCGAGATCTCGCTCGAGGATCTGCGCCGCCGGCTCGAGGCGAAAGACAACCTCGTCGTCGTCGACGTGCGCGAAAAGGAAGAGTACCGCCAGGGCTTCATTCCCGGCGCGATCTCGGTGCCGCGCGGATTTCTCGAGTCGCAAATCGAGTCGCGCGTGGCGGACAAAAACGCCGAAGTGGTCGTCTACTGCGCGGGCGGCTCGCGAAGCGCGCTCGCGGCCGCGACGCTCCAAGAGCTCGGCTACACGAACGTGCTCAGCGCGAACCCCGGGTTCGTCCGCTGGAAAGATCTGACGTACCCGGTCGACCATCCGCCGAGCCTCACGGAGGCGCAGCGCGACCGTTACTCGCGTCACATCCTGCTCCCCGAGGTCGGGGAAGCGGGCCAAGTGAAGCTCCTCCAATCCAAGGTGCTCCTCCTCGGCGCGGGCGGCCTCGGATCGCCCGCCGCGCTCTATCTCGCCGCCGCAGGCGTCGGCACGCTCGGCATCGTCGACGCCGACACGGTCGACGCGTCGAACCTCCAGCGCCAAATTCTCCACGCGACGAGCCGCGTCGGCGAGCCCAAAGTCGAGAGCGCGAAAAAAGCGATCTCGGATCTCAACCCCGACGTGAAAGTGGTCCCGCACCAAGAGCGCCTCACGAGCGAGAACGTCGAGCGTCTCTTCAGCCAATATGATCTCGTCGTCGACGGCACCGACAACTTCCCGACGCGCTACCTCGTGAACGACGCGAGCGTCTTTCTCGGCAAGCCGATCGTGCACGGATCGATCTTCCGCTTCGACGGCCAAGTGACGACCTTCGTGCCGAAAAAAGCGGCGCAGAAATTCGGCGTGCCCGAAGGGCCTTGTTACCGCTGTCTCTATCCCGAGCCGCCGCCGCACCTCGCGCCGAGCTGCCAAGAAGCGGGCGTGCTCGGCATCCTCTGCGGAATCGTCGGCACCATTCAAGCGACCGAAGCGATCAAGCTCATTCTCGGCAAAGGCGACGTGCTCTCCGGCCGTCTCCTCGCTTACGACAGCTTGAAGATGCGCTTCCACGAGCTCCGTCTTCGCAAGGACAAGAGCTGCCCGGTTTGCAGCTCCGCGCCGAAGATCACGAGCTACGTCGACTACGAAGGTTTCTGCGCGATCGGCGCCTGATTCTAAACTTTTGTAAAGACGGCGCCCCGGTGAATGGGGTTAGGATGGCCTCCGTCAAATCTGGTGGAGGACGTCATGTTCAAGCACGTTAGCGCGCTCACTGCAGTCGTCGCCTTGCTCGCAGCACCGATGGCCCGTGCGCAAGGGCCCATCATCGAGATCACGCCCGAGCAGCACGCCTATCAGGCCCGCACGGACGCGCACATTCGTCAGTGGATTCACGAAGAGAACCGCGAAGCGACCGACGAAGAGCGTCACTTCATCGACGAGCACTGGGCGCGCGCCGCCAAGCTCTGGCGCATTCGCAAGCTCGCGAACGAAGCGCACGACACGGCGACGGTCGCGCGTGTCGATCGGCTGATGGCCCGCGCCGACATGATCCTCGAGCATCAGCTCGCGCGCATGCGGGCGCACGCGCCCGTGATGACGGTCGCGCCGGGCGAGGTCGAGGTCACGCAAGCGCCGCCGCCGCCGCAAGTCGAAGTGCAGGGCGTCGCTCCGCCCGGCCAGACTTGGGTTCCGGGTTACTGGCACTGGAACGGCTCGCGTCACGTTTGGATCCACGGGCGCTGGGCCGCGCCGCCGCAAGTCGGTTACACGTACGAAGCGCCGAGGTGGGAAAACCGCGCCGGGCATTATTACTTCCACGAGGGCCGCTGGGCCGCGCCGCCGGCAGCGCCGTCGGTCGTCTACGAGCCGCCGCCTCCGCCTGCGCAGGTCGTCGAGGTCGCGGCAGCGCCGCCTCCGCCGCTCGTCGAGGTCCGCCCGCCGGCTCCGCGCGGTGGCGTTTGGATTCCGGGTTACTGGCACTGGAACGGCAGCCGTCACGTCTGGATCGGCGGTCGCTGGTCGGCCGCGCGCGCCGGCATGCGCTGGGAGCCCGACCACTGGGTCAACACCGGTCATGGCTACCGTCTCGAGCACGGCCGCTGGGCCCGCTGACCGTTCACGAAACCAGCCAAAACGGCTGAAAATCGACCCGATCGTTCGGCTCCGAACGATCGGGTTCTTTTTTGGCGTCAGGCGCGCTTGGGCTCGAGGGAGTCTGCCAAGCGAGCGACGGCGGCCTCTTGGGAGCGGAGGGTTTCCTCCATTTTGGTCGCGCTCGCGACGAGCTGCTCCGACGAACGCGTCTGCGTGCGCTGGGCGGCGGCGAGCTGGCCGACGAGCTGAGAGATCCGCTCGATCGACGTCGTGATCTGCCGGCTCCCTTTGGCCTGCTCTTGCGAGCTCCGCTCGACGTGCTGCGAGATGAGCCGCATCTTGTCGGCGCTCTTCGTGATGAGCTCGGTGCCGCGCGCTTGCTCGGCGGTCGCCGCCGCGATCTGCTGAACGGTCTCGGCGATGCGCCCGATCGCGTCGGTGACTTGCTTGCTGCCCTTGGCTTGCTCGACGGTCGCGCGCGCGATCGCGCGGACCATGTTCGTCGACTTCTGCGACGACTCGAGAATCTTCTTCAGCGCGCGCTCGGCCTCGTTCGACACTTCGACGCCGCGGTCGACGTTGTGCGCGCCGCGCTCGACCGCGCTGATCGCGTTCTTGCTCTCGGCCTGCACCGTCTTGATCAAATCCGTGATTTCGCGCGTGGACGCGCCGGCGCGCTCGGCGAGGTCTTTGATTTCGTCGGCGACGACCGCGAAGCCTTTGCCTTGCTCGCCCGCTTGCGCCGCGATGATCGCCGCGTTCAGCGCGAGCAAATTCGTTTGCTCGGCGACGTCGTCGATGACGTTCACGATTTGCCCGATGGCCTCGATGCGCGTGCCGAGGTTCGAGATGACCTGCACCGCTTCCTGCGAGCTCTCTTTGATGCGGTAAATCTCGCTGATCGTCTTCAAGATCGCTTCGGCGCCTTTTTCGGCGTCGAGCGCGACTTCTTCGGAGAGGCGCGCAGTCTCGTTGGCGTTCGATTGCACCTGGTCGATCGAGACGTCCATCTCGTTCATCGACGAGCTCGTCTCCTCGGCGGTGAGCGAGAGCGCGTCGACGTTCTTGGCGACCTCTTTGATCGAGTACGCCATCTCTTCGATCGAGCTGACCGTTTCGCGCACGCTGCCCGCGAGCTCGCCGATGTTTTCGGCGACCTCGTCGTGGGTCGCGGTCATCTGCAAGATCGCCGAGCTCGACTCTTCGGCGCTCGACGCGAGCGTGTCGGCGTGTGCGGCCGAGTCTTTGATCGAGATCGAGAGCTCGCGCGCGACGCGCATCGTGTCTTCGATTGTCGTCGTTTGCGAGCCGACGCCGTCGCGGACCTTGCGCGACGCGTCGCCGAGGTTGCGCCGGAGCTCGTCGCTCGCCTCGCCGCCGCCGCCCGTGCCCGCCCAGTAAACCGCGAGCACGGCGAGCGCGCCGAGGCCGAAGAACCCGAACATCACGCCGTCTCCGGCGGTCCGGAAAAAGAACGCCACGCCGACGGCGACGATGATGACGGCGAAAATCGTCCCGGTCAGGCGCGACGAGCCCATGGCGGCCTACGGTACTGGGGTGGACTAGACGCGCGCAAGCGGGCAATGGTCGTTTCGATCGCGACGTCGCTCTGGTCGATGCCGACGAAGACGCGACCGAGGCGCTCGGCGACCGCAAGCGTCGTCCCGCTGCCCGCGTACGGATCGAGCACGATTTCGCCGGGCGACGAGAGGGCGAGCACCAGCCGCTCGAGGAGAGCCTCCGGTTTTTGCGAGGGGTAGCCGGTCCGCTCGCGCGCGACCGGCGCGATGACGCCGATGTCCCAGACGTCGCCCATCGGGACGCCCGGCGTCGCCTCTTCGGTCTTGGACGAGCGCAGGCGCCGACCGTCCTTCACCACGGCGCGCTGCTTTTTCGTGCCCCAAGTCGCGAGCGTCGAAGCGGCGAGCGGCTCGTAGAGCGCGTGGTAACGCGGCTCGGCCTCGGCGCTCTTCCGATAGCGGAGCAGCACGTCGTGAACGCGCTGGAAGTTCGGCGTGCGCGAAGGCCAGCGCCGATAGCGCCACACGATTTCGCTCGCGAAGCAATCTTCGCCGAAGATTTCGTCGCAGAGGACTTTCACGTAGTGGCTCGTCTTCGGGTCGACGTGCACGACGACGCAGCCGTGCGGCGCGAGCAAATCGCGAATCGCCGAGAGACGCGCGCCGAGCGACTCGAGGTACGCGGCGCGGTCGCTCCAGCGATCGTCGAACGCCACACGGCGGTCACGCGTTTCGTGCTGGCGGCCCGTCAAAAAGGGCGGATCCATGTACGCGAGCGTCACCTGCTCGGCGTGCGTCGCGGTCAAGGCGCGGAGCACGTCGAGGTTGTCGCCGCGAAGGAGCGCGCTCCCATCGGGTCTCTCGAGCACGCGCTCGAGGGGGCGCACGGCTTTTTTCGGCCCGTGAGCTTCTTTGCCTTCCCAATGCAGTCGAACGGCTCGCACTTCGAAACAAATCGTATCGACCTCGATCGCGCGACGTGTAATTTCCTGCGAGTGCGTTTCGCGTCGTTCGCTTTGTTGGCCGCGCTCGCGGTCTCGTGCTCGCGGCGGCCGCCCGACGCGACGCCCGACGGCGCCGTGCGCGAGTGGATCGATCGCATGAGCGCGCAAGAAACCGATCCGATCGAAGCGCGCTCGGCGTGGGACCTGCTGAGCCGCGGCACGCACGAAGCGCTCGAAAAACGCGCCGATCGCGCGAGCTTGATCGAAGGCCACCACGTCGAGGCGCGCGACGTGCTCGCGCCCGGCCGGTTCGCGCTGCGCTTCACGCCGACGCGCTTCACGCCGACCGTCCAAGGCACGACCGCGACCGTCGACGTCGCTGGCGCCGAGCCCAGCGATCACGCGACCGTTCGCTGCGTGAAAGAGGGCAAGGTCTGGCGCGTCGACCTGGCTCTGCCGGAGCTCACCGATTTGCCACGTCGCCCGGACGCGCCCTAACCATTTGCCCGGCCCGAGCGGCAGCCTTACGCTGCGCGTGACCCATGGCCGACGATCTCTACGCCGTGCTCGGCGTGCCGAAGAGCGCGGAGCCCGACGCCATCAAGAAGGCTTATCGCAAGCTCGCCAAAGATCTGCACCCCGACAAAAACCCGGGGAACAAGCAGGCCGAGTCGAAGTTCAAGTCGGTCAACCACGCCTACGAAGTTCTCTCGAACGCCGACCGTCGCAAGCTCTACGACGAGTTCGGCGAAGAAGGTCTGCGCGAGGGCTTCGACGCCGAACGCCAGCGCGCGTATCGGCAGTGGGCGTCGCAAGGCGGAGGCGGCCAGCGCGTGCGCACCGGCACGGTGAACATCGAAGATTTGTTCGGCGGCGCCGCGGGCAACAACCCCGAAGGATTCGGCGACGTGTTCGGCGATCTCTTCGGTCGCGGTCGCCGGCGCGGGCCGATGCCCGGGCAAGACGTCGAGAGCGAGATCACGGTCGACTTCGTCTCGGCCGTTCGCGGAACGACGCTCGAGCTTCGAACCGAGATGGGCGGCGCGCCGGTCACGGTGCGCATTCCGCCCGGCGCGGCCGAGGGGAACCGCGTGCGCATCGCGGGGCAGGGCGCGCCTTCGCCGAACGGTGGTGCGCGAGGCGACTTGGTGCTCACGATTCACGTTCGTCCGCATAAATATTTTCGGCGCGAAGGCGACGATTTGCACGTGGAGCTGCCGCTCGCGCTGCACGAAGCTTACTTCGGCGCGAAAGTTCGAGTTCCAACCATCGACGGCTCGGTCACGCTCAAGGTGCCCGAGCGAACGCAGGGCGGCACCGTGATGCGCGTGAAGGGCAAAGGCGTTCAGCGCAAAGGCAACCAGGGTGATCTCTATGTGCACTTCCAGCTGCAGATCCCGACGGGCGATGGGGCGGACCTGACTTCGATCTTCGAGAAGCTCGCGGAGCATCAGAAGGAAGATCCGAGGCGGGATATTTCGATTTAGGGGCTCCCCCGGTCGTGCTCGGTCGCGCTCGGCGCCGCGCCGCTCGTGAGAATTTTCTCTCTCGGAGCGTTCAGCGGCGGCCGCGGCGGGAGCCTTTGGCGCCGCGGGCGTGCTTGGGTTGGAAGCGCGGTTTTGGTTTGGTGCGCTGCGGTTTGGGCGCTTTGCGCGAGCGGGTTCGCTCTTCGCCGCCGACTCGTTTCGCGTAGACCGTGCGGCGGATGAGCGAGACGTCGGCGATTTCGACGAGCATCGCGTCGCCGAGCTGCACCGCGTCGCCGGAGCGCGACCCGACGGCGCGGAGGCCGGTGTCGTCGAGCTCGTAGCGGTCGCCGCCGAGGTCTTCGTAACGAACGAGCACGTCGACGAACGGCGCTTCGAGCGTCACGTAGACGCCGCTCCCGACGAGGCCCGAGACGACGCCCGCGAAGCGCGCGCCCACGCGGTCGCGCATGACGAACGCGCGGTACAAGTTCGAGACCTCGCGTTCGACTTCCATCGAGCGGCGCTCGTTCTTCGACGAGAGGAGCGCCGCTTCGGCGAGCTCGGCTTGCTGCTCGTCGCTCATGTGGACGCGTTTTTGGCGAGCGTCCGCTTCGAGCACCGCGTGGACGCCGCGATGCACGAGCAAATCCGGATAACGTCGGATGGGCGACGTGAAGTGGACGTACGCCTTCGACGCGAGCCCGAAGTGGCCGACGTTGACGATGTCGTACGTCGCTTGCTTGAGCGAACGCAGCAAGAGGCCGTGGAGCACCGCGGCCTTCGGGTGGCCGACCATGCTCTTCAAGAGCTTGGAGAGCTCGCGCGGATCGCGCACCGCTTCGAGGTCGGTCTTGAAGCCGAGCTCCTCGCAGAGCGTGAGGAAGCGGGCGAGCTTCTGCTCGTCGGGCGGCGCGTGGACGCGAAACACGGTCGGCATCTTGCGGGCGACGAGCCAGCGCGCGACGACCTCGTTGGCGAGGAGCATGAGCTCCTCGATGAGCTGGTAGGCGCGCGCGACGCCCGCGTCCATCGCGCGTTGCTCGACGTTGGTCGGGTGACCGGTCTCTTCGTCGAGGATGATCTTCGCCTCGGGGAGCTCGAGGTCGAGCGCGCCGCGCTTCATGCGCTTCGTTCGCAAAATGCGCGAGAGCTCGTAGGCGACGCGGAGGCCTTCGACCATCGGGCGCGCCTCGGGTTGCTCTTTCGCTTTGTCGGTGAGGCCGAGCGCGGTCGCGACGCCGCCGTAGGTGAGCTTGGCCTGCGACTTCATGAACGCGCGATGAAGCGTCTCGGAGACGACCTCGCCTTTGCCGTCGAGAACGATTTCGGCGCACAAACAGAGCCGAATTTCGTGCGGCAGGAGCGAGCACAAATTCGACGAGAGCGCGCGCGGGAGCATCGGCACCGCGCGGTCCGGCAGGTACACGCTGCAGCCGCGCGCCTTCGCTTCGGCGTCGATCTTCGTCCCCGGCTGCACGTAGCTCGAGACGTCGGCGATCGCGACCCAGGCGCGGTAGCCGCCGTTGTCGCTGCGCTCGACCCAAACCGCGTCGTCGTGATCGCGCGCGTCCTCGGGATCGATCGTCGGCAGCGGAAGGTGCGTGAGATCGACGCGTCCCTCGAGCATGCGCGCGGGCACCGTCTCGCCGAACGCTTCGGCTTCGCGCGTCGCGTCCTCGGAGTGGACCTCTTCGATTTGCTCGGTGACGAGGACCTTGGCGACCTCGACCGAGAGCTCGCCGGGGCGGCCGAGGACCGCGTCGAGCTTGCCCTCGGGATTTTCGCCGGGCTGCGCCGGAAAGCGCGTGATCGTGACGACCGCGGCGTCGCCGTCGTGGCCGCTGTTGCCCTCGGCCGTTTTGTCGAGCGTCGACGTGAGCACGATCGGGCCGCGAATGCGCGTGTCGTCGGGCTCTAGCCACGCGCTCTTGCCGCGGCGACGAAGGACGCCCGCGACGCGCTTGGTGCCGCGCTCGAGCACCTCGGCGACCTCGCCTTCGGGCCCGCGCGTGCCGCGGGCGACCACGTTGACGCGAACTTTGTCCCCGTGCATCGCGCTGTTCACCGCTTCGGGCGAAATGTAGACGTCGCCGCCCTCGCGCGAGACGAAGCCGGCGCCGCGCGGCGTCATCGAGAGCCAGCCCTCGACCGTCTCCGACTCGCGGCGTAACTTTTTGTTTTCTTTGACCAGGGCATAACGGTGGCCCGGCCGAACGGCGAGCTCACCCTCGTAGACCATGTCGTCGAGCTGACGAACGAGCCCGGCGTAGGCGCCTTCTGCGACGTCGAGGTCGCTCGCGATTTCGCGCGCGTGACGCGCGCGGTCCTGCGAGCCGAGCAGACGGAGAATGCGGCTTTTCTGTGGAAGGGAAGACGAAGACATCGAGATGGGTTGCATATGTACCAGTTTTTTCTATTCCACTGACGCATGGCCGAATCGGGGCTGACGGAGCAGAAGACACAGCGGCTCGTGATCGCGGCGATCGTCGTGCTCACGGCGCTCGGCCTCGCGGCGTCGAGCGCGCTGCTCGTCGACTACTTGCGACCGCTGCCGCTCTTCTGCTCGGCGAACGGCGGCTGTGCGCAGCTGCGCTCCACGGGCTGGGCGCACATGTTCTTCGGGCTGCCGACGCCCGCGGTCGGCGTCGCCGGTTACGCGCTGCTCGCGCTGCTCGCGCTTCTTCGCGGAAACGTCGCGCGCTTCGCGCATCTCGTGATCGCGACGTTCGGCGCGCTCGCGGCCGGCCTTTTGCTTTTTCTCCAGTTCGCGCTCGGGACGTTCTGTGCATACTGCATGACGGTCGACATCGGCAGCATCGTCTTGCTCTCGGTCGTGCTGATGCGCGTTCGCAGCGAAGCAGACGTGCCGTCCGGGCGGAGCGCGCTCGGCATCGCGGCGCTCTTCGCGCTCGCGGCCGCGGTGCCGTTCGTCGGCAACGCGCTCATCAAGCCGCGCGTGCCCGACGTCATCGCCGCCGAGATGAAAAAGACGCCGCCCGGAAAAGTCACCATCGTCGACTTCATCGACTTCGAGTGCCCGTTTTGCCGGCAGACCGCCGCCGATTTCCAACCTGCGCTCGACAAGTATCGAGGTAAGTTCCGCCTCGTGCGCAAACAGGTGCCGCTGACGAGCCTCCACCCGCACGCGGCGACCGCGGCCCGCGCGGCGACGTGCGGCGAGACGCTCGGCAAAGGCGACGAGATGGCTGCGGTCCTCATCAGCGCGCCGCCTGCAGACCTCACCGACGACGGCTGCACCAAGATGGCCGTCGGCGTCGGCCTCGACGAAAACGCATTTCGCACGTGCTTGGCCGCGCCCGAGACGCAAAAGAAAATCGAATCCGACGAGGCCGACTTCAAAGCCGTCAACGGCCACGGGCTCCCGATGATTTGGATCGGCAAGGATCTCGTCGAGGGCGCGCAAGGTCCCGACCGACTACGCGAGGCGATGGACAAAGCCGTCAGCGAGGCGGGCGGGTGAAGCGGCTCGCGTTCGCGCTGGCGCTCGCGGCGCTCGGCTCGTTCGTCGCGTGCCCGATGGAGCCGCGCGATCGGCCCGACATCGCGTGCGCCGACGCGTGCAAAAAAACGATCTTCGCCTGCACGCCGCACGAATGCGATCGTGGCTGCGCGTTCGTCTTGGACCGTCTCGTCGAGCGCGAGCAACGCACGGTGCTCGGCTGCATGGAGCGCGCTCCGAAATGCGGCGACGCCGAGTGGGCCGATTGCGCGGTGAAGGTCGGCGCGCACGCCGACGGCGGCCCGGGCGTTCCGCCGGAGCTCCCGTCGGAGTTTTGAGATGCGCGTCGTCTCGCTCGTCCCCAGCGACACGCTGAACGTGCAAGCCCTCGGCGCCGCGAGCTCGCTCGTCGGGCGTACGGATTATTGCGACGCGCCCGGCGTGCCGAGCGTCGGCGGCACGAAGAACCCGCGCGTCGACGATATTTGCGATTTGCACCCCGACCTCGTCCTCGCCAACCGAGAAGAAAACACGCGCGCCGATTTGGAGAAGCTCGCCGAGCGCGGCGTCCGTGTGCTCGTCGCGTTTCCCAAACGCGTCGCCGAGGGTCTCGCGCACCTCGCGCGTTTGGCCCGTGTTTTCCGCGTCGAAAAAGATTCACATGTAAAGGATCTCGTGCGCCGCGGTTACGACGCCGTGAAGCGCGCCGAGGCCGCGCGCGGGTCCGAGCCGCCGCTCCGAACGTTCTGTCCGATTTGGATGGACCCGCTGATGACGATCCACGGTGCGACGTTCGTCTCCGACATGCTCGACCTCTGCGGCGCCCAAAATGTCTTCGCCGATCGCGAGCGCCGCTACCCGCTCGCGGCGGACATCGCGGGCGCGCGCCCCATCGCGCCCGGCGAGCGCGACGTTCGCTATCCGCGCGTAACGCTCGACGAGGTCACGATGCGCGCGCCCGAGCTCGTGCTCCTGCCCGACGAGCCGCACCCGTTCAGCGAAGAAGACGCGCGCGTCTTTCGAGCGCTCCCGATCAAGGCCGAGGTCGTCTTCACGAGCGGAAAAGATCTCTGCTGGTACGGCGCGCAAAGCGTCGAAGGAATCGACCGCGTGCGCGCGCTCGTCAAAAGCGTGCGATGACGCTGCCGCGAGGTAGCTCGCGCATCACGTCCACGCGACCGCGATTTCGACACCTTGCTCGTCGTCGCGCGCGTAGGTTTCGCCGACGAGGGTCCAGCCGCGTGATCGAAGCGCGTGGGCGACTCGAGCTGCGCGCTCTGAATCCGTGCGGGCGAAGCTTCCGTCCGAGCTGACGATGACGCGCCGGCCGAAACTGCGCACGTCCCGCAGATCGAGCATGTCGAGCCGCACGTGGACGAAATCGAATGCGCGCGGCGGCGCCCACGTGCTCACGTCCGCGAGGAAGATGTGCTCGTCCCAAACGGGTAGTCGCTCCTTCGCGCGCGCGACGAGCGCGGGCGCGAAGTCGACTCCGTAGGGTTCGATCGCGTGCGAGCTCCAGCGCGTGAGCGATTCCATCAAGAGGCCGTTCGCGCATCCCACGTCGAGGAGCGCGCCCGGCGCATCGATGCCGCGAGTGATCGGTCGCCGCGCGGCTTCCCAGCGCGCAGCGCTGCCACGAAACCCGGACTGCGCGCGGGGATCGTCGGTGGCGAGATACTGCGCGTCGAACCACTCCGGACTCTCGACGCGCATGACGCGAGCTCCTCAGGTGCGTGCGTCGGTCGCGAGCAAACCGAAGACGGCGTGATCGAGCCATCGCCCGTGGCAGCGCTCGGCTTGACGCGCGATGCCCTCGAATCGAAAACCGAGCCGCCCGATGACCGCGAGCGACGCGCGATTGTCGGTCGCCGCCGCGACGCGAACGCGATGCGCGTGCAAAACCGTGAACGCCCAACCGACGATCGCGCGTGCCGACTCGGTCATGTAGCCGTGGCCGGTCGAATCGGTACGAAGCCAGTACCCGAGCTCGACGCTCTGATGAAGGTGCGCGAACGCCTCGAGCCCGACGACGCCGTAGAGCTTGCGCGTTTTCTTGTCGCGAATGCCGAAGCGGCACGCGCGCGCGTTGTCCCAATCTTGTGCGCTCGCGTCGGCGTAGCGGTAGCTCGCGTCTTGGTCGGCGTTGAACGGCACCCACGGCAGCCACGGCTCGAGCTCGGCGCGCGAGCCCTGCACCGCGCTCCACAAATCGGCGGCGTCCGACGTCTCGATCGGAACGAGGGCGAGACGCTGCGTTTCGACCGGGCGGCGCACGACCTCGATGCGCGGAGGCACTGCGAGCATGGTCCGCTTATGTAACTCAGTGTTTCTTTGCTGTCTCGCGGACCGACGGATAAGCGTGCACGATTTCTTTCGTCGGTCGCTCGACGCCCTCGAGCGGGCTCGTCACGAGATCGCGCCCGTCGGTCGCGAAATAGAGCGACTCGCCGACGACCGGCTCGCCCGGGTTCGGGACGATCGCGCCGTTGAGGTAAAACTTGATGCCGCCGTGAATGCGCCGGCGAAGCGCGAGGTGACCCTGCAAAAAATCACCGCTGCGCCTGTCGCGCACGGCGACGCAAAAGCCGTCGCGGAAGTGATACTCGGTGTTTTTGGTGACGTAGACGCGGTGGCGCCTGCGCTCCGGCCCGGCAAAATTCTGCTGCGCGGTCTGCATGCGCGAAGGTTGCCCGACGCCGCGCGGTCGGGCCAAAATTACGGCAAAACGAGCAGCGCGGGATCGATCGGCACGTCGCGCCGCAGCTCGCCGAAGACGATCTCGGTTTTGTTGCGGTTGTCGTAGACGATCGTCGCTTTGCGCGGACGCACGAGGTCGGCGTCGAGCGCGAAGGTGAGCTTGCGCAAACGAAGCGCCGATTTGGGCGTGCACTCGAACGCGGGGCCTCCCGTGTCCGACGGCACTTCGCGAACGTCGAAGCGCGAGCGAAGAACCGAGATGTCGCCGCCGAGCATCGCGCGGAGCGCCTCGACGTCGGCTTGTTGCGTCGTGTCGATCGGCACGCGCCCGCTCCCGTGCGCGCTGCGATACGCGAGGCCCTCGGGCGCGACCCAATACGTCACCGAATCGGGAGGACCCAGCTCCCAGCGAAGCCTGCTCGGATATTGGAGGTAGAGCTTTCCGTTCGAGACGACCTGCGATCGCAGGAGCCCGACGGTCGCGGTTTGCGTGAACGGACCGACGAGCGTTCGCGCGCCGGCGCGAGCGCGCGAAACTTTGGCGAGCGTGTCGTCGACCGAATCGGCCGACGCGCGCAGAGAGATCAGAGAGGCGCCGAGCGAGATCAAAAACGCGCGACGCTTCATTTCGCGTCTCCGCCGATTTTCGGGCCGCCTGCGTGCTTACGACCTTCTTCGTAGCGCCCATCAGCGAGGATCGGATCGGCCGCGATCGTCTCGGGCGGCGGCTCGCTCGCCGGATCGTGATTCGCCGCGAACGTCGCCTTCAAGTCGAAGCGCACGAACTCGCCGGAGAGATGCGGGCCTTTGCTGACCCAAATGACTTTGTCGGTCGGATCCGCGACGACCCCGTGGGTCGCGATGAGCGCGTCGATTTCGCGCCGATCGCCGAGCGCGCACGCTTGCCCGTGCGCGCACTGATGATCGCGCAGCATGCCCACCGCCGACGTCGCGTCCACCGAAGCGGGCGCGAGCGCGCCGAGCATTTCGTCGAGCCGGGCGCGTCGCGCGAGCGTCGTGGTGTGATCGCGCACCCAAATGTTTTTCGGATCGTCTTTGAGATCGCCCTCGAAGTGATTGGTCACCGCGACGCGCTCGGGGTCGGCGAACGTCCGCCGCACGTACGCGGGGTGCCCCGGCGCGCGCTCGACGACGGCGAAATGCCCGGCCGCGTCGGCGACGAAGACGATGTGCGAGACCATCACGTCTTGATGCGAGAGCACGTCGACGGCCTCTTCGGTATTGTGTGCACTCTGCAACGTTTTGCGCAGGCTGAAGACGACCGGCATCCCCGTCGTGCGCGGCTCGCCGGCGCGCGCGCCGTTGACGAGCACCGTCACGCCGTCGAGGTTCATCCCGGTGATGACGCCGGTGAGCCCGGGCCACGCCACGCTCGCGTATGGAATCCGGCCATTTTCCCGCACGAAATAGACGACCTTGTCCTTGTCGAAGACGTCGCCGATCTCCATGTCGAATGCGCGGGCGACGAGGACGTGACCATCCTTCGTCATGCTCGGCCCGAGCGCGAACGCCGAGCAGCCGATGAGCGGCGAGTGCTCGAACGAGAGCGAGATGTCGTAAACCGAATGAAGAAAGACGACGCGCTCGTACGTCGGCATGTGCGACGCGTTCGGATCGGGCTGCATCGCGGCGGCGGCGGCGGCGAGCTCGCGGCGTCGCGGCTCGGGCACGTTGTCCTCGATGTGCCGGTACTGCACGCGGCTCACGTCCATGATGAGCGTGCGGAGCGCCGAGATCGGGACGAAGTGCGCGAACGTTCCCCAGAGCTCGGTCTCGTCGGCGTTCATCCGATCGCCGAGGAGATGAGCGTTGCGCTCGCCGAGCTCTTCGGGCGTGCCTTCGAGATACGCCTCGCGCACGCCGGCGCGCACCATCGAATAAGCGGGGCCGACGCGGCGGATGCCGTCTTTTTCGACCATGTGCTCGTTGGGCACGGTGATTTTCGGCGCGGAAAAACCGGTCGTCGCGAGGATCGCGTAGTGCGCCACGATCGGCGCGCCGATCAGCGCAGCGAGCGCGATCAAGACCTTGCCGCGCCGTCTCATCGCTCTTTACTCCGCGGCGCCGGGGAGCGCCGTCGGACGCTTCTCGCTCGCGGGCGGCTCGCTGGCTTCGACGCGCACGACCGAGCGCGGCGACGTTCGGAGCAGGTGCACGTCGGCCATCGTGCGGAGCACGGTCGCGACGATGCGCGCCGGATCGCGCACGCTGTCGAAGTGGGTGACGCGCTCGTTCTCCGGCGGGTAGAGCACGTCGATCGGAACCTCGCGCACGCGAACGCGAGCCGCGACCGCGCGAAGCAAAACCTCGGCTTCGAAAGCGTAGCCCTCGGCACGGCAACCGAGCGAGAGCACGCCGGCGATCGGATAACGCCGGAGCCCGCACTGCGTGTCGGCGAGCCGCTTGCGCGCGAAGCCCGAGAGCACGAGGTTCGAAAACCGATTCGACATTTGGTTCGCCCGCGGCGCGCCCGCGCGCGCGAGATCGCGAATACCCAGAATGAGATCGTTCGGGTCGCTCGACGCGTCGAGCACCGCGCGCGCAGCCTCGGGCGGGTGCTGCCCGTCGGCGTCGACGGTGAGCGCGGCGTGATAACCGAGCTGCCCGGCCTCGGCGAGCCCGGTGCGAAGCGCCGCACCTTTTCCGCGATTTCGCGTGTGCTCGGCGACGCGCACCTCGCGCTCGCGCGCCACCTCGGCGGTCCCGTCGGTGCTCCCGTCGTCGACGACGATCACGTCCTCGCGCGACAAGCTCGGGAGCGCCGCGAGGAGCCCGTCCAGCACCCCGCCGAGCGTGGCGCGGGCTTGGTACGAGGGGACGACGACGGCGACGCGCATGGGAAAGCTTGTGGCAAAAATGTGTGCTGAAGAATCGATCAAAACGTCGATTGACCGCGCACGGCCGCTCATCTAGCACACCTCTCCGAGCCATGCTCGGTCGCACAACCAAGCCCGTTCGCGTCGTCGTCGAGACGAGGCTCGGGCAAGGCGTTCGGCGGGAAGAAATCGAGCGCCGGTTGGTTCGAATGATGACGGCGCTGAAGCTCCGAAACAGCGAGCTCTCAGTCCTCCTTACTGGCGACGATCAAATCCAGGAGCTGAACCGGCTCTATCGGAAAAAAAATCGGCCGACCGACGTTCTCGCGTTCGCAATGAACGAGGGTGGCGGTCTGCCACGAACGAGCCCGGCGGAGCTTCCGCGTTTGCTCGGCGACGTGATCGTGAGCTTGCCGACTGCCCGCTTACAGGCGAAACGCGCCGGCCGCCCTGCGCTCGACGAAGTCACCATGCTCCTCGCGCACGGCCTGCTCCATCTTCTCGGTTGGGACCACGAGACGGCCGCCAAGGATCGCGCCATGCGCGCCGAGACCGATCGACTGTGCGCCGCGGCCGAAAAGCCGCACCGCCGCGTCAAACGCGGTTAAAGCGCGTTCAGAATGGAGCAAAAGGATCCGAAAACAGCTCGCTTTTGCGCGCTCGCCCTCGCGGCGGACCCCTATTTTTCCAGGGTACCGCGACGCCCCATCGCGGCGGACCCTATTTTTCCCTTGCGAGATGCACAGGGCGAGTGTTACCCATGCTTTTGCAGGCCCCAAGCAGGGGGGCTCCGCTCCGCCGACAAGAATCTCGGTTCGAGCGGCTGCGAAGAATCACGTTTCATCATTAGGAGGAAGCTGACATGACCCAGAAGCGTCTGACCAAGGCTCAAGTGATTAGCGAGATTGCGGAGATGTCGGAGCTCGATAAGAAGAGCGTCAACCGCGTGTTTGAGAGCCTCACGGAAATCATCAAGAAGCAGCTCGGATCGCGCGGTCCCGGCGAGTTCGTGATCCCGGGCCTCCTCAAGCTCAAGGTCCGCAAGACCAAGCCGATTCCGGCCGGCCCGCGCTACAACCCGTTCACCAAGCAGATGGAGAACCGTCCGGCGAAGCCCGCGCAGAAGAAGATCGGCGCGCGCGCTCTCAAATCGCTCAAGGACCTGATCCAGTAACTCACGTTCTTTCGTGATGCCGAACGGCGCGATCCCGAATCAACGGGGCGCGCCGTTTTGCTTTTGTCGCGCGCCCAACCACGTTGCTGCCGCGAGCAAACCGAGAAGAAGGACGCCGGCCCAGTCGCCCAAGCGCGCGTAGATTGTCTTTCCCTCGAGGAGCGCGGGCGTCGTCGGCAGCGTGCCCGCCACGGGCCCAACGTAGCGCGCGCACACCGCGCCGGTCGCGTCGACCCACGAGGTGACGCCCTCGTTCACGGCGCGCACGAGATCGCGCCGGAGCTCGATCGCGCGCATCGCGCCGACGCGAAGGTGAAGCTCGCTCTCTTGCGTCTCGACGAACCACGCGTCGTTGGTCACGTTGACGAGAAGGTTCGGGTCGACGCCGATCGCTTCGAGCCCCGCTTCGGGGAGCGTGTCCTCGAAGCAGTTGAGCACCGCCGCGCGAATGCGGCCCGACACGAGCGCGACTTGATGATGACCGGGGACGAGCCCGGTGCCGCGCACGAACGCGCGGCGGAGCGCGGGGAACGTCTCCGAAAACGGCACTTCTTCTCCGAACGCGAGCAAATGCATTTTTGCGTATGCGGGCGCGACGCCGCGTTCGTCGACGATCGTCGCGGCGTTCAGCTCTCCGTCTTTCGCGCGCATGATGACGCCGGTCAGAACGGGCCCGCGGACGCCGGGCTGGAGCACCGCGTGCGGGCCGACGAAGTCGTTCTTCTGCGTCGCCGACATCGTGTACGGGTACGCCGCTTCGGGCCAGACGACGAGATCGGTTCCGCGCTGCTCGGCCGCGATCGTGAGCATCGTGAGGCGCCGCATGATGTCGTCGGCGGCGCTCGCTTCCCAGCGGATGCGCGCGTCGGTCGACGGCTCGGCGAGCGCGACGCGCACGTGCGGCGCGTGCTTGCGCGCGTCTTCGATCGCGCGAATGCGGAGGACCCCGGCGATCGTCATCGCGAGCGGAATGGCTGCGCCGATGCTTGCATATTGCAACAATCGGCGACGGTCGCGCGCGAAGGCCGCGTAGACCGCTTCGGCGAAGAAGGCGCAGAAAATCGCGATGAGCGCGCTCACCCCGCGCTCGCCCACGACATCGGCGAGCTGGACGAGCGCGCGCATCGGCGAGAGGCCCGACGCGACCGTCCACGCGAAGACGCCTGGCACGAAGGTGCTCACCCACGTCGCGATGCCGAACGCGAGAAAGCCCGGAACGCGCCGCATGCGCAGCTGCATGGTGAGCCAGCCGCAGACGAGCCACCGAAGCCCCTGGAACATGCCGAGCAAGACGAGCGCGAGGAGCGCCACCCCCCACGGCAAATCGGTGAAGCGCACGATCGTCGACGGCGCGAAGCGCAGCACTGCGATGTTCACCGCCGTGCCGAAGAGCCATCCGCGCAGCGCGCCGGCAGCCCAAGGTCGCTTCGGTTTGGCGTCGTCGTGGAAGAGCGCGCACGCGAAGAGCGCCTCGCCCACGAACGCCGCCGCAAAAAAATCGATCGGCGGCGTCGCGAGCCCGAGCATCGCGCCGCCCACGGCGGAGAGTGCGATGCGCGCGCCGCGGGTCACCCCGCTGTCCTTATCAGAAGTAGAACGTCATGCCGCCCGTGAAGAGCAGGCCGCCCGACGTGTTCGTCGTCTGGCCCGTCGACGGGTCGCGGAACTCGGGCTGCGCGTCGGCGTTCGAGTCGGTGCGACCGCGGAGGAAGCCGCGCATGTCGACGTTGAACGCGAGGTGCGGCGTCATGCGGTACTCGAGACCGATGCCCGCTTGCCCGCCGAAGTAGTGGTAGCTCACGCTCTCGCCGAGACCGACCGGCTCCGCGAAGCTCGAGCTGCTCTGGTACGTGTCGTTGGTGACGTTCGCGATGCTCCAGCCGAAGCCGCCGAGCAAGTAGACTTGCGCGCGGCTGCGCGGGTTCAAGAAGAGGAGGCCGTTCAGCGTGAGCGCGGTCTCGTTGCGCGCGTAGTCGTTGTAGTCGCGGCCGATGACGAAGTCGGCGCCCGCCTCGAGCCCGAACCACGGCGTCGGCTTGTAACGAAGGCTCGCGCCGAAGCCGCCGAGGCCCGCGTTGTTGCTGTAGCCGCTGCCGATGAACGCGCCTTCGACGCGGAGATTGAGGCCCCACTCCTGCGGACGAACGAGCGGCACGCGGCGACGAATGTAATAGGTGCGGTAGTCGGGCGGCGGCTGGCGCACGACGACGACCGGAGGCGGCGCCGGCTGATAGACGACGACCGGCGGCTGCTGCGGCGTGGGCGCCTGCTCGACGACGACTGGAGGCGGCGTGACTTGCACCGGAGCGGGCAGCGTTTGGAGCGGCTGCGGCTGCGCGCCCCCGCCGACGGTGATCTGCGCGCCACCGAGCCCCGGAACTTGGGCCTCGGCGCAGAACCAGCTACCCGGCGGGCAGTTCGGATTCTGCTGCGCGGCAGCCACGGCCGAGACGCCCATCACGAGAGCAAACGCGGAGATTGAAGCGACCGTCTTCGTCATGAGCTCGTGCCTCCAGAAGCACGCAGTCTAAGACTAAGCAATGCCGGTGCCACCGCAAGCATCGCCTTTGAGAGGGAAATACGGGGTCCCGTTGCCCAATCGTGGACGCCGGTTCACACGTGTTTCGGACCCGTGGTAACGGTGCGCCGTGCCCACCATCCACCTGAAACCAGGTCACGTGCAGCCGGTGTGGGCCGGGCACCCCTGGGTTTATGCCCAGGCGGTGGACCGCGTCGAGGGCGGCGCGACGGCGGGCGACGAGGTGCGCGTCGTCGATCCGCGCGGGAATTTGCTCGGGCGCGGCTTTTACTCGCCGAAATCGGCGATCGTCGTGCGGATCCTCTCGCGGGACGACAAGACGCGCTTCGATGGGCGATTCTTTCACGAGCGGGTCGGGCGGGCGGACGCGTGGCGAAAGCAATGCGAGCTCCCGAGCCCGGAGACGAGCGGCTATCGGCTGGTGCACGCGGAAGGCGACGACTTGCCGGGGCTCGTGGTCGACCGTTTCGGCGATGCCATTTGCGTGCAGTTTACAACTTTCGGGATGAAGCTCCGCGAGAGCTTGCTGCTTCAAGCGCTGCTCGACGTCGTGAAGCCGAAGACGGTGATCGACCGCACGAGCGCGGGCGCGGCGAAGATGGAAGGGTTCGAGCCGGGCAAAGGCGTCATCCTCGGCGACGATACGAAGGAGCTCGTTTTTCTCGAGCGGCGTTTGCGGTGGGCGATTCCGCTCGAGCTCGGACAGAAGACCGGATTTTATTTCGATCAACGGGCGCTGCGCGCGCGGGTCGAGCAGCTCGCGAAGGGCAAGCGCGTGCTCGATGCGTATTCGTTCGTCGGGCCGTTCGCGCTCGCGGCGGCGCGCGGCGGAGCGAGCGAAGTCGTCGCGTGCGACGAGAGCGGGCTCGCGATCGAAGTCGGCGAGTCGTGCGCGCGATTGAACGCGCTCGACGGGCGCGTGAAATGGGTTCGCGCCGATGCGCGGAGCTTGCTCGCGGATGCGAAGGGCGGGTTCGATCTCGTGCTGCTCGATCCGCCGCGGCTCGCGTCCACGCGCGGCGGGCGGGAGAACGCGCTCGTCGCGTACACGAAGATCGCCGAGCTCGGGTGTCGCGCGACCAAGCCGGGCGGGTACCTCGCGCTGAGCTCGTGCTCGGCCGCGATCGACATGGGCTCGCTGACGCGCGCGCTCGCGACCGGCGCGCTCCGGGCGAATCGCGAGGCGATCGTCGTCGAGCGGCATTTCCAAGGTCCGGACCATCCGGTGCTCGCTGCGCATGGCGAGGGCCTCTACTTGAAGTCGCTGCTCGCGCGCATCGAGTCGCGCCAAGGTCGTTGATGAGAGCCGTCGACACGCTTTCGAAGAGCGACGGAAAACGCATCGACGGGCTCTTGTTCGATCTCGACGACACGTTTCTCACGCACGGCGTGCTCTCGCGCGACGCGTACGGCGCGCTCTGGGACCTCCACGACGCAGGGATGAAGCTCGTCGTCGTGACGGGGAGGCCGGCGAGCTGGGGCGAGCTCGCGGTGAAGCAGTGGCCAGTCGACGCGGCGACGACCGAGAACGGCGCGATCGCGATCGTGCGAGACGGGAAACGGATCGCGCGCGTCGATCCGTGCGACGCGGACGAGCGGGGGCGGCGGCGCGAAAAATTGGAGGCGCTCGCCGCCGAAATCGCCGAGCGCGCGCCCGAGATGAAGCCGACCGAAGATCGCGTCGGGCGAATCAGCGACTTCACGTGGGACATCGGCGAGTACGAATCGGTGCCGAGCGAGCGCGTCGATTTCGTCGCGTCGATCATCGCGGCGCACGGCGCGCGGAGCTCGCGGTCGAGCGTTCACTTGCACGCGACGTTCGACGCCGACGACAAAGCGAGCGGCACGGTTCGTTTGCTCGCGTCGCGATTCGGCGTGGACGCGGGCGCGGCGC
>DASXHD010000061.1:0-56855 GCA_036488725.1 Polyangiaceae bacterium | reverse complement strand
GTCGTTCGTCACCAAGCAGCCATACCCGACGCACCTCGTCGCGGACGCGAGCGGCGTTTATTGGTTCAACTTCGACGCGCCGCTCAACAGCAGCAACGCGAGCCAAATCGTGACGTGTCCGCTGAGCGGATGCGGGGGCGGCCCGCGCTCGGTCGCGACGAATCAAACCGGGCTCACGCTGATGCGGAGCGACGCGAGCTTCCTCTATTGGGCGACGGGCAGTCAGATCTTGCGCGTCGCCAAGTGAGTCGAGGCGTTCGACGTCGCGCGAGCGCCGGCAGCCCGTCGAGGCTCGTCTCGTCGAGCACGCGGAGCGACCCGATGGGCCGCTTCGGCGAGACGTTGACGTGACTTTTTTTGGAGAGCGGCGCGGTCGCGACGAAAAAGAGAGCCTGCGACTCGATCCACTTCTTCAGCCTGGCGTCGATCATCGGAGCGCTTCGTCGAGTAGCACGAGGGCGAAGAAACCGAGGCTCACGTAAGCGTTCACGTCGAAGAAGGCCTTGTCGATTTTGCGGAGATCGCCTTTGCCGACGATGGCGTGCTCCCAGACGAGGAGCGCGGTCACGATGGCGACGCCCGCGAAATATGGCGCGCCGCGGTGAAGCCACAGGCCGGTGAGCGCGAGAAAAATCGCGGTGAGCACGTGGGCGGCGCCGCTCATCACGAGCGAGCGGCCGAGGCCGAAGCGCGCGGGCACGGAATTCAGGCCGTTTTCGCGATCGAAAGTTGCATCTTGCAACGAATAGAGGACGTCGAAGCCGAAGAGCCACGTGACGACCGCGGCCATGAGGGCGAGGATGCCGGCGTTGGGCGTCGCGCCGCACGCGAGCCACGCGCCGCCGGGAGCGAGCGCGCTCGCGACGCCGAGCCACGCGTGCGCGGTCCACGTGAAGCGCTTCGCGTAGGAGTAACCGAGCAGCACCGCGAGAACGATCGGCGAGAGGACGCCGGGCCAGAATCCGAGCGTCGCGGCGAACGCGATGAAGAGCGCGCCCGAGCCGAGCGCGAGCGCGAGGGCTTCGCCTGCTTTCACTTGGCCGCTCGGCACGTGGCGCGATTTCGTGCGCGGGTTCATCGCGTCGATGTCGCGATCGGCCCAGCGATTGAACGCCATCGCGCTCGTGCGCGCAGTCGCCATGCACGCGAGCATCGCCGCGGCGCGCGCGATCGTGAGCGGCACGTGCGGCACCGCGCGCGCGAGGACGACCGCGCTCGCGGCGAATGGGAGCGAAAAAATCGTGTGTGAGAACGCGACGAGCCCGGCGTAGCGACGAACGGCGGCGATCATGCGAGAAACCTCCGCGGTGCTTTCACGTTCGCGAGGAGCCACGCGCATGGATCGCATTCGCGCGGCAGGTCCCCGTCGATCGCGACGATTCCCGGGCGCGCGCCGGGCGCGATGCGGCCGTGACGCGGGAGGCCGAGGGCGCGCGCGCCGTTCCACGTCGCCATCTTCACGAGCTCGAACGGCGGGACCGACGGAAATCGATCGCGGAGCGCGACGGCTTCGCGCAGCACGTCGAGCGACGCGCTCGACGCGAGCGAGTCGGTGCCGAGCGCCGGCTCGAGGCCGGCTTCGCGCATCGCGAGGAGCGGCGGAAGCTTTCCCTCGATGAACAAATTGGAGCGCGGACAGAGAACGACCGGCGCGCGCGCCGCGGCGATGCGCGCGAGCTCGTCGGGTCGCGCTTCGGTGAGGTGAACGAGGAGCACGTCGGGCGAGAGCGCGCCGACATCGGCGGCGACGTCGAGGACCGGTTTTTTCGGCCACTCGAGCTTGGCTGGGTCGACGCGGCTGCGCATCGCGAGCCACTCGATGACCGGGCCTTCGCCTCGTTCGATCGCGCGCCGCTCGACGGCGTGCTCGAGAAGATGCAGGCTCGTGCGACGGCCGCGCGCGCGGCATTCGTCCACGATCATGCGGACGACGTCGAGGTGCAGCGTGTAGAGCGTGTGCGGCGCGGGTGCGTACGCGAGATCAGGAGTCGGCCACGTCGGCACGCGCTCGCGGAGCTCGGCCTCGAGACCGCGCATGCGCTCGCGGAGCCGGTCGAGGTCTTGGCCGAAAACTTCGTGGAAAATGCAACCCGCGATGCCGGCGCGCGCGAGCGGGAGCACAGCGCCGAGACCGTTGGTCACCTCGCCGACCGCGGAGGTGCCAGCCGCGCGGAGCTCCGCGACCGCCGATGCGATGCCGGATTCCTCGTCGCCCTCGCCGAGCTCGAGACGCGCGCCGATGAGCCGCTCGACCCACGGCAAGAAACCTCCGCCACCCGGCACGCGCCCGCGAAGGGCCGAAAGCTCGACGTGGGTGTGCGCGTTGACGAGACCGGGCATGAGGAGACCGCGCACCCGCTCGCCTTCGCCGATTTCTGCGGCAGGTCCCACGCGCGCGACGGCGCCGTCGTCGCCGAGCGCAATCGCGCCGTCCGCGATCGGCGGCGCGTCGCCCGGTAGGACCCAATCAGCGTGCAAGATGCGCATGCGACTCTTCGAGAGAAGAATTCACATCAAGATTGAAAGAGCGAAAGCAGAGACAAGAATTTTCATTTTTCATTCCTTCCTGTCTACCAATCTTTATGTGAAATCTTCTCTCATGAGGGCGGCGTGAGCCACTCGTATTTGACGTTGCGGCGGACGGAGCGGAAGCCGGACGCGCGGATGCGGCGTTCGATTTCGGCGGCGTCGATGCAGTAGGTCGTGCCGGCGCTCGAGACGACGTTTTCCTCGAACATGACGCTGCCGAAATCGTCGGCGCCGAAGCGCAGCGCGACTTGGCCGACGTCGGGCCCTTGCGTGACCCACGAGGCGCCGACGTGGTCGACGTTGTCGAGCATGAGGCGCGCGAGCGCTTGCGTGCGCAAATAAATGTTCGTTCCGCCGTCGCCCGCGTCGACGCGGACGCCGGTTTCGTGCTGAAAATCCCAGCAGAAGAACGCGGTGAAGCCGCGCGTCTCGTCTTGGAGCTCGCGGATTTTCGCGAGGTGGAGGACGCGCTCGCGCGGCGTGTCGACGGTGCCGTACATCATCGTCGCGCTCGAGCGGAGACCGAGATGATGCGCCGTTCGCATCACCGACAGCCACTCTTCGCTCGTGCATTTGGCTTTTGCGATCTTGCGGCGCACGCGATCGACGAGTATTTCGGCGCCGCCGCCGGGCACCGAGTCGAGGCCTGCGGCGACGAGACGTTCGAGCACGTCGCGCACGCTCGCCCCTTCGAGGCGCGCGATGTGGAGGATCTCTTCGGGCGAAAGCGCGTGGAGGCCGAGGCGATATTCGGATTTGATCCAGCGAAAGAGATCTTCGTACCAGCCGATGCGCAAATCGGGATTGAGCCCGCCTTGAAGGAGGATCTGCACGCCGCCCGCATCGACGACCTCTTGCAGTTTTTTGCCGAGCGTCTCGCGCGAAAGGACGTAGCCCTCGGCGTGACCGACGGGGCGATAGAACGCGCAGAAGCGGCAGCTCGTCGTGCAAACGTTCGTGTAGTTGACGTTGCGATCGACGATGTACGTGACGACGTCGTCCGGGTGTTTGCGGCGTCGCACGGCGTCGGCGGCGAGACCGAGGTCGAAGAGGCTCGCTTCGCCGAGCAGGCGCTCGCCCTCGGCGATCGAGAGACGCTCGCCGTCGGCCGCGCGTTGGAGGAGCGTGTCGAGCGAGGTCTTCGGCGAGACGGGCGGAAGGAGCGACGCGCGCGCGGCCTCCACGAAAAATCGCGCGAGACCTTCGCGCGCTTCGTCGTCGAGGTCGTAGCGAATGCTCTCGTGGAGGTAACGCCGCTCGGACTCGTTTTTCGCGATGGAATCGCGGGATTTCAGGCCGATATTACGTGCATTCTGCAAGAGGTCGACGTGGCGCGGCTCGAGCGGTTTGCGCGCGTACCACGCGGCGAAGACGAAAGGCAGACCCGTGCGCTCGCGCCACGCGGTCGCGAGGTCGAACGTGTGGGCGAATTTTCCTTCGTGCTCGAGCGCCGGATCGCCGATGACGACCGCGCCGCGCTTCGGCCCGCGCGCGAATGCGAGCGCTTCGTCCGGCTGCATGCCGCGAAAACGGAGCGGGCGATCTTTCAAGAGGACGCGCGCGAGGGTCACGCTGGTGCGCGACGAGAGGTCCAGCGCGAGCTCTTCGATTTCCTCGAGCGGACACTCCGAATAAACGACGACGCTTCGCACCGGACCGCGCGACGAGATGCACCCCGCGTCGATCAAGACTGCATCGCCGAGCGCGGCGGCCGCCGCGACCGGAATGAGCGCGACGTCGCACTCGTCCTCGGCGAGCATGCGCGCGATCTCGCTCGGAGCCGCGAGCGAGAGCTCGACGTCTTCGCGGTTGGCGAGCGCGTGCCAGAGCGGACGCGCGTTCAAATACCCGACTGCGGCGACGCGAAGGTTCACGACAGCACCTTCAATCGCTTCGCTTCGCTCAGCGAGCTGCGCAGCAATTCCTCGGCTCGCTCGCTTCGCGCGCGACCCTCGAGATGCTTGCCCGCTTTGCGGTCGCGGACTTTGACGGCCGACTCCGGCAGCGCGACGCGCGGGTGCTCGCGGACGACGTTGTAGAACGTGTCGCGCTCGATCGGGATGCGGCCGGCTTCGCGGATCAAACGAACGAGCTCGTCGTAGCCGAGGCCCTGCGGAACGCGCGAGCCTGCCGCGTGATAAATCGTTTCGTGCACGATGGTGCCGTCGAGATCGTCGGCGCCGAATCGCAGCGCGACTTGCGCGACGTCGGCGCCGCTCGAGACCCAATACGCTTTGATGTGATCGACGTTGTCGAGAATCAAGCGCGACACCGCGATCGTTCGGAGATCGTCGATCGCCGTGGGCGCCGGGAGATTTTTCATTCCGTTGCCGTCGGGATGAAACGCGAGCGGGATGAACGCTTGGAAGCCGCCAGGGACGCGCGGCCCCGGAGCGCCGTTACAGACCTCGTCTTGGAGGGCGCGAAGACGCAAGAGATGATCGACGCGGTGCTCGAAGGTCTCGATGTGTCCGTAGAGCATCGTCGCGTTGGTGCGCATGCCGAGCCGGTGTGCGACGCGGTGAACCTCGAGGTATTCGTCGCCGGTCGCTTTGTCGCCCGAGATGCGCGAGCGCACGTCGGGATGAAAAATTTCGGCGCCTCCACCGGGCAAGCCGTCGAGACCGGCGGCGCGGAGCTTCGTCAGCACTTCTTCGTAAGTCATGCCGTAGTGGCGCGCGAAGAAATGGATCTCGACGGCGGTGAAGCACTTCATCACGACGTCGGGCTTGATGCGTTTGAAGCCGCGGAGGAGCTCCTCGTAATACGAAAACGGCAGGCCGGGATGCAGACCGTTGACGATGTGGATTTCGTTCGGCGGGTCGTGCATGCGCGCTTCCAGCTCGGCCCACGCTTCTTCGAGCTTCATCGTGTGGCTGCCGGGCGCGCCGTCCTCGAGCTTCGCGAAGGAGCAAAAGAGGCACGAGGCGACGCAAACGTTGGTGACCTCGATGCGCATGTTCTTGTTGAAGTAGGTGCGATCGCCGTGGCGCTTTTCGCGGACCTCGTTGGCGAGCGCGCCGAGCGCGAGGAGATCGGGCTCGCAAAAGAGGGCGACGCCGTCTTCGAACGAGAGACGTTCGCCTGCGCGGATTTTTTCGGCGAGCTTCATGCGAGCGCCTCCCGGCCCGCGCGACGCACGAGCTCGAAGAGCTCCTCTCGGGCGAGCGCACGTAGAGCGACCATTCCTTTGCCTTTCACTTTTTTCTGGGCTGCGTCGGCGATCGGGAGGCCCCGGCGATTCGCGATCGGACCGGCGAGCTCGCTCGCGCCGAAGCCGAGCGCGACTTGCGCGATCTCGAGACCGCTCGCGCCAAAGTCGACGCAGACGCTCGCGGCGCGCGGACCGAGCACGCGCGCGATGGCGACCTCGCGAAGGAGATCGAGGCCGCGCGCGGCGATCGCGTCGGGCGGCGACGCGTCGAGATGGAGTCGAACGGCCGAGCCGACCTCGTCGCGTCGCACGATGTCGCCGAGCGCGCCGAGCGCGAGCAAATCCGCGCCACGCAGTCGGCGCTCGAACGACTTGAGATCGGTGTTGGCGCGGCGCGCTTCGAGGACCTCGAGCAAGCCTTCGCGAAGGAGCGCGCGTTCGACGAGCGGCGTCACGAGCCCCATCGCTTTCCGATCGCGTGCTCGACCTGAACGTGATCGAGCACGCGCGCGACGACGGTGTCGACCGCGTCCGCGAGCGTCTCCGGTTTGTTGTAGAATGCAGGCATCGCCGGGATGATCGTCGCGCCGGCGCGCGCGAGCGCGGCGAGGTTTTCGAGGTGCACGAGCGAGAGCGGCGTCTCGCGCGGCACGACGACGAGCGGGCGCTTCTCTTTGAGCATCACGTCGGCGGCGCGCGTGAGGAGGCTGTCCGAGATGCCGTGCGCGACGCGCGCGACGGTGCTCATCGAGCACGGCGCGACGATCATCGCGCTCCACCCGGCGCTGCCGCTCGCGAAGGGGGCGCGGTAATCGCGCAAACCGAAGTGCGGAACGTCGAGCGACGCGAGCCATTCGCGCACGTCGCCGCCGATTTCGGTCGCCCAGACTTCGGGCGCCGTCTCCGACAAACACGCGGCGACCCGGACGCCGTCGGTTTTGGCGAGCACCTCGACGATGCGCTTCGCGTAGGGCGCGCCGCTCGCGCCGGTGATGCCCACGACGATCTTTTTCATGACTTGGTCGCAACCACGACGCCGGCCATGCCGAGCGTCGTGTCCCAGCCGCGCACCGCGCGGAAACCTGTATTCTGCAAGAGTCTTTCGAAGTCGCGGCGCGTGACGAAGGCGCCGACGCTCGCGACGAAATATTCGTAAGCGGCACGATCGCGCGAGATCACCGCGCCGAGCGCGGGGAAGACGCGGCCCATGTACGCGCGGTGCAAGAACGCAGGGAGCGCGCGCTCCGGCCGAAACGCTTCGAGCACGACGAGCATCCCGCCGGGCGCGAGCACGCGAAACGCTTCGCGCGCGAACGCGTCGAGCGACGCCACGTTGCGCGCGCCGAACCCGCACGTGGCGGCGGCGAACGTGCCCGCCTCGAAAGGGAGCGCGGTCGCGTCGGCGGCGACAGTCTCGACGCGCGGAGCTTTGTCGCGACCGGCGCGCATCATTTGTTCGGCGAGGTCGACCGCGACGACACGCTCGTCCGGAAACGCTTCGGCGAGGAGCGCCGCGAAGTCGAGCGTGCCCGCGCACAAATCCAAACGCGGCCCGCGAGGCGCGCGCTCGAGCTCGGCCACGGCGCGGCGCCGCCATCGCTGGTCGAGCCCGCCGCTGACCAACCTGTTGAGGAGGTCGTACCGCGGCGCGATGCGATCGAACATCGCACGCACGCCAGCCGCGTGCGCCTCGGGCGAGGCGCGGCGCCGATCGAGCGACGGTTCGGGCTGTTCGATTGCTTCCATATGTTTCAAATATTTTTGAAGCATTCGAGATTTAGGCGCCGGACCTGCTTCCGTCAAGCCGCGGCCTTATGATGCGAAGCGATGCGGCCCGGCGATCACCCCGATTTTTTCCGGCTGCCGCCGCCGCCCGGACGCTCGCGCGAGAGCACCATCCGCCTCGACGCCGAGGGCCGCTTCTTCCACGAAAACGACCGCGTCGAGCACCCGGGCCTCGAAGCCGCGATGCACACGTGGATCGCGCGCCACCCCGACGACGGCCGGTTCATCCTCACCAACGGCTACGACTGGACGTACTTCACGGTCGAGGACACGCCGTTTTTCGTTCGCGGCGTGCGCGTCGAGCCCGACCGTGTCGTCCTTCGACTGAGCGACGGTACGGAAGAGCCGTGGAACGCGCGGGACACGAAATTCGCGCCAAACTTCGAAGGACCGCGCGTGACGACGCACGTGAAAGACGGCGCGTTCGAGGCGCGGTTCGATCGTCACGCGCTGCTCGCGCTCGGCGAGGTCCTCGAAGAGCGCGGCGGCCGCATGGTCGCGCGCGTCGGCCGCGACCTGATCGCGCTCGATGCGTGATAAGGTCGCCGCCTACAAGCGGACCCATGCGCCTTTTGATCGCCGACAAGCTCCACCCGCGCGCCGTCGAAGAGCTGCGCGCTCTCCCACTCGAAGTCGAATACGCCCCCGACACGACCACCGAGCAGCTCGAAAAACGGTTGCCCGGTTTCGGCATCCTCGTCGTGCGATCGACGGCGGTCACCGCGAAGGCCATCGGCGGCGCGCGCGAGCTCAACTTGATCGTGCGCGCGGGGTCGCAGGTGTCGACCATCGACGTGCGCGCGGCGAGCGCCCGCGGCGTTTACGTCGCGAACTGCCCGGGCAAGAACGCGTCCGCGGTCGCCGAGCTCGTCTTCGGTCTCGTCGTCGCGCTCGATCGCCGCATCGTCGACGCGACGCAATCGCTCCGCGAAGGAAAGTGGCAGCGCGCCGAATACGCGAAGGCCGAGGGGCTCTGGGGCAAGCGGCTCGGCATCGCCGGGCTCGGCGCGATCGGTCGCGAGGTCGCGGGGCGCGCGCGCGCGTTCGGGCTCGAGCCGGTCGCGTGGGGCCGCGCGGCGACGGCGACGCGCGCCCGCGAGATGGGCATTCCGTTCGTGAGCTCGCTCGAAGATTTGGCCGTGCGCTCGGACATCCTCTCGCTGCACATGGCGCTCACCGATCGCACGCGCGGCATCGTGAGCGATCGCGTGCTCGGTAAGCTGCCGCGTCACGCCATCCTCGTGAACACCGCGCGCGCCGACCTCGTCGATCAATCGGCGATGCTCCGGGCCGTGCGCGAGCGTGGGCTCCGCGTCGGCATCGACGTGCACGAAAACGAGCCGAAGGGAAAAGACACCTACGAAGCGCGCGGCTTCGACGTCGCCGCGAGCGCCGACGGGGGCTTCATCTACGGCACGCCGCACATCTCCGCGTCGACCGACCAAGCGCAGCTCGCGATCGCGACCGAAGCGGTGCGCGTGATTCGTTCGTTCTTGCTCGAGGGCAACGTGCCGAACGTGATGAACGTCATCAACGCGTCGTCGGCGCGATTTCTCCTCGTCATTCGCATGCTCGACAAAATCGGCACGTTCGCCAACGTGCTCAACGTGATCAAGCGACACGGCATCAACGTCGAGGAGATCGCGAACACGGTGTTCGAAGGCGGCGGCGCGGCTTGCGCCAAGCTGCGCGTCGTGGCGCGTCCGAGCGAGGCGTGTCTTCAGGAAATCTGCGCGTTCGACGAAGTGCTCCACGTCGACGTCGTCACGCTTCCGAACCTCGCGTGAGATACGCGGCGCTCGCGCTCGTGCTCCTCGCGGGCTGCCGCGCTTGCAGCTCCGAAGCGCCCGCGCCCGAAGCGCACGACGCCGCGGCGGACGCCGCGAATGACGGCGCCACCCCCGAAGCATCAGTGCCCGCCGAAGCAGGCGCAGGGACGAGCTTCGACGATCTGCCGGACGCGGGCCCCGCGGACCTCGAGCTACGCGGAAAGCATTTGCTTCAAGCCATCTCCGAAAATGATTTGTCGCTCGCAGCCGACATCGTCTTGCCGCGCGAGGCGTACGTGACGGCGCGCGACGCACAAGATCCCGGCGGCGGATACGAACCGCGATTCAAAGCGGCGCTGTCGTCTCAAATCGCGCGCATTCGTCGCCGCGAAAAAGGCGTCGACCGCGCAGTATTCGTGTCGCTCGATCTCGGCGGGGCCCCGGCGCGCGTGGAGCCGCGCAAGCGCGAGTGGAAGGCGCCCGTCTGGCGCGTCGCCCACAGCAAGCTCACCTTCACGGTCGACGGCCGTGTTCGCCGAGTCGACGTGGCCGAGATGATCGCCTGGCGAGGCAACTGGTACGTCACCAAGCTCCGCGAAAGTCGCGGGGGGACTTAAACCAAACCTTTAGGTGGCCGTCCCGCACGGAATGGAGCGACTCCGCTGGCTTTCCGAGCTTGCTGCCGAGCTCGCTCTCTCGACCGACGACTACGAATCGCTCCTCGCGCTCTGCGCGCGACGTTTGAGCGAGCGCTTCGGCGACCTCTGCATCATTCGACTGGTCAGCAGCGACGGAAAATTTCTCGAGCCGAGCGTCGCGGTTTACGGCGCTGACCCGGTGATCACCGAATCGGTACGCAGGGCGACCGGCAGGAGGGAGCCGCTGCACGAGAACGCGTTCATCGGTCGCGTCATCGAGACCGGCAAGGCCTTGCTCATACCGAAGGTGCTCGAGCCTGGCGTCTTCGACTCGTCGCCCCAGCTGCGCGAGCTCGCCGACCGGGTCGGCGTCACGAGCTTCGTCATCGCGCCGCTCGTTTCGCACGGCCAGACGATAGGCGCGGCGAGCCTCACGCGGCGGGGCGGACGGCCCTACGAGGAGCACGATCTCCGGCTGCTGCAGGACATCGCCGCGCACGCCGCGCTCGCGATCGAAACCGCGCGGACGAATCGCGCGCTCACCGAGTCGTCGCGCGCGCATCAGCTTCTCTTCGAAGCGAGCCCGGTCCCCGTCTTCGTTTACGACGTCGAGACGCTGGTGCCGCTCACGGTGAACCGCGCAGCGCTCGCGCTCTTCGGCCACACGAAAGAAGAGTTCATGCAGCTCGAGGTCTCGACCCTCGTCGGCCTCGATCCCGCGAGCGCGAGAGAACGTTTGGCCGCGCTCGGCGATCGCGACGCGAGCGGCACGCTCCGCTACGTCCGCAAAAACGGAACGGAGATCGTCGGCGAGTACACTTCGCGCGCCCACGAATTCGCGGGGCGACGAGCGCGCATCACCGCGCTCAAGGACGTCACCGCGCGCTCCGAAGCAGACGCGACGCGCGCGCTCCTCGCGGCCATCGTCGAGTCGTCGAACGACGCGATCGTCTGCTGCGCGCTCGACGGCAGCGTGGTCACGTGGAACGACGGCGCCCGCCGTCTCTTCGGCTACAGCGCGGAGGAAATGATCGGCCAGCCGTTCAGGTTCGTGCTTCCGAAGGAGTCGGTGGACGACGACGAGCATGCGACGGCGCGCATCGCGCGCGGCGATCATGTCGCGACGTATGAAGCGCAACGCGTCCGGCGCGACGGGTCGACGGTCAACGTCGCGGTCTCTCTCGCCGCGATTCGCGACGGGGCGCGCCGCGTCGTCGCGATCGCGCGAACGGCTCGCGACCTGACCGCGCAGCGCGAGGCCGCCGAGGCGCTCGCGCGCACCGAGGCGCACCTGCGTCAGTCGCAGAAAATGGAAGCCGTCGGCCGTCTCGCGGGCGGCGTCGCGCACGACTTCAACAACATGCTCGCCGTGATCTTGAGCTACTGCTCGATCATCGTCGACGAGCTCGCGCCGGACGCGCCGTGGCGCGAAGAGGTTCTCGAGATCGAACAGGCTGCGACGCGCGCCGCGGATCTCACGCGGCAGCTGCTTGTCTTCAGCCGGCAAAATGTCGTCGTGCCGAAGATCGTCGACCTGAACGCCCTCATCCACGGCATGAAGAAGATGCTCGCGCGGATCGTCGGCGAGGACGTCGAGCTGTCGTTCGAGCCGGGGGAGAGCATCGGATCGATCTGCGTCGATCCGAGCAGCATCGACCAAGTCGTGCTCAACCTCGTCGTGAACGCGCGCGACGCGATGCCCGACGGCGGCTCGCTCGCCATCACGACGCGCGAGGTGATCGTGGAAGGGCAGACGTTCGTCGCGGTCGACGTGGCCGACACGGGCGCCGGGATGGACGCGGCGACGCAAGCGCGAATCTTCGAGCCGTTCTTCACGACCAAGGCGCCGGGCCGCGGCACGGGGCTCGGGCTCGCGACCGTCTTCGGCATCGCGCAGCACGCGGGCGGCGGCGTTCGCGTGACGAGCACGCTCGGCGAGGGCTCGAAGCTCACGGTGTACTTCCCGCGCGTCGAGGGTGAAGAGGCCGAGGACGCACCCGCATCGCACGAGGGTGCGCCGCGCGCCGCGACGATTCTACTCGTCGAGGACGAGCCGCAGGTTCGCGCCGTCACCGCGAAGATCCTCCGCCGCGAAGGTTATCGCGTGCTCGTCGCAGCGGCGCCGAACGACGCGCTTCGCGTTTGCGCCGATCACGTCGGTTCGATCGATCTGCTGCTCACCGACGTCGTCATGCCGCAGATGAACGGCGCGACGCTCTCCAAACGCATCTCGGAGCTCCGCGGAGAAATGAAGACGCTCTACATCTCCGGCTACACCGACGAAAGCACGCGCAACATCCTCACGACGAGCGTCGCGTTTCTGCAGAAGCCGTTCACGTCGCGGCTCCTGACGAACAAGGTCCGCGAGGTGCTCGACCCGGAAATCAGCTGAAGGTCTGCGCTTCAACGCTCGACGAGGCGGCCGACGCGGCGCGCGCGCGACGGGCTGCGGAGGCGCGAGAGCGCTTTGGCTTCGATCTGCCGGATACGCTCGCGCGTGACGCCGAACGCGACGCCCACCTCGGCGAGCGTGTGCTCCTTCGAGTCGCCGAAGCCGAAGCGCATTTCGAGAATTTTTCGTTCGCGATCGCCGAGCGTCGCGAGGAGCTCCGCGGTGCGCGCGGAGAGTCCCGCCGCGGACGCCGCTTCGAACGGCGAGACGGCCACCGCGTCTTCGATGAAGTCGCCGAGCACCGAGGTCCGATCGTCCGAGGACGTCGGCGCGTCGAGGCTCAGCGTCGCGCGCGCGCTCGCCCGCGCGATGGTCACGCGTGTCGTCTCGACGTCGAGCGTTTGCGCGATCTCTTCGTCGGTCGCCTCGCGCCCGTACTCTTGATGAAACGCGCGGCTCGCACGTGCGGCTTGCGCGGCGATTTGTTGCACGTGTCCCGGCGTGCGGATCGTGGGCCCTTGGTCGCCGAGCGCGCGCACCACGCTCTGCCGAATCCACCACGTCGCGTAGGTGCTGAAGCGATAGCCGCGCCGGTAATCGAATTTGTCGACGGCGCGCATCAAGCCGATGTTGCCTTCCTGAATCAGGTCGAGGAACGCGAGGCCGCGGTTGCGGTATCGCTTCGCCACCGACACGACGAGGCGCAAGTTCGCTTGGATCATTTGCGCACGCGCGCGCGTTCCGGCGCGATCGGCGTCGGCGATGGCGCTGCACGTCGCGCGGAGGGCGCGCCTCTCGCTCGTCGCGGCGCGCTCGGCGTGGCGGAGGCGCTTTCGCAGCGCGCGCACGATGCCGGTCGTCGCCGAGCGATTGAGCTCCATCGCGGCGAACGCGTCGAGCGCGCGAGCCTCGTGCCGCGCGCGAGCCTGCGCGACGACGCGGTCGACGAGACGCAGAAGGCGCCGCTTGGTCTCCTCGGGCGACACCGGCTCGTCCGCGCTGCCGTGAACGATGTCTCGCGGTCGCACGTGACCGCTGCGAATCCCGTCACCGAGCTCGGCGACTTGCTCGACGCCGCAACGCGACGACACGATCGCCGCGAGGATCGCGCGCTCGCTCTCGTGAATCCGTTTGGCCAGGTCGAGCTCGGCCTGCCGCGTCAGCAACGCGACCTGCCCGAGCTGCTCGAGATAAACGCGCACCGAATCGCGCGGGCCGCCGGATGGCTCGGGCGTCTCCGCGGACGACATTGGATGACTGCGCATCGAGCCGCAACCTAACACGTTTGATCCAGTCGCTCGGGCAATACGCTCATCACTGCGCCGCGAAGCCGACGACCGGGTGGGCGTGGTTCACGTCGGTGTACGTCATGACGACGAACGCCGTGCCGCCGTACGTCGGATCCTGCGCGACGCGTTTGATCGTGAGCTTGCGCGTGTCGCCGTTGACGCCAGTCGCCTGATCGAACGTGAGCTCGAGCTCGGCCGATTGACCTTGGAGCTGCGGGTAGTCGAACGCGAAGAGGTTCAGCGGCCCGGTCGGCCCGGTGGTGAAAACGTCGACGTCGATCGTCCGCGACTCGCCGAGCGGAACAGTCACGCCCTTGGTCACGATGATGCCCATTTGCTGCGACGTGAGATCCATGTTCACTTTTTCGGTGAGAACGGGCGACGCCGCCCAGTAGACGTAATTCGGCGGAAGCGGCGCGCAGCCCGAGCCGCCGAGGGCGGCGAGCGAGTTGGACCACGTGCGCTGAACCATGAAGCCGACGTCGGCTTTGAAGTACGAATCGTCTTCGGTCGAGCACATGTCGGCGAGCTCGGTGTCGGGATAGAAGCCGTACGCCATGTGATCGTCGTCGGGCACGAGATACGCGGGCGTCGTCATTTCGAACGGGTCGGTCGCGGCCTCGACGAGCTCGTGACTCGCGGCCGCCGTGACCGCATCGGCGCCGCTCAGCGTATTGAAGATCGAGCACCGCGGGATCACGACATACGCGATCTGCATCGCGCCGAGCGGGACCTGCCGGTGATAGCCGCCGAAGACCTTGCAGCTCTCGCCGTTTTCTTTCGTGACGGTGGTGCCCGCTGGATAGAAGAGCGCGTAGATGGTGCTCGGATCCGGCTGGCCGAAGCCGGCGTGCGCGCCGTCGAGGTGCGCGGCGAGGAACGCCTGAATTTGTGCGTCGCTGATCGTCGCGCCGGGCAACGTGTCGCTCGCGGGAACGACGACGACGTCGTCGACCGAGAGATCGCCGATGCCGTACTCCGAGGTCGTCGCTTTCCAATATTGCGAGCCTTGGAGGGCCTTGGTGAACGAACCGATCGTCGGCGCGAGCGAATCATTTTCGAACACGATCGGGATGACGTGCGGCGACGCGAGCACCGGGCCCCCGAGCGAGCGGATCGTCGGCGCGGACGGATGCGGCGCGGGATACGGTGCCGGGCCCGCGTCGGCGGATGCGTCGTCCGAAGGGGCCGCGTCGGCGGCGGCGTCGTCGCTCGCGTCGGGCACGTCGCCCGTCTGCGACTCGCAATGCATCGCGAGCGCGGTCGCGCAGAAGAAAAGTCGGATCGAAAAAGTTTTCATGCGCGTGTCGTTCAGCAAGACGCAAGCCAAACGATCGCGTCGCGAAAATCTCCACGCGTGCTCTTCGTACGCGTGCATCGGGTGACGAGCGCGCGTCAGAAAATGCAAACGCGCGCTCGCGACGAGACGCGAATCCCACCCGCGAACGCTCACGAGTGGGCCGCTGGGATTTTCGAACGAAGCGGGTCACCATGTCGAAGCGATGTGTTTCTCGGCGAACGCGAGCTTCGCGGCGGCTGCGGTTCTCTCGGGGATCGGCGCGGTCTCCGTGCGCGCGGCGCCGACGCGACGTCACCTCGCGCTCGCCGCGATCCCTCTCCTCTTCGCGGCGCAGCAAGCGTGCGAAGGCGCGCTCTGGATCGTCCTCGCGCGGGCGCCGTATCACGTCGGCGGCACGCCGCTCGCGCGCGCGTTTCTCTTTTTCGCGCTCTTCGTTTGGCCCGCGTATTTGCCCGTCGCGCTCGCGCTCGTCGAACCGCGAGGCCAGAGGCGCGCCGCGATGCTCGTGCTCGCGGCCGGCGGCTTCGTCCTCGGCGCGTACCTCGCGGCGTGCTCCACGCTTCGCGACGCCAACGCGTGCGTCGCGTACGGCAGCCTCTATTACTGGGTGCAAGTCGACGCGCGGCTCAAACCGATCGTCGTTCCCGCTTATCTCGCGTTCGTCGCCGGGCCGCTCGCTCTCTCGTCGATTCGCGGAAGCTCGTGGCTCGCGGCGGCGGCGGCCTCGTCGTGCGTCGCGATCGCGGCGATCGATCGGGCGGGCTTCGTTTCGGTGTGGTGCTTCTTCGCGGCGGCGCTGAGCGGGCTCGTCGCGCTCGTCGTCACGATGGAGCGGGCTCGGGCGCGCGCCAGCCGAGCACCATGATCCCGACGAGCGCGTAGGCGCCCATCGCGATCGCCCACGTCACGTTGAAGCCGAGCTGAATGCTCGCGATGACCGACAAGACCGAGCCGACGACCGTCGCGCACGCGTTGATTCCCCACGCCCACGGCACGACGCGTTCGGCGGTCGCGCCGGCCTTCGCGAGCAGCGTCGGGAACGGCATGCCCATCATCACGCCGAGCGGCGCGATGCCGACGATCGCGACCGCGATGCGCGCGGCGTGACCGAGCGAGAGCATCGACGGCACCGCGTAGTCGAGGAACGCGAGCTCGAGCGCCTGCGCGACGAGGAGCACGCCGATCATCCCTCCGACGCGCCGAAAGCTCGCGTGCGCGAGGCGCGACGAGATGCGACTTCCGAGGCCCGAGAAGACGAGCAGCGCGAAGAGCGTGACGCTCATGCTGTAGGCCGGACCGCCGACGAAGACGGAGAGCTTCTGCATGAGGACCATTTCGATCGCGATGAACCCGAGCCCGAGGCCCGCGAACGAAATCATCCACGACGTGAGGTGCGCGCGCGGGAGCTCGAGCGGTCCTTTGCGGCGCAGCGGGAGCAAGACGAAGAGGATCGAGAGGATCGTCACCTCGACCAGCGTGAGCAGCATCGAGACGAGACCGCGCGGCGCGGTCGTCGGTTGATAACCGCCTTCGCCCTCGACTGCGCGCGGGTGAAACAAGCTGCTCCACCGATAAAACTGGAAGAAGAACGGCCGGTCGTCGGTGCTCGCGTCGACGTCGTACGTGTAGTCGGCGACGAACTTTTGCTGCGCGGCGGGCGCGTCGTGCAGATACTCGTCGAACGCGCTCTTCTGCGCGCGATACGGGTCGTAGAGCAAATCGAATCCCTGCGAGGCGGCCCACGCGCGAAGCCCGTCGAGGTCGGCGTCGGTGAACGGCTCTTTTCGGATGAGCGTGTCGGCCCAGCGCCCCGCGACCGGTCCCCCCTCGACGATCGCGAAATGCTTCGACGGGTCGGTGACGCCGAGCGCACGGAGCTCGCTCGACGCGGTCACGACGAGCTTGAGCGTCTCGCGCGGCGGCGTGAAGAGCCATCGCGAATACGAGAGGATGCCGCCCGGCGCGAGGCGCGCGAGAAAATCGCGGATGGCTTGCGTCGTGTAGAGATAATTTTCGCTCAGCACCATCGCGCCGGTCGAGAGCGCCGAGTACGTGTCGACGCCGCTCATCTGAATGACGTCGAACTTTTCGTCGGTCGAGGTCACGAAGTGGCGCCCCTCCGACACGACGAGCCGAAGGTCGTGACCCTCGAAGAGGCTCGACATCCAATCGCGGTATCGGTGCTCGAGCAGGCCGATGGTGACCGGGTTGATGTCGACGCCGACGATGTGCTCGGTGCGCGCGTGCTCGGCGATGAAGACGTCGATGCCACCGCCGACGCCGATGACGAGCGCCGACTTCGGCTGCGGGTGCACTTTGTAGACGGCGCCTTGCAGGTAGGCGTCGAGCAGCGGCGAGTCGGCGACGTCGCCCTTGAGGTGGAGCATTCCGGTTGGCGCCGTCGCGTCTTGGAAGATGGCCATGACCTCGGGCGTCGGGCCGTCGTAGCGCGTCGAGAGGAAGCCGCCGAAATTGGCCTTGCCGACGTTGTGCGGCGTGACGTCGATGCGCGCGACGATGTTCCACTTATGGAAGACGACGTCTTGGTCGCGCGCGGTCATTTCTTTGCCGCCGCTCGTGCGGAGCGGGATCGCGTCCCACCAGCCGCTCACGATCGCGGCGCTCGCGGCGAGCGCGATGATCGCGCCGTGGGCGAGCGCGGCGGTGGACGCCGAGCCGCGCGTGCGACGCGACGCGACGGCGCAGCCGACGAAAAGGACGGCCGGGATCGCGACGACGAGCGGCCGCGACGCGTGAAAGTGATCGAGCCCGACGGCGGCGAGGAACGCGGCGAGCGCGCCCGTCGCGAGCAAGGCGACGGCGTCGTCTTTCGCGTTTCGCTCTTTCCACGCCGCGAGGAGCGCGACGCCCGCGGGCAGCGCAGCCGCGACGAAGACCGCGCTCACTGCGCCGAGGCGGTCGATGATCACGACCGCGAACAAGCTCCCGAGGCCGGCGCCGGAGAGATCGGCTGCGTAGAGCCGATTGGTCTCGGTGCGATTGCGCATCAAGACGAACCCGATCGCCGTGCCCGCTAGAAAAAACGGGATCGCGAGCGTCAGGTGCGTGAGCGCGATGACGAGCATCTCGCTGTAGTGGCCTTCGAAGAGCGCCTCGGGGTCGGTCGGGAACGCCGCGCCGACGAAGACCGCGAGCACGGTGACCACCGAGAGGAGCGAGCAGACGCGCCGCAGCGTCGCGCGGTAATCGCCGCCTGCGACGCGCGCGTCGGTCGCGAGGAAGGTGCCCGCCGCCCCGTACCCGAGCAGCGCGAGGCTGATGACGAGGTACGTGAGGTGGTACCACATGACGAAGGAGAAGATCCTCGTCAGCGCGACCTCCAAGAGGAGCATCGCGGCGCTCACGGCGAACATCGTCGCGCCCGAAAGCCAACGGTCGTGCGTCGCGCGCGGGTCACTCACTGGCGAACGACGCTATCACGCCCGGCCTCCATGCGCGCCACGCATGCGGCGCATGCGCCCGGCGCGCGTTCCGCCGAAGGGACGCGGTTCTTACGGTGCTTGGCTCAGGAGAAAACCCATGAGCCTTCGAACCACGTTCCTCGCTACTTCTTTTCTCGTCGCCTGCTCGTCGTCGACGCAACCGTCGACCGACGCCGGCAGCGACGCCGCGCCCGTCGAGGCCGGCACGCTCACGGTCGAAACGTATTCGTCCGCGTCGAGCGGGCCGGTCGACATTCAGGTGAACTCGCACATCGTCCTCGGACCGACCGAGGCGCTCGTCGTCGACGGGCAGCTCCTCGCGTCCGATGCGCAAGCCGTCTTGCAAAAAGTCCAAGCGTCGGGCCGCAAGCTGAAGACCGTTTTCCTCACGCACGCGCATCCCGATCATTACGCGGGGCTCGCGGTGTTCACCGAAGCGGTGCCCGACGTCGCGGTCGTGACGACGCCGGACGTGCTCGCCGATTTCCAAGCGTCGGCTCCGGGTACGTTTCAATATTTGCAGTCGTCGCTCGGCAGCGCGATCGCCGACAAGCTCGTCACGCCGACGGCGCTCTCGGGGTCGTCGCTCGCGGTCGACGGCATCACGATCCAAGTGCTCGACTTGCCGAACGCCGGCGAGAGCGCACACGGCGCGGCGCTCGCGCTCCCGGGCGGCGGGCTCGTCTCGGGCGATCTCGTCTACGACGACGTTCATCTTTTTCTCGGCGAGTGCCACGCCGACGGGTGGAAGACGAACCTCACGGCGTTCGAGCAAAAGGGCTTCACCACGATTTATCCGGGGCACGGGCCTTCGCCGGTCGACGCATCGGCCTTCGCGGCAACGAGCGCGTACATCGACGGCGCGATTCCGATCCTCGAAGCGGCCAAAGCGGGTGACGCGGGCGCGAGCGACGCGGGAGACTCGCGCGTGGGCGACGCCGTGTCGCAGATTCAGGCGGCTTTTCCGAAGTATTCGAGCAACTACCTGCTCGGCTACTCGTCCTCGACCTTTCTCGACACGAACGCTTGCCCATGAGGTAAAGCGTTCGCGTTGGAATCTCTCGCGCGCGTCGATCTCAATTTGCTCGCGCCGCTCGACGCGCTCCTGCGCGAGGCGAGCGTGACGCGCGCGGCCGCGCAGCTCGGCGTGACCCAATCGGCGATGAGCCGCACGCTGGCGCGGCTGCGCGCGCTCTTCGACGATCCGCTCCTCGTGCGGCGCGGCGACGCGATGGTGCCGACGCCGCTCGCCGAGACGCTCGCTCCGGACGTGCGCGCCGCGCTCGCGTCGATCGATTCGCTGCTCGCGTCGCGCACGGCGTTCGATCCGGCGACGTCCGAGCGACGCTTCGTGGTCCTCGCGAGCGACTACGCGCAGAGCGTGATCCTTCCGCAGCTCCTCGCGGCGCTCGGCGCGCGCGCACCGAACATGCAAATCGCCGTGCGCGCTTCGCCGCACCCCGAGAGCGCGCTGCTCGAACGCGAAGCGTCGCTCATGCTCGGCCCCGCGCGCGCGCCGACCGGCGGTCTCAGCCAGCGGCGGCTCTTCGTGGATCGTCTCGTTTGCGTCGGACGAAAAGAACATCCGCTGCTCGAAGGCGAGCTCACACTCGAGCGTTATCTCGGCGCGCGGCACGTGCTCGTCGCGCCGCGCGGTTTGCCGGGGAGCCTCGTCGGCGATCGATTGCGCGGGATCGGTCGCGAGCGCCGGGTGGTCCTCGAGGTGCCGCATTTTCTCGCCGCGCTGCGCGTGGCCGCGTCGTCCGATTTGCTCGTCAGCGTTCCCGAGCGGCTCGCGCGCGCCGAATCGCGCGGCCTCGAGCTCGCCATCGCGCCGCTCCCCGTCGCGACCGACCCGCTCGATTTCGTCGCCCTCTGGCACGAGCGCCACCAAACCGATCCGGCGCACGCTTGGCTCCGCGCGCAAATCGTCGAAGCCGCGCGCAACTAGACCTCGGTGGCGCGCCGCTTGCTCCCGCGAGCGCACGATGCGTTTCGCCCTCGCCCTCGCCGCTTGTGGATCGCTGTTTCTCATGACGACGTCCGCGTCGGCACAAAGCGAAGCTGACTATTGTGAGACGCATTGGTGGGGCGTCGGGCGATGCTGGCACGGTCCGCATCGACATCGTCCGCGGCTCACGGCGTCGGTCGAACTGGGCGCCGGCGCGTTCGTCGAAGGCGGCCCGTTCGGTTTCGGCTCCGGCACCGGCTCGGTCGTGAACGCCGGCCCGAGCTACGGGTTGCGCGTCGGCGTCGATTTTCTCCCGTGGATCGGCCTCGAAGGTCGCTGGGTCGGCGCGTACCTTCCCGGCGCGCGCGGCGATTTCGGTTACGTCATGAACGGCGGCGAGGCGGTCGTGCGCCTCGCGATCCCGACGCCGTACGTTCGTCCGTACATTTTCGGCGGGATCGGCTTTTACGATTTTGCGCTCGTCGGGTCCGGCGCGGCCGCATCCGAGCTCGTGTCGGCGTCGCAGTCGGGCGTGCCGATGGGTCTCGGCGTCGAAGTGATGCTCACGTGGCACCTGAGCTTCGCGGTCGAGGGCGCGTTTCGTTTTCAAATCGGCGAGAGCTTTTCGGCGAACGAGGACATCGCCGGCGCCGACGTCACGACGCTGAGCGGCGTGATGCGCGCGCGATTCTGAGCACGAGCCACGCGAGCATCAGAAGAAGCGCGCCGCTCGCGGACCTCGCGGGCACGGCCTCGCATCCGCAGCCGCCGGACGAGCCCGAGCCGATCCCGCCGTCGCCCGCGCCCGAGCCCGCGTCGCTCGCGCCCGCATCGCTCGAGCCCGCGTCGCCCACGCCGCCGTCTTCGGTGGGACCGCCGCCGACCAGCGGATGCGGATACGTGAACGGCTCGTAATACTTCGTCCAAGTGTTGGTCGCCGAGCACGTGAAGAGCGTGCCTTCGGGCCCGACGTCTTTCGCGAAATATCCGACGCCCGCCGCGCCGTTGCCGAACGCCGTCTCGGTGCTCGTCGTGCACGTCGCCGGTCGATTCGCGAGCGTGCCGAAGCCCATGCCGGTCGTGCCGTCGAACGGCGCGCTCGCCGACGACTGCTCCGATGCGGACACGGCGTTGTACCACTCGCGATTCTCGATCATGTGGATCGGGTGGTAGTCCGGCGTGCCGCCGAAATCGGGCGAGACGAGCGTGATCTCGGCGTTCGTGTCCGACCAGCGGTTGTTCCACGCGTACATCGGTTTGTACGCGAGCGTCGCCGCGTCGCGCCCCGGCTGGTTCCAGCACGGATAGCCGCGCCAGGTCGCGGCCGGCGCGCGATTTCCGTCGGGCGGCGAGGTCTCGGTGCCGTCGCAAATCGGCAATCCGTCGTCGACCGAGTTCGCGTAGTCGCGATAGTGCGCGACCGAAATCACCTCGCCGTTCTTCCCCGCCGACGCGGTGAACGCGTTGTCGAACGCGACGAACGTGCCCGAGCCTTGATGGTGAAAGCATCGGTAGCAATCGCCGACGCCGGCGGAGACCGCGCCCGAGTCCATCACGACCGTGTTGGCGTAGAACTCGACGTTCGATGGCCCGCCGCCGTGGGTCACGCCGTGCGTCGTCCAGAGGCAGTTCTTCGACGTGTTGTGTCGGACGACGAGACCGGCGGTGACGCCCCACGCGTCCATGCAGCCGAGCGCCGACGCGTTGCCCACGCTCGGGAACTCGAGGTCGTTGTCCTCGATGAACATGTTGTCGCCGGTGCCGAGCTGCGACGCGGGCGCGGTTGGTTTGCCGATCGCGCCGACCCACTGAAAGATGCCGGCTTGCTCCGAGCTCGTGACCTTGTTGTGGTCGACGACGCCGTAGAACGAGTCCCCAGCGTTGGCTACGCCATCGAGCAAGATCGCGACTGCGCCCGGGCTCACGTTGAACGTGTTGTGGTCGATGCGAATTTTGGTGAACGTCGCGCCGCCGCACGGGTTGCATCCGGTGCCCCACCAGATCGGCGGCGCGTCGCCGCTGTCGAACACGAAACCGGTGATTCGATAGAGATGATCGACGACGCCGGCGGACCATCCGCTGAAGCCGAACACCGTCGTGGTCGTCGTGATGGTGCAGCCGCCGACGGTCGCGCACGCGAGCGTCACGCCGGCCGACGTCGAGAAGGGCGCGAGCCCGTCGAGCGTGTAGGCGCCGTTCGCGAACGTGATCGTCGCGCCGTCGCTCGCGCCGGCGATGGCGTCGCTGACGTCAGCCGTCGTCGCGCCGGCCGGGCAGCTCCACGATTGTCCCGCCCCGCTACACGCCGCTCGCGCCGCTGCCGGAGAGAGAAGCACCAGGACTGCCGCAAAGAGGCCCCACCTGTTCATGGATCATGGCGTACCAGGTACGGCCCATGCTTTGGAATCGCATCATGAGCGCCCCACCGAAGTCACGATTGCTCGCCGTCGACGATGTCCCCGCGAACCTCTTTGCGCTCGAGGCAGTTTTGGGACGCAAATATGATCTCGTTGGGGCGAAATCGGGCCAAGAGGCGCTCGACATTTTGAAGCGCGACACGAACTTCGACGTCATCCTCATGGATCTGCAGATGCCAGTGATGGACGGCTACGAGGCAGCGCGTCGCATCAAACAAATGCCTCAGTGCGACGACATTCCGCTCGTGTTCATCACGGCGGTGTTCCAGGAAGACCCGCACATCAAACGCGGGTACGAGGCCGGCGCGGTCGATTACTTCACCAAACCGTTCGACCCCGACATCTTGCGGCTCAAGATCGACGTGTACGCGTCGTTTCGCCATCGGACGGCGCTCATCAAAGCGCGCGAGCGGCAGCTCCGCGAATCCGAAGAGGTGCTTCGCGCCGGGCGCAAGCTCGCGAACGTGCTCGAGGGCCTACCGGTCGGCGTGATCATCGCCGACGTCGACGGGCGCATCTGTCAGATGAACGAAGAGGCGCTTCGCATCCTCAAGTCGGACAGCGCGATCGCGACCGATGCGTACGGCGAGGTGCTCTCGTGGTGGGAACGAAACGACGAGCGCATCAAGCACGGCGGCTCGCCGCTCGCGCGCGCGCTCGAGCACGGCCATCACACGAAAAACCAGCTCGTGCCGATGGAGTGTCTCGACGGGACGATCAAGAACGTCCTCGAGTCGACGTCGCCGCTTCGCAGCGTCGAGGGCGCGATCGTCGGCGCGGTCGTCGTGATGCAGGACGTGACCGAGACGAAGAAATGCGAAGCCGACTTCGAGAAACGAATCACGCAGCTCGTTTCGCTCGGCGTCGAGCTCGAGCACGCCTCGCACGGCCCCGCGCAGTGAAGTAGCCTTCGCATGGGATGAAGGTCGACCTCGATTCGCTCGCGCGCGTCGCGCTCGGGTGGGTGCATCGCGAATATCCGAATCAGGTCTCACTGGCGCTCTCGTCCGCGCGCGACGTCGCGAGGCCGCGCGAGATCACGCCTGCGTTCTACGGATCTTTCGATTGGCACTCCGCGGTGCACGGGCACTGGACGCTCGCGCGCGTCGCGCGGCTCGATCCGACATGTGCGAGCGCGGCCCCTGCGCGCGCGGCGCTCGACCGAACGATCACGGCGGACAACGTCGCCGGCGAGCTTCGCAATCTCGAACGGCGCGCGAGCTTCGAGCGCCCGTACGGTCTCGCGTGGCTGCTCGTCCTCGCGCAAGAGCTCTTCGAGTGGAACGACCCCGACCCCGCGCGATGGAGTGAAACGCTCTCGCCGATGGTGGGGCTCGCCGCGAAGCGACTCGTCGATTATTTCGGCGCGCTCACGCGACCGGTGCGCACCGGCGAGCACTCGCAGACCGCGTTCGCGCTCGGCCTCGCGATCGACTGGGCGCGGAGCACGAAGTCTGCGGACGCCGAGCGTGCGTTCGTCGCGCGTGCGCGCGCGTTCCACGAAGGCGATCGCGACGCGCCGCTGCACCGCGAGCCGTCGGGCGCCGATTTTCTCTCGCCATCGCTGGCCGAGGCCGACGTCATGCGCCGCGTCCTCGCGCCCGGCGAGTTCGCGCGCTGGCTCGACGCGTTCTTGCCGAAGACGATCGACCTGCCGCCTGCCGTCTCGCCCAACCGCGCCGACGGTCGCCTCGCGCACCTCGAGGGTCTCAACGCGAGCCGCGCGTGGATGCTCGAAGGCATCGCGTCCGGTTTGCCGCCGACCGACCCGCGCCGCGCCGAGCTCGTGAGGCTCGCCGCGTCTCACACCGAAGCGGCGGTCGGCGCGCTCGAGAGCCGCGAAGATTCGCTCACGCATTGGATCGCGAGCTTCGTGTGCTACCTCCGAACGAGGCGAGGCCTCGCATGAAACGCATCCTCGTCGCGGCGCTCGCGCTGCTCGCGTGCAGCCCTTCGCCGCCGCCCGACACGAGCGACGCGGGCGACGCGGCGCCCGCGCTTCCCGCCGACGGGAGCCTTCCGCCGCACCCGAAGACGTTGCCCTTCACGTATACGCGCGCGGAAAACGGAACGCCGATCGACCAAGCGACCATCGACGCCAAGACCGACGAGCTGATCGATCTTCTGACCAAGACGCGTTACTTCGGCTTCGTCGACGAGCGCGTTCACGGCTGGCCGGAGTCGGACCCGGGGAAAAAATTTTGGTACGGCGTCTGGTGGACCGGCGTCGACGTGAACAAACAAAACGGCGCGGTCACGTACTTCCACGGCCCCGGCGGCTCGGAGAACGACGGCATCGGAAGCTCGCCGATGCTCGAAGGCGCCTGCTTCGCGCACGTCTTGTGGAAAGACGATCGCCTCGAGCACCTCCTTCGAAAGCTCATTCGCGGCTACTCGTCCTGGATCCTCTCGATGCAACGCGGGCCGGTCGATCCCGACACGCTCATGTCGCGCGCCTCGTTTCCGGCGCCGGTGCAGTCTTCGGATTCGCCCGGCGCGAGCTACTTCATCGACTACGCGCAGGTCCGGCCGGGGACCGACAACGGCGAGACGCAGTTCGTCCACGTCTCGGCCAACCCGACGTGGGGCGACGAGTGGATCATGAGCGAGCGGAGCAAGGACGACATCGGTCACGATTACCGCGCGATCGCGCAGATCGACGCGTGCGACGGCACCTTCGCCGAGTCCGGCGGCGAGGACGACCTCGTCCAGCTCCGCAGGCTCTACCAAACGTGGGCGCGGCGCGTGGAGGACGACGGCTGGGGGATCGCGACGCTCGACAAGAGCGACGACGTCTACGTCCCGACCTCGATGCTCGCGCACTTCATCAGCGTCGGCACCGACGACGTCGAGTGCGACGGAAAGATCGCGCTCCGATTTTTCGGGCGCGTCACGCCCGGCGATCTCGACTGCGGAAACGGCATCAGCGATCTCGACGCGGCCGGCACCGCGGGCGGACATTCGAACGGGCAGATTTTCCGCTCGTACCACGAGGCCGCCGCGGACCACGCGCTCCTCTCGAACAATTCGTCGATCGCGCAAACGCTCGTCGCGGGCCTCGGGCAGCGGCTCGACGACATGATGAACGCTTACGCGACGGGCACGCCCGAGCCGTATCTCACCGTCGGCGACGCCGCTGATCTCATCATTCATTCCGCGAACGCGGGCGTGCCGCTCACGTGGCGCGAGGTCGCGTTCCTGCATCAGCAGATCGATCTCGCGCATCAGACTTATCTCGATCCTTCGAACGACGCCGTGTATCGGACGTTCGACCCGGCGACGCCCGACGGCGCGTATCCGTACGCGCCCACCGGTGACGGCGTGAAGTTCGAAGCGCTCGGCGCGCTCCTCGGGCAGTGCGCGGCCCAGTGGCGCAACCCCGCGAGCAAGCCGGTCTTGAACTGCGACAAAATCCGCGCGTGGGCGCCGGTCTATTCGTTCTGATGGACGACCCGACCGTCGTCGAACGAAAGCGCGCCGAGGTCGAAGAGCCGACGCTCTTCGGCGCGCGCTATCGCCCGATCGCGCTCCTCGGCAGCGGCGGGATGGGCAGCGTCTACCTCGCGCGCGACATGCAGCTCGACGAGCTCGTCGCGGTCAAAGTGCTGCGCACCGATTTGGCGGGGTCGATGCTCGAGCGTTTTCGCGACGAGGTGCGGCTCGCGCGGCGCGTGACGAGCCCGTTCGTCGCGCGCACGCACGACCTCGCCGAGCACGAGGGACGCTTCTTCGTGACGATGCAGTACGTCGAAGGCGAGACGCTCTCGGCGCTCGTGAAGCGACAAGGGCGCATGTCGATCGACGAGATCGTTCCGATCGCGCGCGACATGTGCGAAGGGCTCGCGGCCGTGCACGCGGCGAACGTCGTCCACCGCGATTTGAAGCCGGCGAACGTGATGCTCACGCAGGCCGGTCGCGCGATGCTCACCGATTTCGGCATCGCGCTCCGCGCGGAGACGGCGCTCCGGAGCACCGACGGGTACGGCACGCCGACGTACACCGCACCCGAGCAGCTCGCGGGCAAAGCGGTCGATGCGCGCGCCGACGTCTACGCGCTCGGCGCGACGCTCTACGCGCTCGCGACCGGGCAGCGACCGTTTTCGGGGGCACGCACCGGGCTCGAGCCGCCGCCGGATCCGCGCCGCGCGTGCGCCGAGGTGTCCGACGCGTTCGCCGCGATCGTGATGCGCGCGATGGCGATCGAGCCCGCCGATCGTTTTTCCTCGTGCGAGGCAATGCGCGCGGCCATCGACGCGCTCAGGCCCGCGACGACGCGCGCTCGTCCGTCGGAGCTCCGCGCATTCGTGCGAGCGCTCGGCGCACGCGCGGGGCGCCGCTTGACGATGACCTTCGACGCTCGCGGCGTCGCGCCGTCGCTCGCCGAGGCGGTGCGCGCCGATCTCGCCGGGCGCTTGAACGCGCGCGGACAATTGCGCGTCGTCGACGGCGAAGGCGACGCGGAAGCGACCCTCGACGCGCGGCTCGCCTCGGTCGGCGAACGCTGCTTGCTGGCGCTTCGTCTCGAGAGCATCGGCGATCGCTTCGTCTTCTGGAGCGACGCGCTAGAAGGCCCGCTCCAAGCGCTGCCTCAGCTCCTCGAGCACGCGGCGAACGCGATCGAGCGCGCGTTCGTTCCGTCGTCGATGCCCGCGCCGCAATCGAGCCCGTTCGAGTCGGCCGAGATTGCGAGCCTCTTTCTCGAAGGGCGCGCCGAGTATCGCCACTTTTGGGGAACGCACCTGCGAAAGAGCATCGAGCTCTTCGAGAAGGCGCGCGCGCTCGCGCCCGACCACCCGCTCATCCTCGCGTGGTGCGCGGCGGCGCATAGTCGACATCGTTTCTTCGAGCACACCGACGTCGATCGAGACGTCGGCCGCGAGCTCGCTGAGCGCGCCGTCGAGCTCGCGCCCGAGATCCCCGAGGTGCACGTGGCGCTCGCGACCGTGCACATGCAAAACCTCCATACGCTCGCGGCCGTGCCGCACTTCGTGAGCGCGCTCCGCATCGCGCCCGGTTTGCTCGAGCAGCGCGTCTCGTTCGCGAGGCTCCTCTCCGAGTGCGGCGCCGTCGAACCGTCGCTCGCGCTCGTGCGCGGCGCGGCCCTCGCCGACCCTTCGTACCTCGAGCCGGTCGAGATCGTCGTTCGACATCACGCCCTGCGCGGACGCCTCGACCTCGCGGCGAGCGAAGGCGAGCGCGCCATCGGAACGGAAGACGCGTTCGTCAGCGTCGCGCTCGCGCGCTACGCGACGTGGCACCGCGACCGCGCCCGTTTCGACGCCGCGCGGGCCCGTCTCGACTTCACCGCGCTCGACCCGCAGCCGCGCGTCGTCATGGAGCTCTACGGCGAGCTCTTCGCCGGCGGCGCGGTCTCGCTCGCGCCGATCGACCGCGTCATCAAGACCGGCGCGCCGCGGCGCCGCGCGTTTTTTCAGCAAATCACCGCAGAAATTTGCGCCTTTCGCGAAGACGAAGAACGCACGTTCGCCGCGCTCGAGGCCGCCGTCGACCTCGGATTCTTCGACGTGCAGTGGTTCGACATGTGCCCGCTCCTCGAACCGCTCCGCGGCATGCTTCGCTTCGAGACGCTCCACGCGACCGTCCGCGCGCGGGCCATCGCGGTCTTGACCGAGGTCGAGCGCTGCCTCGCAAAATAGATCGATGAGTTTTCGATGCCGGCCCGGTCTGCTCCATCGAAGGAGTCGATCATGGGCCAGCCAATCAGCGTGATCACGGGTGCGCTCGAGGGCATGGGCCTCGAAATGGCGACCGAGCTCGCCCGCCGCGGCGACACAGTGGTGCTCGTCGTGCGCGATCCGAAGCGCGGCGAGGCCGCGGCCATCGCAGTCCGCGCGGCGACGAACGGGAACGTCGAGCTCGTCCTCGCCGATTTCGCTTCGCTCGCGTCGGTCCGCAAAGCGGCGAGTGAGATCCTCGCGCGTCACGCGGCGATTCATCTCCTCGCGCACAACGCCGCCATCTTTTCGAGCGCGCGCAAGACGACCGTCGACGGCCACGAGCTCATGTTCGGCGTGAACCACCTCGCGCCGTTCCTCTTCACGCGTCTGCTCATGCCGGCGCTCGAAGCGGGCCGTGCGCGCATCGTCTTCAACTCGGGCGATTGGAAGAACGAGATGGACTTCGACGACCTCGAGTCGCAACAGCGCTTCGCGGCGCTCGACGCGTTCGGCCGCTCGAAGTCGGCGAACAATTTGTTCGCGCGCGAGCTCGCCGCGCGTTCGAAGAACGTCTCGGTGAATGCGGTGCATCCGGGCTTCGTGAAGACGACGCTCGTCCGCGAAGCGCCCCTCCCCTTGCGGATGGTCTTCGGCATCATCGGACAAACGCAGCATGAAGGCGCGCGCTGGCCGCTCCGACTCGCGACCGATCCGACGCTCGAAGGCGTGAGCGGGAAATTCTTCGTGAAGGCCAAAGAGCAGCCGTTTCCGCCGCCGGCGCGCGACGAAGGCGCGTGCGCGCGGCTCTGGCAAGTCTCCGAGCGACTCGTCGGCCTCGCAGGATAAGCTCGCGAAAATGGAACGCGCCGAATTCGAACGACTCGTCGGGCCCGAGCGCCGCTCGCTCCTCGCGCACTGCTACCGCATGCTCGGCTCGAACGCCGACGCCGAGGACGCGCTTCAAGAGACGCTCGTGCGCGCGTGGACCGGGATCGAAAAATGGGAGCAGCGCTCGTCGCTCCGCACGTGGCTGCATCGCATCGCGACCAACGCGTCGATCGACGTCGCGTCGCGTCGCGGCCCGCGCGTCATGCCCAATCAGCTCGGAGGCGCGAGCCCGGCCGGGCAGCCGCCGGGGCCGCCGAAGATGGAGACCCTTTGGCTCGAGCCCGCGCCCGTCGAGCTCCTCGACGAAAACGCCGCGAGCCCCGAAGCGACCGTCACGTCGCGCGAGTCGCTCGGCATCGCGTTCCTCGCTGCGATTCAGCGCCTCCCGCCGCAGCAGCGCGCCGTTCTCCTTTTGCGCGATGTGCTCGGCTGGTCGGCCGCCGAGGTCGCCGATCTTCTCGAGACGACCGTCGCCGCGGTGAACAGCGCGCTCCAGCGCGCGCGCGCGACGATGGAACGTCCGGCCACGCCCGCGCCGCCGAGCGACGACGCGATCCGCACGCTCCTCTCGCGCTACGCCGCCGCGTGGGAGTCGGGCGCGCCCGAGCTCTTCGCGAACGTCCTCCGCGACGACGCGATCCTGACGATGCCGCCGATGGAAGCTTGGATGCAGGGGCTCGAGTCGATCGCCGCGCTCGTCGGATGGATTCACCAAACGATGGGCGCGATCCGCATGGTCCCGATGCAAACCGCGAGCGGCCCGTCGCTCGCGGGTTATCTCCGCGCGCCCGGCGACACGCTCTATCGCGCGTCGGGCATCCACGTCCTCGTCGCGTCCGGCGACCGCGTCGCCGAGTCGCATGCGTTCTTGGTCCCGCACCTTTTCGAGCGATTCGGGCTGCCGTTGACAATCAATAAGTGATGACTTATTGATTGTGGGTGCTCGATCAAGACCGCGTTTTCCGCGCCCTCGCTGACCCGAGCCGGCGCGCCATTTTCGAACGGCTCACCCACGGTGAAGCCGCCGTTCGCGATCTCACGCCGCGGTTCAAAATCTCGCAGCCGGCCGTGTCTCAGCATCTCGCGGTGCTGCGCGACGCCGGCCTCGTCAGCGAGCGGCGCGAGGGGCGCCTCGCGTATTACCGCGTCGAGCCCAAGGGGCTCCGGCCGCTCGTCGATTGGATCGCGCACTACCAGGCGTTCTGGGTCGACCGCATCGGTCGCTTGCGACAACTGCTCGAGGAGATGGACGAATGAACGAAAGAGAAACGCAGTCGGTCACGATGGAATTCGATCTCCCGCACGCGCCGGCAAAAGTTTGGCGAGCGCTCACCGAGCCCGAGCTCCTCGCGAAGTGGATGATGAGCACGGACATGCAGCTCGCCGTCGGCAAGAGCTTCAAGTTCAAGTCGCAGCCCGCGCCCAACTGGGACGGCATCATCGACTGCGAGATGAAGACGATCGAGCCGGAGAAGCTCCTTCGCTACACGTGGGCCTCGCTCGGGCTCGAGACGGTCGTCACGTGGACGCTCGCGCCGACGGCGAACGGCGGCACGCACCTGCGGCTCGAGCAATCCGGCTTCCCGGTGGGCGGCAAGCTCCCGTACGTCGAGGGCGCGAAATGGGGTTGGACCAACATGGCCGGCAAGCAGCTGCCCGGCGTGCTCGCGGAGATGTCATGAAGAAAGCATCGATCGGCTACTGGATTTTCACGTCGCTCTTTGCGCTGCAAATGGGATTCACCGCGTATGCGCAGCTGCGGCTTCCGCAAGTGGCGGCGGTCTTCGCGCATCTCGGGTTCCCCGATTATTTTCGCGTCGAGCTCTCGTGGGTGAAGATGATCGGCGTCGCCGTCTTGATTTTGCCGCAGGCTCCTGCGCGCCTCAAAGAGTGGGCGTACGCGGGCTTCGCGATCACGCTCGGCTCGGCGCTGGTCGCGCACCTCTCGGTGGGTGACGGCGTCGCGAAGTGGAGCTGGTGCGTCGGCACGTTCGTGCTCGGGGCGCTCTCGTATTATTTCTTCCGCACCAAGGCGTCCGCGCTTCCCGAAGAGGAATCGGCTGGCGCGCTCGCCTTTGCTGAACGCAGGTAGCTAGACGCCGAGCCATCGGAACGCGCGGCGCAACGTGCCGGTCGCGTCTTTCATCTCGCAAGCTCCGTGCGCGATGACGAGGTGCTCGGGCTCCCACGCGATCGCGCGGCGAACCGCGGCGCGCGCGCGATCGCGGCGAAGGAAAGTCGCGCGCCACTCGCGGGGCGTGCTCCCGTTCGGGCCGACGAGGCCGTCCTTCTTCATCACCCAACCGCGCCAGGTCGTGTCCCAGGTCGGATCGAATCGCTGCACGAGATCGCCGACGAGGCACGTGCGCGACGCCTGATGAAAGAAGAGGACCTCGGTGAGCGCGACGCTTCCCTGCACGCGCGTTTGCTCGATCGCGCCGCGCCACGCGAGCGGCGCTTCGTCGCCGAGCTCGCCGATGAAGCGCAAGTCGCGTCGTTTTTTGGCGAGCGCCGGCGGCGCCCAGAGCTCGAGCGACGGGAACGCTTTCGTCCAGTCGCCGAGCGCGAGGTGATGAAGCGAGTTCGGCTCGACGGCGAATCGCGGCTCGCCGAGCCCGGCGACGGCGTCGCGAATTTCGTCGGTGAGCGCGACCGGCGACCAGAGCCAGAGCGCGCCGTCCGCGAGCCGCGCGACCGCCATGCGCGTCGAGAAACGAAACCCGAAGAACGTGACGACCGAGCCTTCGATCGTCCAAAGGTCGTCGCCGATCGGTTCGAGGACGCTCACGCGATCGCAAGGTATCAGCGCTGTGAACGCGAGCACACGTTCCGCGCGCGTGTCGAGGTTTCACCGCGCATTTGCGTTGGAACAGCGTGTGCTACCCGTCGGCTCATGCGGGTTTGGGTTTTGGCGCTGCTCGCCACGGGCTGTGGCGGAGTTTCATCGAGCATCTTGGACGGCGGCGGCGACGCCGCAGCGAGCGAGGACGCGGCAGACGCGGCGGCGGAGGCGTCGGCCATCACGATCACCGTCGGGTCGTGCCCGGCGCTCTCGCCATGCGGCGGCGACGTGACCGGCACGTGGACGTTGACCGGAGGCTGCGTGGACGATCCGCTCACGGCTGCGAAGTCGGCGTGTCCGACGCTCGTCGTCGGCTCCGAGACTGCAACGGGCTCGGGCACCGTCACGTTCGCAGGCGGCATCGTCACGCGAAGCTACACGTCGCACTACGGAATGGACATCACGATCCCCGACGCGTGCCTTCAAGGCGCGACGTGCGCGCAAGCACAAGCGGCTTACCAGGCGTACATTCCGAACACGACGTGCAACGCCGTGACGAACGGCTGCGAATGCACCGGCAGCCTCGACACGACCGCGAGCCAAGGCAGCTCGTACACGACCTCGAACGACGAAATCGTGACCGGCGGCGGCGACCACTACGACTACTGCGTGAACGCGTCGGGCGGACAAATGCAATATCACCATGTCTCGGGGCCGACGGCCGACTTCGGGAGCTACACGCTCACGAAGTGAACGGCTACTTGGCGCGCGGCGGCGCGTCTTCGCCGTTCGTGCAACGTTCGCCGACGCAGACCGGCCGGCAAAGCGAAGCTGCGCAGCTCAGCGCGTCGCAGCTCGCGTGCTCGTACTCGGCGCGCAGCGCCTCGAGCTTCGTCGCGGTCGCGCGATCGGTGACGCCGCCGCACGCGCTCTTCGTGGAGACGCCGCCTTGAAAGCACTCGCAGTCGGCGTCGACCGAGCATGCGCCGCCCGCCACGACGAGCGCGTCGTACGATGCGAGCGTCGACGCGCACGCAGCCGGCGACGCGCCGGCATCGGCGCGGGGCGCGCGAGGCGCCTGCCGGCACGCGACACACGCGAGCACGATGAATGAGACGCGCGCGCGCATCGCTCAGGGTTGCACGCCGACCTCGGCGCGAAGGTTCGACGCCGCGGTCTTTCGCTGCTCGGGCGTCAAGAGCGGGACGACCACGTTCATGAACCCGACGAGCCGACGAACGCGCTCGACCGTCGTCGCGACGACGTCCGGATCGGCGTACGCGTTCGCGCTGTATGTATCGTTCGCGAAATCCGCTGCCGTCGCGTGCAGACGGCGGCGCCACGCGTCGCGCTCCGCATGCGCGCTCGTCGCGAGCGAGCCGTCGGCGTCGAGCTTCGGCTCGATTTTTTCGTTTTGCTCGAGCGAAATCTCCAAATCGGATCGCCAATTGCCGTATCGCGTCTGCGCGTCGTCGCTCGGCAGCTTGTCGGCGCGCGCGGCGAGCGCGGCCGAGAACTGCTTGCGCTGATCGGGCGTGAGAATTCGATGCAGCTCCTCGAGCGCTTTCGCGTCGTTCGGCGCCGACTCCGCGCGCGCGCGACCGAGACCCTCGGCGTCCGCCCGGAGACCCTTGTCGTCGATCGTGCCGGCCTCGACCGATGACGCGACGTCGAGCGAGAGCTGCTTTCGAACCTCTTCGATGCGGCGATGACCCTCTTGCAGATCGTGCACGAGCGCGGCGACCTGCGCGTTTTGATCTTTGCTCAGCTGAAGGTTCGCGATCGCATCCGACAGCATCAGCACGACACCGACCTCGGGCGACGACGCGCGCGCAGGCGTGACCTCCGGCGCGGCCGCCGGCGGCGTGATGTCGAAACGCGCGCCGCTGCTGGTTGCCCCGCATGCGGTCACGACGAGCGCGAGGGCTACGAAGAGCTTCATGGCACCAAGCTATCAGACCGCTTCGGGCACGCCGGCGAGATCGCACGCGAGCTTCCAAAAGCGCGCGGCCTTCGCTTCGTCGTACGACTCTTCCGACGATTTCACTTCGTTCTTCTCGCCGACGAACGCGCCGCCGCGCTTCTCGTACTTCGCGTCGGTCGCGACGAACAGCGTGTTCTCCGCGGCCTCGTCGGGCGTGTGCGCGCCCGGCATGTGAGGCATCACGTGCTTGAAAAGGAAACGCCGAACGCCCGTCGCGTGCTCACCGACCGTCGCGGGCACGAAGCCGGGGCACACCGCGTTCACCACGACGCCGCTCTTGTCGAGGCGTCGATCGAGCTCGTAGGTGATCCACATGAGCGCGAGCTTCGAGTTCTTGTAGAACGTCATCGGCTCGTAGGATTTCTCGCCCTTCATGTTGTCCCAGTCCCAATTCACTTCTGCGCCGTAGCCCGACTTCGGCAGGTGCGCGCGCGAGCCCACGTTGACCACGCGCGACGGCGCCGACTCGCGGAGCTTCGGCAAAAGAAGCCGCGTGAGAAGAAACGGGCCGATCACGTTCGTCGCGAGCGTCGTTTCGATGCCGTCTTTCGTGAGCGTCGCCTTCGGGTCGAGCGACATGTTGCCCGCGTTGTTCACGAGCAAATCGAGCGGCCCCTCGAAGCGCGCGGCGAACGCGCGCACCGAATCGAGCGACGCCAGATCGAGCGCAGCGCCGCTCGCGTTCGGCGCGATTTCTTTCGCTGCGTCGTCGCACGTCGACTGCGTACGCCCGGTGACGACGACGCGGAGCCCGCGCGCGGCTAGCTTCTTCGCCGTGACGAGACCGATGCCCTTGGTGCCGCCGGTGACGATGGCGGTCTTCATCGTTTGCGCTCCGTCGCGATTTCGTGAAGCAGCTCTTCGACGCGCGCCTGGCGGTCTTGGCCCGCGTCGTAGAAAAATCGGACTTGCGGGACGACGCGCATTTTTACGCGCGCGCCGAGCTCGCGCCGAATCATGCTGCTCGCGCGTTCGAGCGCGCGCATCGTGCTTGCGCGCGTTTTTTCGTCGTCGCCGCCCGAAAGCATGCGCACGTGCGCGGTCAGCAGTCCGAGGTCGTCGGTGAGCTCGACGCGCGACACGATGACCCCGGCGAGCCGCGGATCGGACATCTCGCGGGTGAGCAAATTGGCGAGCGCGACCTTGAGCTGCTCGCCGACGCGGACAGAACGTTTGGGTCCGGGCATGTCAGTCTTCTCCCATCGGGATGAGCTCGGTCGCGCGGTCGAGCAAGACCGCGTCCGGCTGCGTCTCGGCTTCGTGCGCGACCTTCTCGAGGAGCGCGTCGCACACCGACGCTTCGCTCGAGACGACGGCCACGCCGAACACCGCGCGCTGATGCGCGTCTTGCGATCCCACCTCGGCAATCGACACGTCGAACCGCGAGCGCACGCGGTCGCGGAAACGTCGCACGACCGACCGTTTCTCCTTCAGCGACCGCGCGTGCGGAATCTGAAAAACGAGGCGCAGAACGCCGACCATCATCGCGCCGCGTTGTAACATGCTGACGCGCCTTGAGCCTTCTTTACGCACCAGGTGATGGACACGCTGCCGCGGCAGGTGCACTCCATGAGTGAGCCCATGCTCGCGAAAAGGGTCTATCTCGCAGTCGGCGTTTTGCTGGTTCTCGTCTTCGGCGGCGTCGGGATCTGGCGCTGGCGCGCGGCGCACAAGAAGCCGGAGGTCGCGTACAAGACCGCGGCGATCGAAAAGCGCAACATCACGGCGAAGGTCACGGCGAGCGGCACGCTCTCGGCGACGATCACCGTGCAAGTCGGCGCGCAAGTGAGCGGACGCATCGCGAAGCTCAACGCCGACTTCAACACGCCGGTGAAAAAGGGCGAGCTCATCGCCGAGCTCGACCCCGCGCTCTACGAGGCCGCGGTCGCGCAAGCGCAGGCCAACTACGATCAAGCGCTCGCCGGGCTGAGCAAGTCGAAGGCGTCGGCGGACCTCGCGAAGAAGCAGCTCGTTCGAACGAATGCGCTCCACGAGCAGTCGCTCTCCTCGCAGCAAGACCTCGACACCGCGGCGAGCGCGGTCGACACGGCGAACGCCGACGTTCAATTGCAGAATGCAAACGTCGAGCAAGCGCGCGCGCAGCTCAATCAAGCGCGCGTGAATCTCTCCTACACCAAGATCTTCTCGCCGATCGACGGCGTCGTCATCTCGCGCAGCGTCGACGTCGGGCAGACCGTCGCCGCGTCGCTGCAGGCCCCCGTGCTTTTCACGATCGCCGAGGACCTCCGCAAGATGCAGGTCGACACCAACGTGTCGGAGGGCGACGTCGGGCGTCTCAAAGAAGGGATGAAGGCGTTCTTCACGGTCGACGCGTTTCCCGGCAAGCGCTTCCACGGGACGATCGCGCAGATTCGCAACGCGGCGACCAACGTGCAGAACGTCGTCACGTACGACGCGGTCATCAAAGTGGACAACGACGAGCTCGAGCTCCGGCCGGGCATGACGGCGAACGTCACGATCGTCTACGCGCAGCGCAAGGAAGTCGACGCGGTGCCGAACGCGGCGCTCCGCTTCCACCCGCCGGATTGGCAAGCCGAAGGCGGCCACCACAAGAAACACGGCGAAGAAGAAGCGCGCACCGTCTTCGTCGTCGAGGGCGTCGCCGCCAAACCGACGAAGGTCGAGACCGGTCTCACCGACGGGCTCTACACCGAGCTCACCGGCGGCGACGCGCACGAGGGCGAGGCGGTCGCAGTCGACACGGTCGACGGCAACGCCCCCAAGGCGGCGTCGCCGATGGGCGGAGGCGGGCACGGAAGGATGTTCTGATGCCCTCGCTCATCGCGCTCGATCGCATCGAAAAAACGTACGGCAGCGGCGACGCGGCCGTGCACGCGCTTCGCGGCGTGTCGCTTCGCATCGAGCTCGGTGAGTTCGTCGCGGTCATGGGCTCGAGCGGCTCGGGCAAGTCGACCTTGATGAACATTCTCGGCTGCCTCGACCGGCCGACGCGCGGCACGTTCCTCCTCGACGGGCGCGACGTGTCGACCGCGAGCCGCAGCGAGCTCGCCGTCGTGCGCAATCGCGTGCTCGGCTTCGTGTTCCAGAGCTTCAACTTGCTGCCGCGCACGAGCGCGCACGAGAACGTGGAGCTGCCGATGCTCTACGCCGACGTCCCCTCGCGCGAACGGAAAAAGCGCGCGCGCACGGCGCTCGAGCGCGTCGGCCTCGGCGACCGCCTCGACCACCACCCCAATCAGCTCTCCGGCGGCCAGCAGCAGCGCGTCGCCATCGCGCGCGCGCTCGTCACCGAGCCGAAGGTCATCCTCGCCGACGAGCCGACCGGCAACCTCGACTCGCGCACGTCGATCGAGGTCATGGCGATCTTCCAAGAGCTCGGCAAAGCCGGCATCACCGTCGTCCTCGTCACGCACGAGCCGGACATCGCCGAGTTCGCCTCGCGTGTCATCGTCGTGAAAGACGGGCTCGTTCAATCCGACGAGCGCCAGTCGGCGAAGCAGGCTTACCGAATGGCCGCGGAGGCCCCCGCATGAATCCGTTGCAGACTACACGCATTGCGGCGCGGGCGCTGGTGCGGAACAAGCTGCGCTCCTTCTTGACGACCCTCGGTGTCGTCATCGGCGTCGGAGCGGTCATCGCGATGATGGCCATCGGCTCGGGCGCGAAAGCGCAGGTCGAGGCCGCGTTCGCCGCGATGGGGACCGATCTGCTCATCGTTTTGCCCGGCTCGACCAGCGCCGGCGGCGTGCACGGCGGCTTCGGCTCGATGCCGACGCTCACGTGGGACGACCTCGCGGCGATTCAAGATCACGACCAAGTGGGCACGGTGAAAGCCGCCGCGCCGGTCCTCCGCGCGAGCTTGCCGATCGTGACCGAAGATCAAAACTGGACGACGAGCGTCAGCGGCACGACGCCCGAATATTTCGACGTCCGCAACTGGCCTGCCGCGCAAGGCACCCTCTTCACGCAGCAAGACGTCGACGGCAAGACCAAGAGCCTCGTGATCGGCGCGACCGTCGCCGAGAAGCTCTACGGCGCGAGCTCGGCGCCGGTCGGCCAGAGCGTTCGCATCGGCACGAGCAGCTATCGCATCACCGCGGTGCTCTCGCGCAAAGGTCAGTCGCCCGGCGGCCAGGATTACGACGACGCCGCGTTCATCCCGGTGACGACGTTCGGGCAGAACGTGCAAGGCGGTCTCAAGAAATATTTGGCGGGCACGATCTACGTGCAAGCGATGCCCGGCGAGACCGAGCGGGCCGAGAAAGACATCACGACGCTGCTGCGCGATCGGCATCACCTCGCGCAGGGTGCGGACGATGATTTTTCGATCCGCAATTTGAGCGAGATCGCGGGCGCGCGTGAGGAGGGCACGAAGACGATGACGACGCTCCTCGCGAGCGTCGCGGCCGTGTCGCTGCTCGTCGGCGGAATCGGCATCATGAACATCATGCTCGTCAGCGTCACCGAGCGGACGCGCGAGATCGGCGTGCGCATGGCGCTCGGCGCGAAACCGTTCGACGTGCTCTCGCAATTTCTGGCCGAAGCGCTCTCCCTCTCGATGATGGGCGGGCTCCTCGGCATCGCGTTCGGTCTCGGCACGAGCGCGTGGCTCGCGGAGCGATTCAAGTGGCCGGTGCTCGTTCAGCCCGACGTCATCGCGGTCGCCGTCGCGTTCAGCGCGTTCGTCGGCGTCGCGTTCGGCATGTATCCGGCGTGGAAAGCGTCGAAGCTCGACCCGATCGACGCGCTTCGCTACGAGTAGGTCAAGGCCAGATGCGGATGACGACCGCGCCGGTGCCGCCGATCGAGCGGCTGCCGCCGACGAGGAGGCGACCGTCCTTGGAAGTCGTCGCGCAGTAAAATTGGTACGCGTACGTGTCCGGCGTTCCGGGGTCTTCGAACGTGAGGGTGCCGCCGGCGTCGCCGAATGCGGGGTCGAGGCTGCCGGTCGGCAAGCGGCGCTCGACGATCGCGTAGCTGTCCATGCTCGCCGAGTACCAGCCGGCCGCGTACGTCGCGTCATTCGGGCCGGGCGCCGCGCCGCGAAGGCGCGCGTTGTTTCCGCCGCCGAACGTCTTGGACCAGAGCTGGCCGCCGCTCGACGACGCGCCGAATCGGAGCTCGGCGAACGAGTCCGCTTGCGTGATGTCGGTCCCGACGACGAGACCGTCGCCGGTCGAGGTCAAACTGAACCCGTTGCCCGACGTGGGCGACGCGTACGTCCGAACGCCGCTGCCCCCGAAGCTCAAGTCGGGCGAGCCGTTCGCGGTCAATCGAACGACGACGGCGGCGGGCGGCGAGCCGCTCGAGTCGGTGCCGACGGCGAGGAGCGCGCCGGTCGAGAGCTCGGCGATCGCCGTGAGCGCGCCTTTGTTCGGCGCCGTGTAGCGAACGAACGACGCGTCGGCCGCGCCGGTCGAATCGAGCGCGAACACGAACGGTGGCGTCGCCGTCGTCGTCGTGTTGCCCGCGAGGACGATGCTCGAGTCGCTTCGCACGACGACGCCGCCGGCGCTCGAGCCTTGCGGGAAGTCGACGTTCGTCGCCGTGAAGGTGCCCGCGTTGGCGAACGCTTGATCGGCGGAGCCGTCTTGATTCAAGCGGACGACGGCCATTTGATCGGTCGCGGCGCCGTTGTCGCCGACGATGACGAGCTTGGTCGACGTCGGATCGATCTGGACCGCGTGCGCCGCGCCGCCCTGCGGAATCGCGGACGCGACCGCGGCGTCGAACGCCGTGTCCGGCTTGCCCGTCGGATCGAATCGGCGAACGAGCCACTTGCCGCCGCTCGCGGCAGTTCCTCCGACGGCGACGACCGAGCCGTCCGATTGCACCGTGAGCGCGAAGAAGACGCCGTTCGCGCTCGCCGTGTCGATCAAGAGGCCGTCGTTGTCCCAGCTCTCGTCGAGCGTGCCGGGAGCGCCCCCGACGAGGAGCGGGATTTTCAAATCGGAGAGGCCTGGAGCGGAGACGGTCAGCGTCGACGAGCCTTCGGTCGCGCTCGCGGTCGCTTGAACTTGGAGCGTGCTCGTCGTTTGACCGCTCGCGATCGCCGGCGCGGTCGCGGTGACGCCGGTCGGCGCGCCGGTCACGGTGAACGTCGCGCCGTTGGCAACCGCCGCTCCGCCGAGCGTGAGCGTCGTGCTCGCCGACGCGCCGCGCATGACCGTGAGCGACGTCGGGTTCGCCGTGAGCGACGAAAGGCTGGATTCGCTGGACCCCGAGTCGGCGACGGCGACGTCTCCGCCCGAGTCCGGCGGCAAGCCCGAGTCGTCGCCGACGCACGCCGTCCATACGCACGCGGTCAGGCCTACCGCGAGCCAACCAAGAAAAGTTCGAGTCATCGAAGAGCTCCCCTCGCCAGCATACCGCGGGCGCGACGCGAGGAGCTCTTCTTCGGCGACTTCTTATTGTTGTCGGTCGATCGCGACGAAGCGCGTTTGATCGCCGTGCTTCACGCGGAGGAGGATCGGCGACGTCCCCGGGGCGCTGCGAAGCGCAGCGAGTGCGCCGCTCGCGGTCGTGACCGCGCGACGATTCACCTCGAGGATGACGTCGCCCGCTTCGATCTTGCCGTCGGCGGGACCGTTGGGCGCGACGCGATCGACGATGACCTGGCCGCCTTCTTCGTGCACTTGGAGACCGAGCGCCGACGACGGGCTCGCGCTCGAGTCGTCGCTCGTCGTCTCCGCGCGCGGCTCTGCATCTTGAAGCGCGCCGAGCGTGACGTCGGCGTCGAGCGTGTGACCGCTGCGGAGCACGCCGAGCTTCACGTGCGTTCCGGGCGCGTGCGACGCGATCATGCGCGGCAAGTCGGAGGAGTGACGCACCTCCTGTCCGTCGACGCTCGTGACAACGTCGCCGGCCTTGATGCCCGCGCGCGACGCGGGGCTGCCGTCGTTGACCGCGCCGACGAGCGCGCCGTGCGGCCGGTCCATGCCGAGCGCCTTCGCGATGTCCTCGTCCATGCCTTGAATCATCACGCCGAGCTGGCCGCGCGCGACGTGACCGTGCGCGATGAGCTCGGGCAGCGCTTGCTTCACCTCGTCGATCGGGATCGCGAAGCCGATGCCCTTCCCTTGCGGATTGATCGCCGTGTTGATGCCGATGACCTGCCCGTGCAAATCGAAGAGCGGGCCGCCGCTGTTGCCCGGGTTGATGCTCGCGTCCGTCTGGATGAAATCGTCGTACGGGCCGGCGCCGATGACGCGGCCCTTCGCGCTGACGATGCCCATCGTCACGGTGCTGCCGAGGCCGAACGGATTTCCGATCGCGACGACGTACTCGCCGACGCGCAGCGCGTCGCTCGAGCCGAGCGAAGCGACCGGGAGATCGCGCGGCGCGTTCTCGAGCTTCAAGACCGCGACGTCGAGCCGCGTGTCTTTGCCGATCACTTTGGCGCTGAACTCGCGATCGTCGGGCAGCTTGATCTTGACGACGTCCGCGCCGTCGATGACGTGCGCGTTGGTGACGACGTGACCTTGCGCGTCGACGATGATTCCGGAGCCGAGCGCTTTTTCGTGGAGCATGCGATCCGGCTCTTGCTGCTGCGGCTCGCCTTGGCCCATACCCTGTCCGCCGAAGAACTCTTGGAAGCCGGGAATGTTCGAGAAGGGCATGCCTTGCATGCCGCTCATGTTCGAGACTTTGACGTTGCGCGTGGTCGTGATGTTGACGACCGCGGGTTTCACTTTTGCCACGAGCGTGGCGACGTCGGGCGCGCCGGCGAGCATCGGCGGCGTCGTGAAAGGAGCGGGCTGCACCGCGCCGGTTTGGCTCGCGGCGGCGGTGTGGTTGCATCCGGCGCCCAAGGCGAGCGCGAGGACTGTGGGACCAACGATGGATAGACCGATCAGTTTCATTGCTCCGGCTTTAACCGGTCAGGCGCGATTTGATTCCAGCCCTTGCTTGGCGATGACGGTCCAATCTTCGCCGCCTCGACCGCTCGCGATGTAGCGATCCATGAGCGCGGCGACCGCGGGCACGAGCGTGAGCGCGACCTCGGCTCGCGCTGCCTCGTCCATCATCAAACGAGCGTCTTTTCGGGCCATCGTGAGCTCCCACGAAGCGCGGTCGATCTCGAGCACACGCTTGGCGCGCGTACCGATCGAGGCGCCCGGGTTGAAAAAGTCGAAGATGCCCATCGCGTCGGCGGGCGCGACGTGGCCGGCGGTGGCGAGCGCGAGCATGTCGCCGAGGCCGCCGGTGAGCGCCATCAAAAACGAGTTACCCATGAGCTTGAAGACCGCCGCGCGCTCCGGTGCTTCGCCGAGCCAGACGAGCTTGCCGGTCATCTTCGAGAGCTCGGGCGCGAGCGCGTCGTAACGCGCGCGATCGCCGGACGCGAGCATCACGCCGGTTCCGTCGAGCGCGTTCGGCGGGCCCATGAAGACCGGCGCGTGCTGAAACGCGACGCCGCGTTCGGCCCATCGCGCGGCGCGCGCCGCGGTGCCGGTCGGCGACGTCGTCGTGTGGTCGACGAGGACGACGTTCTTCTCGAAGCCGGGACGCGCAGCCTCGAGGACGGCGTCGACCGCCGCGTCGTCGGAGAGCGTGAGGTGCACGCGCGACGCGCCGCGCACGGCGTCGGCGGCGTCGTCGAACGCCTTGGCGCCGTCCGCCTCGAGCGCGCGCGCTTTTTCTTTGCTGCGATTCCACACGTGCACGGCTTCACCGCGCCGCCGCATCGCCCGCACGAAATTCGCACCGAGGAGCCCCATCCCGAAGAACGCGATCGTCATGACCGGACCTGGTATCACCTCCGCATGGCTTGGATCAAAGTGCCCGCCGAGCACCACCCGATTTTTCGCGACGCGCTGCCCAAAGATCCGCGCGTCGAGACGCTTCAAATGTTCGGCGGCGTCGCCGCGAAGGTGAACGGAAACATCTTCGCCGGTCTCTTCGGGCTCTCCACGATGGTGCTTCTCGACGAGGCCGATCGCAAAAAGGCGCTCGCGCTCGACGGCGCGTCGATGTTCGACCCGATGGGCGACGGCCGGATGCGGAGCGACAAAGTCATGCTGCCTCCAGCGATGATGAAGAAGCCGGCCGAGCTTCGGAAATGGATTGGACGCGCGTTCGAAGCCGCGTCGAAGCTTCCGCCGAAGAAAAAGAAACCGAAAAAGAAGTGAGCTGGGTCGTCCACAAATTCGGCGGGACGAGCGTCGCGGGCGCCGAGCGTTATCGAAACGTCGGCGAGCTGATGAGGCGCGAGCCGGGCGCGCGCAAAGCGGTCGTCGTCTCGGCGATGTCCGGCGTGACCGACGCGCTCCTCGCGCTCGTCGATCTCGCGACGCGGCGCGATCCCGCGTACGAAGCGAAGCTCGCCGAGCTCCTCGCGCGTCACGTGGAGACGGCGCGCGCGCTCGTTCCGTCCGCGGAGGCCGAACGGCTCGCGGGCGTCTTCGCGTCGGACGGGCGCGACGTCGCCGACGTCCTCCGCGGCGTGTGGCTCGGCAAGTCGAGCTCCGAGCTCACGCGCGAGCTCGTCGCGGGCTACGGAGAAATTTGGTCCGCGCAAATGCTCGCCGCGCATCTCGGGACGGCGTGGCTCGACGCACGCACGGTGCTCACCGTCGCGCCCGGAGAGCTCGGCCCAGTCGTCGACTTCGAGGGCTCGACTGCGCGCATGCGCGCGTGGGTGGCGTCCCATGCAGAATGCAACCTTCTGATCGTGACCGGCTACATCGCCTCGACCCCCGAGGGCGTGCCGACCACGCTGAAGCGCAACGGCAGCGATTTTTCCGCGTCGATCTTCGGCGCGCTCCTCGACGCGAGCACGATCACGATTTGGACCGACGTCGACGGCGTCCTCAGCGCCGACCCGCGACGCGTCCCCGAGGCCGTCGTCGTCGACGCGATGAGCTACGACGAGGCGATCGAGCTCGCGTACTTCGGCGCGAAGGTGCTCCACCCGCGAACGATGGAGCCCGCGGTCGCGCGGGGCATCCCGATTTGGATTCGCAACACGTTCAACGCCTCGCACCCCGGCACGCGCATCGATCCAAAAGGCGCGCGCTCGTCGAGGAGCCCGGTCAAGGGGTTCTCGACGTTCGACGGCATCGCGCTCGTCAACCTCGAGGGCACCGGGATGATCGGCGTGCCCGGCGTCGCGCAGCGGCTCTTCGGCGCGCTCCGCGACGTCGGCGTGAGTGTCGTCCTGATTTCGCAGGCGAGCTCGGAGCACTCGATTTGTTTCGCGGTGCCCGAGGCGCAAGCCGAGCTCGCGAAGAAGACGACCGAGCGCGCTTTCGATCCCGAGATCCGCGCCGGGCACGTGCAGCGCGTCGATCTCCTCGGGGCCTGCAGCGTCTTGGCGGCGGTCGGCGACGAGATGGCGAACGCGCCCGGGGTCGCCGCGACTTTTTTCGCGGCGCTCGGCAAGGCCGGCGTCAACGTCCTCGCGATCGCACAAGGCTCGTCGGAGCGAAACATCTCCGCCGTCGTGACGCGCGCGCAATCGACGCGAGCCCTCCGCGCCGTCCACGCGGGATTCTATCTCTCGAACCGCGTGCTCTCGGTCGGCGTCGTCGGGCCCGGGCTCGTCGGGCGCGCGCTCCTCGCGCAGCTCGCCGCGCAAGCGCCGGTCCTACGAGAAGAGAGCGGCATCGATCTCCGCGTGCGCGCCATCGCGAATCGCAAATCGATGCTCCTCTCCGAGACCGCGATCGACCTGAAATCGTGGTCGCTCGACGGCGGAAAGCGTTCCGACCTCGACGCGTTCGCCGATCACGTCCAGGCCGAGCACTTGCCGCACGCGGTCATCGTCGACTGCTCGGCGAACGACGACGTCGCCGCGCGCTACGAGACTTGGCTCCGCCGCGGCATCCACGTCGTCACGCCGAACAAGCGCGCCGGCGCCGGGCCGCTCGCACGCTACCGCGCGATCCGCGCGCTCGGCCGCACGCTCTCGCGGCACTTCTTGTACGAGGCGACCGTCGGCGCCGGCTTGCCGGTCATCACGACGCTCCGCGATCTGATTCAAACCGGCGACCGCGTCGAGCGCATCGAAGGCGTCCTCTCCGGAACGCTCTCGTACGTGTTCAACGCATTCGAAACGGGCCGCGCGTTCTCGGAGGTCGTGCGCGAAGCGAAATCGCTCGGCTACACCGAGCCGGATCCGCGCGACGATCTCTCCGGCATGGACGTCGCGCGCAAGCTCGTGATCCTGGCGCGCGAGATGGGCGTCGAGATCGAGCTCGCCGCGGTCGAGGTCGAGGGCTTGGTTCCGCGCGAGAGCGAGCACGCGAAAACTCCCGATGAGTTTCTCGACGAGCTCGCCGCGGCCGACGCCGCGATGGCCCGGCGCCGCGACGAAGCGGCCGCGCGCGGAGAGGTTCTGCGCTACGTCGGCGTCGTCGACTCTTCCGGCAAGGCCACGGTCTCGCTGCGCGGATATCCGCGGACGCACGCGTTCGCGCGCATCACGGCGACCGACAACGTCATCGCATTCACCTCGTCGCGATACCGCGCGCAGCCGCTCATCGTGCAGGGCCCGGGCGCCGGTCCGGACGTCACCGCCGGCGGCGTCTTCGCCGACCTGCTCCGACTTGCGGCATATCTCGGTCAGGCGTCACTTCAATAGGAACGACTTTCCGACCGTGAGCGGTCCGTCGGAAAACGCCGGGACGCGAACGCTGCGATACCGCGCGGCGACGCAGCCGCCGGCGGCCGTGCCGGCATACGGAGGGTCGACCGATGCGGACGCAACCGAGCCGTCTGGAGAAAACGTGATGCGCGCGTGACCGGATCCGCTGGGTCCTCCCGAGGTTTTGCACGTCCCGAGATCGACCGAAGCGAGCGCGCGGCGCGCGGCCGCGGCGTCGAACGCGGCCGGGCCGTCGGAGCACGAGGCGCCGACGGAGCGACGCATCGCGCAGGCCGCCGGAGATTCTCCGGGACAGCATGATGAAGCCGTTGGGATGGTTGGAGTTGCAACGAGTTTGTGGACGACTGGTACCGTGGCCGTCGCCGTCGCCGTGACCGTCGCCGTCGCCGTGGCTGTCGCGGTCTCGGCCTCCGTCTTCGTCTCCGTCGCCATCGCTACGACCTTCGGCGGGGCGGCGGGCGCGCGTGACCGGGTGGCATAGAGGGCGGCCGTCGGGATGGCGCTCGCGAAGACGAGTCCGGCTGCGATCGCCGAGACGAGCGGCCACGTCGGGCGCGGGGCGGGCTCGTCCGACGACGCGGCGACGACCGGAGGGTCGAGCGGGGACGCGAACGGGCCGCTGGCGATGAGGTGCGAGATGTCGTCGGCCGCCGAGGGCGCCGGCGGCGGCGGCGCGGGCGCCTGCTGCGTGAGCATCGCGAGCGAAAAGAGGACGCTCGCCTCGTTGCGCTCGCCGGTGCGCGGCGCTTCTACTCCGTCGACCACGATGACTTCGCCGCAGCGCTTGCAGCGGATTTTCACGATGCGGCCGAGCACGCGCTCGTCGCGGATTTCGTACTTCGTGGCGCACGCGCCGCAAACGACCCTCATGCTCAGTCGGACGACGCCCCGCGAGGCGCGGTTGGCGAAAGCGCACACGATGCGAATTTCGCCAACCAGGCCCCCGCTTCGCACGTCTAAGATCGCGTGATGACCGACCCCGACCGCGAGGCGGCTGCGGCGACGCTGCTCGTCGCCCGCGCGAAATCGGGCGAAAAAGGCGCGTTCGACGATCTCGTTCGGCGCTATCGCAAGCGCATCTTCGCGCTCGCGCTCCATCTGTCCGGCTCCGAGAGCGACGCCGACGACATCACGCAAGACGTCTTTCTGCGCGCGTACCACACGCTCGAGCGGTTCGAAGGACGCAGCGAGTTCTTCACGTGGGTCTATCGCATGACGGTGAACCGCTCGCTCGACGCGAGACGCGCCCGCGCTCGTCGCAGCGAGTCTTCATTCGAGGAAGACCCTCGCATCGAGCGCGCCGTCGAGGCCGACTCGGGCGGCGATCCGCGGCGCGCCGCCGAGCTTCGGCAAACGTATGCGTGCGTCGTTCGCGCGCTCGACGCGCTCCCGCCCGAGATGCGCACGACCGTCGTGCTCGTCGCGCTGCAAGGTCTCTCGAACGCCGAAGCCGCCGTCGTCCAAAAATGCTCGCGCGGCACCATCGCGTGGCGCATGCACGAAGCGCGCGAACGCATCGACGTCGCCTTGCGGAAGGCGAGCGCCCCGCCCCGCCGCGTGTCGCGACATCTCGTAGCGCTCCTCGCGGGCGCGGGTTTGCCCGAGCCTATTTGAGGCGCGCGTCGATCGCGCGGCGGACGGCGTCGACGTCGGCGGGCAGCTCGATGGGCGTGTTCGCGTGGCGCGCGGTGACGCCTTCGAGCGCGCCCATGTGGTAGCTGCGCTTGAATTCGGTGAACTTCAGACCGTGCGCGGTGCTCACCACGACGACGCGATCGGTTTTTCCGATCACGCCGCGGCGCGCGAGCTTCTCGGTCGCCGCGAGCGCTACGCCGGTTTGCGGGCAGTTGTACATGCCGGTTCGATCGGCGCGCGCGACCGCGTCGGCGAGCTCGTCCTCGCTCGCTTGCTCGACGACGCCGCCCGTGGCGCGCAGCACGCGAATCGCGCGGTCGATGCTCACCGGATCGCCGATCTGAATCGCGCTCGCCGCCGTGCGCTTCGCGACGATGGGCTCGTATCGATCGAAGCCGCTCTGAAACGCGCGATAGAGCGGGTTCGCGTGCTCGGCTTGCGCGACGCAGAGCCGCGGCAGCTTCGCGATGATGCCGAGCTCGCGCATCAAGAGAAAGCCTTTGCCGAGCGCGTAGACGTTGCCGAGGTTTCCGCCGGGCACGACGACCCAATCGGGCACCGCCCAATCGAATTGCTGCACCATCTCGACCGCGACGGTCTTCTGGCCCTCGATGCGCAAGCTGTTCATCGAGTTCGCCAGATAGATCGACCCGTCGAGCGTGAGCTCTTTCACGACGCGCATGCAGCCGTCGAAGTCGGTGTCGAGCGAGAGGACGAGCGCGCCGTTGGCGATCGGCTGGAGCAGCTGCGCGATCGAGACTTTGTCGCGCGGCAACAAAACGAGCGCCGGCAAACCGGCCGCCGCGCAATACGCCGCGAGCGCGGCGGACGTGTCGCCGGTGCTCGCGCACGCGATCGCGCGCACGCTGCGGCCGCGACGAATCATTTCGCGCACGGCGGAGACGAGCACGGTCATGCCGAGATCTTTGAACGATCCAGAGTGCGAGTTCCCGCACTGCTTCACCCACAAATCATCGAGTCCGATCGAGCGGCCGTAGCGATCGGCCCAGAGCAAATTCGATCCGCCCTCGGCGAAGCTCACGATGCTCGCGGAATCGATGCCGGGATAGACCCACTCGAGCTTGCCCCAAACGCCCGAGCCGAAAGGCCACTCGGTGCGCATCCAGCGCCGATCGAAGAGCGCCATCCAGTCGGCTGCGCTTCGCTCGGAGAGCGAAGCGACGTCGTGCTCGACGTCGAGCAGCGAGCCGCACCGCTTGCAGCGATAGACGATCTCGTCGAGCGGATACCGCTCCCCGCACCCCGCGAAGCAGACGAACGCGGCCGACGCCATGCGGCTCGTTATAGTCCATCGCGTCAGACGCGCGAGACCGCTCGCGGCGTCGCCGGATCCGTCGCTCGACGCGTCCGCAGCGCGGAGGTCATCGAGCGGCGTGATGGCTGCATCCGGCGCCGAGGACGCACGCAGGGGCGACCCGCGGCGCGCGCATCACAGCTTCTGCTTGACCTCTTCGACGTCGAAGCTCTCGAGCTGGTCTTTCTCTTTGAGCTCGGTGAAGCCGTCGACCGAGATGCCGCACTCCATGCCCTCGGGGACTTCTTTCACGTCTTCCTTGAGGTGACGGAGCGAGCCGACCTTGCCCGCGTAGACCACGACGTTGTCGCGCACGACGCGGCACTGGCTGCCGCGCTTGAACGTGCCTTGCGTCACGTAGCAGCCCGCGATGACCATGCCCTTGATCTTGAAGAGCTGGCGGACTTCGGCCTTGCCGTTCGGCTTCTCGACGAGCGTCGCGGGGAGGAGCCCCTCCATCGCAGAGCGCACGTCGTCGACCGCGTTGTAGATGATGTTGTAGAGGCGAATCTCGATCTTGTTCTCTTCGGCGAGCGCGCTGGCTTTGCCGGCCGGGCGCACGTTGAAGCCGATGATGATTCCCTTCGACGCGATCGCGAGGTTCACGTCGCCCTCGGTGATCGCGCCGACCGCGGCGTGGATGATCGAGAGACGCACGCGATCGGTCGAGAGACGCGCGAGCGCCGAGCCGACGGCTTCGACCGAGCCTTGCACGTCGCCCTTGATGATGATGCGGAGCTCGAGCATCTCGCTCTCTTTGAGGCGATCGATGATGCCTTCGAGCGAGACGCGCGCCTCGGCCGGGATGAGCGACTTGGCGAGCTTGCCTTTGCGGCTCTCGGCGATTTCTTGCGCCTTCTTCGGGTCGAGGACGACGTGGAGCGGATCGCCGGCGCCGGGCACTTCGGCGAGGCCGAGGATTTCGACCGGCGTCGAGGGGCCGGCCTCGGCGATGTTCTTGCCGTGCTCGTTGGTCATCGCGCGGACCTTGCCGAAGCCGGGTCCCGCGAGGACGAAGTCGCCGGTGCGGAGCGTGCCGTCTTGCACGAGCACGCGCGCGACGGCGCCGCGGCCGCGATCGAGGAGCGCCTCGAGCACGATGCCGCTCGCCGGCAAGTTCGGGTTCGCTTTGAGCTCCATGACCTCGGCCTGGAGCGAGATGCGCTCGAGCAGCTCGGGAATGCCCGTGCCGTTCAGCGCCGAGACGTTCACGAACATCGTGTCGCCGCCCCAGTCCTCGGGCTGAAGACCGACCTCGACGAGCTCGCGCTTCACCCGCTCGGGCTCGGCGCCCACTTTGTCGATCTTGTTCACCGCGACGATGATCGGAACTTCGGCGGCCTTCGCGTGCGCGATGGCTTCTTTCGTCTGCGGCATGACGCCGTCGTCGGCGGCGACGACGAGCACGACGATGTCGGTCGCGCTCGCGCCGCGGGCGCGCATCGCGGTGAAGGCTTCGTGGCCCGGCGTGTCGAGGAACACGATCGTGCCGTGGTCGGTCTGCACCTTGTAGGCGCCGATGTGTTGCGTGATGCCGCCGGCCTCGCCGCCCGCGACGTTCGCTTTGCGGATCTTGTCGAGCAAGCTCGTCTTGCCGTGGTCGACGTGACCCATGACGGTCACGACCGGCGGACGGACGACCTGTTCGGCTTCGACCGTTTCGGTTTTCTCGTCGGCGGCGCGCGCCTCGGCGAGCGCGGCGTCTTCGCTCACCGCGACGTCTTCGACCTCCCAACCGAACTCACTCGCGAGGATCTTCGCCGTGTCGGCGTCGAGCGTCGAGTTGATGTGGACGCCGGTCATGCCCATGCCGAGGAGCTTCATCAAGAGCTCGGTGGACTTGAGGCTCATCTTCGCGGCCATCGACGAGAGCGTGATGTTCTCTTCGATGCGGACGCGCTTCTTGTGGGCCGACATCTCTTGCGTGGAGCTGCTCGGTTTGCCGCCGCTGCCGCCGCCGCGCATCATCATGCCGCCGCGTTGACCGGGGCGGCCGCGGCCCATCATGCCGGGTCGCATCGGGCCCCCCGGGCGCATGCCGCGCGCCGGACCGCTGCCCGCGCGCGGATCGTATTGCACACGCCGCGGCATCGAGCTCGCGGGGCCGCCGCCGATAGCGGTGCGCTGCGCGCTCGCGGGCGTCGGCATGGGGACGCCGGGACGACCGGTCCAATATTCGACGCCGGTGCGCTGGATGCGCGGCGCGGGCGCGGGCGCCGGCTCGGGAGCAGGAGCCGGAGGCGGAGGCGGAGGCGGCGCCGCAGCGACCGGAGCAGGCTCGGGCTCTGGCTGCTTCACGGCGTGAGGCGCCGAGGCTGCGGCGACGGGCGCGGGAGCCGACGGCGCGGAGGGCGGAGCGACGGGCGTCGCCGGCTCGGACGGCGCGGCCGCGTGCGGCTCTTCGACCGGAGCGGGGGCCGCGGGCGCCGAGACGTCTTCGGAGATGAGCTTGCGCGAGCTCTTGGGCGCGCGCCGCTCGCTCGGGGCGGGCGTCGGGATCTCGCGCGTGCTCGGCGCGGGCCGGCGCACGGCGGGCGTCTCTTCGACAGCAGCTCCGGCGGCAACGTGCGCCGCGTGACCGTTGCGACCGTCTTGCGACGCGCGGTCCTCGACGACGCGCGGCTCGCTCACGCGCGGCTGCGGCACGCTCGGCGGCGCCATCGGAACGTTCTTCTCGCTCGGACGCGCCGAGCTCGCGGCCGACTCCGGCCCGCTCTTGGCGATCGCGCGCCGCTTGATGACGCGCCCGTCGGTGCGAACGCGCTCTTCGACGACGTCGTGCGTCCGCTGCTTCTCGAGGTGACGCTTGACGCGTTCGATCGCCTCGGGCTCGACCGAGCTCATGTGATTTCGAACGTCGTGGACGCCGATCGCCTGAAAGAGCGCGACGGCCGCCTTCGGGTCGACGTTCAACTGCTTCGCCGCTTCGTAAATGCGCACCTTGCTCATCGCTCTCCTGCTCCTGCCGCAACCGAAAGCACGTGCGAAAGCGCCGCGGCGACACCGGGGTGACGCACGGCGAACACGGCCGTTTCTCCGCTACCGAACATTTCTCCGAGCGCGCTCTTGGTGCCGAAGCACTTCGCGCGCCCCGCGGCGATCGCCGCTTCGAACTTTTTCGTGACCGAGCCCGCGTCCGCTGCGAGCACGACCAGCGGCGCGCCTTGCGCGTACGCGTGGGCCGCCGCGTCGGCGCCAATCTCGAGGTGCCCCGCGCGACGCGCGCCGAGGACGAGCCCAGCCGCGCGACGCTCGTACGCTTCGCGAATCGCCGCGCCGAGCGCCTTCGCGTCCGTCTTCACTTCTTTTTTGAACGCGCGCGAGAGACCGCCGCGCGCGGCCTTCTCGACGCAATCGATCGCCGCGTGCAGATGAGCGCCGCGCCCGAACGCGCCGCCGGCCGCATCGACCGCGATTTCACCGGCAGGTCCCAAGACGAGACGGATCATCGCCTCGGGCGCGGCTCGCTTGCCGCACCCAACGCACGTGCGCTCGTGTTTGGAAACCTGCTCGGTCATCATGCCTTCGGTTGCTCCGCGGTTGCGGCCGCGCGTTTGCGCGCGTCCTCGATCGTCTTCCACTCGCCGGAGAGGAACTGCGACGCGCTCTGCTTGACGTTCTTCGCCTTCGCCGAGCCGAGGCCCGCCTTGTTCGCGAGCTTGTCCTCGTCTTCGCGCGCGACGTCCTCGACCGATTTGTAACCGGCTTCGTCGAGCAGCGTCGCGGTGCGCTCGCCGATGCCCTTCACCATGAGGAGACGCGTGCGCGGCTCGAGCGGGTCGGCCGACGTCTTGGCGTTCTCGATGCGCTCGTTGCGAAGCACCTCGAGGGTCTTGTCGGCGTGGGTCTTGAGCTGCTGCGCGGCTTCGACCGAGCCGACGCCCGGAATGCCCGAGAGCTCGGCGTCGCTCGCGTCCGCCAACTCTTCGACGGCGCGGAAACCTGCACGATACATGCTTCGCGCGACCTGCTCGGTGACGCCTTCGACGCGCTGGAGCGTCGAGATGGCCATCTCCTCCATCTGCTTGAACTTCGACTCGCTGATGATGTCGAGCTTCCAGCCGGTGAGCTGCGCCGCGAGACGAACGTTCTGACCTTTGCGGCCGATCGCGAGCGAGAGCTTCTCGTCCGGGACGACGAGCTCCATGCGATGGTCGGCTTCGTCGACGATGACCTTGTTGACTTCGGCCGGCTGAATCGCCGCGCAGACGAAGCGCGCCGGATCTTTGTCGTGCGGAACGATGTCGATCTTCTCGCCGCGGAGCTCTTGCACGACGGCTTGCACGCGCGAGCCCTTCATGCCGACGCACGCGCCGACCGGATCGACGTCCGAGTCGCGCGAGGTGACCGCGATTTTCGACCGGGCCCCCGGCTCGCGCGCGCACGCGACGACCTTGACGATGCCTTCGTAAATCTCCGGCACCTCGGCTTCGAACAGCCGTTCGACGAGACGCGGATCCGAGCGCGAGAGAATGATCTGCGGGCCGCGCGCCTCGCGATCGATGTCCTTGATGTACGCGACGACGCGGTCGCCCGGCCGATACGTCTCGCGCGGCGTCTGCTCGCGGAACGGAAGCACGCCTTCGGTGCGATCCAAATCGACGATGAGGTTGTTGCCCTTCTCGAAGCGGCGAACCGTGCCCTTGATGAGCTTGCCCTTGCGGTCCTTGAACTCGTTGAAGATGAGATCGCGCTCTTCGTCGCGGACGCGCTGCAGGAGAACTTGCTTCGCGGTTTGCGCGGCGATGCGACCGAACGCGGCGCGCGCCTGCTTCACGCGGAGGAGATCGCCGAACTCTTTGTCTTGCTCGGCGGCTTTCTTCGCGTCGGCCGGGTGCCAGAAAATCTGGAAGCCGAGCTCCTCGCCGAGCTCCGCCTGGAGCCCAGCTTTTTGCGCGTCTTCGAGCGCGATCTCGCGGTCGTCGTCCGACGGATCGTCGACCACCGTCATGTACTGGAAGAGATCGACCTGCCCGCTGTCGTCGTTGAAGCGCGCCTCGAGCTCGCGATTGGGGCCGAACACGCTTTGCGCCGCCTTGAGAATGGCTTCCTCGATCGTCTTCACGAGACGCGAGCGTTCGATGCCCTTCTCCTTCGCGACCATTTCGATCGCTTGAAGCAGGTTCATATCGGGAGCTTGCGGGGCGGACTGCGTGGCCATGATCATTTCCTTTTCGTTCCTTTGGTCATCTCGAAGACCAAGCGAGCTTTTTCGATTTCGGCGAGCGGCACGGCGTGCTCGCGCTTGCCTTCGATCACCGTGAGCGAGCCGCCGGCGATCGTTCCGAGCTCGCCCACGTAGACTTTTTGCGCCGTCGGCGCGTCGTGGCGGAGCTTGATCTTCGCTTTGCGGCCGGCGAAGCGTCGAAAGTCCGCCTCGCCGAAGAGCGGACGCTCGAGACCGGGCGAGCTGACTTCGAGGCTGTAACGATGCGAAATCACGTCCGCCACGTCGAGCGCTGGCGAGAGATCCCGCGAAACGCCCGCGCACAGCTCGAGGTCGGCGCCTTCGGTGCCGCTTTTTTCGACGAACACGCGGAGGACCCAGCCGCTTTCGTTCTTGAGCTCGACCCACACGACGTCCGCCCCATGCGCGCGTGCGATGGGCTCGGCCACCGCGCGAACGCGCGCGAGGTCGACGGCTTGAGGACTTTCGTGGGTTTGGAGCATCGGACGAGCGGCAAAAAAAAACGCGGAGCCCCGGATGGGGTCCGCGTGCGGAACACCTTTTCCTGTGAAGGGCCGAAGGCTCCCTTTCACTGGGGCGGGCTTTAATAGCGTTAGCCGGCCCGCGGATCAAGGGTTGCGGAGAGGAGGGATTTTCCGCCGTTTCGACGTAGATCGTTCGGATGCGAACGATCGTCCTCCTTTTCCTGGCCTCGCTGGGTTGCCACGGCTCGGCCGACACCGCCGACGCGGCCCCGGTGACGCCCAAGGCAGTCGCGGTCGACTCGGCGGAAGACGAGCCCGAGCCCCCGCCGGACGCCGCATCCGACGCGGGCGAAACCGCCACACTCCGGGATCTCGATGGCGGCCCCGCGCAGACTGCCAAGGTCGGCGGAACGCTCCTCTGCAAGATCCACTCGGTCTGGCACCCGCCCGACGGATTCGCCGTGACCGCCCTCCACGACTCGGTCGTCGCTCGAAAGGACCAAGAGCTCGTCGCGATCGTCTTCCGGCCTCACACGGCCGACTCGTACGCGCGCGCGAGCGCCGCGTTCGTCGACGGGCAGCTCGCGTGGGACGCGCCTGCGATGAATCGAATCGACGAGTGGCACGCCGAGTCGACGACCCACGGCCGCGCGAACGGGATGGTCGTCGCCACGCGAACGCTCTACGCGGGCGTCGATCCGAAGACCGGCGCGGGCCGGCCAGGCTCCACCGACGACGTCTTGTGGCTCGCGATCGCGAAGTCGGAAGCGCGCGCCGATGCGCTCCTCGCCGAAGCCAAGACGCAAACGAAGATGCTCGTCGATCACGCGTGCGAGTGCGGTTACGACTGTTCCAAGCGCCACTAGCCGCTATGCTCCGCGCATGCGTCGCCTCCTCTTCGCTTCGATCGCGATCCTCGCCTCTGCCTGCTCGAACAACTCGTCGCAACCGGGCGACGCCGGCGGCAGCGACTCGGCGCTCCCGGACTCCGCGCCCACGGATGCCGCCGCCGAGGCCGCGCCGTATTTACCTGCAGGATACACGCAAATGTCGTTCCTGTCGGACACGCCGATTCACTCGTTCAAAGGCGACGGCGGGGGCGCGCCGCAGCAAGTCATCGACTCGTCGCACGACTACGTCGGCGTGCTCGAGACCGACGCCGGCCGCATCGTGATGCATCTCCTCTCGCAGGTCGCGCCGATCACGGTCAACTCGTTCGTGTTCCTCGTGCTCAATCACTTCTACGACGGCATCGCGTTTCATCGCGTCATCGATCAATTCGTCGCGCAAGGCGGGGACCCGAACACGATCTCCGGCCCGCGCAATACGTGGGGCAACGGCGGGCCCGGCTACAGCTTCGGGCTCGAGGTGAACGCGGCGTACAACTACGACGACGCCGGCGTCGTCGGCATGGCGCGCACGCAAGACCCGAACTCGAACGGCTCGCAATTCTTCATCGAGCTCCAAGGCTGCGACTGCAGCAACTTGAATCAGCAGTACACGATTTGGGCCGACGTCATCGAAGGGCTCGACGTCTTGCCGCTCATCGCGCGCAGCGACGACGCGGGGAACGCGCCGGCGACGCCGACGCGCATTCAGTCGGCATACATCGGGATGAAGTGAATCACTTCGGGACGCGATAGACGTACGTGTCGTTCGTGTCGCTGAACGTGAAATAGAAATTCTGCATGTCGCTCGCGACGCCGCCGGGCGCGCCCACGCCGACTGTCGTGACCGACGCGAGCGTCTTCGGGTTGCCGCCGCAGCCGGCCGCCGGGCACGACCGCAGAAGGACGTGAGTGCCCGCCGCGTCGCGCGCGGTCCAGAAGACGTTGTCCTTCGGATCGACGAGGAGACCGCCCTGTTGGCCGCTCGCCATCTCGGAAGTTGCAAGCACGGTCGGGGAGGCGCACGGGTTGACGCTGGTCGAGCACGCCATGATGTCGAATCCGGTGGTGCCCTGGCTCATGTACGCGACGAAGTCCATGTTGGCCGCGAGCGTGCCGACGAACGGGCCCTTCGACGTGAAGTTGCCGGCCGATCCGGCGATGTTGATCTTGCCAAAGCGCACGTGGTCCACGGACGTCCAATAGACCGAGCCATTTCCGGACGCGGCGATCCACATCGCGCTTTCGGTGCCCTTGCCGAGGTCTGCGGTGACGATCCCGTTGGGTTGCAGTTGGTAGGGTTCCATGTCGCCGCTGCCGACCGAATAAACCGCGAAGAGCTCATTGGGGCCGACGTCGAGGCCCGCGAAACCTTGACCCGTCACCGTCAAGGTCGTCATCGCGCCACAGCTCGAGGTGTTGCACGTGTAGATGTGGCTGTTGGTCGAGTCGCTCGCGAAGAGCTGGCCGCTGCCCATGTCGAGCGCGAGATCGGCCGCGTTGCCCATGCCCGAGACGAGCGTCGTGGGCGGAATGCAGCCGGTTTTGGGGCACGCGTAGACCTTGCCGTCGCCGAGGTTGTTCGCGGTGATGAAATAGAGGGTCGTCATGTTGACGACGATTCGGCCCGGCGCTTGGTCGGCGACTTCTCCGAGGAGGGCCGCCTCGCACATGCCGCCGCTGCAGCCCGCGCCGTTGCACGAGTGCCCGCACATGCCGCAGTTGGAGTCGCTGCTCGTCGTGTCGCCGCACGAGCCGTCCGGCGGCGGCGGCAGCG
>DASXHD010000033.1:0-17147 GCA_036488725.1 Polyangiaceae bacterium | reverse complement strand
GCGGCTTCGAGGTGACGCTCGTCGAACAGAAGCCCAAGGCGCGCACGCCGGCGCAAACGAGCGATCAGTTTTGCGAGCTCGTCTGCTCGAACTCGATGCGCGGCGCGGCGCTGATCAACGCGGTGGGTTTGCTCAAAGAGGAGCTTCGACGCTCGGGCTCGCTGATCCTCGCGTGCGCCGACGAGACGCGCGTTCCCGCCGGCGGCGCCCTCGCGGTCGATCGCGATCGTTTCTCGGAGCGCATCACGCGCGCGCTCACGAATAACCCGCGCATCACGATCGAGCATCGCGTCGTCGAATCCATCCCGAATTTGGACCATCCCGTGATCCTCGCGACCGGGCCGCTCACCGGCGACGCCCTTGCCGCCGATTTGGCGCGCACCGTCGGGCAAGCGCACCTCGCGTACTACGACGCGATCGCGCCGATCCTCGACGCCGACTCGATCGACATGTCGATCGCGTACCGCAAGTCTCGCTACGACAAGGGCGGCGACGACGCTTACGTCAACTGCCCACTCGACGAAGCGCAATACCGCGCGTTCGTCGCGGCGATCCTCTCGGCGCAAAAAGTCGAGCCGCGCGCCTTCGAGGAGACTCGCTACTTCGAAGGCTGCTTGCCGATCGAAGTCATGGCGTCGCGCGGCGAGATGACGCTCGCGTTCGGACCGATGAAGCCGGTCGGCCTCGAGGATCCGCGGACGGGCAAGCGGCCGTTCGCGGTCGTGCAGCTTCGCCAGGAGGACGAAGCCGGCAGCGCGTTCAACATGGTGGGCTTTCAGACGCGCATGACCTGGCCCGAGCAGAAGCGTGTATTTTGCATGATTCCGGGCCTCGAAAAGGCCGAGTTTTTGCGGCTCGGGAGCGTGCACCGCAACACGTTCGTGAACGCGCCCGAGTGCCTCGACGACGCGATGCAGCTCCGCGCGCGGCCGGGCGTCTACTTGGCGGGGCAGGTGACCGGCGTCGAAGGCTATGTCGAGAGCTGCGCGGGCGGCCTCCTCTGCGCGCTCCTTCTCGCCGGCGCGCCGGCGCCGCCCGAGACGACCGCGCTCGGCGGGATGCTCGGCCACTTGCGCAAGAAGGTGAACGACTACCAGCCGTCGAACATCACTTGGGCGCACGTCGCTCCGCTCGAGGTTCGAAAAAAGAAGCGCGATCGTTACGAGGCGATGTCCGAGCGCGCGCTCCGCGATTTCGACGGCTGGTTCGCGAAGCTGAAGCCGCTTCTGGTATAGTGACGCCGTGGCGAAGCGCGCTGCGGCAGAAAAGAAGACCTCCGACGCATTCATCGGCGACGACGTCGGCGCGGCCGAGCTCGGTCGCCGCGTCGCCGAAAACCTCCGCCATCGCCGCAAAGTGCGCGGCATGTCGCTCGACGATCTCGCCAAAGCGTCCGGCGTCTCGCGCGCCGCGCTCTCGCAAATCGAGACGTGCAAGACGAACCCGACCGTCGGCCTCTTGTGGAAGATCGCCGTCGGCCTCGGCGTGCCGATCGCCGAGCTCATCGGCGCGCCGGTCGCGGGCTCGGTCAGCGTGCTCCGCCGCGGCGACGCGCAAGTGCTCCGCTCGACCGACGGCCGCTTCGAGAGCCGTCCGCTCGCGCCCGCGGGCGTCTCGCCGCTCGTCGAGGTCTACGAGCTGCGCCTGCACGCGCGTTCGGCCCACCGCGCCGAGCCGCACGCGCCCGGCACGCACGAAATCGTCGTCGTCCTCGCGGGCCTGCTCCGCATGCGCGTCGGCGACGAGTCGCACGACCTCGGACCGGGCGACTCGATCTCGTTCGCCGCCGACCGCCCGCACACGTACGAAAATCCCGGCGGCACCGAGTCGCGTTACCACAACGTCATCAGCTACGAGCGCTGAACGATTCAGCGAGCACGAGGCGCTCTTTCGCGATGCCGACGGCGAGCGGGGAGATGTCGCATCCGAAGTAGGCGCGCCCGTGTTTTTGCGCGGCGACGAGCGTCGTGCCGGAGCCGCAGAACGGGTCGAGCACGAGCGCGCCTTCGTCGCTCGACGCGCGCACGATGCGCTCGAGGAGCTTGAGCGGCTTCTGCGTCGGGTAGCCGGTCGTCTCGCTTCGGAGCGGCGTGTTGGCGTGCATCGCCGGGCAGTCGCTCCAGACGCTGCCGATCGCGCGCCCCTCGTCGGCGTAATACCGATACGTGCGGCCGCCGATGACGCGCTCGCGGTAGCGACGGCCGCTCGCGTCTTTGCGTGTAAAATGCATGGATTGGCTCGTCGCCGCGTAAGGCTCGCGGAGGAGCGGGTCTTTGCCGTTCCAAACCGGCGACTTGCCGCGCGCGTAGAGGAGGAGCGTTTGGTGCGTCGTGCCCGGACCCTTGCGCGCCTTGCTGCCGTTGCCCGGGACCCAGACGATTTCGCCGAGGAACTGCGCGCGCCCGAAGATCGCGTCGCAGACGACTTTGGCTTCGTGGACGGCGCGGTGGTCGAGGTGAAGCCACATCGTGCCGCGATCCGAGAGAAGTTTGTAGACTACACGTATGCGCGCGTCGAGCCACGCGAGGTACGCTTCGTGCGAAGGCCACGTGTCGTCGTAGGCGACGACGCCGCGCTTGCGATGCTCGAATGCTTTTCCGACCGCGAACGGTGGATCGAGGTACGCGAGCTCGACGCTCCGCGCGGCGACGTGGCGACCGAGGTCGGCCGCGTCGCACCGCACGAGGTCACTTCGACTGGGCGATGCGGACATCGTGGATCGGCGCGAGGATCTCGGTGACGAGCTCGGCGTCGCTGACCTCGGCGCGCGGCGGCGGGAGCGCGAGCCACGGACGCTCGGGGCCGAAAGGCTGACAGCCCTCGACGAGCTCGCTCGCGTCGCACGCCGTCCGCACGTGGATGTGATCGTCGTGGGGGCCGCCCGGGTTCGGCTGCAGCATCACCTGACTGGCGCGCCAGAGGATTTCGGTCGGCTCGCCGCGCGCCTTCGCCCACGCGAGCAAAATCGCCTTCACGTTTTCGTGGACGAAGATCCATTGCACGCGCGCGTCGTCGTCCGAGAGGAGCTCGCGCACGAGCAGCCACTCGCGCTCGACGTCGAATCGCACGAAGCGTTTGTTCTCTTCGTCCCACGCGAGGCCGTCGGGCTCGACGTGGAGGAAGCCGTGATCGCTGACCGGCGCGCCCTCGGGCGTGAGCCAGTAGTAGAGCAAATCGGCGTCGCGGCCGGAGCGATGCGAGAAGTGCGGGAGCGTGCGGCCGCCCGACTTGCTCGAGATGTCACCGATGACGAGCGTCGCGCCCGGGCGCTCTTTGGCGACGTAGGCTGCGGCGCGCTCGATCGCGAGCGCGAACCGGTGCGTCGCGAAGTGCCGGCCGTTGTCGCGCAGGAAGCGAAAGCCGGGACCTTCACGCGGTAGCTCTTCGCCGTCGACGAGCACCCCGCGGTGCGTCATGCCGATCGATCCGTCGAAGGCCGGCCAGAGCGGCGAGGGGGCTCGCGCGCACCCGGTGAGCGCGGCGGCGAGGGCGAGCCAACTCCATCGCATGATCTTTTGGTTACCACAGCGGCGCGAGGAAGCGAAATCCGAGCGCGTGCGTATCATCGGTAAATGCGCCGCGCCGTCCTCCTCTTCGCCGCCGTGTCGATGCTTGCATCATGCAAGCTTCGCTCGCTCCAGAACCTCGTGAGCTTCGAGGGCGAGATCGACATGTCGATCACGATGTCGCTCGGCTCGCTCGGCTCGTCCGCGATCAAGATGGAGATGAAAGGCGACAAGGCTCGCATGGAGGTCGCGATGGGCTCGGTCTCGGCCGTGAGCATCACGGACGCGAGCCAGCAAAAAATGTGGACGCTGATGCCAGCGACGCACCAGTACAGCGAGATGGACCTCGGGGCGGCGGCGGCGGCCGCGAAGGCGCGCAGCCACCCCAAGCCGAAGACGTCGGCGCACAAGACGGGCCGCACCGACAAGGTCGCGGGGTACGACTGCGACGTCTACGAGATCGACGACCCGTCGGGCGCGCTCTCGCACAGCGAGGTTTGCCTCGCGTCCGGCTTGAGCATGCTCTCGCTCGGCCTCTCCGGGCCGTTCGCCGCGTTCGCCAAAGACGACGACACGTGGGGCGACCTCCTCACGCACGGCTTCCCGCTGCGGTTCGTCATGCGCGACGCGAGCGGCGCGCAGACCATGACGATGGAAGCGACGCACATCGAACGGAAAAAGATCGCCGACGCCGACTTCGAAATTCCCGCCGGATATACGAAGTTGTAATGTCGCGGCCATGGCCGTGACCGTCGTCGCTCACCCGCTCATCAAGCACAAGCTCACGCTCATGCGGAAGAAGGACACGAGCACCGCGAGCTTTCGCGCGCTCCTCTCCGAGATCTCCATGCTCCTCGCGTACGAGGCGCTCCGCGGCATCAAGCTGCGCGAAGAAGAGATCGAGACGCCGCTCCAAAAAATGATGGCGCCGGTCGTCGACGGGAAGAAGCTCGTGCTCGTCGCGATCCTGCGCGCCGGGTGGGGAATCGTCGACGGCATGCTCAAGATCGTGCCGAACGCGCGCGTGGGTCACATTGGGATGTATCGGGACCCGAAGACGCTCGAGCCGGTCGAATATTTCTACAAAGTGCCGAGCGATCTCTCCGACCGCGACGTCATCGTGTGCGATCCGATGCTCGCGACCGGAAACTCCGCGGTCGCCGCGGTCGGGCTCGTGAAGAAGAGCAAACCGGCGAGCCTGCGGTTCGTGTGTTTGCTCGGCTGCCCCGAGGGCGTCGCGACGTTCGAGAAGGCGCACCCGGACGTGCCGGTCTTCACCGCGGCGATCGACGAGCGCCTGAACGATCACGGCTACATCTTGCCCGGCCTCGGCGACGCCGGCGATCGACTCTTCGGCACGAAGTAACTCAGCGCGCCAAGAAGCCGGCGACCTTCGCTTCGATCGTGCGGACCGTCTCTGTGCTCGCGTACGACTCGGGCAGCTCGAGCTTGCCCTCGGTGCGGTTCACGTATTCGAGGTCGACGAACGCCGCGAGCGCGTTTTCGATCAACGGCCCGCTCACCGCCTCGCGCCGCTGGATTTCGCCCGCGAGGAACATGCGCTCGCCGATCGTGAGCGCCTTCTTCACGAGGTCCTTGGGCGTCATCGGCCCGCGCACGAGGAGCGAGAGCGCGCGCGCCGCGACGCGGTAACCCTCGACGAAGTTGCGGAGCATCTCGACGTACAGCGCGACGCGCGGGCCGGCGGGCGCGACGGTCTCGCCTTGCAGCGCGACGTCGCCGGCGCTCACCATTTCGGAGAGCGTCTCGGCGAAGATTTGCGAGAACGTCGCGTCGGTTCGGAAGGTGAACTCGTATTTGAAGAGACGCGAGAGGGCCTGCACGCGCTCGCCGAGCGCTGCGGAGGGAGTCGGCCGCTTCGGCGCCGTCGCGAGCGCGGTCGCGACGAGGCCGCGCGCGACAAAAAAGTGAATGACGATGTTCTTCGCGAGGTCGAGCGAAAGACGCGCCGCGTCCGGCACGACGAGGATCGCGCCCGGCAGCGCGGTCTTGAGCTTGCCGGTGCGCTTGCCCGCGTCGCCCGGCAAATGCGCTTCGAGGTTCCCCGCGCGGACGAACAAATCGCACGCCTCGCGGATCGACTCGAGCCGGATGCGAAAACGTCCTTCGCGATCGCGCGACGCGTCGCCCGTGTCGGGGTGCGCGAGCGACGGCGAGAAGCGCGCGCCGAAATCGTGCAGCACGTCGGCGATCTCCTCGCACGCCGTAACCAGGCCGTCGTACGTCGTGCCGCGTTTTCCGTGCGTGAGCAGCGCCGCGGCGACGAGCGCCCCCGGTGTTACCGCGGTAACATGGTTAATCTCGTTCATCACGCGGTAGGCGAGCCGCGTGACGATCGCGCGCCGCCGCGCCGGCGTGACCTTCGCGCCGTCCTCGCCGAGCAAGTCGTCGAGCGTCTGAATCTCGCCGAACTGCACGCTGATGCGCCCGTAGCGCTGACCGAGCAGCTTGGTCGTCCCGACCAGACTGCGCACGTCTTCTTTTTTCTTCTCGGCCCCGGAGAGCTCGCTCACGAACGCTTCTTCTTCGACGAGCCGCTCGTAGCCGACCGAGATCGGAACGAAGAACGTCTTGTGCGCCTCGAGCCCGAGCGCCGCGTCGACGACGATGTTGAGGAGGCCGAGCTTCGGCGGCAGGAGCTTTCCCGTGCGCGAGCGCCCGCCTTCGAGAAAAAATTCGAGCGGCCACCGATCGCGGAGGAGCTTGCGCATGTAAGCGTCGACGACGGCTTGGTAGAGCCTGTCGCCTTTGAAGCTCCGGCGGATGAAGAACGCGCCCGCCCGCCGCAAAATCGGCCCCATCGGCGCGAAATTCAAATTGTCGCCCGCGGCGATGAGCGGCAGCTGCAGATGGTGGTTGTAGAGGACGTAGGTGAGAACGATGTAATCTACATGCGATTTGTGGCTCGGGAGGAGCACGACGGTGCCCTCCTTCGCCGCCTCGCGCACGCGCTCGATGCCGTCGGTGTCGACCTCGAGCTCCGAGTACATCCGGCCGATCGTCTGCTTGACGACGTTGTCGAGCACGCTGAGGACGTTCGCGTCCGGAATCGCCTCGAGCTCGCGGAGCATCGCGTGCGCTTTGAGCGTGAGGATGCGGCGCGCTTCGGGCGCTTCCCCGGCGAGGTCGTGGATGATTTTTTGGAGGCGCGGGCTGCGGATGACCTCTTCGCGCAGACGATCGGGCGGCTTTCGCGTCGGGCCGACGACGGCGTGGCGCTCGCGCTCGAGGCGCCGGAGGAGCGTGTACGTCATGCGCCGGACGAGGACGCCGTCGTCGAGACCGTTGCCCTTGGCCTGCTCGTTTTCGAGGAAGGCTTTGACGTCGAGCGGCTCGCCGGCGCGCATCGTGACGTGGCGGTAATTCGCGAGGAACTGCGCGACCGCGCGGATTTTCCCGGGCCACTCGCGCGGCCCGAGGAGCGCGTCGACCGCGTTGTGCTTGGCCTCGTCGCCGTGCTTGGACCAAACGAAGACCTGCGGCACGAGCAAGATGGGTCGCGCGCTCTGGCGCTGCACCTCGAGGATCGTGTGCAAGAAGCGGTCGCCCTCGATGCGCCCGCGCGATCCCTGATCCAGAAGCGTCGGCGGTCGCTTCAAGAAGAGCGCAGCCGACGCGCCCGACGAAACCGCGAGCCGGAGATCCTCGGCGTCGGTCGCGTCGTCGCGGGCGAGCGCGTTCATCCACCCGCGCCCCATCGGCTCGAGCAGCCAGAGCCCGAGGTCGTTCGCAAAATGGACCTGCGGGAGCTTGTGGGTCTTCGTCAGGTGGTCGAGCGCGAAAAAATCGACCGGCGAGAGGTTCCGGAGGACGTAGACGACCGTCCCGCGCGACTCGGCGCGCCGCACCGAGCCGGTCCACGCTTCGTCGACCTGGATGTGCTCGAAGAACCGGTGAAACGTCCACGCGAGGAGCGGGTTCGGCTCGTACGACACGAGCGGCCGGGACCCGTTGCTCCCGCGGAGGCGCGCGAGGGCCGTCCCGATCGTTTTGCTGAAGTCGTTCGCCACGGCTCGAGCGCCGTTCTACCATCACAATCCTCTCCATGATCCGCATCAAACGCATCGATCACGTGGCGATTTGCGTCGCCGACGTCGACGCCGCGAAAGCCGCTTGGACGAAGGCTTTCGGGCTCGAAAGCACCGTGCGCGAGCTCGTCGCCTCGCAGAAGACCGACGCCATGCTCCTGCCCGTCGGCGAAGGTGAGACGTCGCTCGAGCTGATCGCGCCGGCCGGCAACGAAGGATTGGAGAAATTCCTCCAGAAGCGCGGCCCCGGGCTGCACCACGTCGCGATCGAGGTCGAGGGCATCGAGTCGGCGCTCGCGCTCTTGAAGACGCTCGGCGTCCGCCTCATCGACGAAACCCCCCGCATCGGCGCGCGCGGTCACAAAGTGGCATTCGTGCATCCGAGCGTGACGGGAGGCGTGCTCGTCGAGTTAGTGGAAAGCGTCTAGGTAATCACTTGGATTGCGGGGGCTTCCCATTGTAGGGTGGGTTCCCAAAGGAGCTTGGTCGTCATGAGACGAGAGACTTGTCGGGGGTGGCTCTTCGCGGTGGCGTTCGGAGCGGGCATCGCGCTTTCGAGCTTCGCGCCGAACGCACACGCCGCTGGCGCCAACGCTGCGCAGGCTGCGAGCTTGGCCGACGCCAAAAAGCATTACGGCGCCGGCGAGCGAGAATTCAAAGCGGGCGACTACGCCCACGCGCTCACCGACTTCCAGGCGGCCGACGCGATCAAATCGACGCCGCAGTCGCAGCGTTACATCGGCCTCTGCGAGGACCAGCTCGGGCACTACGCCGACGCGATCGTCTCGTACGAGAAGTTTCTCGCGGCCGTCCCCGCCAGGATGAAGAAAGAGGGCGAGGAGATCACCGCGCGCGTCGCTGCGATCAAGGCGATGCCCGCGCACATCCACATCGAGACGACGCCGGCTGGCGCGTCGATCCTCGCGGACGGCAAGCCGATGGGCACCACGCCGGCCGACGTCGAGCTCGCGCCGGGCAAGCACATCGTCCACATCGAGCTCTCGGGCTTCCTGCCGATCGACAAAGACGTCGACGTCTCGTTCGGCGCCAAGTCGGAGATCAAGACCGAGCTCGATCCGAAGGCCACGCTGCAGCCGATCGGTGCGACGCCCGCGCCGGTCACGCCGCCGCCCGAGCAGCCCAAAGCGGTCGAGCCCGTGCCCGAGAAAAAAGAAGCGCACAGCAAGGTCCCGGCGTTCATCACCGGCGGCCTCGCGATCGTCGCGGTCGGCATCGGCACCGGGTTCGGCATCGCCGCGCTCGACAAGAAGAGCCAGTTCGACAAGACGCCGACGTCCGACCTCGCCGACACGGGCGAGAACTTCGCGCTCGTCGCCGACATGGCGTTCGGCGTCGCGATCACGCTCGGCGTCACGAGCGCCGTGCTCTTCCTCACGAAGGACGACGACGCCGCGCCGGCGAAATCGGCGGGCATTACGATCATCCCCACGCCCTTCATCACTCCGAACGGCGGCGGCGCCGGCGCCTTGCTTCGCTTCTAAGGAAAAAAGGATCACTCGGATGTCGCGCAAACCCAGCAAGCTTCCTCTCATGGTGATCGGCGTCCTCGTGCTCGGCGTGGCCGGGTGCGAGCTGCTCGTCGATTTCGACCGCACCAAGATCGACGCCGGTCCGCTCGACGGCACCGTCGACGTGACCAACAACGACGTGACGCAAGACAACAACACGCAAGACGTGGTGAACGACGTGAAGAACGACGTCATCACGCCGAGCGACGCGGGCGACGCCGGAGACACCGGCGTGACCGACGCGAGCGACGGATCGGTCGTGGACGCGGACGACGGCGCGGCCGACGCGGATGACGGCGCGACGGCCGACGCGGACGACGGCGCGGCCGACGACGGCGCCGACGAGTAATCACTCGACTATTACCTACTGCTTCACGCAGCGGGGAAGGTCGGGGGTCGGACGGCAGAGGAAGCCGGCGCCGCAGTCGGCGTCGGTGCAGCACGCGTCGCTGCAGTACTCTTCGCCCTTCGAGATGTCGTCGAAGCAGAAGTTCGTCGCGCAGTCGCTCGACGTCTTGCACGTCGCGCCGCGCGCGCCGGAGCCGAGCTGGCCTTGCGCGCAGAGCGGGACGGCGTCGGGCGAGTTGTTGTAGCTCGCGTAGACGCACGCTTCGCCGTTGCCCGCGCACGCTGACGAGCTGCAGCAACCGGCGACGCAGCTCACGCCGCCGCAGACGAGATCGCGGCAGTCGGTCGAAGCCCAGCAGAAGTCTCCGTCGTTGCCGCCGCCCGTGCCGGTGACGCAGAAGAAGCCGTCGTGGCCGCTCGCCGAGCCGTACGCGCACGACGTGCCGCCGCCGCAGTCGGAGTCGGCGCAGCACGTGTCCGCGCAGCGTCCGCCGGCGACGAGACCGGAGCGGCAGCGCGTGGCTTGGGTTTCGCTCGCGCCGGGCAGCTCACTCCCGAGGTTCGCGGTGCGGCCGATCTTCGTGGGGTCGACGCAGTAGCGGCCGCCGGAGCCCGGCTCGTAGCAGACGAAGCCCGTCGGGCAATTCGCCGACGTGCAGCAGTCCTGCGTGCACATGCCTTCGCCCGGCGTGGGGACGACGTCGCCGACGACCGTCGCGTCGGCGCAGAAGAGCGGCGAGTCGCACTCGACGTCGGCGCGGCACGGCTTGCCGATGCCGACGGTCGTGTTGTTCACGCACGTGTGCGTCGTCGTGTCGCAATGTTGCCCGACGCCGCAGCCGGGGCTCGCGTCGGGATCGCACGCGTTGACGCATTTGCCCGCGAAGCAGCTCTCGCCGCCGGTACACGTCGCGCCGTCGTCGATGAGACCGTTGCAGTCGTTGTCTTTGCCGTCGCAGATTTCGGGCGCGCCGGGGTAGACGGTTTTGTCGTGGTCGTCGCAGTCGACGTCGGTCGGGTGGCCGGTCGCGTCGAGGTTGCCGCACCACGAGAAGCCGTCGCCGTCGGCGTCGGAGAGCGGTCCGTCGTCGACCTTTCCGTTGCAGTCGTTGTCGAGGTGGTCGCAGACGTCTTGCGACTCGCACGCTTTGCAGCCCGAGCCGTTGCAATATTGGCCGGGCGGGCAGGCGTCGGCGCTCGTCCCGCTGCACGTGAAGCCCGGGATGGTGTCGCCGACGATCGCCTCGCAGCTCACGAGCGCGACGAGGCTCGCGGCGAAGCCGAGCGCGAGCCCGCGGCGGAGCGAGCTGGTCAAAATGTTCCTCCGAGGACGACGCCGCGACCGGTGGGCGCGATCGTCACGTGGGGGCGGTCGCCGTTTTTCGTTCGGCCGAAGAAGACGCCGAGCGTGACGCCGGTGAAGACGAGCCCGGCGAGAAACGAAATGTCGGCGATGAGCGCGAGCTGGTTCGCGTTGTCGACCATCGCTTTGAGATCGGCGTACGTGCCGTTGGTGCCTGGATCGCCCGCGCCGCCGGTGACGTAATTGGCGGGCGGACGCGCGCCGAGCGCGGCGACGCCGAAGCCTGCGCCGACGCCGAACCCCGCGAGCGCGAGGACGGCGCTCGTGACCGTGAGCCCGTCGATGCGTCCGTGCGCCGGCGACACGGGGGCCTCCACGATGATCGTGGGCGCGGCGGTCGCGGTCGGCTGCACGTGGACGCGCGCGCCCTCGAGGCGGTGAATGATGTTCTCGGCGCGCGACCGCTCCGCGGGATCGAGATCCATCTCGAGGTAGAGGCGATAGAAGTGGAGCGCCTTGTCGATGTGGAGCGCCTTCTCGTGCACGATGCCGAGGTTGAAGACGAGCTCCTTGGCGTACGGGTCGAGCGCGCGCGCGGTCTCGAGCTCGGCGATCGCGTGATCGTAGTCGCCGGTTTCGTAGAGCTGTTGGGCGCGCGCCATGTGATTTTGCGCGGCCTTCACCGCTTCGGCGGTCGGGCGCTTGTTTTCGGCGCGCGCGCTCGTCGCCACGAAGGGCAAAAGCGCGATCGCGACCCAGCAAGCTAAGGCGGCTCGACGCACGACCCGTGAAGCATACCCCGCTTCGACTGGCGTCCCAAGAACTGTAAGGGCGAAGCGCGGCGCGCGTTCGAGCTTCCATGAAACGCACAGCCTCCGTCGCGGCCGCTTCTGCGCTCTTTTTCTTCGCCGGGGCCGCGTCGGCCGATTCGGCGACCATCGCCGTCGGCGGCAACTACGCGACGCCGCCTCCCGTCGTCGTCGTGCGCGACGAGACGCCTCAGCCCACGATTTTCGTGCACGATCGGGACGAGACGCTGCCGAAAGATCCGTATCGGTCGCCGTTTCGTTTGACGATCGGGCCCGCGGCGATCACGAGCGGGCAGGGGATCGGGCCCGGCCTGATGGCGGCGGCGGATTTTGGGTCGGGGGCCGTCGGGCTGCGACTTTCCGGCGCTTGGTTTCGCGGTGACGCGGCAGACGATCCGAATGCGCGCTTCGGCGCGCGCGTGGGTCTCTACGCCGGCGAGCTGACGCTCGATCTTCACGAAGCCGGGCCGCTGCATTTCGTGACAGGGCTCGGCCTCGGCGCGCTCGACGTGACGACAGCGGACGGGACGAACGGGTGGGCGATGGCCGGCCTCGCGCGCGTCGGTTTCGAATATTCGCTCTCGCTCGACGGCGCGGACGCGCGTTTCGGCGCAGGCGTCATGGCTGGGCTCGTCGGTCCGGCCGACAAGGTCGCGTCGAACGCGCCCGTCTTCGGCGCGATGAACGCGACGTTCTCGATCGGCTTTTGAGTTAGGCTGCCGCGCAATGGCGGCATTTTCGGAAATTTGCGCTCGAGCTCGGACGGCGGCGCGCGCGCTCGCGATCGCCCCGCGCGCGGAGAAAGACGCCGCCCTCGAAGCCGCGGCCGAAGCGCTGGTCGCCGGCGCCGCGCGCATCGCCGAAGAGAATGCGAAAGACGTCGCCGCCGCGCGCGAGCGTGGAACGAAAGACGCGCTCGTCGATCGCCTCGTCCTCGACGCGCCACGTGTCGCGGCCGTCGCGCGCAGCCTGCGCGAAATCGCGGGTCAAGACGATCCCATCGGGCAAATCATCGAGGACCGAACGCGTCCGAACGGTCTTCGCGTGCGGCGCGTGCGCGTCCCGCTCGGCGTCATCGGGATGATCTACGAAGCGCGGCCGAACGTGACCGCCGAAGCCGCGGCGCTCTGCTTCAAGTCGGGCAACGCCGTGATCCTGCGCGGCGGGTCGGACGCCATTCGCACGAACGAGGCGGTCGCCGAAATCGTCCGCGCGGCGCTCCCGGCGCGCGTGCGCGACGCGGTCCAGGTCGCGGACGCCGCGACGCGCGAGAGCGTGCTCGAGATGGTGCGCGCCGAGGGAGCGATCGATCTCGTGATCCCGCGCGGCGGCGAAGCGCTCATTCGCTTCGTCACCGAGAACGCGCGGGTGCCCGTCGTGCAGCATTACAAAGGCGTTTGTCATTTGTACGTCGACGCGGGCGCCGACGTCGACGAGGCGGTGCGCATCGCGGTCGACGCGAAGCTCTCGCGGCCGGGCGTGTGTAACGCGCTCGAGTGCTTGCTCGTCGACCGCGCGGCGGCGCCCGCGTTGCTCCCGCCGATCGCCGCGGCGCTCTCGGCGGCGGGTTGCGAGCTCCGCGGCGACGAAGCGACGCGCGCGCTCGTCCCTTCGGCGAAGGCCGCGAGCGCCGACGACTGGGGCCGCGAGTTTCTCGATCGAATCCTCGCCGTTCGTGTCGTCGACGGTCTCGACGGCGCGCTCGATCACGTCGCGCGCTACGGCTCGGGGCACACCGAAGCGATCTGCACGCGCGACGAAGGTCACGCGGCGCGATTTCGCGCGGAGGTCGACGCGGCGTGCGTCGTCGTGAACGCGTCGACGCGCTTTCACGACGGCGGCGAGCTCGGTCTCGGCGCCGAAATTGGCATCGCGACGAGCCGTTTGCACTGGCGCGGCCCGATGGGTCTCGAATCGCTCACGACGATGAAGTGGATCGTCGACGGCAAAGGCCAAATCCGGCAATCTTGAGCGCTCGACGGAGGATCCGCATTGGCCACGAAAAAAATCACGATCAAGGCGTCGCATCACGCCGCGCGGCCCGAGCCGACGCGTCGCAAGCGAAAGAAGCCGGCGCTGCCGAAGCCGGCGCCTCACGTCGAGCCGCAGCCGAAGCCGGTCCCCGTGCGAAAAGCGCGGCTCGAGAACGTGCCGGCGGAGAGCGTCGCGAGCGACGAAGCGCGCCGCCTCGCGACCGCCATCGCAGCCGCGGCGCTCGACAAGAAAGCCGTCGGCCTCGAGATCCTCGACGTCGCGGGTCGTACCGACTACGCGGATTTTCTCGTGCTCATGTCCGGCCGCAGCGATCGCCAAGTCGCGGCGCTCGCCGAAGGCATCGAAGAAGCCATGCGCAACAACGGCCGCCGCGTGCAAAACGTCGAAGGGCGTCAAGGCGCGCGCTGGATCCTGCTCGATTTCGGCGACGTGGTCGTGCACGTCTTCCAAGAAGAAGTCCGCTCGATGTACGACCTCGAGGGACTCTTCGACGACGCCCGCCGCGTCCCGGTGCCCGCTTGAGAGAGAAAAACAGGAAGGTCAGCGAGGCCTCGCGGTTGGCGCTCACAAAAAACTCCTTCTGAGCTTTTGATCTTCCTGTTCAGTCTGTCTGCGCTTCGCGCTTTTTCTTGTTGCGGGCGACGATGAAGGCGAGGCCGACGGAGATGAAATAGAGGATCACGAGGGCGCCGCTGACGGCCAGCTGGCTCGTGATTTCCGGGCCCGGGGTCGCGATGGCGCCGACCACGAACGAGAGGAGGACCGCCCAGCGGCCGAAGCGAAGCAGCTGCTTGGGCGTGACGATTCCGGCGAGCGCCAGGAACATGATGAAGAGCGGCAGCTCGAAGACCACGCCGAACGCGAGGAGCATCTGCGTCGTGAAGTCGAGGTAGTACTCCATCGTCGAGTGCTGGGTGAGCACCGCGCCGCTGTTGCCGATGGGGCCGAGGAGCGAAAAGAAGTAACGGAACGTGAACGGGAACGCGATGTAGTACGCGAACGCGATGCCCGACAAAAACAGCGACGTCGAAAAGAGAACGAACGGCACGATGAGCCGCTTCTCTTTGCGATAGAGGCCAGGGCTCACGAACGCCCAGAGCTGATAAAAAATGATCGGCGCGCCCGCGATGACGCCGGCGGTCAGCGCGAGCTCCAAGTAGCCCATGAAGATGTGCGCGGGCGAGAGCCCTTGGAGGTCCGGCGTGCCCGGCAGGCCGCGCTCTTTCCACGCGACCTCGTACGGCTTGATGAGCCAGCCGAGGATGCGTTCTTTGAATCCCCACGCGACGCACGTCGTGATGAGCACCGCGATCGCCGAGCGCACGAGACGCCTGCGGAGCTCGTCGAGGTGCTCCCAGATCGTCATCTTGACGTCTTCTTCGGGCGTGGGTGCGGCGGGCTCGCCTTCGGGCTTGTCGGGCTCTGCGTCCGGCTTGTTCGGGATGGCGGTCATTGCGCGGGCGGCTCGGCGGGCTCGGCGGCCGACGTTTCGGCTTGCTCGGGTTTGGGCTCGGGGAATTTCGCGGCCGCGTCGCCGAGCATGTAGAGCGGATCATCCGCCAGGGCGCTCTTCGGGAGCGAGCCGTCGTAGACGATCGCCGTGTCGGGCAGCGCGCCGTACGAGTCGGCGCCTTCGCGCGGGTTCTCGCGGTCGCGCTCGATGAACATTTCGGAGAAGACCGGCGGGCCGTACTCCTGCACGGCGTTCGCGGGCGGCGCGTTCGCGGCGGGCGTGGCTGCGGCGGCGACGGCACCCACGCGCGCCGCGGACATGACGCCCGTGAGCTCGCCGCGCGCGAGCTTGCGGATCTCGCGAATGTCCAGGTCGAGACCTTCGCTGCGCAGCGCTTCGTCGATGCCGCTCTGCGTCCGAAAATCCGCCGCCATGCGCCGCATCTTGCCGGACCACTGACCGAGCTTGCGAAGGATCTTCGGCAGCTCCTTCGGGCCGAAGATGACGAGAGCGACGATGATCACCACCGTCAGCTCGCCGAAGCTCATGCCAAACATCGCCTGAAGACCTTAGCACGCCGACAATGTTAGGTTGAGCGCGTGCTGGCGCTTCAAGGTCTCACGCCGCGCGCGCTTTCGGCGCGTCTGCCCGAGCTCGACGAGCCCGAGGCGAGGCGCGTCGTCGCGGCGGTGCATCGTGACGAGACGCTGGACGCGCCGATCCGCGGCGTTCGGCGCGTGTCGCTCGAGGCGCTCCGTCGCGTCGGGCACGTTCCGCGGCTCGTCTGCAGCGCCGAGCAGAAGAGCTCGCTCGATCCGTTTCGCAAGCTCGTCCTCTCGGGCGACGATGGGCGGCCGTTCGAGACGGTGCGCATTCCGCTGGAGAAGGCGGGACGATTTTCGGTTTGTGTGAGCTCGCAAGTCGGTTGCGCGCTCGCTTGCGCGTTCTGCGCGACGGGCCGCATGGGACTCCTGCGCAACCTCGAGACTTGGGAGATCGTCGAGCAGGTGAGGGAAGTGCGGCGAACGCTCGTGCGCGGCGAGCGCGTGCACGGCATCGTCTTTCAAGGCATGGGCGAGCCGCTCGCGAATCTCGATCGCGTGCTCGCGGCGATCGATGTGCTCACCGATCCCTGCGCGCAGCCGGTCGACGCGCGCGCGATCACCGTGTGCACGTCCGGGCTCCCGAGCGGCATCTTGCGTCTCGCGCGGGAGGCCCCGCGCGTTCGTCTCGGCTTGTCGATCGCGTCGGCGATCGCAGGCGACCGAAAATCGCTCATGCCGATCGACGACGCGCACCCGCTCGACGAGGTCCTCGAGGCCGCGGTCGTTCACGCGAAGGCTAGCGGGTACGCGCCGATGTGGGCGCTCACGCTGCTCGAAGGTCGCAACGACACCGATGACCACGCGCGCGCGCTCGCCGAACGCGCGAAACGCTTCGCGGCGGCCGCGGGCGTGCGGCCGCGCATCAGCATCATTCCGTTCAACGCGTTTCCGGGCGATCCGTTCGTGCGCTCGCGCGCGCACGCGCGCTTTCGCGAGGTGCTCTCCGCGTCCGGCGTCGGGTCGCACGAGCGATACAGCGGCGGCTCGGACATCGCCGCGGCGTGCGGCCAGCTCGCAGCAGCCACGTGATACGCTCGCGTTCATGCGGAGCTTAGGATGGCTCGTTCTCGCGGCGATCGTCGCGTGTGGAGGAACCGTCGCGGTCGGTGGCGACGCCGGTGACGGAGGCGCGCCGACCGACGCGATCGCCAAGAAGGACGCGAAGACGATCGACGTCGAGCCGCAACCCGACGCGGCGCCCGGCGGCGGTCTCGACGTTTCGGATCAAGGCACCGGCTACGAGAGCGAAGATCAAATCGCCGTCGCGCCCGACGGCACCATCGCGATCCTCTGGCAAGCGTTCACGCAGATCGCGCCGTACGTGGCGATGAACGTTACGTTCAGCACCGACGACGGAAAAACATTTTCCGTTCCGCAGCCCGTAGAGCTCGATCCGTCGCTCTATCCCGGCGACCCGGCGATCGCGGTCGACGCGCAAGGTAACTTCTGGGCGTCTTATCTCGGCATCGACTACCAAGGGCAGAGCGTCGCCTACTCGCGCGTCTACGTCGCCGAAGCGCCGAAGGGATCGATGAAGCTCGGCGCGCCGG
>DASXHD010000119.1:0-48000 GCA_036488725.1 Polyangiaceae bacterium | reverse complement strand
ACGCCGACGCGCTCTTCAAAGCGACCAAAGTCGAAGGCGTCTACGACCGCGACCCGGTGCGATTTCCCGACGCGTCGATGGTTCCGCGCATGTCGTTCGACCGTTTTCTCGCAGACCGCATCGGCGTCATGGACTCGACCGCCGTCACCCTCTGCCGCGACAACGACATGACCATTCGCGTCTTCAAGCTGACGACGCGCGGCAACATCAAACGCGTCGTCTTCGGCGAATCGATCGGCACCGTCGTCGGAGACTAAACTCGCGCGTGCTCGGCGGCCGCGCGGAGGAGCGTCGCGACCTCGTCTTCGTCGTCCTCCGCGAACGTCGGCGCGAGCTGGGCGACGTCGTGGGCGGCTACGCCGATCACCGCGCACGCTTCGTCGAGCGCGGCGCACGGCTCGAGCCGCACGACCGAGTTCGCGCGACAGAGCGCCAGCGGCCACATCGGCGCGAACGTCTCGTCGAGGGGGACGCCGAGCACCTCGAGATCGAGCCCGTCGTCGAGCGGCATGATGGCGAGCGCGTGCGGCACCGGCGCGCGCGGGGCGGCCTCGGGCGGCGGCCGAAACGAACCCATCCGCAGCATCGCGCGCGTGATGGAAGCGATGCGCGCGGGCGGCGCGCAAACCGCGATGCAAACGCGAGCCGCTTCGGGCGCGATCGATCGCACGACGTCGCGCACGTTCCGAATGCGATCCGACGAGTCGCTCACGGGGCCTCCGAGAGGCGAGCGCGCAAGAGCTCGAGCAGCGTCGCGTCGCTCGTGTGAACCGCCGTGGTGCGCCCGTCGCGCTCGCGCGTGATCATGCCCCAGCCTGCGCGCGGCGTGAGCACGAGCACGACGAGCGTCCCCGCGTGGGCCGCGCCGGGCAATTTGATCGCGCGCACCTGGCTACGCGATCCTGCCGCTTGGCGCACGTTCGCGAGCGCGCCCGGGACGTCGCCCGCGTGGGCCATCACGACGTCCGCTCCACCGACGACGGCGGCGTGCCGGCACGCGTGCAAGAGGATCGACTCGAGCGCGTCGCGGGCCACGTCGACCGAAACGACGCCGGGATGCTTCGTCGTCGCGATGGACGCGATGACGTCGGCGAGCGGCCGATCGCGAAGGGCGCGCGCCATCCCCGGCGCCTTGCTTGCACGAACCGCTCGTGCGAGCGCCGTCCGAAGCAAAATCGCCGCCGATCTTCCATCGGCCGGCGCCGTCGCGAGGCCCACCGGAAGGGCGACGTCCAAAAGAAGGGAGCGCGACGCCGCGAGCGCCGTCTTCGGGAGCAAGACGAACGCGTCCCCGCCCTCGCCCTTTCCGATCGCCGCACCCGGCAGCGCGAGCGCCGGCCCGAGCGGTCCCGTGTCGACCTCACCGCCTTTCGCGACGGCGCACAGAATCGACACCTCGCGCCCCGGCTGCGCGCTCTCCGCCTCGCGTTGCACGAGTCGCTCGAGCACTTGCGGCGGCAGCGCGCGCGAGCGCGGCGCGGTCGCGTCCTCGGCGATCGCCGTCTTCGCCATCGCGCACAGCGGCAGAAGCGCCGTCGCGAAATCGATCACGCGATGTACCCGCGCCGTCCGCATCGGATCCGGCCGCTCGAGGAGCACACACCCGAACATCCGCGCTTCGACGGCGAGCCCGATGATCTCGCCCTTTCGCGCCGTCGCGATCTGCGCGAGCTCGAGATCGTTGTAGCGATCGAGGAGCTCGAGCGAGGTTCCGTACGCGGCGATTCGCCGGCGCGTCCCATCCTGACTGTTCTCTTCGCCGTACACGGCGACGCCGTGGGCGCCGCTCGCGATCAAAAAGAGCGTGAGCAACGTCTCGCCGAGCGCGCACGGATCGCCGCCCTTCGCGACGACGAGCGCGTGCGTCAGCGCATCGAGAAGCTCCGTCGCGTCGCGAACGTCGGTCGCGAGCTTCTGCATCCGTTCCTCGATCGCCGTGCGCGCGCGAATCTCGGCGACTGCGCGCAAGATCGCGTCGCCCGTCGCCGGCGCGACCAAAAGTCCGGCAGCGCCGAGCGAAAGAGCTTCCGCGGCGACCTCGAACGACCCTGGCGCGGCGAGAACGTAAATCGCCGTCTTCGGGCTGCTCGCCATCACGTGATGCACCATCGCGAGGGCCGCGCCGCCCGCGAGCGACACGTCGACGATCGCGAGCGGCGGCGAATGCTCGACGCTGATCCCGAGCCCGGACGCGAGATCGCTCGCCGCGAGGACCTCGTCTTCGCCGCCGAGGACTTCCTCGACGACGCGCCGCACCTCGTCGTGCTGCGTGACGAGCATCACTTTCATTCGGGCTCGCCCTCGTCCAGCTCGCCGCGGAAAACGAGCCGCGCGGGCCCGGTCATGAACGTCGAGCCGCCGCTCGGCTCGATCTCGAGGTCTCCGCCGGGGAGCGACACGCGAACGCGGGGTGCGCGGACGAGGCGCTTCTCGCGCGCGACGACCGCGGTCGCGCACGCGCCCGTTCCGCACGCGAGCGTCCGCCCGACGCCGCGCTCCCACACGACGAGGTCGATCGCGCCGTCGTGCACCCGCGCGAACTCGACGTTGGTGCCCGCGGGAAACGCCGCGTGCGTCGCGATCCGCGGCCCGAGCTCGTCGATGCGCGCGTCGTCGAACGCGCCGAACAAAATTGCGTGTGGATTCCCCGCATCGCCGACCGCGACCGTCACGCGTTCGGCTCCGACGTCGATCGCGCGCTCGCCGACGAAGCGCACCTCGCCCATGTCGACGCGCACGCTCGCCCGGTCGCCGCTTCGCTCGATCTCGCACGCGCGCGGACCCGCGTCGGTCGCGATCACGAGCGTGCCGCGCTGGAGGCCCCGCGCGATCGCGACGTGAAGCGCGACACATCGAATCCCGTTGCCGCACATCTCGGGCACCGAACCATCCGCGTTGAGGACGCGCATCCGCACGCCGTCGCCCTCCTCGGAGACGACGAGCACGCCGTCGGCGCCGATCCCGCGCCGTCGATCGCAGAGCCGAACGGCGTCGCCCGCGGTCACCGCGCGCGAAGGCGCGTCGATCACCACGAAGTCGTTGCCCAGCCCCTCGTACTTGCCGAACCGGCGCCTCATCGAACCCGCCTACGGTACCATGCCCCCACCATGACCCAGCTTCGCTGGATGACGACGGGCGAATCCCACGGCCCGCGTCTGACCGCGGTCGTCGACGGCATCGTCGCCGGCCTTCCGTTGCTCGCTTCCGACATCGACGGCGATCTCGCGCGACGCCAGCGCGGTTACGGCCGCGGCGGCCGCATGAAAATCGAAACCGATCGCGTGACGTTCTGCGGAGGCGTGCGCGACGGCATGACGCTCGGCTCGCCGATCTGCATGACGATCGACAATCGCGACTACGCGAGCTGGACCGAGCGCATGGCACCCGAGCCGCTGCCGAAACGCCCGGAGCCGCTGACGCGCCCGCGGCCGGGACACGCCGATCTCTCCGGCGGCCTCAAGTTCGATCGCGACGATCTCCGCGACATCCTCGAGCGCTCGAGCGCGCGGGAAACCGCGGCCCGCACCGCCGTCGGCGCGGTCTCGCGAAAGCTCCTCGCCGAGCTCGGCATCGAGATCTTCGCCCACGTCGTTTCGATCGGCCCGGTGCACGCGAACGTCGAATCGATTCCGCACGCGGAGCTTCGCGCGCTCGCACGCGCATCGGACCTCTCGTGCGCCGACGCCGAAGCGGAAAAGAAAATGCGCGAAGCGATCCTCGAGACCGCCCACGCGGGCGACACGCTCGGCGGAGTCTTCGAAGTCGTCGCGACCGGCGTCCCGCCCGGCCTCGGCAGCCACACGCACTGGGATCGCAAGCTCGACGGCCGCCTCGCGCAAGCGCTCGTCAGCATCCAAGCGATCAAGGCGGTCGAGGTCGGCGACGGCTGGAACGCCGCGACGCGACGCGGCTCCACCGTCCACGACCCGATCGCCTACGACGCCGAGCGCCGCCGATTCACGCGGCCGTCGAACCACGCCGGCGGCCTCGAAGGCGGCGTGACCAACGGCGAGCCGGTCGTGTGCCGCGCCGCCATGAAACCGATCGCGACGCTCAAGCGCGCGCTCCCGAGCGTCGACGTCCACACGAAAGAACCGTTCGACGCCGCCTTCGAGCGAAGCGACGTCTGCGCAGTCGCGGCAGCTTCGGTCGTCGGCGAAGCGATGGTCGCCATCACGCTCGCGACGGCGGTGCTCGAAAAATTCGGCGGCGATTCGCTCGACGAGCTACGCCGCAACGTGGAAGGCTTCCGTCGACAAATCGAGGCGTATTGATGAAGACCCTTCTTTTGAGCGGTTTCATGGGCACCGGCAAAACGACGGTGGGCCCGCTCGTCGCGTCGCGCCTGGGCTTGCCGTTCGTCGACACCGACGACCTCGTCGCGCGCGAGGCCGGCGCGAGCATCCCCGATCTCTGGCGGCGCGAAGGCGAAGCCAAGTTTCGCGAGCGCGAGCACGCCGTCCTCGAACGTCTGCTCGGCGACGGCACGCCGCGCGTCGTCGCGACCGGCGGCGGAACGCTCCTCGCGCGCAACGTCCGCCACCGCGCGCTCGATCGCGCAGTCGTCGTCACCCTCACGTCGAGCCCGGACGAGATCCTCAGGCGCGTCGGCGACGTCTCGACGCGACCCAACCTCGCGAGCTCCGATCCCGCGCGTCGCATCGCCGATCTCCTCGAGCTCCGCGCCGAAGCGTACGACGAGTGCCACGCGTCGCTTGCGACCGACGGCCTCGACCCAGACGACGTCGCTCAAGCCGTCGCCGCCGTCCACGGCCGCGACCCGGTCGCGCTCCCACTCGGCGCGCGAACCTACGTCGTCGACGTCGTACACGACTCGCCAGAATCGCTCACCGACGCGATCGCGCGCATCGCGCCGACGTCGCTGGTGGTCGTCGCCGACGCGACGGTCCGCCGTGCGCGCGGCGCCGCGCTCGATCGCGCGCTCTCGCATCTCGCGCTCCGCCAAATCGAGGTCACCCTCCCGCACGGCGAAGAGCACAAGACGCTCGCTTCGGTCGCGACGGTCTGGGACGCAGCGCTCGGCGCAGGCGTGGACCGCGACACGCTCGTCGTTGCGTTCGGCGGCGGCGTCACGAGCGACATCGCCGGATTCGCGGCATCGACGCTCCTCCGCGGCGTTCGCTTCGTCGCCGCGCCCACCACCCTCCTCGCGATGGTCGACGCCTCCGTCGGCGGAAAAACGGGCATCGACCACCCCGCCGGAAAAAACCTGGTCGGCACGATCTACCAGCCGAGCGGCGTCGTCATCGACACGGCGCACCTCATGACGCTCCCCGTTCGCGAAATCCGCGCGGGTCTCGCCGAGGTCGTGAAGATCGCCCTCGCCACGAGCGCCGATCTTTTCGAGCGCCTCGAAGCCGCGGGCTCGGCGCTGCTCGATCCGGCGTCGACCGCGCTCGTCCCAATCATCCGCGAGTCGGTCGCCCTCAAGGCGGCGGTCGTCCGCGACGACGAGCGCGACAACGGCCGCCGCGCGCTCCTCAACCTCGGGCACACGATCGGTCACGCGCTCGAAGCGAGCACCGGCTTCCACAAGTGGCTCCACGGCGAAGCCGTCGCGCTCGGCCTCGTTCGCGAGCTGGAGCTGACCGCCGCGAGCGGCCTCACGCCTCCCGACCTCGTCGCACGAACCGAGGGACTTCTCCGCAAGATCGGCCTCCCGACGCGAGCGACCGCAGACGAGCTCCGCTCCGCCGCGCGCTTCGTCGGCGCCGACAAGAAACGCCGCGGCGCGCATCTCGCCCTTCCGGTGGTGACGTCGCTCGGCATCGCCGATGTGCGGGATTTTCCTCCAAGTGCGCTCCGCGGCGGGTAGCTTTTTTGGCGATCGCGGCCCGCTCCAGGTACGCTGTTTCGAGGTAGGGAGCGTGCCATGTCGCGCATGAAATCGAGAATCCTCGGAGTGGTGAGCGCGGCTGCAATCGTCAGCCTGAGCGCGAGCTCGTGCGTCAGCAACGACGGCTCGGTGATCATCATCGGCGTGCTTGCGCCACCGATCTCCACGGGCAGTGGTGGCAGCGCTCAGTGCGTCTACACGGCAAACATCATCGGCCCGTTCATCTCGACGGGCATCCTCGACATCGCGTTTTCCCAGGAATACCAGCCCGAGCTTCTTCTCGGAAACCAGCTGGTCGCCGTCGGCAACGCGCCGCTCGACCGCGTCGAGACCGACAACATCGTCGTGCAAGGCGCCATCGTCCGGGTCGTCGACGCGTCCGGCGCGCAGCTCGACAACTACACGGTCCCGGGCGACGGATTCATCCCCGCCTCGACAGGCGGTACGCCCGGCCTATCGACCTTCGGAACCACGATCATCTCGCCGACGGCAATCAGCGCCCTCGGAACCGTTGGCTACGGCATTACCCGCCGGCTCGTCTCGTACGTGAAGGTCTTCGGCACCACGACGGGCGGCACGCACATCGAATCGGGCGAGGTCGGCGTCCCCGTCAACGTTTGCAACGGCTGCTTGGTCAGCTTTCCCGCTGAAGCCAACGATCCCGCCCAAAACCCTCAGCCCAACTGCAAACTGACCGGTCAGTCGGGCTCCTCGGTCGCTGCGCCGTGCGTCTACGGGCAGGATCAAGCCATCGACTGTCGGCTCTGCGGGCAAAACCCTGCGTGCGATCCGCTGCGTTGAGGCTGCCGCGCTCGTCGCGACTGCGCTAGTCGCCGGGCCGGCGCACGCCCAGCCGCAGGTTTCGGTCGGGCTGACGCTCGGCGGCGGCGCCGCCAACCTGAGAACCGAGCCCCTCGGGGTGTTTCACATGGGCGTCTACGGCGACGTCCTCTTTCTTCGGAAGAGCGACCACGACATGGCGCTTGGCCCCTACGTCGAGACGCTGACGGTCGCGTTCGAAACGTTCGAGATCGGCGGCGGCGTGAGCTGGCTCATCCCAGTGACCGAGCACTTCCCGCTGGTGCTCTCCGCCGGCGCACACGCGCGCGCCTACGCCAACGGATGGGAGCCCGGCCTTCACGCCCGACTCTGGATGGGCTCGCGCAGCTACAACTTCGCGTCAATCTACGGACTGGCCGCAGGCCTCTACGTCGAGGGTCGCTGGGGTCTCGGCGACGGGCAGCAGGCCGACATCCTCGGCGGGGTGCAGCTCGACTTCGAGCTCTTCGCGCTTCCCTTCGTGCTGCTTTACAACGCGTTTCGCTGACGCCCGTCCGCGGCGACTGAGGTATGCTCCGCGGCGCATGGAACGTCGGCCGATTCAGCTGCGTGTGGCGGGGCAAACGTACAAGGTCGTCAGCACGGCAGACGAGGAATCGCTCCGCCACTTGGCCGGGTTGGTGGACGAACGCGTGGCCGAGCTGGTCCCGAAAGGACGCGCAGTTCCGGCCAACGCGATCCTGCTCGCGGCGATCGCGCTGGCGCACGACCTCGAACAGGAGCGCGCCAAGCGGAGCTCGCTCGAGCGCCGGGCACGCGACGTCCTCCGGCGCGTTCTCATGCGCATCGACCACGCCCTGGAGCTCGACCCGGTCGACGCGACCGCCGGCGCCGAAGCCGAATAGTTTCACGTGAAACGCCCCGCGCCACCTGCGCTCGCCCACCTTGGGGACGCACTCGAAACGCTTCGTCGCGAAGACCGCCTCCGGTCGCGGGCGGAGCCGCCGGGCGCGCTTTCTTTCTGCTCGAACGATTATCTGGGCCTGGCCGGGTCGCTCGCTCCGGCGGTCGCGGCGGGCGCAGGCGCGTCGCGGATGATCGCCGGCGAGCACAATGAACACGCCCAGCTCGAGCGCGCCTTGGCCGAGTGGCTCGACGCTGAGCAAACGCTCTTGTTCTCGAGCGGCTACGCCGCCAATGTCGGGGCGCTGTCGGCCCTCATCGGTCGAGACGATTGGGTCGTCAGCGATGCCCTCAACCATGCTTCGATCATTGACGGCGTGCGCCTGGCCCGCGCCGAGGTTGCCGTGGTTCCGCACCTCGACGTCCCAGCCGTCGAGGCGGCGCTCGAACGGCGCAACGGTCGGCGCGCTTGGGTCGTAACCGAGAGCTACTTCAGCATGGATGGCGACTCGCCGGACCTCGCGCGCCTGCGCGCCGTCTGCGATGCCGCCGGAGCTGGGCTCGTGGTCGACGAGGCGCACGCGCTCGGCGTCTTCGGACCTGACGGGCGCGGGCTCTGCGCTGAGGCGGGCGTCGTTCCCGATGTTCTCGTCGGCACGCTGGGCAAAGCGTTCGGGGCCGCCGGTGCGTTCGTCGCGGGATGCCGCCTTCTCGGCGACTGGCTCTGGAACCGCGCGCGCTCCCATGTTTTCTCGACCGGAATGAGCCCGGCGACAGCGGCTGCCGCACTCGCCAATTTCGAGCGCGCGGCGCGAACGCCCGCCCTCCGTGCGACTGCCGTCCGGCTCGGCGATCGCCTCCGCGACGGACTGCGAACGCTTGGCGCGGACGTTCGCGGTCACGGTCCAATCGTGCCTTGGGCGCTCGGGAGCGAGGCATCGGCACTTCAGGCCGCCGCGTCGATGCGCGAGCTCGGCGTACATGCGGTCGCGATTCGACCGCCGACAGTCCCCAAGGGAACGAGCCGAATTCGCTTCGCGCTTACCGCGCGACACACCGAACAAGACGTCGACCGGGCCATCGAGGCCGCGCGCGCCGCGCTGAGCCGTGCCGTTTCACGTGAAACGCCCTGAGCTCGCTCCCTCAGACTGCCCGCAGGCGGCCTCTATCCATTCGATATCGTACGCTTTTTAGGTTTCGCGCGAACTGTGCGTCGTGCGTGATGACGGCGACTGCGGCGCCGCGAGCGGTTTCGTCGGCGATCACTTGCTCGACTCGGGCGACGGCGGCCGCATCGAGGCCAGTCGACGGCTCATCGAGGAGAAGCAAGTCCGGGTCGTGGACGAGGGCCCGCGCGAGGGCGACGCGTTGACGTTGGCCACGCGACGCGGTGCGCATCGGACGTGCGCCGAATTCGCCGATCGCAAAACGTTCGGCGCTCCGCTTCCAGGCGCTCGCGGCATCCACCCCGGCGAGGCGCGCGGCGAGCTCGATGTTCTCGCGACCGGTGAGGTCGGGGTAACAAAGCGTTTCATGGCCGAGCCAGCCGATGCGACCGCGCACAGCCGCGATGCCCAACCCCAGCGCGCCGTAATCGACGCGTCCGGACGACGCCCGAATCAGCGTGCCGACAATCCCGAGCAGCGTGGTCTTGCCGGAACCGTTCGGGCCCTCGATGACGACGAGGGCGCCGCGTGGGAGCTCGAGGGTGACATCGACCACCGCGCGAACCGCGCCGAAGCTCTTGCTCACGTGCAAAAGCTTGATCGGACCCGGCGCAGGCACGCACCCCACCATACCAGGCAAGAGCGCGTTCGAGCGCTGCCGCGCGTTGATCGTTCCATGCTACGCTTGGCAGCATGACCGCAGCCGCCGCGGTGCGACCGGAAGAGCTCCCCGCGCTGCAGAAACTCCGGCAAGCAGTCGAAGGCGCTCTCGAAGGTAAACAAGAGGCCGTCGAGCTCGCTCTCGTCGCGTTGCTCGCGCGCGGTCACTTGCTCGTCGAGGACGTTCCGGGCGTCGGAAAGACGACGCTCGCGCGCGCGCTCGCGAAGGCGGTCGGCGGCGAAATTCGGCGTGTACAGTTCACGAGCGATCTCTTGCCGAGCGACGTGCTCGGCGTCTCGGTGTTCGATCAGCGCTCGGGCGACTTCGTGCTCCGGCAGGGACCGATCTTCGCCAACGTGGTGCTCGCCGACGAGATCAATCGCGCGTCGCCGCGCACGCAATCTGCGCTGCTCGAGGCCATGAACGAAGGTCAGGTTTCGCTCGATGGGCAGACCATCCCGCTGCCGGATCCCTTTCTCGTCATCGCGACGCAAAATCCCCAGGATTTCGCGGGCACGTTCCCGCTGCCGGAGTCGCAGCTCGATCGCTTCATTTTGCGGATTCGTCTCGGATACGCGCCGCCGGACGTCGAGATGCGCCTCATTCTCGAGGGCAAGGTCGACACGGTGACCGACGTTCCGCAGGTGCTCGATCCGGCGCGGCTCGTCGCGCTGCAGCGCGAGGTCGATCGCGTGACGCTCGATGGCGCGCTCGCGTCGTATCTGCATCAGCTCGTTCTCTCGACGCGGTCGGCGCCGACGCTGTCGCTCGGCGCGTCGATGCGCGGAGCGATCCTGCTCGGCAAGGCGGCGCGCGCGCAGGCGCTCCTGCGCGGGCGAACGTACTGCATCGCCGACGACATTCACGATCTCGCGGTGCCCGTGCTCGCTCACCGCGTCAGACTCGCGTCGCATGCCGACGGTTTCACGCCGACGCGCGACGAGGCCGAGGCCGCGGTGCGCGAGATCGTCGCGCGTATTCCGGTTCCGCTCTGAGGTCTCGGATGACGGCACGCGCAGCACCCCCGACGAAGCTCGTCCCTCGTTCCGGATGGCGTCGCTTTCTGCGACTCGAACGCATGCGGCCGCCGCGGAAGCTCAAGTTCACGCGGGAAGGGAAGTTCTTCGTCGGCATCACGTTCGGCGTGGGCTTCGCGGCGCTGAACACGGCGAACAACCTTTTGTATCTGCTGCTCGGCATGCTGCTCGCGCTCATCGTCGTCAGCGGCGTGATGAGCGAGCTGTCGCTGCGCAACTTGACTGTCGTTCGGCGCTTGCCGCTGCGGGCCCAAGTGGGGCGGGCGCACTTGGTCGAAATCGAAGTGTTCAACCACAAGAAGCGCGTCCCGTCGTACGCGATCGAAGTCGAAGATTTGCGCGCCGCACAGCCCGCTGACAAGCGCTGTTTCTTCCTGAAAATCAGCCCGAAATCGGCGCAGGTGGCGGCGTATCGGCGAACGCCGATGCGGCGCGGGCGGGACGTGCACGTCGGGTTTCGCATCGCGACGCGATTTCCGTTCGGGCTCTTCGAGAAGTCGCGCGAGGTGCCGGCCGAGGGCGAGCTCGTGATTTATCCGGCGGTCGACCCGGTGCAGCTTCCGTCGAGCGGACCAGGACGACACGCGGGACAGGACTCGTCGCTCGGGCGGGGGCACGGCGAAGATTTTCTCGGCCTGCGCGCGCTCCGCGAAGGCGAGGACCCGCGCGACGTGCACTGGCGCAAGACCGCGGCGGTCGGTCAGCTCGTCGCGCTCGAGCGCGCGCGCGAAGCACGACCGGACATCGCGCTCACGCTCGACGTCATCAAGCCCGCGGCGGCGTCGGACGATTGGGAAGTGAGCTTCGAGCGACGCATCCGCGAGCTCGCGTCGCGCGCCGTCGCGCACCTCAAGCGCGGCGACTGCGTGACCGTGCGAACGTCGGCCGGGCAAGTCGCGCGCGGCGATCGCGCGTCCGGCGCGGATCCGATCCTTCGTTTTCTCGCGCTCGTCGAAGCCCAACCGCCCGCACCGGACGCGCCCGCGAAGAAGGCGGTGGCCTGATGCGGTTCGGTCTCGTGCACCGCGTGATGACCGACGCGCTCGCGGTGCTCGGCATTCTCGCGGTCGTGAGCACCTCGACGCTGAGCCCGTGGGCCACCACGCTCTTGCTTGTGGGCCTCGCGGGCGCGCTCGCGGTCCCCGAGTCGTGGCAGACGAAGGCGCTCTTTCGGCACGCCGCGACGACCGGGATGATCGTCCTCTTCGTCGTTCAAGGCGCGCGCATCGTCGCGGGGCAGCCGGTCATCGACGTGATGGTCGAATTCGCGGCGCTCTTGCAAATCATCCGACTCGCCACGCGGCGCGGCGCGGCTCACGACCAACAGATCATCGTGCTCTCGCTCCTGCACTTCGTCGCGGGAACCGTGCTCGGCGGCGGGCTGGGGTACGGGCTGTGTTTCCTCGGGTTCTTGGTGGTCGCGCCCGGCGCCCTCGTACTCTCGCACCTGCGCCGGGAAGTCGAAGGCAACTACCGCCAAGGCGCGCGCGATCGCACGGGTCTGCCGGTCGACGTGCCGCGCATCTTGCGGAGCCGGCGCGTCGTCGGTCGCGGCTTTTTGGTGTCGACGTGTCTCATCTCGGTACCGATCTTCGTTTTCACGGCGCTCCTCTTTCTTCTTTTTCCGCGCGTGGGGCTCTCGCTCCTGCTGCTTCACCAGCCTCACCCGGGACGGATGGTCGGGTTCACCGACCACGTGAAGATCGACGAGGTCGGTCTCATTCGCTCCAACCCGCAGATGGCGCTTCGCTTCGAGCTCGACAAGCCGCCCGATCCGGCGCCGTCGCGGATGATTCTCCGTCTACGAGGGACCGCGTTCGACTCGACCGACGGCGTGAATTGGACGCGCACGCTCACCGACCGCTCCGACTTCGGATCGGACCGCATCGGCGACGCCAAGTACCGCCTGCGCCGGATGCCGCATCCCGGCGACAAGAAGATCACCTTCGACGTCGAGCCGATCGATCCGCCGGTGATTTTTCTTCCGACGCGCACGGTCGCGGTCGACGTGATCGCGCAAAACCAATCGCTCCTCAGCGATCCGCTCAAGCTCCAGCGCGGACCCGAGGGTGAGATTCGCTACGCCGGCGGCGACGCGCGCGGGATTCGCTACGTGGCCTACCTCGCGCCGGACGACGAGCCGATGGTCGACGCGCTCTCGACGAGCGAACGCGGGCGTTACTTGAGCGTGCCCACGCTCCCCGCGCGCATCGCGAAGCTCGCGCACCAATGGTCCGACGGCGAGACGTCGCCTTGGTACAAAGCTCACGCGATCGAGTCGCACCTGCGACACGATTTCAAATACGACCTCAACTCGCCGTCAGGCGGCGCAGCGGTTCCGCTCGATGATTTCTTGTTCGAGTCGAAGCGCGGTCACTGCGAGTTTTTCTCGACGGCGATGGCCATCATGCTGCGCGAGATCGGGATCCCGTCGCGCAACGTCACCGGGTTCGTCGGTGGAACGTACAACCACTTCGGTCACTATTACGCCGTGCGCGAAGGCGAGGCGCACTCGTGGGTCGAAGCGTACATCGACGACGCTCAGCACCCGGGTTGGATTACGTTCGACCCGACGCCCAGCGCGGGCGCGCAGCCGCTCGGCGACACCACCGGCGCGTGGGTCTACATGCGCGACCTCCTCGAGGCCGTCTCGCAGCGATGGAACCACTACGTCATCGGCTACGACCTGCGCTCGCAAGTTCACATTTGGGACTGGTTCCACTCCGGCCGTGGACACGGCGGGCGGACGAGCCGATGGCGATGGGCCGAGATCGGCGGCGGTGCCACCGCGTTACTTGCATTTTACATGCTTTGGAGACGTCGCCGCCGCTCGCCGAAAGACGCGAAGCCGACCCAGCGAAGCGACCGCGGACAGCTCGTCGCCGCGTCGATGTATCGCGTGCTCGAGCAGGCGCTCGTCACGCACGGCCTCACGCGACCTCCGTCGCTGCCGCCGCTTCGGTTCGCGGAAGAGCTCCGGCATCGCGGCCATCCGCTCGCCGCGGAGGTCATCGACTTGACCGAGATGTATTTGAGCGTTCGCTTCGGCGGAACGAAGCTGAGCGAAGAGTCGCTGCGCGGCTTCGACAAACGCGTCCGCGCGGTTCGCGCATGGCGACGTCCGCGCGAAGCGCTAGCTGCGACGTGACAAATGGATACACACCTCGTCGCCGCGGCCGAAGCCGACGAGGCTTCCGCGGCGAGGGCGTGCAGTGAGGCCGTCGTGCTCGAGGTTCGGTGCGCCGCCTTCGACCCACGCGACGACGCGTGCATCGGAAGCCGCGACGTGCGGGACTTCGACGCTCACGCCCGCGAGAAGCTCGTCGGACGTCACCGCGCGCTGAATCGAGCCGAGCCGACGGCGCGTGCGGCTTTCGTAAGTTTGCACCACGAGGCGAAGCGGGTTGCGCCGCGGGAGGCTGTCGGCATGCACCTCAGCTCGGATGCTGCCCGCGCCGTCGCCCAACGTGAGCTCGGACAAGAGGGACATCCAGGAGGCGTTCATGACTCGCCACACTGCGAGCGCCGTTCCATCCACCGTTCACGGCCGCGCCCGGGAAATCGTGCGTGCCGGCTGTGGAGAACCGCGCACGTGCGTCACGTTGAGGCGTGCGCGTCAGGGCACACAGCCGCCCGCTTGATTCGACCACAAACGCGTCAACCAAAGGCCGTACGTGAAGGTCTGTTCGGCACACAAGTCGGCGACCTCGCCGCCGTTGACCGGAACGTCGACGTCGCTTGCCCAGCCGATGTACGGCTGCGGATCGGTCGCCATCTCGGCGAGCTCGTGGGCGGCGGCGTAGAGCGTTCGACCCACCTGACACGGCGGAAGCACGGCGTACGGCTCGATCCCGTCGTAGGCGTGATAGCCATCCGAGTCGATGCACGTTTGGTACGTGTAAGAGCCCTTGTGGCCGAGCGCGACGTTGATGCCGTCGGGCAAATACACGACGATTGCATTGGCGCCAGGAAGCGTGACCGTGCTGGTCGTGCCCGCGTCGCTGTCGCCGTGAAGCGCGGCGAGCAGACGCGCTTGCAAAACGACCATTTCGACGAGGCCGTTCGGGTCGAGATCGCCGCTTTGGAAAAAGGACGCGGTCGGCAAACGCGCGCTGGCGGCGACCGCGCCGTTGCCGACGCCGTATTCATCGAGCAAGAGCCAGTACGGCGAGCCGACGACCCAGTTCAGATCGACGTCTTGCGACGGTGCGGCGCCTGCGTCGAGATCGCCGACGTAGAGAATTCCGAGTTGGATGCTCGGGATCATGACGTCCTGATGGGAGAGCAGGCGCGGCGCCGCGTCCGTTGGAAGCGCGGAGCCGTCCGGCGTGACGACGCCGGTGCGATCGTTCCCCGCGTCGGACGCCGGAGCGATGGCGTCGCTACACGCGAGGCCGAGAACCGCTGCGCCGATCGCGAGGCCGAGCCTCATGCGATCGACGATGACCGAACGCCGTCAAATGTCCAGGTTCTTCACGTTGAGCGCGTTCGTCTCGATGAACTCGCGCCGCGGCTCGACCTGGTCGCCCATCAAAATCGTGAAGATTTGGTCGGTCTGCACGGCGTCGTCGAGGCGGACTTGCAACATGACGCGGGCGTTGGGATCCAACGTGGTCTCCCAAAGCTGCGCGGGATTCATTTCGCCGAGGCCTTTGTAGCGTTGGAGCTGCACGCCTTTTCGGCCGCGCGCCTCGAGGTAATCCCAGAGCGCATCGGCGTCTTCGATTTGCGTCTCTTCGGTCGCCTTCGCTTCGCGCACGAAATACGGCGCGGGGCCGATCGAACGCACGTCCTGCTCGATCGAATAGAGCTCCTCGTACTCGGCGGAGTCCACGAGGTGCCAGTCGATCACGGTCATGCGCGCGGCGGCGCCGGGGCGCGGGTTGATCGTGATCGTCGCGGCGCCGTGCTCCGACTCCCAGCCGACGTCGATACCGAGCGGCATGAAGTCCGGGAATTTTTTCTCGAGTCGCGCGCGAATGAGCGGCACCGCGGCTTCGACCTTCTTGCGCTCGCGGAGCTCGTTCTTGCCGAGACCGCTCGCGCGGAGCACCGTCGAAATCAGCCGCGCGTCGGCGCGTCGATCGATCTTCGCGAGCGCGCGTCGGAACATCCGAAGCCGTTCGGCCAACCGAAGAAGCGGCTCACCCGCGAGCGTCGGCCCGCGCGAGGCGCGCACCGCGACGTCGCGAACGCCATTCTCGAGGAAGTACCGATCGAGCGACGGTTGGTCTTTGACGTACTCGATCTTTTTGCCCTTCTTCACTTGGAAGAGCGGCGGCTGCGCGATGTAGATGTAGCCCTTCTCGATGAGCTCCGGCATCTGCCGATAAAAGAACGTGAGGAGCAGCGTTCGAATGTGGCTCCCGTCGACGTCGGCGTCGGTCATCAGCACGATGTGGTGATAACGGAGCTTGGCGATGTCGAAGTTGCCGCCCTGCTCGGGGTTGCCGATGCCGCAGCCGAGCGTCGCGATGAGCGTGCCGATTTCTTTCGACTCGAGCATCTTGTCGAGACGCGCGCGCTCGACGTTCAAGATTTTTCCCTTGAGCGGCAGGATCGCTTGAAACTTGCGGTCGCGTCCTTGTTTGGCGGACCCGCCTGCGCTGTCTCCCTCGACGATGTAGAGCTCGGCTTCTTCGGGGCTGCGCGATTGGCAGTCGGCGAGCTTGCCGCTGAGCGAGTTGTAGTCGAGCGCGCCCTTGCGCACGACCTCACGCGCCTTGCGCGCCGCTTCGCGCGCCTTGGCCGCCATGACGGCCTTCTCCATGATCTTGCGCGCGGTCTGCGGGTTCTCTTCGAAGAAGCGACCGAGCTTGTCGGCCATCACGTTCTCGACGATGCCCTTCACCTCGCTCGACACGAGCTTCGACTTCGTCTGCGAGTCGAACGACGGATCGGGATGCTTCACGCTCACGACCGCGGTGAGCCCCTCGCGAATGTCCTCGCCCGAGAGCCCGCTCTTCACGTCTTTGAAGAGCTGCTGCGCTTGGCCGTAATTGTTGAACACGCGCGTCAGCGCGGCGCGAAAGCCGGTGAGATGCGTACCGCCGTCCTTGTTGTGGACGTTGTTCGTGTAACAAAAGATTTGTTCGGCGTAAGTCGAGTTCCACTGGAGCGCGACCTCGACGGCGACCGGCGCAGCGCCCTCTTTCGGCGCGCCGCCTTCGCCCTCGGGCACTTGCTCGGCTTGGAACGTGACGACCTTGTCGTGAACCGGCTCTTTCGTCTTGTTGAGCAGCTCGACGAACTCTTTGATGCCGCCTTTGTATTCGAACGTTTCTTTCCGATCCGCGCGCTCGTCGCAGAACGTGATGACGAAGCCCGCGTTCAAAAACGCGAGCTCGCGCAGGCGGCTCGCGAGGATGTCGTACTGAAACTCGGTGATCGTGAAAATCTCGTGGTCCGGTTTGAACGTGACCTTCGTGCCGGTTCGATCGCTGTCGCCCATGACGGCGAGCGGCGCGACCGGGACGCCGCGACGAAACTCTTGGAAGTGCACGTGACCTTCGCGAAAGATCTCGACCTTGAGCCACTCGCTCACTGCGTTGACGGCGCTCACGCCGACGCCGTGGAGGCCGGCCGAAACCTTGTAGCTCCCGTGGTCGAACTTTCCGCCGGCGTGGAGGACGGTCATGACCAGCTCGGCAGCGCTGATCTCGCGGCCGAGCTTCTTGGACTCGTCTGCGTGAATGCCGGTGGGGATGCCGCGACCGTTGTCTTGCACCGTGACCGAGCCGTCGAAGTGGATGACCACATCCATTTGCGTGCAGTAGCCCGCGAGGTGCTCGTCGACGCCGTTGTCGACGACCTCCCAGACCAGGTGGTGCAGACCGGAGCCGTCGTGGACGTCGCCGATGTACATGCCGGGACGCTTGCGGACGGCCTCGAGGCCCTCGAGTACGGTGATGCTCTCGCTGTCGTAGTTCGAAGGCGGCGGCGTGGACGGCGTGCTGGACGTGCTCGTGTTGGTCATGGATCTTTCGGCATTGATCGCGCGCATTGGTCGGATTGAAGCTCGACCAGGATCTCGCATTGAGCGAGCACGCGACGGCGCAGAGGAAAAAGTATACCCCGCCTGCCGTCCGGGCGCAAGGCAAACAGCTGCTTATTGCGCTGTCATTTCATGTACTTGTGCGACACAAAAGCGCCCCGTTTTGGCCCTCGTCGCGGCCCTCTGACTGGGGCCGGTTTGGGACGCTGCGTCATCGGCTCAGGCGACCCGCGACAATCCTGAAATCGACGCGCGCGACCGACAGATCTTCGTCGCCCACGAGAGCCCGCGGGATGAGCTCGGGGCGCGTCGTCGTGAGGAAGACCTGCCCCCGCTGGCTCGCGAGAAATGCAAAGAGCGCCGACGTGCGCTCGGCGTCGAGCTCGCTCGACACGTCGTCGAGCAAGAGGATCGGCCGCACGTCGCGCGCTCGGCCGATCACGGCGAGCTCGGCGGCTTTCAGCGCGAGCACGAGCGCGCGATGCTGGCCTTGCGACGCCGTCGTCCGCGCCGCCATCCCAGCGAGCTCGAGCACGAGGTCGTCGCGGTGCGGGCCGATGCTCGCCGACTTGCGCCGGAGATCCCGCATGCGCGATTGCGCGAGCGCCGCGCGATAACGTTCCGGCTCGGTCGGCGACGTCGCGACGTATGCGCCTGCGAAGACGAGACCGGGCGACGCGATGCTCTCGAACGCCGGGCGCGCCTGCTCGAGCACCGCGTCGCATGCGGCTCGGCGCGAGCGCATCACGGCGGTGCCGTGTCGCACGACGAGCTCCTCCCACTCCTCGAGATCGGGCGCACGCACGCCGCGGTCCTCGAGGGCACGTTGTCGCTCGCGGACGGCGCGCTGGTAGGACGCGACTTCGACGAACGAGGTCGGCTCGACATAAAGCGCGACGCGGTCGAGGAGGGCTCGGCGTTCGCGGCTGCTGCCCATCGAAAGTGTCAGCGACGACGGCGAGAACACGACCACCGGGGTCTTGGCGGCGTAGACCGCTGCGCTCGGCGGCCGCGACCCATCGATCCGCAGCGTACGCATTCCGCGTTGCGCCGAGAGGCCGATGCTCTGCTCGCGCTTCATGCCGTCTTCGTCGACGCTCGCGCGAACGCTCGCGTGCTCGACTGCGCCACGACGGATCATCTCGGTCGTCTTCGACGTGCGGAAGCTCTTCGACGTCGCGACGAGATAGATCGCTTCGATCAGGTTGGTCTTGCCCTGACCGTTGTCGCCATGAACGACGTTGAAGCGCGGCCCGGGCTCGACGTCGATGGCTTCGAGGTTGCGCAGGTCGCGCACCGCGAGCCGCGCGATGGCGAGCGGTCGCACGAAACCAGCCTAAATGCGCATCGGCATGACGACCGCGAGAAACTTTCGCTCGCTGACCGGCCGCACGACCGCCGGATCGAGCTCGCCGCTGAGCCCGAGCTCGACCTCGTCTTCCTCGAGCGCGCCGAGCACGTCGAGGAAGTACTTCGCGTTGAATCCCACGGTGATCGGCGGGCCCGAGTATTCGATCGGCACTTCGTCCGAGCCGTCGCCGCTCTCGGGAGACTCGCTGGTGATGCGCATCGCGTTGCCGCTGAGCGCGAGCTTGACGCCACCGGTGCGCTCGCTCGCCGCGATCGACACCGCGCGAAGCGCATCGGCGAGCGGCGCGCGGGCGATGCGAACCTTTTTCTCGGTCGCTTGCGGAATGACCTGCGCGTACGGCGGGAACTGCGCGTCGACGAGCTTGACGCTGAAGGTCGTCGTGCCGGCCAGAAAAAACGCGCTCGACCCGCTCTGCGTGATCGAAATCTCGGGCTTCGCGTCTTTTCCCTCGGCGGAGAGCTCGTCGCACAAGCGCCTGAGCTCGAGAATCGCCTTGAGCGGAATCAGCATCGTGGACGAGGCCTGCTTGCCCGCGACCTTTTGCTCCATCATCGAGAGACGATGGCCGTCGGTCGTGACCATGCGGACCACGTCGCCGTCCCACTCGAAAAGCGCCGAGTTGAGGTGCGCGCGCGTCTCGTCTGTCGAAACCGAGAAGTACGTCTTCTGCATCAGCTCGGCGAGGACGTCGACGGACAGCGACAGCGTGGGCGCGCCTTCGCTGGGCGCGGGGAGCGGCGGAAAATCATCGCCCGGCATGCCCCGCAGCGTGTAACGACGCGGGCTGCCGCTCGCTTTGATGTGAGTCGAGGCGCCGTCTTGCGTGACGATTTGGATCGACCCCTCGGGCATCATGCGAACGCGCTCGAGGAGATCTTTCGCGGGTACGGCGACGCTTCCGCCCTTCTTCACCTCGGCTGGCACACGCCCGGCGATCGAAAGATACAAATCCGTTGCGGCGACGCGCAGCGCGTTGGGTCCGTCGACCGCGAGGAGAACGTTGGAGAGCACCGGCATCGTGCTCTTGCGCTCGGCGACGCCCTGCATCCGGCTGACGAGCTTCAAAAGGTCTTTTTTGGCTACCGCGAGCTCCATCGGGCCGAGCGACGTTTACCAGAAATAAGAGACCGCGCGGACCTCTTCTCTTAAGAGAGTTAATTTAAAGACCTAGTCGTATTCGTAGAGCCTGTGTGAAGTGGGGACAGACTGGAAAGCCCAATGAAACTCAGGCGATCAGACCGGATCGGGTGTGGATGGAAGTGTGTAGGAATGGGTAGGAGAGCGTGGGTAACCCGGTTACCAACACCTATCCACAACCCGAGCAGCCTCGCGTCCACATTCGAACCCGCAAGTTGCCCACACTACTTGGCGGTGGCGAGGACCGCGGCGAGGTCGTCGACGAGCTCGCGCCGAGCGCGCTCGTACGTCTTCGGTCCGATGTCGCCCCGAGCCTTGGCGGTCTCGAGCTCGTCGATCTCTTCGAGGATGCGCTCGCGGTCGCGCTTGGCGGACGCTTTGGTGCGCGTACGTGCCGTCTTGCGCTGCGTCGCGATGTAGATGCCGGCGGCGAGCCCAAGCACGGCCAGAACGGTCGCGATGAGGCGCGTGGGGCCCGGCGTCGGTAGCCCGCTGAGGCCGATCGAGATTTTGCGAATGGCCGGCTCGTTGTCGTTCAGCTGTTTGCGCGTCACGAGGAGGCGCAGGCCTTCTTCGTTGCTGCGTACGATCGCCTCGCGGAAACCGGCGACCTCGAGCTTCATGTTGGGAGCCGCGGCGGCTTGAACGAACGCGTCGCGTACGGCCGGCGGCAAACCCACGTCGAAGCTCACCGACGGATCGCCCGCGTACGGAAGCTGCCACGAGAAGACGACGGTGCTCTGCCCGGGTGGAAAGGTGCCGTGGAGGCGCGCGCCTTGTCCGGGGACGGCGTCGACGCCGAGATCGCTCATCTGCTGCATGCCGTTGAGCGCGGTGAAGCCGTCGGGCAAACGGAAGATGACGTCGTGCGGGACCCACGCGAGCGCGGTGCCGTTGAAGAAGTCGAACTCTTGCTGGATTTGGATTCGATCGTCCTTCACTTCGACGGCGATGATGCTCCGCGCGCCGATCGCGTTCGACTGCGGAAGATCGTGCATCACGGGGTAGACGTGGAGCACGACTTGCGAGCCCTTCGTGGGGTCCAGGCGAAACGGCGTAGCGGCGTACGTCGCGTCGGCTTCGTGAACCGTCACGCGGTACGCGATGTTGCTGCCGGTTTCGAGGCCGGCGAAGGTCGCGTCGCCGGCGGTGTCGGTCGTCGTTTGGTCGTGGAGGTGCGTGTCGCCTTTGGCGATCGATTGGCGCACGATGCCGAGGTCGACGGTGTGATTCGCGAGCGGGTGATCGAACGGGTCGCGGACTTCGACGCGAATGGTGCCCGTCGGGATCGTCGCGAGCTCGCTCGTCGTGTCGGCGGGCGGGCGAAAGAAGTTGGGGGCGGCGTGCGGTTGCGGCGTGAGGTGCGGATGGCCGGCGGGGAGCGCGGACGCGGACGCGGCGACGGTCGCTGCGAAGAAGATCGAGAGGATCACGCGTCGCTCTCGAGCTTGGTACCGCACTTCTTGCAAAACGTCGCGTCGGGGTCGTTCTTCGTTTTGCACTTCGGGCAGGCGTCGGAGCTCGGCGCGCGTGCGCGTTCCGCGCCGCGCTTCTCGATGTGCGCGCGCACGAGGGCTTCGGCCTTTTCGCGCCACGGATCGAGCTCGGCGTCGAGCTCGCGGATCGCTTCTTTCGCGGCCGCGCGGTAGTCGGCGTCGAGCGATTTGAAATCGGCGTCGTCGATTTTTCCGAAGGCGTGGTCTTGCTCGATGTCTTTCAGCGCGCGCAGGGCGCGGCGCTTGGTTTCGACGAGGCGCAAGTCGGTCGGGCTCGCGGTGAACGCGGCGTCGAGGCCGGGCTCGACTTCCGCATCGCCGGCGAGCGTTCGGAGGCTGTGCCAGACGAGGAGGATGGAGCCGAGGAGGGCGCCGGTGACGAGCACCAACATGGCGGACGCGACGCCGGCGAACAGGCCGACGCCGAGCGCGACGGCCACGGTCACGCCTGCGATCGCGGCGCCCAAAACGGGCAGGCTCGGCGCGGTGAACGAGGCTTCGGCGACGGACGAGTCTTTAGCCATCGAGGTCGCGGAGCTCCTCGTCGAGGCGATCGTCGTAGTCGTCGCGCTTGCCGGTTTCGCTCGACGCGCTCGTCTTCGGCGGAGAGTTGTTGCCGGTGCGGCTCGAGCTCCAGCGGCGGACGAGCACGACGATGCCGGCGCCGCCCGCGGCGAACGCGACGAGCGGCACGGCGTAGATCGCGCGCATGCCGCCTTTGTTCGGGGGCACGGCGAGCGAATCGGAGCCCCATTTTTGGGCGTATTCCATGATGATCTGATCGTTGGTCTCGCCGGCTTCGATCTTTTTGCGAAGCGCCTCGCGCGTGTCCTCGGCGGTGTCGCACGTGCACGTCGAGAGGAGATCGCGCGCGCAGGTGCCGCACATGCAGCGGAGCGACGAGAAGAGCGCGTGCTCGCGATCGTTTTGGATGTGGATGACGCCGTCGTGTTGTGTCGTCGTCATTTGCGCCCACGCTGGCGCTGGAAGCATTGCGATGAAGACGCCTATCGTGAACGAGGCGACCGCGCCGGCGGCGCCTCGACCGAAGGCCCAGACGCGCGACTCCGCTGGCGCGAGCTCGGGCCACATGCAGATGATGCTGCCGAAAATCAGCACGATCGCGCCGAACCAAATCCAACTGACGAGCGGGTTGATGTGGATTTGGAACGCGGCGACTTTGGTCTGCGGGTTGATGCTGCCGACGACGAGATAGAGGTCGTCGCGGAGCGAGTGCATCATCGAGACTTCGGTCGTCGGCGAGTCCGGCATTTTTTTGTACATGAACTTCGCCGGGTTCAAGACGCCGAGACGCGTGCCGGCGCGGCTCACGGCGACGTCGCCGAAGATCATCCGCTTGTTGACGTCGAGCTCCATGCGCGGGCCGAGGTACTCGAGGTCGTAGCCGGCGACTTGGTAGTGATCGTGCGGGGCCATCGACGCTTCTCTGTCGATCGTCCACGACTTGCCGGTGAACCCGATGAACATGAGCACGAGCCCGAAGTGCACGATGTAACCGCCGTAGCGGCGGCGCGACGTGTGCGGAAGCGAGATGAGCGTGAAGAGGAAATACGGCGCGACGAGCGCGACGAGCGAGCCGAGCACTACGGTGAAGCCGAACGCGCCGCGGCTCGGAAACGAGTGGCGCATGAGCACGAGGCCGAGCACCGCGATGACCGAGAAGACGAAGCCGACCGGCCAGAGCCACGCGCCTTCTTTTCCGGCGCCGGAGCGTCTGCGCGAGCGGAAGAGCATCGTGAACTCTTGCAGGATGACCGCCGCGTTGAAGACCGCGATCGAGAAACCGAGGAGCGGCGTGATCGCGTTGAACGCGCGTAGCGCCTTGCCGAGCGCGCCGCCGTAGATCGCGTCGCCCCAAACGATCGGCGGGAAGCCGAGCGTGCGGCCGAGCGCGAGGTGGAGCGTGCCGAAGATCACCATCGCCGCGGTGGGCACGATGAAGGCTCGCTTGAGCGCGCCGGGGCTCGTCTTCTTCCAGCCGAAGAGGGTGCCGATGCCCATGAGCGAGAAGATCGTGAGGCCGATCGGCTGCACCCACGCGTTGTAGTAGGGCGGGCCGACGGTGACTTTTTCGCCGGAGATCGCCTCGCTCAGCATCGGGAACGTCGTCGCGACGAGCACGAAGAGCATGAACCCGAGGAGCGCCCAGTTGTTGAGCAAGAAGGTGAACTCGCGCGAGAGCCAAGACTCGAGCTGCGGGCGGCGCGCCTCGTAGTCGATCTCGCGCGTCATGCGGCGGTAGACGAGCTCGATGCCGGTGTAGACCGCGGCGCCGCAGAGCGCGCTGTCGAGGACGATCTGCACGGCGTTCGGAACGGGGAGCTTCGAGAGCGCCCAGATGCCCGGCGCGCAGATGGCGAGCATGGTCCAGCCGGTCGCGACCGCGGCGATGCGCAGCCGCTGGAGCCTGTTTCTATCGTCGGTGACGAGGTCGCGGAGATCCGGCCAGCGATAGAGGATCAGCGTGAAGCAGAAGATGAACGCGACGACGAGGAAGTAGACGAAGTACGTCCCGATGCTCGACTGCGCGAACGAGTGCACGCTCGCAATCGCGCCCGAGCGCGTGAGGAACGTGCCGAAGATCGTCATGAAGAACGTGAGGCATATGAGCGACACGTTCCAGACTTTGAGCAGGCCTCGCCGCTCTTGAATCATGACCGAGTGCACGAACGCGCTCGCCGCCAAAAATGGCATGAACGCGGCGTTTTCGACCGGGTCCCACGCCCAGTAACCGCCCCAGCCGAGCTCTTCGTAAGCCCAGAGCATGCCGAGCGTGTTGCCGATGGCGAGGAACATCCACGCGAAGAGCGTCCACTTGCGCGAGGCGACGATCCACTCGCTGTCCAGGCGGCCGGTGACGAGCGCCGCGACCGCGAACGAAAACGGAATCGAGCAGCCGACGAAGCCCGTGTAGAGGCTCGGCGGGTGGATGATCATGTAGAAGTTTTGGAGGAGGGGGTTGAGGCCCTCACCGTCGGTGCGCGCGCCCCCGATCGACGTGGCGAAGGGGTTCGCCGAGTACGTCATCAGGATGCAGAAGAAGACGACGATCGCCATCAGCGTGGCGATCACGTACGGCTGGAGCTCGACGTAGCGTTTGCCGAGCCATTTCACACACGCGCCGATGTAGAGGCTCAGAAGAAACAGCCACCAGAGGAGTGAGCCGTCTTGGCCGCCCCACAGCGCGGTCAGCAAATAGCCGACGGCCATCGAGCGGTCGGAGTAGTGGGCGACGTATCTGAGACGGAAATCGTGGCTGACGAAGGCGTAGGCGAGCGCGAAGACCGCGGTCGCGATGAAGGCGACGGTGCCGTAGGCGCCGAAGCGCGCTGCTTGGAGCGACCGAGCGCGGCCGGTCACGCCCGCGTGCAACGCGACGGCGAACGTGTAGCTCGCCGCGAGCATGACGCACAAAAGGAGCGCGCCGCCGAAGAGAGGGAATGTGTTCCACATGATTTCGCCGACCCTGGGCGCGCGGGAATCATAGCAGCTAGACTGCGCCTGTGACGCGAACGGTCATGACGGCTGCGCTATTCCTGACGTTCGCGTGTGGTGCGAGCATGCGGCCGATCCCGGACGACGTGGAGCCGGTGCCGCGGACGGCGACGGCGACCGCGTTGCCCGACGCGGGCCTGCGCCTGCAGCGGACCGACGCCGGCTCGCACTGGGTCGCGGGGTCGCACACGAGCCAGCCGGAGCCGTGCTCGGACACGAAGCACCGTCCGCTCGAGGCGCGGCGCATCGCGCCCGACGAGTGGATCATCGCGTCGGGTGTGATGGACGTGATCCGCAGCGAGGAGAAGGCGACCGTGGCGCCTCAGATCGACGCCACCGGGCGCACGACGGGGCTCGTCATCGAGGACGTGGGCGAAAATTCTTGTCTCGGCGCGCTCGGGTTTCAAGATGGCGACGTGCTTCGGACGATCAATGACGTCGCGCTCGCGGCAGACTGGTCGACATTTCCGGTCATCACGGCGTCGGTGAACAAGAACGGGTCGGCGCTCGTGCGCTTCGAGCGCAACGGCCACCCTGCGGCGGTGCTCTTCGAGGTGCGCACCGAGTGAAGACCGATACGCGGGTCGCCGGCTCCGCCAACGGCGGGACGGCGCAAGCATGGAAAGTACACGTATCCCTCTGGATCGTTCAGGTCGCGTTCGCGTCGCAAGCGGTCGAGGGAAAGGTCGCGATGACCGATCTCGCCAAAGGCGGCGGCGGCGTCGCGCCGATCGCGCTGGCGATGACGCGCATGGCGGGGGCGGCGATTTTTTTCGTGCTCTTCACGCGCCTCCGTGGCGTTCTCGTGAAGACGACGGTGCGCGAGAAGCTCGTGCTCGCGGGCCTCAGCGTGCTCGGGATTTCGCTCAATCAGACTTTGTTTTTGGTGGGCCTCAAGCAAACGTCACCGACGGCGGCGGCGCTGCTCAGCGTGACCATCCCGGTGTTCACGGCGGCGATGGCGGTCGCGGCGCGTATCGAGCGTGTCTCGGCGCCGCTCGTGTCGGGGCTCGCGCTCGCGGTCGTGGGCGTCTTGTGGCTCACGGGCGTGCGGGCGACCGATCGCGGCGCGGCGATCGTGACGCTGAACTCGCTTTCGTACTCGGCGTACATCGTTCTTTCGCGGCGGATCATCCAGAAGCTCGGGGCGCTCACGGTGGTCACGTGGATTTTCGTCTTCGGAGCGCTCACGTTCGCGCCGCTCGGCGTTCCGGTGCTCGCGCACGACGCCGCGCACTGGACGGGACGCTCGCTCGCGTTCGTCGCGTATATCGTTGCAGCTCCAACCATCATCGCGTACTCGTGCAACGCTTGGGCCCTCGGCCGATCGAGCCCGACGCTGGTGACGGCGTACGTCAATTTGCAGCCGATTTTGGCTGGTTTGCTCGCGTGGGTGCAGCTCGGGCAACCGCTCACTTCGCGCGTCCTCGTCGCTGCGGCGTTCATTTTGGCGGGGGTCGCGCTCGTCGTGACGAGGCCGCCTCAGAACCGAGAACGCGTCACTTCGCCGGCTGCGCCTTCACCGTGAACGTCGCGTCTCGCAAGATGTTGGCGTGCCAAGTCGACGCGTGGATCTCGCCGGTCGCGGTGCCGCCGTCGATCGACGCCGTGCCGGTTCCGCGAAATGCCGTTTCGCTTTCGCTCGCGGGCGCGACGTGAAAAGAGAGCTCGCCGTTTTGCGCGATGCCGGTCACGACGGACGGGCCGAGCGGACCTTCGAGCTTGCCGGTCACGATGCCGCCGTCGGGGTCGACCGTGAAGCTGAGCGAGCCCTCGCCGGTGCCGATCGCGCCGGCGTCTTCGCCGCGGAACTTGAAGCCTTCGTAGCCTGCAGCGTCGGGGACGTAGAGCGTGCCGCTCGTCGCGGTGTACGTGCCGGTCCAGTCGACGGGCTTCGGCGGACCGGCGGCAACGCTCGCCGATGCGCTCGGCGCAGTCGACGCGCTCGGCGCGGGAGTCGCCTGCGATGCTTGGTTCTTGCAGCCGGCGAGCACGAGGACGAGGACGAGCAGCCGCTTCACGCCACCGTGCCTCCGGCGCGAGCGACGATGCGAACGCCGATTTCGCCTTCGACGTCGACGAGCTCGCCGCGCGCCACCTCGGCGCCGCCGACGCGCAAAATCACGTTCTCGCCGATTCGCTTTCCGAGCGCGACGACGTCTCCAGCGCCGAGCGCAGCCCACTCGCGCGCGGTCATCTGCGCCGAACCGACCTCGACGCGAACGACGACGGGCGTTTCGCCGATGGACTGCGCGAGGACGTCTTTGTCGACCATGGGTGTCTTCTCCGCGAAGAGAGGGAGCGGTCCCTCCCGTAGCACGAGACGGCCGCCGTCGCCGAGATCGACGGCGAAGCCCGCGTCGGAGTCGGGCGCCGAGAGCAGAAGCTCGCCGCCGAAGCCCGCGGGCGTGCGCGCGATCGTGAGCGGGAAAAGCGCGTCGCCCGGAGCGAGCGCGGCGAAGTCGGCGACGCTCGTCTCGAGCACCGCGGCCACGAGCGGCACCTCGATGGGCATGGCGCCGAGTGACGCGAGCGCGGCGGCGTCGAGATCCGATTCGCGAGCGGGTTCGAGCGCCGAGCGCGGCGCGAAGACGTGCGCGAGGTACGCGTCGTCCTCGACGACGACCGTGAAGGTCGCGCCGATCGGGACCGGATCGATCGAGACGACCTCGCCGAGCACCGTGTGAGCGGGACCTGCCGTCAAAACGCGCAGCGCGGCGCCGGCGTCGCGTCGCGCGGCGGCGACCAGAACGGCGGCCGCGGCGCCCGCGAGCGACGGCTGCTGTCGCGACGGATCGACGACGCGCACCGGCGGGCGCTTGAGCGCGCGCGCGACGATCGCGCCGGCGAGGGCTTGCTCGAGCACGACGACGAACGCGCGCCTCCGGTCGGCGCGCTCGCCCGGCGCGAGCAAGATGCCGAGCGACGATTCGTCGATGCGCGGCGGACTGCTGGTGACGCGGCGAAGGCGAACGGAGAGCTCGGCGTTTCCGAGCAGCTCGCGAAGAGCGTTCGACGCGCCTGCCGTGTCGACGAAGCGCGTGACGGCGCGGCGCATCTTCGCGAGCATCGCGACGTCCGCGCGTCGAATCGAGTCGAGCGACTTCCACGGAAAGGGTGCCGCGCTCATTTTTTTTCGTACGCGAGCGTGAAGTGACGATCGCTCGTCTGCGACACTGCAGTCGGCGGAATGCCGATCGACCGCACGAGGTCGCGCACCTCGTCGATCGTGAGCGCTGCGCGGAGTGACGCATCGAGGAGCGCGACTTGTCGCGCGTGCCGCTCGAGCGCGGCGGGCTCGGCCGGAGGCGCGCCGCCGTGGAGCGCGACGAGACGAGCGACCTCGGCGTCGCTCTCGGGCCGAAAGAGATCGCGAACGAAGAGCACGCGCCGCGCGACGCGGTTCATCTCGCCGAGCGCGTGCGCGGGATCGGGCACGTGATGAACGATGCTGTTCGACACGACGGTCTCGAACGCTCCGTCGGCGAACGGGAGCCGTTTGGCGTCGACGCGCTGGAGCTCGATGCGCGCGCCGAGGCCCGCGCGCGCGACGTTGCGCTTCGCGAGGGCGAGCATGTGCTCGGCGAGGTCGACCGCGACGAACCGCACGTCCGGCGCGCGCTCGCACATCGCGATCGGAATCAGCGCCGTTCCGGTGCCCACGTCGAGCGCGTTCGCGAAGCGTGCAAAATGCAAGCAATCGGTCGCGAAGCGCTCGTTCGGCTCGCGATTGTCCATCGCGTCGTAGTCGGCGGCTTCTTGCGCCGTGTCCATGACCTCCGGCTCGAGCACGCGCGGAAGCATCGCGCTCAGCGTCGCCGCGCGCCGCCGCCGGGTCAAGTGCTTGCAGTGCCGCGCGGCCCTCGATACGCTCGGCGCCGATGGGAATGCGGGCACGCGGCGCGATTTTGATCGCGATGAGCCTCACGTTCGGCGCGGGCGCGGTGGCGCTCGCCGGCGACGCTCGCCCGGTTTCGCGCGCGGGCCACACGAGCAAGTTCACCGATGCCGTGCTCCGCGGCAACGCGAAGTTCGTCGCGCGCGATTTTCCTGCGGCGGTCGACATGTATCGACAGGCCATCGAGGCCGAGCCAAAAAATCCGTACGGCCACTACCTGCTCGGCGAAGCGCAGAGCGCGCTCGGCAACTTGACCGAAGCCGAAGCTTCGTGGACGACGGCGAGCAACGTCGGCGACGTCGACCCGGGCACCAAAACGAAAGTCCTCTTCTGCCTCGCCGATTTGAAAGAGCGTCAGAAGAAGTGGGACGACGCGAAGAGCGGTTGGGAACAGTACAAGCAATACGTGGCCGCCCACGCCGACGCCGGCGGCGCGCCCGCTTCGGCCGACGCACGCATCGCGGCGATCGAGGCCGCAGAGAAACAAGACAAGGCGTACGAGATCGTTCGCCAGCGAATCGCCGCCGAAAAAGACGGCGGGAAGTAGTCAGCGGCCCAGCGCGACTTCGCGCTCGAGCGCCGTGTCCGCGTCGCGCGTGAAGCGTTGGAAGCGCGCGTAGTCGTCGCCGGGCATCACGCGGCCGGCGGGAAGATCGATCGTGCGCACGAGGCGGATCTCGTGGCCGTGGACCGAATCTTTCACGTCGACGTCGAGCTCGCCGTGTTTGAAGTCGCCGGTCGGCAAGCTCGCGGGCATGCGAAGCGACGGGTCGGCGACGATCGAAAAGTCGACGTCGACGTGCGTCCACGCGCCGAGAAGGAGGGGGATCTGCCGCGTGGGGAGCGCGGCGAGCTGCGCGAGGTGCAGCGGGAAGATCGGTTTGACGAGGACCTCGTGACCTTGCACGCGTCCGAGCTGCGGCGCGTCGGCTTTCACGCGGAGGACGAGCGGCGCGTCGAGATCGGTTTTGTTTTCGAGGACGACGTCGTGCACGTGCGCGCCGGGCAGCGTCGACGCGAGCACGCGCGACTCGACGAATGCGTACAGCTGGCTGTCGGGGACTTTGTCGAATACGCCGCGCATGCGGATGCCGAGCTTGCCGTGGAAGCGCTGCTCCATCGTGACTTGCGCGGAGCCGTCGGGGTGAAGGTCGGCGCGGCCGGCGATCGAGACGCCGTCGCGGCTGCCGTCTTTGGGCGTCGTGATCGCGCGCGCGCCGGGCGCGAGCAAAAATCCCGGCTGCCCGCGGAAGTCGGCCGGGACGTAACCGAACGGCGCGAAGCGATCGTCGACGGTGAGAAAAATCGGGCCCTTGTCGCCGGCGACGCGCAGCACGATGCCGACGTAATCGTCGACCTCGCTCATCGGGCCGACCGGCGGCGGCGCGAGCCGGTTCTTTACGAGCACGAGATCGACCGGCATGCCGAGCTCGCGCATCAAGTAGCGGAACGCCGACTCGCGCGAGCCGGCTTTGCCGAGGAGCACGCGTCGCCCGTCTTTTTCTTGGCCGTCTTGCACGCGCTCGAGCACGGCGCGGTAGATGCGGCGCGCGCGTTCGGCGCGGTCCGACGCGGGCACGCCTTTGACGATGCTCTCGGCCATCGCGTGGAGGCGCGGGTCGAGCGGCGTCTCGTCGCTCGCGAGATCCGTGTATCTTGCAACTGTGTCGGCGAGGGTCACGCCCCAGCCGATGCGCACGCTCGGGAGGTACTCGCCGGCCGGAACGCTGTCCGGCTCGTCCGGGAGCGGCGGGCTCTCGTCGACGCGCCAACGCCGCTCGATCGTCGTCGCGGCTTGGCGCACGACCGGCGCGGGGACGGTTCCGCGCGTTTCGATTTCGATCGGTTTGTCCTTCGGCGTGATGACGACGAACTCGCTCCGCCAATAGCCTTTGTCTTCTTCGCGGAAGAGCCACATCGGTCCGCGATAGCGGCGGCCGTGATCGCCGTCGCCTTCGGTCGTCGTCACGTGCTCGGTCTCGACGTAGTCGCCGACCTCGAGGTTCGGCATCGTGAGCGTCGGCTTGCCGCTCACCGGCTCGGGCTCGAGCATGCGGCCGTCGGGTTTGATGACGCGGAGGCGAAGCACGAGACCCTCCGGCGGTTTTTGCTCGGCTTCCTGGTTGATGCCTTCTTGCGATTGGATTTTGAGAATTTCGTGCTCGAGCATTTGCGCCGAGCCGTCGGGGTGAACCCAGAGCGCCGAGTAATCGAGGACGCGCGCGCTCACGCCGGCCATGCGCTTGCCCTTCTTTTCCCAAGCTTCGAACTCTCGGATCGCTTTTTTTCCGTCGAGTCGATACGGCTCGAGATCGGTCGTGCCTTCGAGCAAGTCGATCGCGGTGCGCAGGTCTTCGGTTTTGGCGCCGGCGAGGAGCGCGTCGGCGAGCGCTTTGCGAAGAGCGTCGCCGTCGCCGCGTGCGTAGGCGCGGTCGGCGAGACGGAATCGCGAGGTCGTATCGAGCGGATTTTTGGCGAGGGCCTTTTCGAGCTCTTTGATCGCTTGGGTCGGGTCGCCGGCGCGTTGGAGCACGTCGGCGATGCGGCCGGCGATCTCTTTTCGTTCGGGGCGGCGTTTTTGGAGGCGCTGCAGCTCGGCGATCGCCGCCTTCCAATCGTGCCGCGCGAGCGCGCGATCGAGATCGATCTCGACGTCGGGATCGAGCGCGCGGATGCGCGCGGCGATCTTGTCGGCTTCGGCGATCGGCCCGCTCTCGTCGAGGAGCTCGAGGCCCATGCGGAGCGCGCGCACGTCGTCGGGAAAACGCTTCGCGAGATCGTCGAGCGCGCGTTTGCGCTCGGAGCGCCAGCCGAGCTTCGCGTAGATGCGCGCGAGCTGCTCGAGGATTTCGGGCTGCCCGCGGAGCTCGTCGGCGAGCTTGCGCAGCGGATCGACGGCCGAGACGAGGCCTTGTTGCTCGGCGTCGTCGAGCATGGTCCACGCGCGCGCGAACCACAGCTTCGGATCGCGTTTCACGGCGCGCAGCATGAAGTCGCGCTCGGTCTTGTGTTTCACCTCGGCCGGGGAGGCCGGGTCGGAGCTCGCGTAGTTCGCGGCCGCTTCGAGCATGTCGGCGGACGCGTCCTCGGGCTCGACGAACGGCGCGACGAAGACGCTCGCGACGTCGGCCATCGCCTCGGCGTTCGCGAGGTACGCGCCGAAGTACGCGGTCACGGCGTCGCCGGGCGGCTTGGCGACGAGCGCCGCGAGCGGGTTCGGGTCGGCGAGCACGCGCGGCGGAACGATCGCGTACGGCGCGCGCTCGTCGGTCGAAGTTGTGAGCGTCGCGGGCGTGCCGTCCATGTTGAGCACGCGAATCGAGGAGCTGTCGTCGAGCACGCGCGCGACGACGCGGTGATGGCCCGCGGGCACGTGAAGCGCGACGCCGAAGCGCTGCCACACGCCCCACTCGCGGAGATCACGCGTGAGCACCGGCTCGTCGTCGACCAAGACCGCGAGCGCGCCCTGAACGCCGATCACGAGATCGAGATCGCGATCGGTCGTGAAAAATCCTTGTACGTAGAAGACGCCGCTCGCGGTTTGCTCTTCGCTCGCCACGGTGCACGACGGCTGCTTCGTCTTGAGAATTTTCGGCGGCTCGGTGCGGAGCGCGTCGGCCGCGAATTTGTCGGGCCAAGGTCCGGGGCGCTCGGCGTCGAACGCGCGCCTTCGATCCGGGGCGCTCCCGTGGCCGAACGGGCCGGCGAGACGAAGCCCGCCGAGGCAGCCGCTCGTCTTCGCGACGTAGCGATCGAAATCGGTGCCGGTGATGTCGGCGCGTCGGTAGGTCTCGCCTTCGATCCAATCGGCGAGCTCGGCTTCGGCGCGCCAGCCGATGTTGCCCGGCTTGGCGAGCGTGTCGTCGAAGAGCGCGCGATGCGACTCGTAGAGCTTCACGACGTCTTGGCGGAGGCTCTTGAGACGATGCGTCGCGTACCACGCGACGAGCGGCGTCTCGGGCTCGACGCTCGTGCGCGCGGCGGCGAGCGCGGAGACGTATCCGTCGGCGGCTTCGCGCGGATGACCGTGGGATTCTTCGAGCAGACCGCGGGCGGTCGCGCCGAGCATGCTCGGCGTTTTGATCGACGCGAGCCGCGCGAGGGCACGGTCGAGATCGCGCGCGTCGCCGCCGGGAGCAAGCTCTTCGGCGAGCGCCCAGCGTCCGACGACCTCGGCGTCGCCGCTCGACGCGCCGTCGTGACGAAGCGAAGCGACCGTCTTCGGCGCCGTCGCGCTGACGCCGCAACCCGCCACCGCACACGCGGCGGCCATCGCCGCGATCCATCGACGCGCGCGCATCAGTGGCCTCCGATCGAGACGACGAGACGCTGCCCGAGCGCCGAATCGACGGCCTCGCACCATTTGCGAAACGCCGCGTACTCGGACGCCGCGATGTGCGTCTTGCTCATCGCGAGCGTCGTCGTCACGTGAACGCCGCCGGGGACGCTCTCGACGGCGAGCTTGAAGTCGCCGAACGGCGAAGGTGCGCTCGTGGCGCCGGGCATCGCGGCGACCTTCGCGCCCGTCGGGATTCGAATCGTGTAGTCGGTCACGGTCGTCGTCTGCGCGGCCACGCGGAGATCGAGCCGGCGGGTCGAGAGCGACGCCCAGTCGCGGACCATGTGATCGCGCGGCCCGATGGGCACGCTGAGCGTGTCCTGATCGCGGCGACCGAACGACGCGAGCTTGAGCTTCGCGTGGATTTGCACGGGGGCCTCCACGTTCTCGAGATCGCCCGCGTCCAGCGACTGCACCGCGGCGCCCGGGAGATCGCTCGCGACGTCTTCTTGAAGTCGATCTTTGCGGAGCGACTCGGCGTGGTAGCGAACGCGCCAGCTCGGCGCGGTGACGCCGGTCACCGTCGTGCGCCAATCGATTTGCGCCGAGCCGTCGGTCGCGAGCGTCGCGTCGAGCTTGCGGGTCGTCGTGCTCGCGCTCGCCGGCGGATCGGGCAAGTGAACGAGCTTCGGCTTGCCTTGATTGATCTGAAGCGCCATCGCGCCGCGATCCATCGCCGGAAAATCGTTCGAGCCCGAATATTCGGCGGTGCCGTCGAGATAGAGATCGAGCGAGGGCACGTACGCGATCGCGTGATCGAACGGCGCGAGGCTCGCCGGATAATCTTCGAAGTCGCCTTTGGTGCCGGTTCGCACGATCACGATCGTGGCGGGAATTCCGAGCTCCTGGAGCATCGTGACGATGAGGGTCGCCTTGTCTTTGCAGTCGCCGAACCCGCGCGCGAAAATCTGCGAGCACGTGTACGGCTTGAACCCGTGGATGCCGAACTCGAGCGCGACGTAGCGCGTCCGCTGGACGACGTAGTCGTAAACGGCGTTCACTTTGTCGCGATCGGTCGTCTTCCCTTTGGTGATCTCGGCGACGCGCCGGCGCACTTCGTCGTCGGCGTTGAACTGATCTTTGACGAGACCCCAGTACCACGCGCCCATCTCGTCCCAGCTCTTGTAAGTCGAGACGTGAACGTGCCCGAGGAGCTGCGCGTAAGGCGGCTGGTGCGGCTCGGGTAGGATCGGCGGCACGTTGGTCGCGACGAAGCGGTAGATGCGCTGCGTGTCTTTTTCGGTGACCGACTTCTCGACGGGGAGCGTCGGCTTGTTGAAATAGAACGTGCGGCGCTTGGGCGTGATGAGGACGTACTCGGCGCGCGAGATCGGCTCGTCGGACTGGAGATAGTCGATGTCGCCGAAGTAGTCGGCGAAAGCGTTCCGCTCGGCGACGTCCTCGACGCGATAACGGAGCTCGACGACGTCGCCCGCCTGAAGCCGCGGCAAGAGCACGGCGTAGCTCGCCGAGCTCGTGTACGTCGCGATCGACGGATCGTTGGCGCCGCCCGTTTGCGTGTCGAACGAGTCGTCGACGGTGCCGTCGGCGCGATACACGTGGACGCCGCGGATTTGAACCGTCTGCGAATCGGACTCGAACCCGAAGACGTAATTGCGCGCGGCCTGCGCGGCCGGATCGGTGAGGGGCTGGAACACGACTTGGCGGAATTTGCTCGAGAGCCCGTTCTCGAACACCGTCGCGACGGTGAGATCGACGAACGTGCGCCGGTCGGCGCCGTGCGCGGGCGTCTTGCGCAGCGCGAGGAACACTTTCGGATCGACCGCGTACGCCTCGTCGGGCTTCGGCTTGGTCGGCTCGAGGTGCGCGAGGTAGTCGCGCACGTCTTTGTTCTGCGGCTTGAGGTCGAGGATGTGACGGAGCAGCGTCACCTGCTCGTTTTGGTGGCCCGTGAGGGCGTACGAGTCGGCGAGCTTTTGCATCGCGTCGGTGTCTTCGGGCGCGATGTCGAGCGCGCGCTTGTAGAGGGCGATCGCGCGCGTCGAGTCGCCGAGCTTGAGTTGCGCTTGCGCGGCGTAGAGGAGCTTGTCGGTCGCGTCGGGATCGGTCGCGATGTAACGATCGAGCCAGTGGCGCGCGGCCTGCTCGTCGCGCTGCGCGATAGCGAGATCGATTTTCGCCTTGAGCGACTCGGGGTCGTCGAAGCGAAACGCCGAGTAGCGCGCCTCCATGTCGTCGGCTTCGGTCGTGCGATCTTCTTGGCGGAGGAGGTCGACCATCGCGCGGACCAAAGCGATGCTGCGCGGGTTGCGCGCGAGGGCGCGCTGCAAAAAGGAGATCGACGTCGCGCGGAGATTCGCTTCGCCGTAGAGCTCGACGCGCGCGAGCACGGCGACGACGTTGTCCGGATCGAGAGCGAGCGCGCGGTCGTAATACGGAATGGCGTCGCGCCAGTTGGTGCCGGCGCGCTCGTGCGCGGCGCGGGCGAGGAGGACGTCCATGCGATCTTCGGGCGTGACGCCGCCTTTCGCGACGAGCGCTTCGGCTTTGGCGATCCATTCGGAGCGCTGATTGCGGCTCTCGACGAGATTCGCGGCGAGGAGCGCGCGCTGGACGGTCGGGGCGCGCTGCGCGGCGCGAAGCGCGAGATCGCGCGCGAGATGATCCGACTCGTCGTCCGACTGCGTGAGCCGGAGATAACGCGCATACGTCTCGAGCTGCGCGGGGCTCCCGTTTTTTTCGGTGCCGGCGAACGTTTGCACGGGGCCCGCGACGCGATTGGGCGGGAGCTTTTGCTTCTGGAAGAGGGCGCGCGCGTCCGGATGATCGAAGCTCGCGTCGGCCTCGATGTGCGAATCGGGTGTGCCGTCGGCGGCGCCGACGCGAAGCGTGAAGATGGGCGCATTTTCGGAGCCGCACGCTTTGACGAGCACGCGGTTCGCGCCGGCGGCGAGCGTCACGCTGCGCCCCATGCGCTCGGCGTCGAAGTCGCGATACTTGCGGTCGTCGAGCGCGAGCGCGCCGTTCCAATAAACGCGCACCGATCCGCTCGAGCCGACCCAAACCGAGGCCTCGCGCGATTCGCCCTTTTTCAAGCGTCGATCGCTGACGAAGGTCGTCGCGTAGACGCAGACGTTCTCGGTCGGCCGCACCATCGAGCCGGTGTCGATCCAACCGAAGGGCGCGCTCACCGACGCGGGCCGCCAGCCGACTTTGCGTTCTTTTCCGTCGTAGAGCTTCGCGCGATCCGGCGCGTCCTCGGCCTCGGGCTCGAAAAGACGCAGGAGGCCGGCCTTGCCTTCGTTGTCGAACGGCCCGGTGACGAGCCACTTGCCGACGTACCCGAGCGAAGCGACGCGCGCGCGGGCGCCTTCGAGATCGCCGAGACGACGTTTGCCGTACGCCGCGAGGAGCTCGGCGTACACGCGCGACGATCCGTGGCGCGCGCGCGCGACGGCCTCGAGCTCTTCCTCGACGTCGTTGGGATCGCCGCGGTCCCACTCGCCCCACACGCGCCGCATCGCCGCGTAAGAGTCGGCGTCGGACGCTCGCGACGCTTCCTCGCCGAGCGCGGTGAGCCGCGAGAGGCGCGACACCTCGGCTCGAGTCGTTCCGGGGACGAGGGCCAAACCGGCGGCGAGCGCAGCCGCACCGAGCGACCATCTGGGCATCACGGCGGCGACGGTAGCAGATAGAATGCGGCCCGCGGCTCGTGCGTTTCACACTTTCGGAGGCGCGCGCGTCGCGGTATGAAAACTCACGCCGTGCAGCAGTCCGCCGTGGTAACCGCCCAGTCAACCCAGTCAAACCTCGTGAGCAAGAGCGTGGTGCGCGGGCTGATCAAGACCATCCGCCCGCATCAGTGGGTGAAGAACCTCTTCGTGCTCGCGCCGATGTTCTTCCACAAGGACGTCTTCCTGACGACCGCGGCGGGCCCGGCGCTGAACCTCCGCGTGACGGGCCGCGCGTTCATCGCGACGGCCGTGTTTTGCCTGCTCGCAGGCGCGATTTACACGATCAACGACATCGCCGACGTCGAAGCCGATCGCATTCACCCGGTGAAGCGCGAGCGTCCGATCGCGAGCGGCGAGGTGCCCGAGAGCCTCGCCAAGATGATGGCGCTCGCGCTCGTCCTAACGTCGATCGTCGCCGCGTTCGCGCTCGACTGGCGCGTCGGATTGGTCGCGACGATCTACTTCGTCAAAGACATCGCCTACACGTTCAAGCTGAAACAAGTCGCGTTTCTCGACGTCGGTCTCATCGCGTCGGGCTTCGTGCTCCGCGTGCTCGCGGGTGGCTTCGCGACCGACGTTCACGTCAGCGGCTACATGGTCGCGTGCACGGCGCTGCTCGCGCTTTTCCTCGGCTTCGGCAAGCGCCGCCACGAGCTCGAGCTCGACACCGCGGTCAAGCAGCGCGCGTCGCTCGAAGCGTATTCGAAGCGCAGCCTGAACATCGCGCTCGCGCTCGCGGGTCTCGCGACCGCAGCGACGTACGTCGCGTACACCCTCGACGGTACGACGCGAGAGTTCTTCCACACGAATTGGCTGTGGCTCACCGCGCCCTTCACGCTCATCGGCATCTCGCGCTTCTTGATGCTCGTCTCGGGTCGTGCCGGCCGAGGTCTCCGCGCCGAATCCCCGACGCAGGAGATGCTCCGCGACGTTCCATTCGTCCTCAACCTGGTCGGCTGGGTCGTCGTCGTCGTCGCCATCATCTACCGCCTCCGCCCCGCCTAACGGGCACACGCGTGCGTCGAGGTCGAAACTCCCGGTGCAAAAACGCAGTCGAGTGAGTCTCGCCCCACCGGGCGACTTGCAAAACGCAAAGCTGGGAAACGGTAGTCCTGGCCGACTGCGAGCAAATTTGTAACGCGGCACCCTCGTTCAGGCGCCAGGTCCTGCTCCACTCCGCGTACTCCACCCGCACGCGTGCTCGCATTGAAGCGATGGGGGTCCTCGAAGCATGCAGGTCGCCATCGCAAAGGCGCTCTGTTCGCGCGCCATGCGGCCCGAAGGCCGCCCGATGACCGGTATGGTGGGTCCCGCCCACACGTGAGCCCGCTTGCCTCCGTCTCTGTCCCGTTGTGCAAGCCCTAGCAATCCAAGTCCTTCAACGCATCGATCCTCCTTGCGAGTCGATGAGAAATGAGAAAACGCGCGCGCACCGCGCCGGAGAGCACCGCGCGTGCCGCGCGAATTCGTCGAGAAAGCCCGCAACTGCGTGTGGCCCGGCCAGGCCTGGGCCGGCCAATGGGCCAGCTGTCAGTGCTCGTAGAGCGTGCCGTCGTCGGCCCACGCGCGGACTCGGACTCGCGTCGGCGCGCGATCGAGATCGACGAACTGCGGGATGGTCGCGGGGCCGCCGAGCGTGCGCTCCGCGTGCCACGTCGCCTGGAAGATTTCGCCGGCGGTGGTGTCGACGGCCCACGCGAGCGGCATTTTCGGATCGCGCAAGATGACCCGCTTGCCGTCGATGGCGACGCGGGCGGCGGCGCGCGGCAGGTCCCCGCCGAGACGGACGATGCTCGGCGCGACTTCTGCTCGGAGGAGTCGCGAACGTGCCGTCGCGATCGCGATTGGACTTTTGTCGGAGCCGAGCGCGCGGCGGCCGGCGCGCGCGGCGGCGACGAGTGTCGTTCCGCTCCCGCAAAAGAGATCGACGACAGTGCCGCCTTCGGGCGACGCGCTTCGGATGATGCGCTCGAGAAGCGCGAGCGGCTTCTGCGTCGGGTAGCCGGTGCGTTCGCTGGTTTTCGTGTGGCGCAACGGGGAGACGTCGGTCCAGAGCGTGTCGACGCGTCGCTCGCGGAAGTGCTCGTCGCCTTTTTTTACCAGAAAATATTTGATGTAGACGCGGCCGCTTGCCGTGCGGTGGACGCGGCCTTCGCGTTCGAGCTTGGCGATCGATGCGTCGGTGTAGTCGCCGCGCGGTGCGGTCGTGAAGGGTCGGCCTTCGTCGTCGACGCGGACGGCGCGCGCGTCGATCGGCTCGAGGCGCGTCGGCGGCGTGATGCGCGCGCCCTCGCGGCCGTAGACCAAAATGGTATCCAGCGTGCGACCGAACTGCGCGCTCGTCGCTTGCCGTCCGAGGTTCGGCGCGCGGCGCCAAACGATCTCGTTGATGAAACGTTCTCGACCGAAGATCTCGTCGAGCACCGCGCGAACGAGGTACGCCGAGCGCCAATCGAGGTGCACCCAAAGTGTCCCGTCCTCGCGGAGGAGCTCGCTCGCCGCCTCGAGGCGCGGCGCGAGCATGTCGAGGTACGCGCCGATGCCGCCCTGCCACTTGTCACCGAAGGCGACCGACCGGCGCGTCCGTCCGTCGGCGACGCCGTCGAGCCGCGCCTCAGCCACGTAGTCGGCCTGCGAGGCGAACGGCGGGTCGACGTAGACGAGATGGGCGCGCTCCCCGCGCGACCGCAGGAAACTTGCGGCTTCCAGGGCGTCGCCGAAGACGAGCGTCGCGCGGTCCTCGCCGTTTTCAATCGGCGTGCCCGCCGCAGGCGAGCTCGGCGCCGCGCCGGGCTCCCACACGCGGCCAGGCCAGTCGAGCCGAATTTCTTGCGGGCGCACGGACGAGGATTAACACAGAGAGTCCGTGTATCATCCACAATTCCGGGCGAAGACAGGTGACGTTGGAAACGCAAAGTGCCGCAATCGACGGAAGCAGCAGCCGCCTCGTCGACGTGCTGCGCGCGCTTCCCGCGAAGGAGCTGAACGCGCTCATCGAGCGCCTCGGCATTCGCATCGATGCGGCCAAACGGCTCGACACGCCGTCGCAAGTCGCGCGCGCGCTCGTTGCGCTTCCTGATTTGCGCGAGCCCGCGCGCTTGCCGCCGGCCGCCGTCGATCTCTTGCATCGCGTCGCGGAGGCGCGCGGCACGCTCCTCGTCACCGCCGTGCCGCCGTCGCTCGAGCCGCTTCTTGCGCGCGGCCTCATGTTCGCGCGCGCCGCAGACACGACGCGTCCGGGCAAAGCCGGGCGCGGCCCGGTCGAGCTCGTTCTGCCGACGGCCCATCTCCTGCAGCTCCGTTCGTGGGAAGGCGAAGACCCGCGCGGCGCGCGCGCGCTCCTCGCGCAGGCGTCGTTCGAGACGACGAGCGCGATCGCGGCGCATTATCTCGGGCGTCCCGCCACGCCGCCGATCGTGCTCGCGCTCGAGCCGGCGTGGGAGGTGCTCTCCGATCCGGTGCTCCTTCGTGGCGAAATCGAGAAGCTCGCGCCGAGCGAGCTCCGTGTCCTCGAAAACGTCGAGCGCGAGGGCGGCGAGGTCGACACCGAAGAGCTCCTCGAAATCGAGCGCGAGCCGCTGCGCCTCCGCACGGCGACGGGCGTCTCGCCTTCGCGTCGCGGCGTCGGCTCGGCGCTCGAGCGTCGCGGATTTTTGATCCCCGTGCATCCGAATCGGCACATCGTGCCGACCGAGGTCTCGCTCATCGTCTCGGCGGCGCACCGCGCCGAGCGCGCCGAGCGTCGCGAAGAAGTGAAGCGCTTCGTGCGCTCCGGCGATCACGCGCCGCGCCGCGCTCGCTTCGCGCTCGATCCTTCGCCGCTCGCGCTCGCGCTCGCCCTCGCCGCGCGCGAAGGGCAGGGCGAGATCAAACCGAACATCGGCACGCCCAAGTCGCTCACGCAAAAGCTCGGCGCGCGCTTCGGTCGCGACGCGACGACGGTCGCGATGCTCGTCGCGCTCTCGCGCGCCGTCGGTTTGTGGGAGCCGTCGGCGCTCGTCGTTTCGTCGCCGCCGGGCTCGCTCGCGCTCTCCGATTTGCCGAGCCTGCTGTTCGGCGCGTGGCGTCGCGGCGGCGCGTGGGACGAAGCGCGCGAAGAGCCCGAGGTCCTGCGCGTCTCGGTCGACGCGCGCGATCCGAGCCCGATCGGCGTCGTGCGCGAGCTCTTGCTCGAGGCGCTCGTCGATCTCGGCGAAGGCTGGATCCCGTGGCCCGCGCTCGAGCGATATCTGCGATCGGATCATCGCATGGCGGGCCTCACGCGCCTTTTCCGGCGATGGGCCGAGCGCAGCCACGCGACCGAAGCCGCGGCGCCTTACGCTTCGCCGCTCGCCGTCGCGCGCCGCATCGTCAAAGAGAGCTTGCCCGCGCTCGGCATGATCGACACCGGCGAAGAAGACACCGAGCCCGACGCGGAAGCTCCCGCGAGCACCGAGTCGGGCGAGGACGCGGGCCTCATGCTCCGGCTCACGCCGCGCGGTCGCGCGCTCCTCGCGGGACGATCGACGTCGACCGACGGCGACGCCAAATTCCTCGACTCGCACGTTCTCCGGATCGGGGCGCAAACGCGCGTCGCGAACGTGCTCGCGATCGCGCCGCTCGTCGAGGTCGCGCGCTGCGCCGAAGCCCTCGAGCTCCTCGTGGCGCCGCAGACGCTCGCGCGTGCCCTCTCCGCGGGTCTCGAGGCGGAGGCCGTGCGGATGCGCATCGAGGCCGTCGCGCCGCTCCCCGAGACGCTCAGCAAAACCCTCGCGCAAGCGAGCGTCGTCCTCGGCCGAGCGTCGTACGCGCAGGCGACCGGCTTTTTGTGGGTCGACGACGCGAACCTTCGCGAAATGCTCCGGACGCGCCGCGCGACCGCCGAGCTCTTCGTCGAGCCGTCACCGCCGGGCGGATTGCTCGTCGCCGCGGGCGTCGATCTCGATCGTCTCTCGCGACGCTGCCGCGCGCTCGGCATCGAGGTGCTCTACGAAGGCCAAGTCGTCCGCGCGCGAAGCATCCCGCCGGGCGCCTCGACCCCGCCGCCGCCGCGCATGACGCCGACGCCCGGAGCCGTGGAGGCCCCGCGCCGCCGAAGCTCGCAGCTCCGCATTCAGGCTCGAAAGAAAGACGAGTAGCCTCGTCCGCATGAAACGAATCGGATGGGTCTTCGCGCTCGCGGTCGTCGCCGGCTGCGGCAAAGAAGCGGGGCGCGTCGCGTTCAGCAGCGACGGGACGGGCGCGGCGACGATGACGCTCAAGGCGGGCGACGTGGATTTTTGGACCGACATCGATCTCTCGTACGAGGGCAACGCCGCGCTCGCTTATCGCGTGACGCTCGAGCAGGGCGGCAAGAGCGTCGCGACGACCGTGTGCGATCCCCTCGCGCGCCTCAACGTGAAGACGATGTGGACCGAGACGAACGTCGGCGCGTCGCACTCGCGTCACGGCATGGGCAAGATGTCGTGCACGGTCACGCTCCCGAGCGGCGGCGCGACCGAGGTCCACGCGACGCTCGCGTGGTCCGCGAAACCGTCGTCGGTCACGCTGAAAAAGGCCGACCTCGTCGTCAAGCAGTAGCTCCGGTTTTGAACGCACCCCTTCAATGGCTCGGCGCGCATCTCGCGACGGTGATCGCCGCCGCGCTCGTCGTTCCATTCTTGGCGCGGATCCTCCGCGATCGTCGGCCGCAAGGCAGCACGCTCGCGTGGATGCTCGTCCTCATCGCGATCCCGTATATCGGCATTCCGCTCTATCTCGTGCTCGGGCCGCGAAAGACGTCGCGCCGCGACAAACGTTTGTTTCCGAAAGACGACTCGCGTCCCGCACGCGTCGAGAACGACGTCGCGCGCTTGCTCTCGGCCGACGGCATCCGTCCGCCGCGCGACGGAAACGACGTCAAGCTCCTCCGCACCGGCGAGGACGCGTTCGCCGAGCTCGCCGCGCGCATCGACGGCGCGAAGCGCTCGATTCGAATCTCGACGTTCATCCTCGGCGACGACGAGACCGGCAACACGCTCGTGAAGAAGCTCACCGAGCGCGCCGCGGCCGGCGTCGCCGTGCACCTCCTCTTGGACGGGCTCTTCGTCCTTCGCGCGAACCGCGCCGCGCTCGCCGACTTGCGCAAAGCGGGCGGCAAGGTCGCGACCTTCGCGCCGATGATTCACCTCCCGTTTCGCGGCTCCGACAATCTGCGCAATCACCGGAAGTCGGCGGTCTTCGACGGCGAGGCCGCGATCGTCGGCGGCATGAACCTCGCGATCGAATACATGGGCCCGCGCCCGCTCGCGACGCGCTGGTGCGATCTCTGTGCGCTCGTGCGCGGCCCCGCCGTCGCGGATCTCGACGAGGTCTTCCGCGCCGACTGGGAATTCGCAACCAAAGAATCGCTCGACGCGAGCCCGCCGCCCGCGAGCGCCGGCAGCGCGTGCGTGCAAGTCGTTCCGAGCGGGCCCGACTCCGCCGACGACAGCTTCTACGACGCGATCGTCATGGCGGCGTACGCGGCCAAACGGCGCGTCTGGATCGCGACGCCGTACTTCGTGCCCGACGACGCGCTGACGCGCGCGCTCACGGCCGCTTGTCGTCGCGGGCTCGACGTCCGCGTCTTGGTGCCGCTCCGCTCGAATCACCGCCTCGCCGATTTCGCCGGCGGCGCGTCGCTTCGCCAGGTCGAGAGCGCCGGCGGACGCATCGCGACTTTCCCGCGCATGCTCCACGCGAAAGCGGTGATCGTCGACGACGACATCGGCGTCGTCGGCTCGGCGAACTTCGACATGCGCAGCCTCTTCCTCGACTACGAGCTCTGCGTTTTTCTCTACGCGCGACCCGACGTCGCCGCGCTTGCCGATTGGTACGAAGCGACCGAGCGCGCGTCCGGCCGCCTCCCGAGCGCGACGCGCGCGCGCGCCCTGGCCGAGGACGTCGGTCGCCTCCTCGCGCCGCTCGTCTAGATCGCCGTCACGGACAGGTCTGACCGCAGTACTTCTGCACGTCGGGGAAACAGCTCAGGCCCCAGTAGGTGTCGCAGCAGTACGGATCGTTCGCGCACACGATCATCGTGCACGAGTTACACGATTGGCCGAGGCGCTCGCCCGCGGTGCAGACGTCGTGCGTGCAGCCGCCGGGGATGAGACCTTCGTCGGACGAGTCGCCCGCTTCCCACGAGCCGGCTTCGCCCGCGTCGCTCGTGCAGGTCGTCACCGTTTGGCTGCCGCCGGTGCCGCCGTCGGACTCGGCGACTGCGCCGGCCCAGCGATCGCCGTCGACGTTGCCGCCGACGCCGGTGACTTTGTCGCTCTGCGTGAACTGCCAAATCGTGTAGCCGCTCCACGTCGTCGGGACCGTCGGATGCGGCGCGCTCGTGTAGTGCGCGATCCAGAGCGGGTTCGACGAGAAGTCGGGGTTACCGAGGTTGTGCGTCCAGAACGACGGGCCGGTGTAGATCATCAGCGTCGTTCCGAGCTTGCTCTGCGCTTCGTTCAAGAAGGCGCGCAGGCCGGAGATGACCGTCGCCGCCGAGACGCCGTCGGTCACTTCGACGTCGACCATCGGCGCGAGATCGCCGCCGCCGTACCCCGCGGCCTTGATGACGCTCGCGAAGTGATCGGCTTGCGTGACGGCGTCCTTCGACGCGCGGAAGAAGTGATACGCGCCGCGCTGCAGCCCCGCCGCTTGCATCCCAGCGTAGTTCGCGACGAACTTGCTATCGGTGTAGCTCGTGCTCTCCGTCGCTTTTGCGTACGCGAAGTTGCGCACCGTCTTCACGTTCGCCCAGTTGACCGAGCCTTGGTAGTGCGAGACGTCGATGCCACCGCCGCTCGAAGCCGGCGGGCCCGCGTCGATCACGGTCGTCGTGCACGAAGCTCCGTCGCCGCCGCTGCTCGCGTCGTCGGTCGGCACCGCCGCGTCGTCCGGCGTCCAGCCGCCGTCGTCGACCGCGCCTTGATCCGGCGTCGCCGGCGTGTCGGTGTGGAACCACTGGTTGTCGAGCAAGAAGGAGATGATGAGATGGATGATCTTGCCGCCGAGCCCGTCGGTGTGGAGGCCCGCGCCCTGCGGCTGCGAAGTGCCCGCCGGCGATCCCGCGAGACCGAGCTGGAACGGATGCTTCACCGACGCGCCGCCGTTCGGCGTGAGCGTGAGCGTTCCGTCGGCGAGGTCGAGCGAATAGAGGCCTTGCTCCGGGACGAGGATTTCGTCGGCGCCGGTACCCATCGATCGTTTCAGGTAGTACGCGCCGTCCGGCTCGAACGTGATCTGCGTGATGCCTCCCGACGCGGACACGTCGGTCACCGGCTCGTATTCGTCTTGAAGCGTTGGAGCGAGCGGCGTTTGCTCGCTGCCGTTGCTGCATGCGTTGCCGAGGAGGACTGCTGCGACCGTAATGGCGGGAAGGGACCAGAATCGCATGGTTCCACATGTAGCACGGGGTATGCCCCTCGCCGGACGTCGCGAAGTCGCGAGAAATCGCGAGCGACGGTGTCTCCGAAGGCGTGAACTGGTGGATCGGAGATCACCCACGCCAGATCATGACGCGTTGCGTTTGCGGGCGAAGCCGGTGTAGCCGAGCGCAAGGCTCCGCGTGAAGACGAAGCGGAAGCTTTTCGGAACGACGCCGGTGAGGAGCATGTCGAACAAAGCGCGATCGAGGGCGGGCCGCGAGCCGCGCATGTCGACGACGTCGAGCGCGTGCGCGTCGCACATTTCGGCGAGCTCCTCCGGCTTCACGAAGAGACGAAGCACGTGCATGTCGCGCGGCGTGTTCTTGACGAACCACTCGACGCCTTTGATGACGACGAGCCACGCGAGCGCGCTGCGGTTGAAGGTGTGAAAGAAGAAGAGGCCGCCCGGCCGCACGACGCGCGCGATTTCGCCGACGACGCGCGCCGGGTTCTCGACGTGCTCGAGGAGATCCATCGCGCACGCGACGTCGAAGGTCGCGTCGGGGAAGGGGAGCGATTCGGCTTCGCCCTTGCGATAGGCAGCGCTGCTCGTGCGATCGCGGCGGCGCGCGACGTCGAGCGCTTCGTTCGACGCGTCGAGGCCGGTCACCTCGTGGCCGCGCGCGGCGAGATCGTTCGCCAAAAATCCGCCACCGCAGCCGACGTCGAGCACGCGGCAGCGTTGCCCGGAAAACGCGGCGTGAAGCTGCCGCGCGAGCCACGGGTTTCGCAGCCGCGACTCGGCGCGGAGCAGCGCGACGGGGTCGTCGTCGGCGTCGTACCAGCGGTCGCCGAGTGTCGAATAAATCGTGTTGTCGATGCGGGTCACCATCAAGCGATCCTCCCGAAGTTCCAACGAACGAGCTGATACGTGCCGAAGGCCATCGTGAGCGAGAGCTGCGCGGCGACGAGAAAGTCGTGGCCGGTCCACCACGCGAGTGCGAACCCGGCGAGCACGACGGGATGCAAGATGAAGAGCACCGCGTGGAGCCAGTGCTCCGTGCCGGTGCAGAGGCGCGTGTGGACGCGCTCGTCTTTGGTGACGAAGACGCACGAGAAGACGGCGAGCGCCGCGTAGACGCCGAGCGCGCCCTCGGTGTGCGGCGCGACGAGCAGCCACGCGTAGCAAGCGGCGACCGTCGCGGTGTCGAGCGGGTGGCCGAGGCGCTCCCACCGCGGCATCGGCCGGCGCGCGTGGAAGCGACCTTCGTCGACGACCATCGCGAGCGCCTGGAGGCCCGCGGCCAGGAGCACGAACCCGATCATCGCTGCTTCACGAACACGGCGCCCGAGATCGTGATGCCCGGCCCGAAAGCGAGGCTCACGATCGGCGTGCCGTTCGCGACGCCCGGGTCGTCGAGCATGCGCTTCCACACGTGCGGGAGCGTGGCCGACGACATGTTGCCGTAATCGAGGAGCACCTCGCGGCTGGTCGAGACTTGGCGCTCGCTGAGCTCGAGCGTTTCGCGGACGCCGTCAATGATGCGGGGTCCGCCTGGGTGCACCGCGAACTGCGTGCGCTTCAAGTCGGCGACGCCGAGGCCGGCGCGCGCCATCAAGTCGGCGACGAACGGGCGCAGCACTTTGCCGACGTGCTCGGGCACGTCGCGCGCCAGCGTCATCTGCATGCCCCAATCGGCCATCACCCAGCGCATCGACTCCGTGGAGTCGGGGACGGTGCGTTCGGCGAGCGCGACGCATCGGAGGGAGCGTGGCCGATTCTCGCGCTCGATCGAGTAGCGCATGCAGCCGTCCGCGAAGAGGCTCTGCACGACGATCTGCTCGATCGCGTGATTCGAAGGATCGAGGTGCAGCGTGCAAAGCTCGGTGTGGACGACGTCGACGCGCGGGCGCTTGGGGCTCGCGGTCGCGATGCAACCGGCCGCGATGCGAATCGCGGGGAGCGATGCGTAGCAACCCATGTGATAGGCGTGCGTCACGCGCGTCGTCTGGTGCCAGCCGCGCCGTGCGACGAGGGCCTGCGCGGGGCTCGGCGCGACGTAGCCGGTGCACGTGACGTGGACGAGATCGTCCGGCGGATCATCGTCGTGATCGGGATAGAGCGCGGCGAAGAGGCGCGCGGTCTCGCGTTCGTAGACCGCCATGCGCGCGAGCGCGCCTTGACCGCGCGGCGCGCGCGCGACGTCGTAGATTTCGGACGGCTCGCGCACGGCGTACCCGCGCGCACGAATCTGCGCCGGCTGGCACCCGCAGCGCATCACGATTTTGCGCATGCGATGGGCGAACGCGTCGTCGGCGCCTTCGTGAGCGCGCGCCGACTCGAGGTGCATCGCGAGGATCCGCTCGAGTGCTTTCGTCTGCTCAATTTCGAGCGGCGGCCGCTCCATCCGAAAATCGTAGAGTGTGCACGCATCCATGGGATGCGCCGCCTCGAGCAGAACGCATGCCACGCCGCGTCAGTGTGCTCCCGCGCGGATCGCGCCGCCCCACCGCGGCGAAACGAACCGCATGTGGCGTAACCGCCACCCCACCGCGCACACGAATGCGTCGAGGTCGAAACTCCCGGTGCAAAAACGCAGTCGAGTGAGTCTCGCCCATCCGGGCGACTTGCAAAACGCAAAGCTGGGAAACGGTAGTCCTGGCCGACTGCGAGCAAATTTGTAACGCGGCACCCTCGTTCAGGCGCCAGGTCCTGCTCCACTCCGCGTACTCCACCCTCACGCGCGTTCGGCTCGAGGCCATAGGTCCGTCTTTTGGCGCGCAGC
>DASXHD010000080.1:0-63322 GCA_036488725.1 Polyangiaceae bacterium | reverse complement strand
CGATGTCGATCTTGTCGACATCGTCGGGCACCTTGAGCTCGGGCAGGTCGGCTTTGGCCGACGGCGTGCCGAGCGCGGCGTCTTTCTTGTGTTGGTAATAGACGGCTACACCGAGGCCCACGAGCACGACGCCCGCGATGCCAATCTTCGCGTTCGCTTCCATGTCTCTCCCAATCGATTAAGCGAGCTGCACGTTCATTCGCGCGTTCATGCGCATGCGCCAGCGGAGAATGCCGTAGGCGGCGAAGAGCAGCGGCGTGAGGAACGTCAAAAAGATGCCGATGTTGCGCTGCGTGCTCTTGCGAGCCTCGCGCATCTCTTGGTCTTGGCGCTTCAGGTCGTCGTCGGTTTGGTTTTCGTCGAACTTCGGCGCGCTGACGTCGCCGTAGACCAAGCCGGGCTCGCTGAGCAGCTTGGCCGACACGGCGAGCAAGTCGGTGTCGCCCGTGAGCCAGTCGAGCGTGTTCTTCGTCGCCATGATGGCGTAGAGGAGCGGCGACGCGCCGCGCTGAAGATCGGCGTAGGGGCCGGCGATTTGGAGGAGCTTCTCGTCGCCGCCCATCGGCATGCCGCCGAATTGCTGCATCGATTGCCCGTTGCCCGCGCGGGCGAACGGGTTCGCGGTGAACTGCGACGACGCGAGCACGAAGATGCGCGCGCTCTTGCCGTCGGGCACCTCGGGAGCCGCGTCGACGCCTTGTTTGTCGCCCGCGGGGAACGCGCTCTTCAGGCGGCCTTCGACGTGGGCGGCGACGTTGAACTGCTTCCACTCGCCCTTCGGCCGCCACGATTGGAGACCGAGCTCGACGGTGTCGTCGGTCTTGTCGATCGAGTGGGGCGTCGAGCGCGCGACCACGCCGAAGTCGGTCGCCGACGGCTGCTTGTCTTTGTGGAGCGTCAGCGACGAGCAGAACGGCAGGATCACCTGCTCCATGCGGAAGAACGGCGGGAACGCCGTGTCCATCAGCTGGCTGTCGCCGGTGAATCGCGAGTCGTCCATCACTTCGAGCAGCTGCGGGAAGCGCACGCTGCCGAGGCCCGCCTGCGTCACCATCGTCACGCGGAAGCTGCGGCCGAAGTCGAGGACCACGTCCTTGTGCATCTCGATGCCGTAGCCGTCGAGGAGCTTGTCGAGGTTGTGCGTCGAGAGCGTCGCGTTCATCGTCGCGTCGTGCTCTTTCAGGTTCACGGCGCTGGCGAACACCGCGAGCGACTTGCCCTTCATCACGAACTCGTCGATGCGGCGTAGCTCCTTGTCGGTCAGGTCTTTGCCCGGCTGCGTGATGATGAGCCCGTCGAGCGTGTCGTCGATCGCCGCGTCGCCGCCTTTGAGGTCGACGTCGACGAACGTGTAGAACGGAAAGTTGCGCGAGATGACGTCCTGCATCGACGGCTTGCCCATCTGCGCGGGGACGAGGTTCGCCTCGCTGAGCTTCATCTCGTCGTCGCCCGTGAGGACGCCGACCTTGTGCTTCACCCCGTCGCCGCGATCGCGGAGCTCGCGGATCTTGTTCGTGATCCAAAATTCGAGGCCGACGTTGTTGTCGGGCGAGAGCACCGGGATGGTGTCCTTCTCGACGCCGTACTTGAAGACGAGTCCCATGTAGCCCTGCGCGATGCCGGCTTTGTCGGACTCGTCGCTCTCTTGAATCTGAAGCGGCTTGAGGCCCTCTTTTTCGGCCTCTTCCTTCTTCTTCTCGTCGTCTTTGACCTCGATGAGGTTGTAGTCGAACTTGCCGCCGCCGGCGTTCTTGTACTCCTCGAGCAGATCGCGGAGATCGCGCACGTACGCGTCGAGCTTCGGCAGACCCTTGGTGACGTACGCGTCGACCGTCATCTTTTGCTTCATCGAGCGAAGCAGGTGGGCGCTGCCGTTCGACAGCGTGTAGCGCTCGACCTTGGTCATGTCTTTGCGCGCGTACATGCCGAACGCGCCGAGCGCGTTCACCGCCACACAAATGAGCGCGAGGACGACCAAGAGCACGAGGCTCTCGGTCCTGGCTTTTTGCTTACGTTCCATCGCCATGATTCAAATCACTTCCACTTCCGGCTTTCGAGCTGCCGGAACGAAACGAGCAGGCAAACGACTGCGATCGACACGAAGTAGATGACCGCGCGGGAGTCGATGAGGCCGCGCGCGAACGGCGTGAACCGCGACTGGAAGCTGATGAACGAGAAGATGTCGCCCGTCGCGCCCGGGAGCGACTCGACCAAAAAGCCGAGACCCCACAGCGTCAGCATCGAAAGCGCGGTCACGAAGAACGAGATGATTTGGCTCTCGGTGAAGCTCGACACCATCATGCCGAGCGCCACGCCGGCGCCGCAGTAGAGGAACAGGCCGAGATAGCCGGTCCAGATCGGACCCCAGTCGAGCGGCCCGAGGTGCCAAGGCCAAACGAACATCGCGAACGGATAAGACATCGTCGCGATGAGGAGGATGGTGCACATGCCGAGCGCGGCGATGTACTTGCCGAGGATGACCTCGCTGTCCTTCACCGGCATCGTGATGAGGAGCTCGATCGTGCCCGAGCGTTTTTCCTCGGCGAGGGTCGCCATCGTCACGAGCGGGACGACCAAGCAGAGCGCGCCTGGCGCGAAGTCGAAGAGCCGCATCATCGTCGCGCGGTCGACCTGCCAGAACCCGCCCTGATAAAAGAAGAAGTAACCGCCGAGGCCGAGCATCGAGAGACCGATGACGACGTAAGCGACGAGCGAGTCGAAGTACGCGCGGAGCTCGCGCTTGCCGATGGTCCACGTGTTGCGGAGCGAGCCCATGAACGTCGTGCCGCTGCGGACGGGTTTCGGCGCGGCGGTCTTCGCGATCGGGGCGTGCGACGGGCGTTCGTCCTCGTCGTCTTCCTCGTCCTCGTCCTCGTCGTCCGAGTCCGCGGCAGCCTCGTCTTCGGCCTCTTCCTCTTCTTCTTCGTCGTCGCGCTCTTTTTTGCGTTCTTCGAGCTCTGCGGCGGAGGTCGTTTTCTCGGTGGCCATGGCTCAGTCCTTCTCTTCCTCTTCCTCGTCGTCGTCTTCTTCTTCGTCCGCCTCTTCGTCCTCTTCCTCGTCGTCGTCTTCTTCTTCGAGGTCCTCGTCCTCCTCTTCTTCTTCTTCCTCCTCTTCGACGCCGAGCTTCCGGTTGCGGAGCTCGTCGCCGAGGGTGAGGCTGCGGAAGACGTTCTCGAGCGTCTGCGCGTCGCGGTGCAGCTCGAGGAGGACCCAGCCTTTTTCTGCGATGAGGGCGAAGATCTCCGGGCGGAGGTCTTCGGTCGATTCGCTCGACAGCGAGTACGCGTGGGCGCGCTCGTCAGTCGGCAATTCTTGGACGGCGGTGACGCCGTGGAGACCGCGAAGGGCGGCTTCGACCGCCTCTTTCTTCGGCAGGTCCCCCTTGCCGCGGTACTGCGTCACGCCCGCGGACTCTTGAATCCAAACGATGTAGCGGACCTTGCCGCTGCGCGCGCGGATCTCGTCGAGCGGCCCGTCGGCGACGACGCGTCCCTTGCGAACGATGATCGCGCGGGCGCACGCCGCTTCCACCTCGGCCAAATTGTGCGTCGAGAGCATGACGGTGCGGTCCTCGCCGATGCGCTTCAAATACTCGAGGAACTCGGCCTTCTCGTTCGGGTCGAGATCGCTCGTAGGCTCGTCGAGAATGAGAATCGGCGGGTCGTGAATGAGCGCCTGCGCGAGCCCGACGCGCTGGCGATAGCCGTGCGAGAGGTGGCGAATTTCTTTTCCGAGCACCTGGGCGATGCCGCAGACCTCGACGACCTCTTTCGCGCGCTTGATGAACTTCGCCGGATCGAGCTGGCGAAGGTCGGACGCGAACCGCAGATATTCGAGCACGCTCATCTCGGTGTAGAGCGGCGCGCGCTGCGGGAGGTAACCGATGCTACGGCGAACGCCGAGCGGGTCGTCGAAGACGTCGCACCCGTTCACGCGCGCCGCGCCCTGCGTCGGCGCGATGAAGCACGTGAGGATGCGCATCGTCGTGGATTTTCCGGCGCCGTTCGGGCCGAGAAATCCGACGACCTCGCCGCGATTCACTTCGAAGCTCACTTTGTCGAGCGCGCGGAACGACCCGTAGTTTTTCGTGAGGTCGTTCGCTGAAATCATCACGTCGGTGGACATCCGAGCTCCCTAGACTGAGGCGCAACCGCAGGAAAATACGGGGTCGCGGAGCGCGCATCCTAGTCTCGGAGGCTTCGGTGTCAACGTTCCGACTCCGCGGCGAAAACGCGGCTCCGCCGGCGATGGAACCGGCGACTTTCGCGTCTATTCCCGTCAGCGCGCCACGACGGTGCGAAGCGCGCGATCCGAAAGCGCGGTGACCTCGGCCGCGTGGTCGTCGGCGCCGCTGAAGAGCACGCGATAGGTCGTGCGCGCGCCGCGAATTTCGAGGTTTCGCGTGACGATCTTCTTGGTCGGGTCGTGAATGGCGGAGACGATGATTTGCGCTCCGCTCGGCGCGAGGACGAGACGCGGCGCCTCGGCGATTTGCACGTTCGTCCCGGCCGTTTTCGCGCGCATGGCTCGGGCGTACTCGGCGAGCGTCGAATGCGTCGGAGCGCTTCGGGTGACGACGACCGACGCCTGCCACGCGCGAAAGTGAAAAACGAGCGCCGCGAACGCGTGCGGCTCGAGCATCGTGAGGTTCGAGAAGGTGACGCGCTCTTCGGGCGTGCACGCGGCGCCGTCGACGGGGCCTTGGTCGCTGTAGTGGCAGACCTTCGTGCCGGGCGCGTCGATGTCGATGGCGAGATCGCCGTGATCGGTCACGCGCGCGGCGCCGGCGGGGGCGGCGAACGTGAGCGCGGAGGCCGCGAGCAAGAATCCGAGGGCGCGCATGGGCGCGTAGCCTATCATCGGTTCATGGCCGAGCGGCGCGACCAAGGTGATTTGTGGCCGCCGCCGTATCCGACCGAGCGTTTCACCGAATACGAAGAGGCGCCGCCGCCTGCGCGCGACCAAGAGCGCGACGTGCTCACGGTCGCCGAGCTCGGGCGCGCGATCGCGCGCGGCGTCGAGCGTGCGGTCCCACGAACGGTCTGGGTCGAGGGGGAGGTCGTGGGGTCGCGGCCGGCGGCGAGCGGACACTTGTATTTTACACTCAAAGATCAAGAGGAAGACGCGGCGATCGACGTCGTCATGTATCGCGCGTCGCTGACGAATCGCACGCGCGCGATCGTGCGCGACGGCGCGCGGCTTCGCGTGCGCGGGCGGCCCGCTTTTTGGGCGCAGCGCGGGCGGCTCCAGTTCACCGCCGATCGCCTCGAGCTCGCCGGCCGCGGCGCCATCCTCGAGGCGATCGAAAAATTGAAAGTCGCGCTCGCCGCCGAGGGACTCTTCGCGGCCGAGCGAAAGCGCGCGCTCCCGAAAGATCCGCGGACGATCGGCGTCGTCACGAGCGCGGGCGGCGCGGTGATTCACGACATCTGCAAAGTCGCGGCGCGCCGCGGCGGCGCGCACGTGCTCCTCGCTCCCGCGCGCGTGCAAGGCGACGGCGCGGCCGAGTCGGTCACGCGTTCGCTGCGCATGCTCGAAAAAGTCGCGACCGTCGACGTGATCATCGTCGGTCGCGGCGGCGGATCGTTCGACGAGCTCCTCGTGTGGAGCGACGAAGCGCTCGTTCGCGCCGTCGCGCGCTGCCGCGTTCCGATCGTGAGCGCCGTCGGTCACGAGGTCGACGTGACGCTCACCGATTTCGCCGCCGACAAGCGCGCCGCGACGCCCTCGCAAGCCGCCGAAATGTGCGTTCCGGATCGCGCCGCGTGGAAACGCGAAGCGCGCCACCTCGAAGAGCGCCTCGTCCGATGCATGCGCGCCCAGCTCGGAGAGAGGCGCGCCGCGCTCGCCGCGTCGTCACGCGCGCTCGACCCGCGCCGCGCCCTCGCCGCAAAACGCGAGGCGCTCGCGTCCGCCGCGAAGCGACTCTCGGGAAACGATCCGCGCGCAGTCCTCGAGCGCGAGCGCGCCGACTTGAAACGCGTGACCGAGCGCATCGTGACGCTCACGCGCGCGCGCGTCGTGCGCGACCGCGGGGACCTCGGACGTCTGATGACCGGCCTCGACGCGATGAGCCCGCTCCGCGTTCTCGGCCGCGGCTACGCGATCGCGACCCACGATGGAATCGCGGTGCGCGAAGCGCGCGAGGTGAAGCCGGACGACGTCGTGGAGGTGCGGGTTCATCACGGGAGGTTCGAGGCGAGGGTGAGCAAGGTCGAGGAGGATGAGGAGTGATTTCTCCCCTCGACGCGTGCTCGGCACGTGCTCGGTCGTGCTCGGCGCCTGAGTGAGCGCGATGCGCTCGAGCACCTCCGCGTCGTTCCCCTCACGCGGTCAGCGTCGCCGCCCGCGAGGGAAGAGGTCTCCGATGAACGCGTGGGCGACTTACTGTAATGAGCGCGTGATGAAATCCAAATTGCGCGTCCATATCCGACGCGCAGAGAGAGACGCAACGTCGCGCGCAGGCGCTCGGACGCATTGGACACAATTCGGCGCCGAGCACGGCCGAGCACGTGCCGAGCACGCGTCGAGGGGAGAACTCATCTAAGCTCCCCGACGTGCGCTTCGTCCTCCTCGGCGATCCCGTCGCCCACTCCCGAAGCCCCGCGATGCACAACGCGGCCTTCCGCGCGCTCGGCCTCGAGCACAACTACGAAGCCGTCCGCACGCGCGAAGACGAAATCGCCGGCTGGGTCGACGCGCTCCGGCGCGGCGAAATCGGCGGCATCAACCTCACCGTTCCGCACAAGCACGCGGCGCTCGCGTTCGCCGACGAGATCGACGGCGTCGCGCGCGCGTCCGACGCGTGCAACGTGCTCGCGCGGAAGCACGAAAATATTTTTGCGTACAACACCGACGCGCCCGCGCTCGCCGAAGAGCTCCGCGACGGCGGCGTTCCGGGCGGCACGGCGATCGTCCTTGGGAACGGCGGCGCGGCGCGCGCGGCGAAGATCGCGCTCGAGCGACTCGGCGCCGACACGATCGTGACCCGCGCGCGGCGAGATGGAGACGAGCCGCTCCTTCCGAGCGGCACCGAAGAAGGCGCGCGCTGGATCGTGCAAGCGACGAGCGCAGGCATGACCGGCGCCGACCCGGGCGAGCCGCTCGCGCGTGCCGTCGATTTTTCGCTCGCGCCGAACGCGCTCGCGCTCGACGTCGTCTACGATCCGACCGAAACGCCGTTCCTCGCGGCCGCGCGCAAGGCAGGATTGCGCACGAAAAATGGGCTCGGCATGCTCGCGCGGCAGGGCGCGCTCGCGTTCGAGATTTGGCTCGGCCGTCCGGCGCCGCTCGACGTGATGCTCGCCGCGATCCAAAAACCTTGGAGATGACGACGCACGATCTCGTCGCGCTTCTTCAGGGGAAGCGAATCGCGATCCTCACGGGCGCGGGCTGCAGCACCGAGTCGGGCATTCCCGATTATCGCGGGCCGCAGGCTCGACCGCGGAAGCCGATTCAGCATCGCGATTTCGTCGAGAGCGAGGCGACGCGGCGACGCTACTGGGCGCGGAGCGCAGTCGGCTGGCCGCGCATGGCCGGCGCGCGACCCAACGCGGCGCACCGCGCGATCGCCGAGCTCGAAGCGCGCGGCCTCGCGAGCGGCCTCATCACGCAAAACGTCGATCGCCTTCACCACAAAGCGGGAAGCCGCGAGGTGCTCGAGCTCCACGGCGCGCTCGCCGACGTGCGCTGTCTCGACTGCGGCGCGCTCGAGTCGCGCGACGCGCTCCAAACGCGCATCGCCGCGCTCAATCCCGATCTCGGCGCGGCGAACGTCACCATCGCGCCCGACGGCGACGCCGACTTGCCGCTCGAGCTCGTCGAAAATTTTCGCGTCCCCGCGTGCCTCGCGTGCGGCGGCGTCCTCAAACCCGACGTCGTCTTCTTCGGCGGGAGCGTTCCGCGCGAGCGCGTCATGGCGGCGTTCGCGAAGCTCGACGCCGCCGACGTCCTCCTCGTCGTCGGCTCGTCGCTCGCGGTCTTCTCGGGCTATCGCTTCGTCCTCCGCGCGGCCGAGATGAAGATGCCCATCGCCATCGTGAACCGCGGCGAAACACGCGGGGACCCGCACGCCGCTTTGCGCGTCGACGGCGCGGCCGGCGAGGTCCTGCCGGCTCTCGCGCGCGCCCTCTGCTAGATTTCGCTCCGCGTGGCATCGACGACCAAACGACAAGGCATCGGCTACCGGCGCAGCGTCCAGCTGCTCGTGTACCTCGTCATCGTGCCGATGGTGCTCCTCCTCACGCTCGGCATCGTCACGATGATCATCGGCCAAGCGGGGTTCGATCTCCTGCTCGGCATCTTGATGGTGTGCTTCGTCGCCGCGGTCACGACCGGGGTCATCCTCGTGCTCGTCTTCATCCGGCGCGAAGCCAACTTGAGCGAGCTCCAAGCCGACTTCGTCTCGAAGGTGAGCCACGAGCTCCGCACGCCGCTCACCGCGATTCGTCTCTTCGCCGAAACGCTCGAGCGCTCGAAGGGCGACGCGAAGACGAGCGACGAGTGCGTGAAGATGCTCTCGAGCGAAACCGAAAAGCTCTCGCGCCGCATTCAGCGTCTGCTCGATTGGGGCCGCATGGAAGCGGGGCGCAAGCTCTACGACCTCCACCCGACGTCGCCGATGGAGATCGTCAAGAGCGCGACCGACGCGTTCTCGCCGCTCCGCACCGACGACAAGCTCGTCTTCGAAGCGCAGGTCGACGACGACTTGCCCGACGTCGCCGTCGATCGCGACGCGGTCACCGACGCGCTCGTGAACCTCCTCTCGAACGCGCGCAAATACGGCGGAACGCCGCCGGTCGTCTCGCTACGCGCTTATCGCGACGAGAAGGGCGACGTCGCGTTCGAGGTGACCGACAACGGCCAAGGCATTCCGCGCGCGCTCCACCGGCGCATCTTCGACAAATTTTATCGCATCGACGATCGACTCTCGCGCGCGCGAGAAGGCAGCGGCCTCGGGCTCGCGATCGTGAAGCACATCGTGCGCGCGCACCGCGGGCGCATCGTGCTCGACAGCGCGCCGGGAAAAGGCTCGACGTTCCGCATTCTCCTCGCGCCGGCGGACAAACTCGCGCTAAAGACGTCGTCCAGTGCCCCAGCAGCACCTTCAACATCCGAAGCCTGAAGAGGCCGGCGGGCGGCGCGTGCTCGTGGTCGAAGACGACAACGCGATCGCACTCGGCCTTCGCATCAACCTCGAGAAAGAAGGCTACCGCGTTCGAATCGAAGGCGACGGGGAAGCGGGCCTCGACGCGGTGCGCGCCGAGCGGCCGGATCTCATCATCCTCGACGTGATGCTGCCGAACAAAAACGGCTTCGAGGTGCTGCAAGTGCTCCGGCGCGAAGGCTTCTCGATGCCGGTCATCGTGCTCTCGGCGCGCACCGGCGAGATGGACAAGGTCACGGGCCTCGAGCTCGGCGCCGAAGATTACGTCGCCAAGCCGTTCAGCTTGGCCGAGCTCCTCGCGCGCGTGCGCGCCGCACTTCGCCGCGGGCGTCTCGCGCCGGCGCGAAGCTTTTCGTTCGGCGATGTCGTCGTCGATTTCGACGCGCGCGACGTGCGCCGCGCAGGCGCGGTCGTCGAGATGACCGCGACCGAGTTCGACGTGCTGAAATGCTTGGTCGACGCGCGCGGCCGCGCCCTCACGCGCGACGCGATTTTTCGCGCCGTTTGGGGCCCGAACCACCACGGCACGCCGCGTACCGTCGACAACTTCATCCAGCAGCTGCGCGCCAAGCTCGAACCGAGCCCCCAGGAGCCGAAACACTTCCACACCGTGCGCGGAGTGGGCTACAGGTTCGATGCATAATACATGGACTCGTCTCTCCTTCGCCAATACATGTCGACCGTCTACGAGCTGCCCACCGCGAGCGGGCCGCTGCGCGTGTCGCTCGACGGCGAGATCGTCGCCGACCCGAGCACGCTGCCGGAGCTCTTGCGCATGCCGTTCTGCATCGTGACCGCGTACAACCCGCGCTCGATGCTCCTGCCGCGCAAAGTGAACGACGCGCGACACAACGTGATGCGCGACTTGCTCATCCTCGGCTGCTACCGCGTCGAAGCGTGCGTCGGCTACGAAGAAGAGCCCGAGGGCACGTGGCGCGAGCCGTCGTGGCTCGTGCACGACATCGAGCGCGAGGAGGCGATCGCGTTCGGCCGCGTTTTCCGGCAGAACGGCATCATCATCAACAAGAACGGCCGCCCCGAGCTCACGGTCACTGACCCGACGTGCGACGACGTCGGAAAGACATTCGTCGGCAACTGGCGCGTCCGCGCGTGATTCAGAAAGAGCACGCGTAATAGTAATAAGTGACGGGCGGTCCGGGTCTGCCCGAGCAGCTCGCCGTCGACGTGTACGACTGCTGCGTGCACGTCGAATGGAACAGGCACGAGCCGCTCGAGTTGCAGTTGTTCCCGCACGCCCCGCAGTTCTCGTCGTCCATCAGCGAGGAGCACGAGCCGTTGCAGCAGGAGGCGCCCTCGCCGCAATCGCTGTCGTCCTTGCAGCCGCCTCCACACCCCGTGAGACCCGCGACGATGCCATCGGGCGACGTGCTGAGGCCGAGCCCGATGACGAACGCGACCGTGACCGACGCGGACCTGCGCTGACGCTTCGAAGCCAAGCCCATGCTCGAGTGTTGCGAGCGGCGCACGAGCGAGCCATGAGCAACTTGTCCGATCGGCCTAGTCACTTGAGCGTGTACATTCCCCCCGTGATCTCGGTCTCCCGGCTCGTCAAACGGTACGGCGATCTCCTCGCCGTCGACGGGCTGTCGTTCGAGGTCGGCGCCGGCGAGGTCGTCGGGTTCCTCGGGCCGAACGGCGCTGGAAAATCGACGACGCTGCGGATTTTGGCGGGTTTCCTCGGGCAGACGAGCGGCACCGTGAGCGTCTGCGGGCACGACGTTGCGGCCGACTCGCTCGAGGCGCGTCGCCAAATCGGGTACATGCCCGAGGCCGTTCCGCTCTATCCGGAGATGCGCGTCGTCGAGTACCTCGCGTTTCGCGCTGAGCTCAAGAACGTCGCGCGAGCCAAACGCGCGAAGGCGGTCGACGCGGCGATGGAGAAGGCGGGCGTCGCCGATCGCGCGACTTCGCTCATCGGAAAATTGTCGAAGGGCTACCGGCAGCGCGTGGGGCTCGCCGATGCGCTCGTCTCGTCGCCGCCGCTCTTGATCCTCGACGAGCCGACGGCGGGGCTCGACCCGAATCAGATCCGCGACGTTCGCAAATTGCTGCGCGAGCTCGGCAAAGAGCACACGGTGCTGCTCTCGACGCACATCTTGAGCGAGGTCGAGTCGACGTGCTCGCGCGCGCTCGTCATCGCGAAGGGCAAGCTCGTCGCGCAAGGCACGATCGCCGAGCTCCGAAAATTGCGCCGCTCGCCCGCGCTCGTGATCGTGGTGCGCGGCGACGCGCCGAAAGCCGAGGCGACGCTCGCCGAGCTCGAGGTCTTCTCGAAAATCGCGGTCGAAGCCGACGGAGAAATCGCGACCCTCCGCTGCGCGTGGAAGAAAAAAGCCGACGCCGCCGAAAACACCGAGCGCGCCGTTGCGGCGCTCGTCGCCGCCGGGCTCGCGATTCGATCCGCCGCGCCGGAGCAGAGCACGCTCGAAGACGTCTTCGCGGAGCTCACGTCATCCGAATCGCGCGACCGCTCGGAGGTCGCGACGTGAAATCTTTCTGGCCCATCTTCAAGCGCGAGCTCTTCGCGTTTTGGGTCACGCCGCTCGCGTGGGTGCTCGGCTGCGTGTTCCTCGTCGTGCAGGGTCTGCATTTTTCGGTGCTCGTGAAGAGCTTCGCCGAGATGAGCTCGGTCGAGAGCGATCAGACGCCGATTCAGGCGTTCTTCGGGAACACGGTTCTCCTCTATTTGGTTTTGTTCCTGCTCGTGCCGCCGATGACGATGCGTCTCTTCGCGGAAGAGCGCCGAGCCGGAACGATCGAGTCGCTCATGACCGCGCCGGTCGCGGCGCCCGCGGTGGTGCTCGCGAAATACACGGCTGCGCTCGTCACCTACGCGGCCATGTGGGCGCCGACGGTTCTCTACGTCGTCATCTTGCAACGCTCGGGCTTCGTCGATTGGCACGTCGTCGGCGCGAGCTACCTCGGCGTCATGTTCGTCGGCGCCGGATATCTCGCGCTCGGTTTGCTCATGAGCGCGATCACGAAGAGCCAGTTCATCGCGCTCGTTTTGACGGCGCTCGTGCTCCTCGTGCTCTTCATCCTCGGCATCGGCGAGTTCGTCACGCGCGACGGGACGATGCTCCACGACATTTGCTCGTACGTCTCGGTGTGGGCGCAGATGAACGACTTCGCGAGCGGCGTGGTCGACTCGCGGCGGCTCATTTGGGACGGAACGCTCGTCCTCCTTCCGCTGTTTCTGACGACGCGCGTCGTCGATTCGTGGAGGTGGACGTGAAACGAAGCGGCGAGGCGATCTCGCTCGTCGGCATCGCGTCGGCGGTCGTCGTCGCGGTGCTCCTCAACGTGCTCGCCGCGCGTCACTACACGCGCGCCGACTGGACGAGCGGCAAGCTCTACACGCTCACGCAGCCGACGATGCAGACGCTCCACGCGCTCGACGAGCCCGTGGAGGTGTGGGTCCTCCTCGGCGGCGGCGATCCGCTCGAGCAGAGCCTCCGGCATTTGATCGCGAGCTACACGGCGGAGACGTCCGAGCTGCGTGTGCATTACATCGATCCCGACAAGGACGCGCTCGCCCTCGAGGACATCCGAAAGCGCTTCAACGTGCAGGCGTCGCCCGCGCCGGACGGGCGCATGGTCGCCGACGCGATCGTGATCGTCGCGCGCGGCGAGCGGCACTGGTTCCTCACGCCGCGCGACATGGTCGAGGTCGCGCAGGGCGACGACGTCAAAGCCAAACCGCGCGAGGAGCAGGCGATCACCGGCGCGATTCGGCGCGTCATCGCCGGCGACAAGACCAAGCTCTGTTTCGTCGCGGGGCACGGCGAGCGTTCGATCGAGGACGGGAGCGAAGATGGCCTCGGCGTCCTGAAGGACGTGCTCGACAAAGACAACTACGACTCGGTCACCGTCGACACGACGCCGCTCAACGCGTACGAGCCGTTCAAAGGGTGCGACGTCGTGATCGTGGCGGCGCCGCGACCGCAAGCCGCGCGTGGGCTCGGCGCGCTCACCGACGCGGAAGAGACGCGTCTTCGCGCGTATCTCTTGTCGGGCGGAAATTTTTTGCTCGCGATCGGCGCCGAGGCGCGCGGGGCCGCGCCCGGGTACGGCAAGGTGCTCGAGTCGTTCGGCATCGGGCTCGACGATTTGCTCGTGATCGAGGCGGATCCGACGCTCGTCTTTCCGAACGCGCGCGGCGACACGTTCGTCGCGACTGCGAAGGCGAACCCCATCACGACCGGGCTCGTGCCGACCGACGAGATGCGCGACGTGCCGAAGGTGGTGCTCGACGTCGCGCGCCCGCTTCGCCACGTGACCTCGCCCGCGACCGTCGCCGACTTGCTCACGACGAGCGACAAATCGTTCGCGGTGAACGAAGAGCGCGCGAGCGAGATTGCGCGCGCGGCTTCGCTCGACATCCCGGAGAAGCGCGGCTCGGATCGCGCGGGCCCGTTCATCCTCGCGATGGCGAGCGAGGGACTGAAGCCGACCAAAGACGCGCCGCACGGGCCGCGCGTCGTCGTGGTCGGATCGAGCTACGCGTTTTCGACCTCGAATTTTCGCGCGCCGCTCCCGTGGCACGGCACGGCGTTCTTGATGGGCAACGCGATCGCGTGGCTCTCGGCGAAGCCCGCGATCCTCGACATTCCGGACAAGCCGAGCGTCGGCGCGGGGCTGCGCATGACGACCGCGACCGAAGGCGAGGTCCGCCGCTACGTGCTCGCGTACATGCCGATCACCGGCATTCTGCTCGGCATTCTCGTCGCGATGCGCCGCCGCTCGACCGAGGGCAAGAAGCACCGATGAACTGGCGCAAGCACGGCACGTCGCTCGCGCTCGCGCTCGCCGCGATCGTCCTCGGCGTTTGGATTTGGGTCGATCGCGGATCGATCACCGAGGGCGAGCGCGCGGCGCGACCGAACAACGTCTTCCCCGCGTATCGGCGCGACGAGCTCTCGCGCGTCGAGATCGACAAGGCGAACGAAAAGCTCGTCCTCGCGCGCGATGTCGACGGATCCGCCGAAGGCGGGACGTCGCGCTCACCCAACGACCGGGATGCCGACGCAGCGTGGCGCATCGAGTCGCCGTTCGCGGGCGCGGCCGATCCCGCCGCAGTCGATCAACTGCTCGGCGCGCTCGAGTTCGCGACGTACGTGCGCAAAGTGGATCCGAAAGCGTCGCCGACGTTCGACGCGCCCCGCGCGAGCGGCTCGATCACGATGGGCAAGCTCACATTTCATTTCGCGCTCGGCGGCGCCGCGCCCTCGCCGGAGGGCGCCTCGTATTTCAAAGTCGACGGCAACGGCGTGTTCGTGATCTCCAAAGAGCTCGCCGGTCAGCTCCTCCGCGGCGCCGATGCGTACAAGAGCCGCACGATCGTGCCGTATTTGTCGCTGGATCTCGCGTCGATCGACGTGAAATCGAAAGCCGGTGACGTCCTCGTCGAGCGCTCGGGTGAGCTCACCTTCAAGCTGCACGGCTCGAACCTCCGCGCGTCGCGCGAGGCGCTCGACAAGCTCTGGTCTGCGCTCGCCGAGATGCGCGCGGAGAGCTTTCTCGACGCGGACGTGAAAGATCCCGTCGTGACCATCACGATGACGCCGAAAGACGGACGCCCGCGCGGCGTCATTCTCGTGGGCGGCGCGTGCCCGAGCCATGCCGACGATCTCGTCGTCGTGCGCACCGAGCCGACGCGCCTCGCGGCGTGCGCGCCGCGCGGGATCCTCGACGGTCTCACGCAGTCTGCGCTCGACCTCGCCGACACGCGGCTTTTTTTCGCGCACGAAGACGAGGTCGAGGAGATCGCGCTCACGAACGCGGCGGGCGATCAAAAGATCGAGCTCGCGCGCAAGGGGAGCGGCTGGCACGCGCGCGCGCCGTTCGATCGCGATCTCGCGGGCGACGAGGTCGACGCCGCCAACGCCCTCGACTCGGCCGTCGTGCGCGCCAAAGGAACGAACGTCGCGCCCATCGCGAGCGAGCCTTTCACGCTGCGCGCGCACGTGCGCGTTCGCGGCGGCGAGATGCAAGGCGACGAGCTCGTCGATCTCGGCGAGGGCGCGAAAGGCGCGTGGGTCGTGCATCGTCTCGCGGACGGCGCGCGCCTCGACGTGACGCCCGAGATTGCGCGCCGGCTCCAGCCGTCGAAATCGGCGCTCAAAGGTCGCGACGTCGTGCAGCCGCCGCTCGACCCGAAAGACGTGACGTCGCTGACGCTCCGCTGCGGAACGCCGCAAGACCTCACGCGCGACGGCGGCACATGGAAGCTCTCGTCGCCGCGCGGCTACGTCGCCGATCAAGCGGGCGCGCTCGACCTCGTCGATCAAATCGCGCACCTGCGCGCCGACTCGTGGATCGCCGACACCGACGACGGAAGCTTCGGATTCGCTTCGTCCGCGTGCAACGTGACGCTCGGCGCGCGCGGCGGCCGCACGCTGAAGCTCGCGCTCGGACGCGACGGCGAAACCGGTCTCTACGCGATCGCGACCGACTCGGCCGGCGGCACGAGCCCGGTCTTTCTCGAGCCGCGCATTTTTCGAGATTCGCTCTCGCGCATCTTGATCGACCGCTCGGCGCTCGCCGTCGAGACCGCCGACGCGACGTCGATCGTCCTCGCGCGCGGCGGGGCGCGCATCGAGCTGCGCCGCGTCGCCGACAAGCTCGTCGGGCCCGACGCGGGCTTGCCGAAGAGCGTCGAATCGATCGCCGCCGCGCTCGACGCGCTCCGCGCCGACGACGTCGTTCGCTTGGGTCCTCCCGCGCCAGACGAAGGTTTCGACGCGCCCTCGCTCGACGTCCGCGCCGAAACCGAAACCGACGCCGGCAAACGCACCGTCCACGTCCGCTTCGGCCGCGACGTCCTCCGCAAGAACCAAGCGATGGTCTTCGCGCGCATCGACGGCGTCGACGCGACCTTCGCCGTCGTCCGCGAGCGCGTCGACCCAATCCGCAACGCGCTCTGAATCGCGGCGCCGCCCGTCGAAAGCGTAGTAGAGTCACGCACGGATGGCACTGCGCCCGATCGTCAAGTGGGCCGGCGGCAAGACGCGACTGCTCGGCGCGCTGATGAAGCACGTGCCGCGTCGCATCGGCACGTACGCCGAGCCGTTCATGGGCGGCGCCGCGCTTTTTTTCGCGCTCGCGGGCGAGGAGCGCCGCCGCTTCGAGCGCGCGATCTTGTGCGACGCGAACGCCGAGCTCGTGGCGTGCTATCGCGCGGTGCAGCGCGACGTGAACGGCGTGATCGACGCGCTCGGCGGCTACCGCTACGACCGCACGCTCTACTACGAGACGCGCGATCGCGAGACGAGCGCGATGGGCGACGTCGAGCGCGCCGCCCGGCTCATCTTCTTGAACCGCACTTGTTACAACGGCCTCTGGCGCGTGAACTCGAAGGGAAAGTTCAACGTGCCGTTCGGCCGCTACCGCGACCCGCGCATCTGCGATCCCGATGCGCTCCGCGCGGCATCGCGCGCGCTCGCGGCCGCGACGATTCGGAACGGCGACTTCATGACCGCGACCAAGGATCTCGGCGCCGGCGATTTCGTTTACTTCGACCCGCCGTACGTGCCGGTGTCGAAGACCGCCGATTTCACGAGCTACGCGGCCGGCGGGTTCGGCGCAGAGGATCAAACGCGCCTCGTCGACGAGATGCGCCGGCTGCGCCGCGCGGGCGCGTCGGTCGTGCTCTCGAACGCCGACACGCCCGAGACGCGTGCATTATACAAGGGTTTCCGCACGCGCTTCGTCGCAGCGCCGCGCCCGATCAACTCGGACAAAAGCAAGCGCGGCCTCGCGCGCGAGCTCGTGGTCATCGCGGGTCGATGAAAGAAGAGGAGCGCGCCGCGATCGTGCTGCGCGCCAAGGCGGAGCTCCGCAAGCGGCTGCGCGCGCTCCGGCAGACGACGCCGGCCGCTGCGCTCGCGAAACGGTCCGAGCGCATCGTCGAGAATCTGCGCGCTCACGAGGCGGTCGCGCGCGCGTCGAGCGTCGCGCTGTTCTTTCCGATCGAGGCGCGTCACGAGGTCGATCTCCGCGCGCTCGACGCCGATCTCCGGGCGCGCGGCGCGCGCGTCGCGTATCCATCGGTCGACGCCGAAGGCGCGATGCATTTTCGTTTCGCGACACTCGCCGAGCTCGACCCGGATCCGCTCGGCTTTCACGGCGCGCCGCAAACCGCGCCGGCCGCCGACGCGCTCGACGTCATCGTCGTCCCCGCGCTCGCGCTCGACGAAACCGGAAGACGCCTCGGTTACGGCATGGGCTTCTTCGACCGCGCGCTCCCGCGCTTCGCCGCCGCGAAAAAAATCGGCGTCGCCTACGATTTCCAGCTGCTCGTCGAGGTCCCCGTGAACGAGCACGACGTCACGATGGACGTCGTCGTCACCGATGCGCGCACGCTGATCCCGAAGAGAGAATGAACAGGAAGATCAGGAGGTCAAAAGGGCGTGAGAAAGGATTTTTATTTAAAAAAATTCCTTCTGCCTCGGCTTCTGATCCTTTGATCTTCTGTTAATTTTTCTTCTTCGCTTTGCGCTGGCAGTCCGCGCAGACGCCGTAGAGCTCGTGCTTGTGGCTGCGAAGCTCGTAACCGTGCGCGGTCGCGACGGCCTCTTGCAGCGTCTCGATGCGCGGCTCTTCGAACTCGACGATCGCGCCGCACTCGACGCAAATCAGGTGGTCGTGATGCGCTTCGTCGTCGGCGAGCTCGTAGCGCGCGAGGCCGTCGCCGAAGCGACGCTCGAACGCGACCCCGCACTCGGTCAGCAGCTTGAGCGTTCGGTACACGGTCGCGTAGCCGACTTTCGGATCGTGCGTTCGCACCTGCGCCAGCAGCTCTTCGATGCTCACGTGATTCGGCGATTTGAAAAACGTCTCGACGATGAGCCGCCGCTGGTCGGTCGAGCGCAGGCCCTTTTTGGCCATATGCGTCGAGAGCAGCGCGCGAAACCGTTCGAGGTCCGGCATGGCCATCATGTTACCCCCGCTCGACAGGAAGCCCTTCACTTTCCCACCCCAACATGCCGCCCTCGATGAACATCACGGGCATGCCTTCGCCCGCCAGTTTTTCGGCGAGCACTTTCGTCTTGTCACCCGACCGGCAGTACAAAACCGGCTGCGCCGGGAGCATGTGGAGCTCGGCGAGGCGCGTCTCGATTTCTTCGATCGGCATGTTGCTCGCGCCGGGGAGATGCGCGCGACCGAACGCCGCAGCGTCGCGCGTGTCGACGACGGCGATGCGTCCTTCGCGGAGGAGCTGCGCGACCTCGATCGCCTTGAGCGCGCCCTCGGCGCGCGGCAGGTACGGGTCGACCATCTCGCGGAGCTTCTTCTTGCCGACCGCACCGACGACCGCGTCGACCGGGCGGCCCTGCGCGAACATCATGAACGTCGGCACCGACTGGATTCGGAGCTCGCGCGCGATCAGCGGCGAGCGATCGATGTCGATCTTCCGCACGTTGATCTTGCCTTCCATTTCTTTGGCGAAGGCGGCGACCTCGGGCGCGATCGTCTTGCACGGCTGACACCACTCGGCCGAAAACTCGAGCAGCACGGGGAGCTCGCTGCGCAGCACCTCGCGCTCGAAATCCTGCTCGCCGATGGTCGGCACGGCCTCCGCTTTGGCGCCTCTCTGCGCGAAATTCATGGCTGGGTTCGTAGCACTTTAAGCATCGCTCGGCGAAGCGTCACCGCCTCAAAGCGGCGGTGCGTCGGCTTCGATGGCACGGCGATAGCGCTCTCGTCGGGAGTTGTCGCCAAGGATTTCGTAGGCTTCTTCGAGCACGCTCGCGATGCGGCGGACGTCTTCGGCGAGGTCGAGCAGCGCGGGCGTGAGGACGCGCGTCGGCTCGAATACGCGGCGAAGGTCGAGGTATGCGCGGCGCACCTCGTAGCCGGTCGCGTTGTGCGGGACGCCGAGGAGCGCGAAGTAGTCGCCTTCTTCGACGAGCGCGATGCGCGCGCGGATGCGCTCGCGCACGGCGGCTTCGTCGATCGCGTCGGGCGCGAGGTTCGGTCGCTCCGATCGCGCGAGCACGCTCTGCACGATGTCGACGACGCCGAGAAGCCAGAGCGCGTAGAGCACCGACGCGACGTCGGTCTCGGGCATCGAGGCCATGACCGCGTCGACGCGCTGGCCGCGCGCGGTGCGCACCGCGTCGACCTCGGCGGCGCCGAGACCGCATTCGCGGAGAAGATGCGCGCGCCCGCCCTCGGCGACGACCGACGCGCGACCGCCGACGCGCCGCACGGCTTCGTCGCTCGAGATCACGCGACGCATCACCTCGACGAAAATTTCCGCGCCGGGCGCGCCACCGAAGACGCTCGGCTCGGTCTTGAGGCGGCCCGGCGGCTCGGCCTCGAGCAGCGCGGTGCCCGCCGGCGCGAGCATCGCTTGGCCCATGATGAACTCTGCGTGCGCGCGCAAGACGGGCCAGAGCTGCTCTTGTCCGAGGACGCCTTGCGCCACGAGCGCGGCGCCCGCGTGACGACCGTACGGCGGCAAACGGCCGGCGAGCGCTTCGACGCGTTCGCGCGGCAGGTCCCCGCGCGCGCCGAGGAACGCGAGGAGCGTCTCGGTCTCGACGCCCGACGCGGCCGTCACGATGTCGCCCTCGCGCAGCACGATGCGCCGCACTTCGTTCGCGCCGGCGCGCGCGGCGGGCGTTTCGATCGTGAGCGCTCCGGTTTGACGCTCGGCGATCGCTTGCGCGAGCACGCGCGGCGCATCGCCCGGACCGAGCGCGTACGCGCCTTGCGCGGCGCGCGTGCCGAGCGAGCTGTCGCCCGCCGGGGACTTCCAAGGGTCTTCCGGCCTCGGCGGCGGCTGCACTTGCTCGAAAGTCGACGGCGCCGATCCGCTGCTCTGCGCTTGGCTCGGGTTCGACGACGGTTGTCCGAACGCCGGAACCGGCGCGCCGATCATGCCGCCTTGCGATACTAGCAGCTCGCTGCCGAGCGTCGTCGAGAGCACGCTCGGCGAAGGCTGCGCGTGCTGCATCGAGAACGCGGGCTGCACGTGCGTCGGCGGCGGAATCGAGCTCGGGCGCCGCGGAGGCATCGTCACCGCGCTCGTCGCGTCGGCGAAGGGCGGTGCGGGCTCGCTCTTTCGCGTCGAACGATGCGCGGTCGTCAGGCCGTCGGTCGTGCGTGCGCCCGCACCCGTCGCTACCGAGAGCGGCTCGCCCTGCGTTTGATGCGCGCTCGTGCCGCCGTCGTGCGTGAGTGGCTCCGGCGCCATCGACGGAGGACGCGCGGCCGCCTGCGCAGGCTCGCGAACGCCGGTCGTCGCCGCGCGGCCGCCGGACGTGGTCACGCGCGCCGGACCTTCGACCTCGTCGCCCTCTTCTTCGTCTTCGAGCGGCGCGTCGAGCGCGGCGAGCACGTCTTCGGGCAAGACGGCTTCGATCTCTTCTTCGGGCGAAGGCATCGCTTCGTTCGCGGCGCTGCTCGCATCGCCGACCGCCTCTTCTGCGCGCGACAAGAGCTCCGCGAGCTCTCGGCTCACGATGCTCGGCGGCGCGACGCGCTGCGAGCTCGGCCCGCGAAGCGAAGGAACGATCGAAGGCGGCGGGCGCGATCCCGGCGGACGCGATCCCGGCGGACGCGAGCTCGGCGGATGCGACGGAGGTCTCGGCGGCGGCCGCGTCGAGATGCGCCGCGGGACGACCTCGACCGGCTTCGGGTCGGGCGGCGGTTGATGCTCGGCTGCAGGCGTCTCGCCGCTCGCGAGAGACTCGATCTTCTTCAGCAGCGTCGGCACGCTGACCGGCCGCGGAAAAAATCCGCTGCCTTCGTGCGCGAGGGCGTCCTCGGCGCCCGAGAGTGTCGCGCCCGGCCGTCCGCAAAACAGCACGTCGATCCCTTCCGCGTCCGGCAGCTCGCGCATGCGCGCGACCGCGTCGAGGGCGCCCTCGGCGTCGGCGTCGAGGATGACGATGCGCGGCCGCTGCACCGCGACGCGCGCGACGAGCATCGCCAGCGGCACGTCGACGACGTGAAACTCCGCCGTGCGAAGCGCCTGCGTGATGCGCTCGGCCTCGACCGACGGATCGCTGATGAAGACCGTCGTCTTCTGTTCGCTCGGCGGGTGCTCGCTGTCGGTCATGGCTTCTTGTCGTCACGAACGCCGATGCGCTCCGCGAGCCGAGGCAGCACGATCGCCGCGTACACGAGACAAAAGATGAACGCCACGATCGCAATTTCTCCGCGGGTCATCCCGAACACGGGCCCGATGTTACCAAAGCCGGGCAGCTGCGGGGCCGCGGCGGCGTAGGAAAAGGCATGAGACCTTTTATCTTGGCCATTCTTTCTTCTGCTCTCTTCGCGTGCGCCGCTGCGGCGGAGCAAGCTCCCGAGCCGCGCGCGGAGCCGGACCCGGTCATCCAGCCCGCCGAAACGGCGGCGCCGGTTCGAGCGGAGCCCGTCGCCGCGTCGCCTCCTCCCGAGACGCAAACGGCGCAAACGGCGTCGTTCACGGTGGCGCACATGAGCGTCGACGGCGTCGAGCTCTCGGACATCGCGTGCACCGCCGAGCCCGGCAGCTTCGGCCTGCTCGGCGCGCTCGCGCTCGGCGCGGGCTTCGCGTCGCGCAAGACGCAGCTCGACGCATGCGCCGCTACGTCCACGAAGACGCGCGTCGAATGGACGACGTCCGACGGAAAAATGTCCGACGTCCACGCGCACGGCCGAACCCCCGCGGTCAGCCGATGCGTCGAGCATGCCCTCCGCGGCGCAGTCTCGACCACCCCCGGCTCGTGCGCCGCGACGCTCGAGCACGGCAAACGATAGCTACGGCTTCTTCAGCGGAGTCGCGCGCTGCCTCGGCGGCCTCCGCGTCCTCTCCGGGATCGGCCTCGCCAAATGGAATCTTCCCGACGAGCGCCCCGCGTTCTCGGCGATCTTCACCTTGTCGCGCGCGAGCTCGATGAAACGCTGCTGCGAGCGAAGCGGCGCCGCGCCCTCTTTCGGCTCGACGCGCTCGTAGCGCCCGTCGCTCAAAAGTCGCCACGCCTTCGCCGTGTCGGCGAGCTGGACGTCGAGAATGTCCGCGAGGCGCGTCTTGATGTCCTCGTCGTCGATCGGGACCATCACCTCGACGCGGCGATGGAAGTTTCGCGGCATCCAGTCGGCGCTCGAGATGAACGTCTCGCGCTTGCCGCCGTTCGCGAACGAAAAAACGCGCCCGTGCTCGAGGAAGCGATCGACGATCGCGCGCACCTCGATGTGCTCGCTCACGTTCGGCACGCCCGGCCGCAAACAGCAGATGCCGCGAACGAGCAGCGTGATTTGAACGCCCGCGTTCGACGCGCGGTAGAGCGCTTCGATGACGTCCTCGTCGACGACCGCGTTCATCTTCGCGACGATGCGCGCCGGCCGCCCCGCGCGCGCGTGGTCCGCCTCGCGCGCGATGAGCCCGAGCACCGCCTCGTGCAAACCGAGCGGCGCGACGACGATCGATTTCCACTTCGGCGGCGCGCTGTACCCCGTCAGCAAATTGAAGAGCGACGAAGCGTCCTCGGCGATCGCCTCGCGCGCCGTGATGAACGAAAAATCGGTGTAGAGCCGCGCCGTCGTCGGGTTGTAGTTGCCCGTCGAAAAGTGCACGTAGCGCCGTAATTTCCCTTTTTCGCGACGAATCACGAGACAGCACTTCGCGTGCGTCTTGAGCCCGAGCAAACCGTAGACGACGTTCACGCCCGACTGCTCGAGCGTTCGCGCCCAGACGATGTTCGACTCTTCGTCGAAGCGCGCCTTGAGCTCGACGACCGCGGTCACTTGTTTGCCGGCCTCGGCCGCGCGCGCGAGCGCACGCACGATCGCCGAGTCGCCGCCGGCGCGATAGAGCGTCTGCTTGATCGCGAGGACGTCCGGGTCGTCGGCCGCGCGCGAGATGAAATCGACGACGTGCTCGAAGGTCTCGTACGGCTGATGAATGAAGACGTCGCGCTCTCGGATGATCGCGAACGGATCGTCGGCGTCGCGGAGGAGCGGCACGGCTTGCGGCGTGAACGGCTCGTCGCGCAAATCGCGGCGCTCGTCGCGCGTCACGAGCTGCATCAAGTCGTAGACGTTGAGCATGCCGTCGACTTGGTAGACGTCGCGATCCGGATCGAGCTTGAGCGCGCGCACGAGCTTGGCGAGCGACGTCGGCGTCGGCGTCCCGGCGACCTCGACGCGCACCGCGTTTCCGCGCTCGCGCTTGCGGAGCTCTTGCTGAATGGTCTGCAAGAGGTCTTCGGCCTCTTCTTCGTCGATCTCGAGGTCGAAATTGCGCGTGACGCGAAAGATGTAGGTTCCACGCAATCGCACGCCCGGAAAAATCGTCGCCGCGTGACGCGCGACCAAGTCCTCGAGCAGCACGTACGCGTGACGCGCGCCCTTGATGCCGGGCACCTCGAGGAGACGCGGCAGCATCATGGGGACCTGCACGACGCCGAAGCTCGCCGCCTCGGAGCCTTCGTCGAACATGACGCCGAGGTTCAGGCTCTTGTTGCGAAGGTGCGGAAACGGGTGACCCGGGTCGACCGCGATGGGCGTCAGGATCGGAAAAATCTCGTTGAAGAAGCGCTCGTCGAGCGCGCGGAGCGCGACGTCGTCGAGCCGCTCCGGCTTCACGAGCTGGATGCCGCTCTCGGCGAGCGCCGGCAAGACACGCTCGCGCAAGCAGCGGTATTGCGCGGCGACGAGATCGTGCACGCGCTCCGAAATCGCCTGGAGCTGCTCGCCCGGCGTCATCCCGTCGGGCCCGAGGTCGCTCACGTCACCGCTCTGCTGCTGCTTGAGCCCGGCGACGCGCACCATGAAAAATTCGTCGAGGTTCGACGAGACGATCGCGAGGAACTTCAGCCGTTCGAGGTACGGGTCGTTCGGGTTGTCGGCCTCGGCGAGGACGCGACCGTTGAACTCGATCCACGAGAGCTCGCGGTTGAGATAGAGCGACGGAGCGCGGAAGTCCTCGCTCGGCGCCATCGACGCCGGCGGTGCGGCAGGCGTCGCCGTGACCAGCGCCGGTGCCGCGTTGCTTCCTTGGGGCTCCATGTGGGGAGTACGTTATAGATCACTTTTGGGCGAGGTCCCGCCTGAGCCATACGCGATCTTCTCCGAACGCCGCGGTTTCCTCGTAATGCTCGTCGAGCCACGCGGCTGCGTCGGGGTTGTGCTCTTTGAAGTCGTAAACCGAATCGGCGTAGCTGAGCAGCGGCGAGCCATCGATGAACACGAACGCGGCGGGCGGGCTCTTCTCGAGGCGCGCGAGCATGTCGGCTTCGTGCGCGTCACGCATCGATCGAATTTGCGCCGCTTGAGCCGCGGTCGGGTGCAGGCCCCGCCGCATCCACGATCCGGCGAGCGCGGCGTCGGCGTTGAGATCGTACGCGTAGATGTATGGCGTCGCGCTTTTTCGCTCGGCCAAAAATAGAACGTACGGATCCATTCCGTAGAGCTGCACGCGATCGTCGGGGCGCGTGTGCTCGCGCAGATACGCAGCCGCTTGCCGCATCTGCCACGGAAAGAAATCGCGATCGCGGAAGTAGACGAGATAATCGTGGCTCGCGCGTTTTTCGGCCGTGTTGCCCTTGTCGAGGATCCAGAGATCGGTGAGGTGCGGCGAGGCCGGCAAGAGATACGCGATGCGCGCGGCGAGCGCGCCCGCCGCCGCGAACGGCAAGAAGCGAAGGAACGTTCCGCGCGAGCGCGCCGAAAAACGTTCCCACATCCAGACGACGAGCAAGAGCCACTGGAGCGCGATGCCCGCGGTGACCGGGTGGAAGTGATACGGAAATCCTTTGCCCTGCACGATCACGCTGACGACGCCGCACAGCGGGAAGAGGGCGATGACGAGCGCGCGTCGCGCGAGCTGACCGTCGAGGATGAGGCCGAGCATCACGCACGCACCGGCGAGCGCGAGCGCGGTCGGCGGGCCGCCCCAGGTGAGCGACAGGATTTCGCGCGGCGTGCGCGGCATCATGAAGCGGTACATCGCCGGGACGTCGTGAAACGTGATGTGCAGCCACGCGCCGATATCGCCGTACCGCAGCAAGAACGCGAGCTGTGTCAGCGCGCCGAGCACGCCGCCCGCGGCGAAGAGCGCGAGCATCTTCCGCGGACGAACGGGCAAGTGCCGGTCGATGATCAGCGTGAACGCCTGGATGATCGTGAAGAGCCCGAACGTCGGCTTTCCGAACCATGGGATCACGCTGAGCGCGCCCGAGACGACGAGCGCGCCGAGCCAGCGGCGTGCGTGGGTGCGATCTTCGCTCGCCAATTTTCCTTGCGCGAGGAGCTGCAGGCCGACGCTCGGCAGGAGAAACCAGTGGCAGAACGTCTCGCGCTGCGCGAGGTCCCAGTAAAGGTACATGAGCAGCTGCCCGCTCAAGACGACCCACGCGGCGAACGCCCAGCCCGCGCGCGCGCCGGCCTCGGCCGCGCGCCCCGCCGCGCGAAAGCTCCGCTCGACGCCCGGAAGGCACGCGCCGACGAACGCGAACGCGACGCCGGTGAAGAGGAGGTCGAGAACGCGGAAGCGATGCTCGTCGCGCCCGCCGAGCGCGAGCATGAACATGTGCACGCCGTGAATGAGCGGACCGTTCACGTCGCGCACGTCGCGGTAGTCGACGTCGCCGTGCATCACCGCCCACGCGATGTATTGGAAGATGCCTTGATCGCGCCCGAGCGTCGTGAGCGACGCGCGATACGTTCCCTCGCGCACCCACGCGAGCGGCGGCAGCGCGACGATGAGCGCCGGCGCGACCGCGAAGATCGCCGCGCGAAGTCCTGTCCAAAACCGCTGGGGCGTCATTCGTCGGCGCGAAATTAGCATTCCTTTCGTACGCATGGCGCAACGGCACGCGATGTGCCGAGCTGGCCGCGATCTCGGCCTTGCGCGAAGCTCGACGAACCCTCCGATTCGGGTCCACAATATGGCCCTCATGAATGAACCCGTTCGGCGTTTGGTCGTTCCTCCGTCGACTGCCGCCGATCGTGCGCAGGCTTTCGCGGACACGCTCAGCGCAGCCAAAGGCAAGCGCATCTTGGTCCCGCTGCGCGGGCATCCGGACCCGGATGGCATCGCCAGCGCGCTCGCGCTCGCGCACATCGCGACGCGCTTGGGTGTGGCGCAAACGACCATCGGCTACATCCACGAGCTGAGCCACCGTGAAAACCGGGCGCTCGTGAAGCTGCTCGGCCTCGAGCTGCGGAAAATCAAGAGCCTGCGCGACGTCGCGGCGCCGGTCGATTTCCTCGCGCTCGTCGACGCGCACGACGTCGACCCCGATCTCGCCGACGCGGACAACGTCGAGACGCTCGCGATCGTGGACCACCACCGCACCAACGCGCCGCCGCGCGCACGGTTCGTGGACATTCGCCACGACGTCGGCGCGACCGCGACCATCTTCGTCGAGTACCTGACCTCGCTCGCCCCGCTCGACCCGGAGTCGGAGGACGACCGGCGCATCGCGACCGCGCTCATGCACGGCCTCTCGACCGACACCGACGACTTCACGCTCGCGCGCGCGACCGACTTTCGCGCCGCTTCGCAAATCGCCGAGGTCTGCGACCGCGACATGCTCCAGGACCTCAGCCGGCACCTCATCGCGCCGAGCGCGATGGACGTCATCGCGCGCGCGCTCGCGGCGCTCGTCGTGCGGCGTAACTTCGCGATGGCCGGCGTCGGCTTCGTACCCGAGAGCGAGCGCGACACCATCGCGCAAGCGGCCGACTTTTTGATTCGCCGCGAGGACATCGACACGGTCGTCGTGTACGGCGTCGTCGGCGACAAGTTCATCGAGGGCTCGCTGCGAACGCACTCGCCGAGCGTCGACCCAGCGGCGTGGCTCGAAGCGGCGTTCGGCTTCGACGATCGCGGGCGCGCGTTCGGCGGCGGGCGTCGCGACAAGGGCGGCTTCAGGATTCCGATTGGGTTCCTCGGGCGCTCGACCGACCGCGCGCAGCTCTGGTCGCTCGTCGAGCACGCGGCGCGCACGGCGCTCTTGCGGCAGCTCGGCGAAGAGCCGGCGACCGCGGTCATCGCGCCGTCTTCTTGAGGATCGCCTATTTCGGGATGCCGCTCGGCGCGCTCCTGCTCGAGCGCGACCAGCGCAAGCTCGTGTACGTCGCGATCTCGCGCGACGATGCTCCGGGCGTGAGGCGCGTGCGGCGCGTGTTCGGCGAGCGCGCGTTCGTGAGGCCCGCGCTCGATTCGCCGGCTGCGCTCGATCGGCTCGAAGCGCTCGCGCCGGATTTGATCGTGAGCTGGTTTTGGACGAAGCGTCTGCCGCGCGAGATCCTCGCGCTCGCGCCGGCGATCGGCGTGCACCCGTCGCTCCTTCCGCGGCATCGCGGAGCGGATCCGTTTTTTTGGGCCATCGACTCGGGCGACGAAGTGACCGGCGTGACCGCGCATCGGCTCGACGAGACGTACGACACCGGCGCGATTTTGCGGCAGGTCCCCCTGCGGATCGATGCGTCGTGGAACGCGTGGACGCTGGCGAAGAAGCTCGACCGCCCGTCGCTCGCCGTCTTGCGCGAGGTCGTCGCCGAATACGCGCGAGGAGCTCCGCCCGAGCCACGCCCCCAAAACGACGCCGAGGCGACCGAGGCGCCGTCGCCGACCGAGGACATGCTCGAAATCCGCTGGACCGAGCCGGCCGAGCGCATCGCGCGTCGCGTGCGTGCGGCCGCGCCTTGGCCCGGCGCCTTCACTGAAATCGGCGGCGAAACGGTCGTACTACTCGAGGTGAAACCCACGCGGGAATTTCCGCGCGCGCTCGAGCCCGGTGAAGCTGCCGTTCGCAAAGACGGCGTCGCGGTCGTGCGCGCGGCGGATTTCGCGCTCGAGCTTCGCGCAGGGCGCCGCGAAGAAGACGACTTTTTTTTGGACCAACACGCGCTCGCGAGCTTACTTGGCGGGCGCGGCGCGCTCGCATAGCATCCGAGGTCACCCATGCCCGACATCGCCACGACCGCCAAGAGCGCGCGCGAATCGCTCGCGCGAGGCCTCTCCGCGCTGCAGTCCGATCCGAGCGTGCCGCCGCACATCGTCGACCTCGCGACGCCGATCGCGCAGGCCATGAGCGCGCTGCACCAGATCGAGCGCAGCAACGGAACCGTGCTCTCGCCGCACGCCGAGACCGCGCTTCAAAACGTACGGAACGCGCTCTCGTCACTCCAAGCGCAGCCGACGCAGCACCCGGCGATCGCGGCAGCGATGGAAGCCGTCGCGGGGTCGCTCGGGCTGGTGCACGCGATCAACAAGCTCGTTCAACCGGCGGCCGCGGCCGCACCGGTCGTCTCGATGCCCAACGCGGGCGTCGCGTTCGCGCCGACCGCGCCGCAGCCGATGTATCAACAGCAGCCCGCGCCTGCGTTTCCGGTCGCGCAGCAACCGGTTCAACCGGTGGTCGCGCGCGATCCGTTCGCGGCGCCTGCGCCCGCGCCTGCCGGACGATCGCCGATGGCGGCGACGACCGCAGCGCCGAACCCGGCGATGGCTCCGTACGGGACGCCCACCTCCGGCCGGCCGCCGGCGCCTCCCGCGCAAGACGGCGCGTCGGTCATCGCCGCGGATCTCGGCGCCCACAGCCCGTCGAACTTCTACAAAGGTCTCTCGGGCAACGACATCATCGACCACGGCGGGCTCTTCGTCTCGACGTACATGATTCCGAAAATCGGGCAGCCGGTTCGGTTGCGCGTGTCGCTGCCGGGCGGTTACGAGTTCGAGGCCAACGCGGTCGTGCAGTGGTCGCGCGAGCAAGGCGGCGACGCGCCGCCCGGGTTCGGCGCCAAGTTCACGCAGATCACGCCCGAGGCGCGGCAGCTCGTCTATCGCTACGTGCGAAATCGCGAGCCGCTCTTCCACGACGACTTGTGATTTACGACCTCGCGTTTCCGCGGTTTCGGCCGCCGCGCGAGGGCGCGCGCATCGACGGCGCGGTCACGATCACGTGGCTCGGGACGGCTGCGCACGTCGTCTCGACGAAGACGACGACGGTCCTGATCGACCCGTACGTCTCGCGGCATCGTCTCGCGCAGGTGGCCGGTCGGCGGCTCGCGCCGGACGACGCGGCGATCGCGAAATGGATTCCAGCGAAGGTCGACGCGATCCTCTGCGGGCACAGTCACTACGATCATTTGCTCGACGCGCCGCGGATCGCCCGGAAAACCGGGGCAAAGCTCATCGGGTCGGCGAGCACCTGCGCGTTCGGTCGCGCCGAGGGCGTCGCCGACTCGCAGCTCGTGCTCGTGCCGCCGGGCGGTGCGCGCATTTCAGTGGGTGATGTTGGGATTCGATTCGTTCCGAGCAAACACGGACGGATCGCGTTCGGGCGCGTGCCGTTTCCGGGCGACGTGCGGTCGGCGCCGCGGCTCCCCGCGCGTGCGTGGGAGTACAAGATGGGCGGCGCGTTCGGCATCGTGCTCGACGCGGCGGGCGTGCGCATCTACCACAACGGCAGCGCCGATCTCGTCGACAGCGAGCTCGATGGCGAGCGTGCAGACGTTTTGCTCGTCGGCCTCGCGGGCCGCAAATCGACGCCGAATTATCTCTCTCGTCTCATCACGGCGCTCTCGCCTTCGGTCGTCGCGCCGACGCACCACGACGCGTTCTTCGCGCCCCTCGACGCGGGGCTTCATCTCTTGCCGGGGATCGATCTCGAAGGGTTCGCGTCCGAAGTGCGCCAGCACGCGCCGCGCGCGCGGATCGCTTACGCGGGTTACGGCGAGCCGCTTTGACCGCGAAATGAGGTAGCCTCGCGCATTCGATGGACCGGGTTGGGGAATTTTTCCGCGAGCGCACCGCGCGCCGCTTGCTCGCGCTCGCGCTCTTCATCACGCTGCTCGTGCTGTTTCGCGAAGAGCTCGTGCTGCTCGCGTTCTTCGTCGCGATCTCGTCGGCGTTCGGCGGCGCCACGCGTCTGCTCGTCGCGCGCACGCAGTGGCCGCGCAAACGGGCCTTTCTCGTCGTCCTCGCGACGTTCCTCGTTTCGTTCGGCGTCCTCGCCGCGCTCGTCGCGACGCGCGCGATTCGGCTCGTCAAGCACGCGCAAAAGACGTTCCCGCATCAAATCGCCGAGCTCGAGAAGAATCCCATCATCGTCTACGCGCGCGAGCACCTGCCCGATTCGGCCAAGCTCGCCGAGCGCGCGCGCGAATATTCGGATCGCGCGCTCCACATCGCCGCGATGGCCGGTCACGTCGTCACGTCGGTCGTCATCGCGCTCATCCTCGCGGTGATTTACGCGCTCGAAGAAGACGAGCTGCACCACGTGTTCAGCAAAATCGAACCGACCTCGCTCATGGGCACGGTCATTCGCTGGCTCGGGTACGTCGCCGAGGCCATTCGCATCACGATTCAGCTGCAGCTCGTGGTCGCCGCCGTGAACACGCTGCTCACGCTCCCGGTTTTGCTCCTGCTCGGGATTCACCACGTGCCGTCGCTGATGATCCTGATCTTCGTCTCGGGCCTCATCCCGGTGGTCGGCAACATCGTCGCCGGCGTCGTGCTGTGCTTGCTCGCTTATCAAGTGCGCGGCGTTCCGGGCGTGCTCGTGTTCGTCGCGCTCACGGCCGTGCTGCACAAAATCGAAGCGTATTATCTGAACCCGCGGCTCACGACGAAGCACGTCCATTTGCCCGGCTTTCTCATCGTGATCAGCCTGATCGCGTGGGAGCATTTGCTCGGGTTCGCCGGTCTCTTCGTGTCGTTTCCGTTCTTGTTCGTCGCGAGCAAAATCCGCGGCGAGATGATTCGCACCGAGCCGCCGAGCTAAGCACGTTGACCGAGGAATGCGTGCAGTCGACCTCGCTCCTCCGGGCCGAGCATTTCGCCGAGCCATTTTTCCATCTCGGTCGGCGCGGTGAAGACGCGACGCGCCTCGAAATGGCTCTCTTTGACGAGGCGGAAGACTTGGAGAACCGACGTCGCGTGATCCGCGCGGTGCAGGATGGCGCTCCGCTCGACGCGCGGCACGACGCCCGTGAGCATCGTGACGGCGCGCTCGGCGACGGCCGGCGTGAAGACGGTGCAAGGACGCCAGTCGGCGGCGATGACGATGCGCTGGCCTCCCCGGACCCGCGCGAGCCGAGCTCGGATCATCTCGATCATCGCGTCGACGTCTTCGACCGTTTTGTAACCGTCGGCGACCGCGATCTCCATCAAGCGACCGACTCGAATCTCGCACGTGTTCATCGCTCATGAGAACCGTAGCAGCCGCGATCGCCTTCGCACTCGTCGCGGCCCTCGCGCGCGAAACGTGCGCGCACAGCCTCGGCATCTCGCGGATGGAGCTCGACGAGCAGCCGAGCGGCGCGATTCGCGCGCGGTTCACGTTCGCCGCGCGCGAGGCCGACGCGGCGCTCGATCGCGACGGGCACGTCGCCGTCGACGTGCGAAGCGACGACGAGCCCTGCGCGCCGGGCGCGGTCACGACGACGCCCGACGGCGATGGCGTGGTGCTCGAAGAAACTTTCGCTTGCACGAAGGCGACACGCTCGCTCGAGGCGATCGCATATTTCGTCACGCAGATGAGCGGCTCGCACGAAGACGTCGCGATTTTGCAAACGCCGGAAGGCACGCACGAAGAGCTCCTGAGCCCGTCGCATCGCGCGATACGGGTCGCGCTCTCGCGGCCGCGTCGCGAATCGCCACACCGTTCGCATACGGCCGCGATCCTTTGCGCAGCGGCTGCCGCGGTCGCGCTGCTCGCGTTCGCAATCCGATCTATCCTGCGAAAGTGACTGCTCCCAACGACAAGCTCGCCATCCTGTGCGCGGGGGGACCTGCGCCGGGAATCAACAGTGTGATCGGCGCGGCCACCATTCGCGCGTGCCTCTCGGGCGTCGAAGTGCTCGGCATCCAAGAAGGCTTCAAGTGGATCATGGAGGGCGACACGACGCACGTGTCGGCGCTGAGCATCACCGATACGAGCCGCATTCACTTTCGCGGCGGCGCGATGCTCGGCGTGTCGCGCGCGAACCCGACGAAAAATCCCGAGCACATGAAGAACGCGCTCGCTGCGCTCGACTCGCTCGGCGTCGGCATGCTCGTCAGCATCGGCGGCGACGACACCGCGTACTCGGCGTTCTCGCTCGCGAAGGCGTCGAACGGCCGGCTCCGCGTCGTGCACGTGCCGAAGACGATCGACAACGATCTCGACTTGCCGCTCGAGGTGCCGACGTTCGGCTACACGACCGCGCGAAGCGTCGGCGTCGGCATCGTTCAAAACTTGATGGTCGACGCGAAGACGACCGGCCGCTGGTACATCGTCGTCGCGATGGGGCGCAAGGCCGGGCACCTCGCGCTCGGCATCGGCAAAGCGGCGGGCGCGACGGTCAGCTTGATCCCCGAGGAGTTCGCGAAAAATCCGAAGCTCTCGCTCGTCGTCGACACGGTGGCCGGGTCGATCGTCAAACGCCTCGCGCAAGGCCGCAACGACGGCGTCGCGGTGATGGCCGAAGGCATCGTCGAAATTCTTCCCGAGAGCGATCTGGCGGGGCTCGCCAACGTCGAACGCGACGAGCACGATCACATTCGCATCGCCGAAATCGACTTCGGCGAAATCGTGCGTAACGCCGTGCGCAAGCGGCTCGCGCCGTTCGGGCTCAAGCCGACCATCGTCTCGAAGAACATCGGCTACGAGCTCCGCTGCGCCGACCCGGTGCCGAGCGACATGGAGTACACGCGCGACCTCGGCTACTGCGCCGCGCGCTATGTCATCGAGGGCGGGAGCGAGTGTCTCGTCGCGATGGTGAACGGGCATTTTCAGCCGATTCCGTTCTCGAGCATCATGGACCCCGAGACGGGGCGCATGCGCGTGCGCATGGTGAACCTCGAGTCGGATCGCTATCGCATCGCGCGCTCGTACATGATTCGCCTCCGGCACGATGACCTCGACGACGAGCTCGAGATGGAGCGGCTCGCGACGGTGATCGGGAGGACCCCGGAGGATTTCGCACGCGAGTTCCGCGGCGTGTTCGACGCCGACCTGGCGCCCATCCGCTCGATGACGGGGCGGCCGCCGCCCGTCGGGTGAATCACCGAGAGATTGAACAGGAAGGTCAGAAGATCAGAAGGCGAGAGGGAGAGATTTTTTTTGCGGGACAGCTGCCGCGGCGGCGCGAGGCTGGCAGGTTGTCGCGGCGCCGCTGCCCGCACGAAACAAAATAAATCCTTCTGACCTTCTGACCTTCCTGTTTTTCTCTGCCGGAACGATCAGCGGGCAGCGATGCGGCGGGCGGTTTCGCGGACGCGCGGTTCGACGTCTTTTTGGGCGACCTCGGCGGCGAGCTGGGCGGCCGACGCTTTGTCGTAGCTCGCGAGGGCGACGAGCGCGGCTTCGCGGACGAGCGCGTAGGCGTCGTGCGTCGCGGCTTCGCGAAGCGCGCGCGTGGACTCGGCCCCGCCCAGGCGGCCGAGCGCTTGCGCGCCGAGGACGCGCATCGCCCAATTTTCGTGGGTGCGGAGGAGCTTCGCGACGGCGACCGCCGCCGCCGGATCCGGGTGCGCACCGATCGCGGCGAGCGCGACGCGCTGCACGCTCTCGTCCGGATCGTCGACGGCCGAAACGACCGCCGACTGCGCAGCTTCGGTTCCTTCACGCGCGAGGAGCACGACCGCCTCCATGCGCGTCTCGGTGTTCGGATGTCGCGCGAGCGGAACGATCGCGCGCTCGAGATTTTTTTCGATCTCGAGGGCCTTCGCCTTCGCGGCGGGCGGCGCCTTCGGCGACGAGCCGTCGACGAACGGTTTGAAGCTTCCGTCGCCGCCGCCGAGCGAATCGAGCACCATGCGCGCGCGGTCGCCGGACGTTTGCAGCGCCTCGAGCGCGGCGCGTGAAATCGCATCGGAGTATTTGAGGAACGCGGCGGCGCGCGCCGCGTCGGACTGCGTGCGCGGCACGAGCTGATCGAGCGCGGCCTCGACGTCGAGCATGCCGTCGGGAACGGGCAGCGGATCGGGTGACGTCTTCGCGAGCGCCGGGTTCGCGAGGAGCGTGAGCGCCGCGGCGCCCGCGCGCTGGACCGATTCGCCCGCGAGGCGCGCGCGCGAGCTCTGCGTCTCGCCGCCCGCGAAGATCGCGTCGCTCATCGCTGCGAGCGCCGGTTTTCCGCCCGCGCCCATGCGCGCGAGTGCGACGAGCGCGAGCTCGCGTGGAAGCGCGTCGTTGCCTTGCGCGAGCGCGAGGAGGGTCGGCGTTTCGGAGTCCGCGCCGAGCTCGCCGAGCGCGTACGCCGCAGCCGCGCGCGCGACCATGCCCGACTCGTTTCCCTTCGCGACCGCGGCGACGTCCGGAATCGACGAGCGATCCTTGAGCTGGCCCAGACCGAGCATCGCGACGGCGCGCATGTCGGGCGTGCCCTTCTTCGCGAGCATCCGAAGGAGAGGAATCGCGCGACGATCGTTCATCCGCGCGACGCCCCACGCCGCCGCCACCGCGACCGCGTCCGCCGGCATCGCCTCGTCCGGACCGCTCTTCGGAATGAGCAGCGACTGATACTTCGGCAAGAGCCCCGCATCGCGCAGCGCACCGCACGCGATCATCGCGCGAACGCGCAGCGGGAGCTCGGCCTGCCCGGTCGCGAACGCGAAGAGCGACGGCCCGGCGTTCTTGTTCTGCACGTAGCTCAAGACGTCGATCGCGATGCGCTGCTGCGACGCGTCGCCGTCCGCGAGCGCATCGAGCAGCGGTTTCACCGCGCGCGCGCCGATTTTCGCGAGCTTCTCGCGCGCGTCCTGAGCGTCGGCGCCTTCGCCGTGACGAACGCGCTGCATCAAGCCGAACGTGAGGTTTCCGTAAATCTCGACGAGGAGATGCCGATAAATCGAGCGCTGCGGATTTCCGATCGCGAGCGGCAAGAGATCCTGCTCGAGCGACTCGAGCGTTCCGCGCCCGAGGTTGATCTGCATCGAGAGCCGCGCCGCGCGCGCGACGTACTCTTCGTCGGGCGCCCCTCGAACGACGCGTCGATACAAACGATCCGCCTCGTCGACTTGACCCTTCGAAAGAAGCAAATCGGCGAGATCGAAATAGACGACGAAGAGCCGATCGTTTTTCACGATCGCCGCGCGAAATTCGGCGATGGCGTGATCGGCGTCTTGCCGCTGGCGATACATCTCGCCGAGCCGCCGGTGCCCTTCGGCGTCGTCCGGGTTCAGCTCGACGGCCCGCGACGCGTACTTGATCGCGTCGTCGTCGTGATAGAGCTGCAGCGCGTACTGCGACATGCGTTGATAAATCGAGCGCGCTTGCTTCGGGTCGACCGCGAGCAAACGCTCGAGCACCGCGATCGCGTCTTGAAGCTTGTTGCCCTGCACGAGCACGCGCTCGAGCGCGAGATAACTGTCCGCGTCGCCCGGCGCGAGCTGAATCACGCGCCTGAGCGTGGTCTCGGCGTCGGCGAGCCGCCGCAAGTGGATCTGCGCTTCGGCGAGCGTGCGCCCCGCTTCCACGTCGGGCTTCTGCGCGTTGAACTGCGCCTGCCACAGCGGGATCTGCGACTCGAGCAAATGCTCCATCGAGAGCAGCGCGACGATGTGCGAGCGCGTCTCGCGCGCGAGGAGCTTGTCGCCGGTCTGATGCGCCTTCTCGGCGAGCTCTTGCCAAATCTGACGCGCGCCGCCGCGATCTTGTTTTCGCTCGAGCGCGCCGGCGAGCTGCTTCTTGTAGTTGATGTTCTGCGGGTCGAGCTGCACGGCTTCGCGAAGCGCCGCGAGCGCCTCGTCGGCCATGTCGTGCTCGAGGTACACGTCGCCGAGCGCCGAGAGCGCGCGCGCACGCGGCGAAATCGTCGTCAAAATGCGCTTCCACGTCGTCACCGCGAGCGACGTGTTTCCATCCTGAAAATAGCGGTCTCCGAGATCGACGAGGTGCGAAGGATCCGAGCTCCCGACTTGCGTGAGGCGCTGGAGCACGCGCATCGATTTGTCGTTTTCGCCGATGCGTCCGTAAAAATCGGCGAGCCGGCTGAGCGACTCTTCGTCGCCGCTGGCGCGCGACTCGAGCTCGTTCAAGAGACGCAGCGCGCGCGCGCGGTCGCCGCGCTGGAGGAGCGCGTCGCACTCCTCGAAGACGAATTGCGGATTGTTCGGCGCCGCGCGAATGAGCCCTTCGTACTCGGCGATCGCTTTGTCGAGCTCGCCCTGCGATTGGAGCAAGCGAACCATCTTGAGGCGAAGGTCGATGTCGCGCGGCTGAATCGCGAGCGCGCGATGATACGTCGCGATGGCGTGCGTCGCGTCGCCGGTCTCTTCGTAGAGCGAGCCGAGCAACCGGAGGCGCGCGAAGTCACCGGGATGGTCGTCCTCGAGCTGCTTGATGAGCACGGGGAGCTGCTGATCGGCGCGATAAATTTCGGTGATGGTCTCGTAAATCTCGGCGCGCACCGCCGCTTCTTGTCCGGCGACTTGAAGCGCGCGCTTGAGCGTCGCGAGCGCTTCTTTGTTCTCGTGCGCCTTCGCCTGCGCTTTTCCGAGATCTTTGAGCGCGGGCGCGAGCGCGCGGTTGTCGCCGGTCGCCGCGGTGACGAGCGTCTTGAACTCCTCTTCGGCGCGCGGATATTCGCCGCGCGTGAAGAGCTCGCGGCCGAGCTCGCCTTTCACGTAGAGGCTCGTCGGCTCGAGCCGCACGAGCTGCTCGTGAAAGCCCTTTGCCGCCGCCCAATCTTTTCCGTCGAGCGCGAGCGCCATGAGCGTTCGCAGCGTCTGCTCTTTGTCGGTGACCGCAGTCTGCAGCGGAAGCGCTTGCTCGAATCGCGCGCGCGCGGCCGCCGCGTCACCGCGATCTTGATGCGCATGCGCGAGCGCGAGGACGGCCGATGGATCGCTCGGCTTGAGCGCGATCGCGCGCTCGTAGGTCCTCACCGCGTCGTCGATGCGCCCTTCGATTTTGTAGACGCCGGCGAGCGTCACGGTCGCCGCGTATTGCGTGGCGCCCGCCGCGCCCGCGCGCTGCTCGAAGTCGGCGATCAGGTTCTTGAGGCTGCCGTCTTTCTCTCGATAGAGCTGCGCGAGCCGCTGGAGCGGAAACGGCGACCCCGGCTGCGACAAGACGACCTTGGTGTAACGATCGATGAGCACCTGCGGCGACTGCACGCCGGTCGGATGCCCACCGTTCGGATTGGTCGGATGCCCGCCCTGCGGATGCCCGCCCTGCGGATGTCCGCCCTGCGGATGGTGATGCCGCCCGTTGGGATCGAAATCCTGCGCGCTCGCGCTCTGCGCAAGCAGCGCGAAAACGAACGCACTCGCAAGATGTCGGGAGCGAAACGGCACGAGGTCTAGCTTAGTTGGGCGCAGCCGCGCGGTCGAGCGGGGTCCTTGGAATGGAACGCTCGAGCCGGAGAGAAGATTTGGGGCTTCCGCAGTTTTACGCTCGGTTGGGATTGGAGCTCCCCTCGACGCGTGCTCGGCACGTCCGCGCTCGTGCTCGGCGCCAAAATGCGCGCAATGCACTCGAGCGCCTGCGCGCGCGTCGTCCCCTCTTGCTTCGCCAACGCGAGGGGAAGCGATGTCCAGTGCGCCACTGTTTGGCATCGCGCACCACAATCAATGGAGCTCGGAGCGTGCTTCCATTTCGAGCGCGCTGGCGTCGCCTTCGAGACCGAGCTCGCGATAAAGCGCGATGAGCTCGGTGCGCGCTTCGGCGGCAAGCGCAGTCGAGGTTTCTCGACGAAGCAGATCTCGAACTTGTGTCCAAACGGCAACTGCCGCGAGCGCGAGACCTTGGCGGCGAAACGAGCGAGCGACTTCGGCGTACAGGCGCACGCCCTTTTCGATTTCTCCGCCGCGGACCAGCCAGTCTCCTCGGCGGAGCTTGGCTTGATCGCCGCTCACTGACATTTTAATACCGCGTTCACGACCCGGCGCACGTGACGGCAGGCCGGCGCGAGTGAAACCCGTGCCGAGCACGTGCCGAGGGGAGAACTAACCTTCACCCAAATAGATCTTTGAGCTTCTCCATGAACGTCCGCCTCTGCGGCTGGACCTCCTCGCCGAGCTCCTTCGCGAGCTGCTCGAGGAGCGCGCGTTGCGCGTCGGTGATCTTCTGCGGGACTTCGATCGTCACCTCGGTCAGCTGATCTCCGCGACCGATGCCCGCGCGCCGGGGGATCCCCTTTTGCCGCAAGCGCAGCACCGTGCCCGGTTGCGTGCCGGCGGGAACCCGCAGCTTCGCTTTTCCGTCGAGCGTCGGCACCTCGACCTCGCCGCCCAGCGCAGCTTGGGTGAACGTGATCGGCACTTGGCACGCGACGTCGTCGCCGGCGCGCTTGAAAAACGGATGCGTCCGCACTTGGACGATGATCTCGAGGTCGCCGGGCGGCGCCGCCGGACGCGGGCGATTTCCGGCGCCGCCGACGATGCGCGACGCGTTCGCCTCGGTGCCCGGCGGGATCGTGACGTTGAGCGTCGAGCTCTCCTTCATGAGCCCGCTCCCGCGGCAGCCTTTGCACGGATCGGTGACGACGCGCCCGCTGCCGCGGCATCGCGAGCAGACTCGCTCGACCGCGATCGGCAAGAGGCCCTGCTGGAATCGCACGCGACCGCGACCGCCGCACGCCGGGCACCCCTCGGGGCGGCTGCCGGGCGCCGCGCCGCTCCCGTGGCAATCCTTGCAGTCTACAATCTTTTGGTACGTGACCTCTTTTTCGCAGCCGAACGCGGCCTCCTCGAACGAAACCGGCAGCTCGACGCGAACGTCGCCTTTCTCGCCGCGGCCGACGCCGAACGCTCCGAGGATGTCGCCGAGAATCCCGTCGAACGCGATGTCGGAGATGTCGACGACGCCGCCCGCGAACGGTCCGTTCGGCCCGAACGGCGAGGTCCCGTCCTCGGCCGCGTGACCCATGCGGTCGTACATGGCGCGACGATTCGTGTCGCTCAAGACCTGGTACGAGGCGTTGATTTCCTTGAAACGCACGACCGCCTGCGCGTCACCCGGGTTCTTGTCCGGGTGATGCTGGATCGCGAGCTTGCGGAACGCGATCTTGATTTCCTCGTGCGTCGCGGTGCGGGCGACCCCGAGCACCTCGTAATGGTCGCGCTGCGCCATCGGTTACCGGTACGCCAAGTGCGTAGCACATGGGACGGTTTTGCGGTAACGGTCGGCTCTCTGTGGACACATTCGCCCGCCTCTCGAAAGACGAGCACAAAGCGCTTCTCGACCGCATCGTCGAGAGCTGCCGGGACGGCGGCAAAGGCCGCACGCCGGTCGTCGTGTTCGACCTCGACGGCACGCTCATGGATAATCGCCCGCGAACGGCGGCCATCCTGCGCGAGCTCAGCACCGCGTGGAAAGACTCGCACCCGTCGGTCGCCACCAAGCTCGCGACCGCCGAAGCCGAGCAGCTCGCGTATCTCTTGACCGACACGCTCGGGCGGCTCGGCGTCACGCGCACCGATCTGATTCGCGAGGCCGAAATTTTTTGGCGCGAGCGATTCTTCACCGACGGATATCTCGCGCACGACGTGGAGGTCCCCGGCGCGGCGGAGTTCGCGCGCGCTTGTTATGACGCGGGCGGCATCCTCGTCTATTTCACCGGGCGCGATTTGCCGCTCATGGGGCTCGGGTCGTTCGCGAGCTTGCGCGATCTCGGTTTTCCGATCGGCGTGCCCGGCACCGAGCTCGTGCTCAAACCCGACGCGCAGATGCCGGACGAAGCGTTCAAGCGGATGAGCGGGCCGGCGCTCGAGCGCGTCGGCCGCGTCGTCGCGATCTTCGACAACGAGCCGGGCAACTGCAACGTGCTCGGCGCGCATTTTCCCGAAGCGCAGTCGGTCTTGCTCGACACGCAGCACCTGCCGGGCGCGCCGCCGCTCGACGCACGCGTCCGCGTGATCACGGATTTTCGCCGGTGAAGCTCCTCGCGTGCGCCGTGATCGCGATCGCGCTCGGCGCGTGCAAGAGCGATCCGCCGCACGACGCGCCGCACCCCGCGCAGCCGAGCCCGCAAGCGAGCGCCGAGCCCGCGCCGCTCGCGACGCCCCTCGCCCTCGCGGCCAACGCGTCGCCCGAAGGCGGGCCCCCGCCGATTCCGATGCGCGGCGACGTCGCGATTCCGCCTGAAATCGTGGGAAAAGACGTCGCGGGCTACACGGTCACGCTCGTCCTTCGTTTGCCCGACGCGCCGGCGGTGCCGAGCGGCGCGCCCATCGCCGCGCAAGCGATCGACGCGATGCGGAAACAAAATGAGCCACGCTTCACGGTCGATCTCTCGCCGACGCGCATGCGCATGCGACTGACGAGCGCGGGGTTTCTCTTGCCGCGCGATTCGGAGCTTCGGTCGCGTCTCGATCGGTACGGACACTTTTTTCTCACGCCGGATCTCGCGAGCTATCGCGTGCTCGCGCCGGGCTCGCTGCGCGCGCTCTTCGGCGAGCGGCGCGCCGACGTCTCGCCGCTCTCGCCGGCAGAGGTCGCCGTGAAGGGCGACGGCATGACGCGCCTCGGTTACAAAACGCGCCGCGCCGAGGTGCAGAGCCGCGCCGGGAGCGGCTTTTTCGAAATCGCGCACCTCCCCGAGCTCGGCGAGGGTGGCTCGCTTCTCGTGCGCGCGCTGCTCGATTTCATGAACGCTCCGCCGCAGGTCGAGGTCCTCGGCACCGACGAGCTGCCGCTCCACGCCGAGCTGCACTGGTCGACGCGCGGGGCGCTGTTCTTCGACGTCACGTCGGTCGTGAAGCGCGTCGACATTCCGGCCATCGCGCTCGCGGCACCGCCGAGCGGCGCGTCGTTCGTGACCGGCGCGCTGCCGCCCGTCGCCGGCGAGCTCCGCGTCTCCAACAAAGATCTGACCGCGCTCCACACCGGCCCGATCGATCTCGGCCCGAAAGCCGCGTCGATCACGTCCGGCGCGCTCTTGCTCGTGAACGCCGCCGACACGCCGCGTTTCGCGTGGATCGACGGCGCGCCGGTCGCGTGGGTCGCTCCCGAAGGCCGCCTCGAGCTCTCGCCGCTTCCGCGCGGCCGCTATCAGCTCGAGTGGCGAACGTTCCTCGACGACGCCGCGGTCCCGGCCAAGACGCTCACGGTTCCCCCAACCGAGGAGCCGACCGACGCCGGCGCGAGGTAAGCTCGCCAGATGCCGCGCGCCGATGCAGTCTCCAAAAACATGCAAGCCGTCTACGTCCAAACCGAAACCGGTTTGCTCCACGGCTACATCCATCTTCATCCGGGCAAACGCGTGACCGACGAGATGAACCACGGCGAGGGATTTTTCGCGCTCACGCAAGCCACGGTCTACGGCGCCGACGGCACAGCGATCGATCAAGCGCCGTTCATGGCCGTGAACAAAGCGAACGTCGTCTGGGTCCGACCGGACGAGACTTGATCAGCGCTTCATGTCGCCGATGACGACGCGGCCGTAGACGTACGTGACCGTGCGCGCGTAGAGGCCGCCTTGCGAGAGCAGGCCGCGCACGCGGATGTGACGCGCGTCGCCGTTGACGACCATCTCGCCGATGCCGACGTCGGCCGCGACGCCCGCGAGGACGACGTCCGCGTTGGGGTTCGCGTCCGGTCGAAACGCGACGAGCGCGCAACCCACGGGTTTCACGTTGCGTTCGTACGCGGCGCAACCGCTGGCGAGAACGAGCGTGTCGTTCGGCGCCGGCCGCCAAGTCCACGCCGTCGTCACGAAAAATTTCCCCGTGTCGGGCAACGTCACGCCCGGAATCGAGCGCGCCATGCGCCCGATGCGCGCGGCGTCCGGCTTGTCCTGAAGCTCGAGCGCGCGCCCGTGCGTCGGAACGAGATCGACCTTCGCTTCGTTCACCTCGCCCTTGCAGCAGCGAAAGCTCATCGTCGGCGACTTCGTCGTCGGCGCTCGCCCGAGCGCGTTCGCGCAGCGTCCGACGAGCTCGCCCGCGACCGCGTTACCGCCGCGCAACACGCCGAGGCTCTCTTTGTGCCCGCGGCCCCAGTCGCTCGACGTCCACTCCCACGGGCCGCCGTGCATCTCGCGCACGCCGAAATCGCTCTTGCACAAAATGTGATCGCCCGTCGGCCGCCGCGCGGCCTCGTCGATCGACACGCCGGTGCCGCATTTTTCCTGCGAATAGTCATTTCCGTATTCGTAGGTCGCGTTCGCCGCGCCTTTGCACGCGCGCTCCCACTCGAGCTCGGTGCAGAGACGTTTGCCCTTCGCCGCGCACATTTGCTCGGCCTCGTCGCGCGAGACGTTCGACGTCGGGATCGCGCCGGTCTCGTCCGGATACGGGAGCGTATCGATGTAGAATCCATGCATCTGAAAATCGACGCCAGGCATCTCTTCGTCCGCGACGCGCGGCACGTCGTTCTTCGGCGTCCCGGCGCGCAGCGTCCCTGCCGGAATCCAAATCATGCCCGACGGCGGCGTCGGCCCCGCGTCGATCACGGCGTCGCTCCTCACTTGATCGCCGACCTCGCCCTGCCGGCTCGGCGCGCCGCCGTCCGTCGTGTCACGGCCACAAGCCGCGACGAGGATCAAAGCGAGGACTGCGCGCCGCATGCCTAATCGGTCTTCTCGCTCGCGTCGCGGAGCCCGAGCTCTTTCATTTTGAGCTGCAGTCCCTTGCGCGAAATTTTGAGGAGGCGCGCCGCGTGCGTGACGTTGCCGTTCGTCTGCGCGAGCGCGCGCGACACGAGCTCGCGCTCGAGCTTGCTCATCGCGACCTTCACGTGCTCCTTGAGGCCGCCCTCGCCGGCGAGCGCGGCTTCGAGGTTCGCGTCGGGCGGCGGCGTCGTGATCGGCACGGCAGGTCCCCCGCGAACCTCGGGCGGCAAGTCCTCGACGCGCACTTTTTGGGCGTCGCAGAAGAGCACCGCGCGCTCGACCACGTTCTCGAGCTCGCGAATGTTGCCCGGCCACGAATAGTTGCAAAGTACATCGAGCGCGTCTTGCTCGGCGCCGGTGACGCGCTTCTTCAAGCGGTCGTTGAACTTGGTGAGGAAGTGCTCGACCAAAATCGGAATGTCGGTCGAGCGTTCGCGCAGCGCGGGCAGCCGAATCGGCACCACGTTGAGCCGATAGAAAAGATCTTCGCGAAACGATCCGGCGGCGATGAGCTTCTTCAAATCGCGGTTGGTCGCCGCGACGAGGCGCACGTCGACGCGCATCGTCTTGATGCCGCCGACGCGCTCGAACTCGGACTCTTGGAGCGCGCGAAGGAGCTTCACTTGCATCTCGACCGGGATCTCGCCGATCTCGTCGAGGAAGAGGGTGCCGCCGTTGGCGAGCTCGAAGCGACCGGGCTTGCTGTTCACCGCGCCGGTGAACGCGCCGCGCTCGTAGCCGAAGAGCTCGCTCTCGATGAGCTCCTTCGGAATCGCCGCGCAGTTCACTTTGATGAACGGCTTGTCCTTGCGCGACGAGTGGTCGTGGAGCGCGCGCGCGACGAGCTCTTTGCCGGTGCCGCTCTCGCCGGTGATGAGCACGGTCGTCGGCGTGTCGGCGACGCGCTCGAGCACCGCGTACAGATCGGTGATGCCAGGCGACGCGCCGATGATGCCGAAGCGCGCGGTGCCGGCGGGCGAGAGCGACGCTTCGGTGCCCGCGAGCTCTTTGGTCTTGAGCGCCTTCGCGACGATCTGCCGGACTTCGTCTTTGTCGAACGGCTTGGTGAGGTAATCGAACGCGCCGCTCTTCAGCGCCTCGACCGCCGTGTCGACCGTGCCGTGCGCGGTGATCATCACGACCGGGAGCTCCGGCTCTTCGCGCAGCGCTTCCTTGAGGAGCGTCATGCCGTCGACCTTCGGCATCTTGAGGTCGGTGATGACCATGTCGATGTGGTGCTCGCGCAGCATCGACAGGCCCTGCTCGCCGTCTTCGGCGATCATCACGTCGTAGCCGTCGCGGGTGAGCTGCGCAGACAGGATCTTGCGCAGGTTCGGCTCGTCGTCGACGATGAGCACCTGCTTCTTCTCGGGAAGCATGGGGGCGCCCACTCTACCACCTTTTACAAGGACGCTTCGTAGAGCTTCGCGAGGTCGTCGCGCGTGCAGGGCCGCGGGTTCGAGCGGTGGCAGGCGTCTTCCATCGCTTTGTCGGCGAGCTTGGCGACGTCGGCTTTCGTAACGCCCTCGTGCCCCAGGCCGTCGGGCAAACCGACCCGCTTGCGGAGCGCGCGCACCGCGTCGGCGCAGGTCTTCGCCGACGGATCGAGGATGGCGCGAATTCGAGCCAATTTCGGGGCGATCGCGCTTTCGTTGTATTCTACAACTGCCGGCAGGCAGAGCGCGTTGGCGAGGCCGTGGTGCATGCCCTTTTCGCTCGAGAGCGGGTGCGCGAGCGAGTGACACGCGCCGAGACCTTTTTGGAACGAGACTGCGCCCATCATCGCGGCCTTCATCATCGCGCCGCGCGCTGCGAGATCTTTCGGCTCGCTGACCGCGCGCGCGAGGTGCGCCGCGCACAGCTCGAGCCCGCCGAGCGCGATGGCGTCGGCCATCGGGTGATCGCCGAGCGCGCAATAAGCCTCGAGGCAATGCGTGAGGGCGTCGAACCCGGTCGCGGCCGTCACGCGCGCGGGCATCGAGACGGTGAGCTCGGGGTCGAGGATGGCGACCTTCGCGAGCAAATACGGGCTGAAGATGACGGTTTTGCGATGATTGGCCTCGAGCGTGACGACGCCCGAGCGGCCGACCTCGCTGCCGGTGCCCGCGGTGGTTGGAATTGCAACGATCGGCGGGACGTTCGGTTTGATGTACTGGTCGCCGCCGGTCGCGTCGTCGTAGTCGACGAGCGGACGCTCGTGGGTCGTCTTGAGCGCGACGAGCTTGGCCGTGTCGAGCGGCGCGCCCCCGCCGATCGCGACGAGACAGTCGGCGCCGAAATCCTTGTATTGTGCAACACCGTCGAACACGTTCTTTTCGACGGGATTCGGGTCGACGCCGTCGAAGACGCGCGATTCGATTTTTCCCTCGGCGAGAATTTCGACGGCGCGATCGACGAGACCGGCTTTGCGGACGCCGGCGTCGCACACGACGAGCGCGCGTTTGCCGCCGATTCGCGCGACGTGGGACGCGAGCGTGCCGAGCGCGCCTGCGCCGAAGACGATGGTGGTGGGAAACGACCAGGTGACGTTGCTCATGGTCTCCTCAAAAGGCGAGTGTGTACGAAACGAACGTTCCTTGCCCGCTGACGGTCGCGCGAATTTTTTCGAGCTCGCGCGCCGCGCGAACGGTCTTCGGCGGCAGAAGATAAGGTAGCAGCGCCGCGCCGAACGCCAGCCCGCCCGCGAGGAGCACGCGCGAGACGCGCTCGCCGTCGTTCCACGAGTCGGGCACGGGACCGATGATCGCATAGTCGAGAATCGGCGCGGTCATGCCGGCGAGGAGCGCGATCGAGAGCGCGAGCGCCCACGGCGTGCGCACCTGACCTTCGGCCGGCACCGTCGAGACGAAATGCGGCGAGCACTTCGGCATCGCGGGCATGAACGAGCCGATCATGAAACCCCACGTCAAACCGAGCAGCGCCGGACCGAGGTCGCGCACCGCGGTGCTCCCCTCGGTTCCGCCGAACGCGGCCCAATCGTATTTGAAGACCTGCGTGTCGAGCGCGATCGCGCCTGCGACGAGCAGCGGCGGGATCGAGAGGTACAGCCAATCCGGATGGCTCGCCGACGCGCAGAGATCTCGCTCCTTCGCGTCGCGCGGGTAGATCTCTTGCGCCGCGACCGCGTTGACCCGCGGCGGTGCGGGCTCGATCAAAGCGGGCGGCGGCGGCGCTTGGGCGTCCAAGGCCCGCGAAGGCTACTTCATGGGGTATGCTCCGCGCCATGGCGGAGAGCGATTTCTTTCGCGCGGACGCAAAAAAGCGAACGGCGCAAGTCATCAAGTCGATCGAGGCGAAGACCTCGGTCGAAGTGGTGGTCGCGGTTCGCAAGCGTGTCGCGGAATATCGCGCGACCGATCTCGTCTTCGGTTTTCTCTGCGCGTGCTCGGCGCTCGCGGCGCTTTGGTTTTCGCCGCGCACGTACGCGGTCGAGCACATGCCGTTCGAGATGCTCGGGGTGTTCGTCGTCGGCGCGATGCTCTCGGCGCTCGTTCGGCCGCTCCGGCGCGCGATGACGCCGAAGGGTCCGGTCGCACGCCAAGTCGAGTCGGCAGCACGCGCCGCGTTTTACGATCTCGGCATTTCGAAGACGCATCGCCGCTCGGGGCTCCTCGTCTTCGTCTCGATGTACGAAAACGCGATCGTGCTGGTGCCCGACGCAGCCGTCGACAAGAAGGCCCTGCTCGATCTCGGAAGCGCGCGCGCGGAGATCGAACGCGCCGTCGCCGCGCGCGATCTCGACGCGTTTTTGAAGGCGCTCGAGCTCATCACGCCGCCGCTCGAAAAAGCGATGCCGCGCAAAGCCGGCGACGAGAACGAGCTCCCGGACGAGCCCACATGATTGATCTGCACGTCGCGCTCGAGCTTTTCAGGCCGGGCGGCGGTCAGTCTTATTCCGGCGGGCATTCGTCCGGCGGATCGTCCGGCGGCGGCTCGGGCGGCGGGGGCGGCGGCGCGCTCGTCTGGCTGCTGCTCGACTTGTGCATTCATCATCCGGCGATCGGCGTTCCGATCCTCGTCGTCGTCGTCATCGTCTACGTCGTGCGCTCGCGCTCGAACGACGGCTCGCGCGGGTGGGCGAGCCAAGACCTGTCGAGCGTCACGTTCGAGCCCGCGTACGACGAGCCGCAGCCCGTCGCCGCGACGATGGGCGTTCCGCGGCGCGCGCTCGATCGCATCCGCGAAACCGATCCCGATTTCTCGATCGTCCTCTTCGAAGATTTTCTCTACACGCTCTACGCCGAGATGATGCGCGCCCGCGGCCAGCAAGGCGCGATGGCGCTGAGCGCGTACCTCGCGCCGTCGGTGATTGCTTCGAAAATGCAAGGAGCCGTGACGGGCATCGTGATCGGCGCGATGCGACTCGCGAACGTCGACCGAACGCAGACCGTATGGCGCGTGACGCTCGACTTCGAGGCGAACCTCACCGAAGGACCGCAGCGTCTTTACGTCGTCGACCGCGTGACCGTGGATCGCAACCTCGGCGCGAAGAGCCGGCCCCCCGCGCGCTCGCGCACGCTCGATTGCCCGAATTGCGGCGCGCCGCTCCACGCGCTCCGCGGCGACGTGTGCACGTATTGCAAACAGCAAGTCGGCATGGGCCGCTTCGACTGGACGGTGACCGCGTTCAATCGTCTCCAGAGCGAATCGCGCGGGCCGGTGCTCACGAGCAACGTCGAAGAAGAAGGCACGAACCTCCCGACCATCGTCGACCCGATGGCAGAGAGCGAGCTCGCCGGGCTGCGCGCGAAAGACGCGGCGTTCGACTGGAACGCGTTTCAGCAGCGCGTCGGCCTCACGTTCAACGAGCTTCAAGTCGGGTGGTCCGGCCGCGATCTCGCGCGCGTGCGGCCCTTCGTGAGCGACAACCTCTTTCAGTCGCAGGCGTATTGGATCGATCTCTACGTCCAAGCGCGCGCGCGCAACGTGACCGACGGCTCCAAGATCACGCGCATCGATCTCGCCAACGTGGTGCGCGACAAATGGTTCGACGCGATCACCGTGCGGGTCTTCGCGACCGGCGTCGACTACACGATCGGCGACGACGGCAAGCTCCTCTCGGGTAACAAATCGCGCCAGCGCGCCTACAGCGAATATTGGACGTTCATCCGAAGCGCCGGCAAAACCGGGCCGACGAAGACGACACCCAACTGTCCGAGCTGCGGCGCGCCGCTTCAAATCAACCAAGCCGGCGCGTGCGCGTATTGCAACGTCAAGGTCACGAGCGGCGAGTTCGACTGGGTGCTCAGCCGCATCGAGCAAGACGACAGCTACACCGGCTGATCACGGATTGGCCGTCGTGAGAAACAGCGCGAACGCGCCCGTGCCGGCGACCGCGTCGGCCACGTGGACCATCGTCTCGAACGTCGCGTCGGGCTCGAAGTAGAGAAACGCGGCGTGCTGCGCGCGCTGCTCTTTCGGCGCGCCGGCGAGCGCGCTCGCGAGCGCGTCGATCGAGGTTTGCGCGGTCTTGCCGTCGCGCCAGACGAGCGCGACGTGATCCGAAAAAACTCGGACCTCCAGATCCGGTTCGGGCTCGGAAAGCTTCGGCACCATCGCGTCGAGCGCGAGCCTCGCTGGCTTGCCGTCGGCCCCGCGAACTTCGTACGACCCGAACGGATACGCGGCGAACGCGGTCGTCTGGACGACGCTCATCACGACGATCTTGGTCGCGCTCGGGGGAAAATGAAATCGCACGAGCCCCGGCAGCGCCGCACCCGGATGCGACATTTGCCACGCTTGGCGTTTGTCGCGCAGCTTCTCGAAGAGCGCGTCGAGGCGCTCCATACGGTGCACGCGTCGCGCATCGCTCACGTCACCCGCCGGCTCGCCGTCGACGGTCACGCGCTCTCCCGCGAGCGCGACGAGCGGCGAGTCGTCGCCTTCGATCGGCGCCTCCGCGTGCTCGGCGATCAAGAGGTCCGATGGCGATCGCGTCGCGGTCGTGGCGTCGTGACACGCGATGACGCCGGCGCACGCCGCCCACGCGAAACGTTTCATGAGCCGGATGCAAAGCGCACCTCAGCCGCGGAGACAAGACAGCGCGGCACGAGCTGTGCGATAAGAATCGTTCGTGCACGTTCCGCCCTCGATTTTCCGGGAGTACGACATTCGCGGCGTCGCCGAACGCGATCTCGGCGACGACCTCGTCTACGCCCTCGGCCTCGCGCTCGCGACGATGCTTCCGGCAGGTCCCAAGCGCCGCGTCGCCCTCGCGCGCGATTGCCGGCTCTCGAGCGAAAGGTTGCACTCTGCAATCGTCCGCGGCCTCGTCGAAGGCGGCGCGCACGTGATCGACGTCGGCGTCGGCCCCACGCCGATGCTCTACTTCGCCGTGCATCACACCGACGTCGACGGCGGCGTCATGATCACCGGCAGCCACAACCCGGCCGAAGAGAACGGCTTCAAGATGATGCGCGGCCGCGCGAGCTTCTTCGGCGCGGACATCCAAGCCCTCCGCGCGAAGATCGAGTCCGGCGATTTGCCGAGGACGCCCGGCGGCAAGGTCGAGGCGATCGACGTGCGCGACGAGTACGTCGAAGCGGTGACGCGCGGCATCGAACGTCCGCAAGCGGGCATGAAGATCGTGCTCGACGCGGGCAACGGCGCGGGAGGCCCCCTCGGTTTGGCGTGCCTCCGCAAAATCGGCCTCGAGCCCGACGCGCTCTTTTGCGAGATGGACGGGCTCTTTCCGAATCACCATCCGGATCCGACCGTCCCGAAAAATTTGGACGCGCTCATCGCGCGCGTTCGCGAGACCGGCGCGCGCGTCGGCCTCGCGTACGACGGCGACGCCGACCGTCTCGGCGCGGTCGACGCCAGCGGCGAGATCGTCTGGGGCGACAAGCTCATGATCCTCTTCTCGCGCGCCGTGCTCGAGAAAAATGCCGGCGCGGCGATCTTGGGCGAAGTGAAGTGCAGCCAGACGCTCTACGACGACATCGCCAAGCACGGCGGCCGGCCGATCATGTGGAAGACGGGGCACTCGCTCATCAAGACGAAGATGAAAGAGGAGCACGCGCTCCTCGCCGGCGAGATGAGCGGGCATCTCTTTTTCGCCGATCGCTATTTCGGCTACGACGACGCGATTTACGCGTCGCTTCGTCTCATCGAGCTCTTGTCGGCGAGCGGCAAGACCATGAGCGAGCTCCTCGCAGACGTTCCGAAGACGGTGAGCACGCCCGAGCTTCGCGTCGATTGCCCCGACGATTTGAAATTCGATTTGGTGGCCGCGGTGACCGCCGCGTTTCGCGCGCGCGGCAACGACGTGATCGACACCGACGGCGCGCGCATCGCGTTCGGCAACGGCGCGTGGGGCCTCGTGCGCGCGTCGAACACCGGTCCGGTGCTCGTGATGCGCTTCGAGGCCCGCGACGGCGCCGAGCTCGTGCGCGTGCGAACCGACGTGGAAGAAGTCGTCGCGACCGAGCGCGCCAAGCTCGGACGACGCGCGTGACCGTGAGCGAAGCGCAAGTCTGGACGATCGCCGCGGTCCTCAAATGGGCGACCGAAGATTTTCGATCGCGCGGAATCGAAAACCCGCGCCTCGACGCCGAGGTGCTCCTCTCGCGGGCGCTCGGCGCGTCGCGTACGCAGCTCGTCATCGACATGATGAAGCCGCTCGCGCCCGGCGAGCTCGCGCGCTTTCGCGACATGGTGAAGCGCCGTCGCGCGCGCGAGCCGGTCGCGTACATCTTGGGCGAGCGCGAGTTCTACGGACGCACGTTCGCCGTCGATTCGCGCGTCCTCATTCCGCGACCCGACACCGAGACGCTCGTCGAGGTCGCGCTCGCGCGGACGCGCGCCGTGTCGCTGTGCGCGCGTGTGCTCGATCTCTGCACGGGCAGCGGGTGCGTCGCGATCACCCTCGCGCGCGAGCGCCCGACGACGAGCGTGACCGGCTCCGACGCGAGCGCAGACGCAGTCGCCGTCGCCGAGAAAAACGCGCTGCGCCTCGGCGCGTACAACGCGCGCTTCGTCGTGGCCGACGTGTACGGCAAGTTGCAGAATACATATGATTTGATCACGGCAAACCCGCCGTACATCGCTGCGCCGGAGATCGCGGGCCTCTCGGCCGACATCGTGCAATTCGAGCCGCACCTCGCGCTCGAGGGCGGCGCCGACGGGTACGCGGTCACGACGCGCATCGTCGACGGCGCGCCCGCGCACTTGGCGAAAGGCGGCGTGCTCGCGATGGAAGTCGGCGCAGGCCAAGCCGAGCACGTCGCCGAGCTCCTCCGCGCGCGCGGGTTCGCGTCGATCGAGCGGGCGCGCGACTACGCCCGAATCGAGCGCGTCGTCTCGGGCGTCTGGGTGTCTTGAGCTCCGCTCTCGCGAGCGTTAAAGGAACCCGGTGACGGATTTTCCGGAGGAGCTCAACCCGCCGCAAGCTGAAGCGGTGGCGCACACGAACGGGCCGCTCCTCGTTTTTGCCGGAGCCGGCAGCGGCAAGACGCGCGTCATCACGTACCGCGTCGCGAACCTCGTGGCCGAGGCGCGCGTTCCGCCGTATCGCATCCTCGCGGTCACGTTCACGAACAAAGCCGCGGGCGAAATGCGCGAACGCCTCAAGCGTCTCGTCGGCGAAGACCTGGCGCGCGAGCTCTGGGTCGGAACGTTCCACGCGACGTGCGCGCGCCTCCTGCGGCGCAACGGCGAAGCCGTGGGCGTGCCGTCGAACTTCGTGATCTACGACGCGCAGGATCAAAAAACGCTCGTCGGCCGCGCCGTGAAGGAGCTCGACCTCGACGAGAAGCGCTACCCACCGCGCCAAGTCCTCCACGCGATCCAAAGAGAAAAACAAGAGGGCCGCGACCCGGACACGATGAAGGGCACGGGCATGGGTTACGTCGACGACGTGATCGGCCGTGTTTTCCGACGTTACGAGGCGCAGCTCGCCGCAGCCGGCGCCGTCGACTTCGAAGACCTCATCGGCAAGACGCGCAAGCTCCTCCAGCTCGAGAACAACCCGCTCGAGCGCAAATTCTGGCACGTGCTCGTCGACGAGTTTCAAGACACGAACTTTCTGCAATACGAGCTCGTGCGGCTTCTCTCGGCATCGACGCGGAACCTCTGCGTGGTCGGCGACGACGATCAGAGCATCTACAAATGGCGCGGCGCCGACCGCCGCAACATCCTCGGCTTCAAGCGCGACTACCCGGACGCGAAGGTCGTGAAGCTCGAGCAAAACTACCGCTCGACGGCGCGCATCGTCCAAGCTGCGCTCGCGGTCATCGAGCCGTCGACCGAACGCGAGCCGAAGTCGCTCTGGACGGCGAACGACGCCGGCGCCGCGCTCGAGGTGGTCGCCGTGCGCGACGAGCACGAAGAGGCAGCGCTCGTTTCGCAAACGATCGCCGACGCGCGCGCCGCGGGCACCGAGCTGCGCGATTTGGCGGTTTTTTACCGCGTCCACGCCCAGTCGCGCGTCCTCGAGGAGCGCCTCCGCGCCGACCGCATTCCGTACCGCATCGTCGGCGGCACGAAGTTCTTCGAGCGCGCCGAAATCAAAGACGCGCTCTCGTATTTGCGCGTGATGATCAACGACAAGAGCGACGTCGATCTCTTGCGGGTCATCAACACGCCCGCGCGCGGCATCGGCCAAGCGACGCTCGATCGGCTCGCCGCGCTCGCGACGTCGAAAAACATCTCGCTCTACGAGGCTCTCGCCAAACCCGACGACTCGCGCGACATCGCCGGCGCGCCGCTCAAAAAACTGCGGGGCGTTCGCGAGCTCCTCGAATCGATGAAAAAAGCGATCGTCGCGATGACCCCGAGCGACGCGCTCCTCCACGTGCTCGACACGACCGGCTACCTCGTCGCCCTCAAAGAAGACGACTCGCCCGAAGCCGAGTCGCGACTCGAAAACTTGCGCGAGCTCGTCGGCTCGGTCCGCGACTACGAAGTCGAAGCGACCGCGGCCGGCGACACGCCCGTGCTCGAAGGCTTCCTCGAACGCGTCACGCTCCGCTCGGACGCCGACGAAATCGACGCAACGGGCGGCTCCGTCACGCTGATGACCGTCCACGCCGCCAAAGGCCTCGAATTCCGCGGCGTCGTCATCACGGGCATGGAAGAAGACATGTTCCCGTACCGCAGCATGCAAGACGCACGGCCCGACGACCTCGACGAAGAACGCCGCCTCGCGTACGTCGCCATCACGCGCGCCCGCGAGCGTCTGATGCTCATCCACGCACGCGCGCGGCAAATCTTCGGCAACACGCGTTGGGGCCGCCCGAGCCGCTTCTTGTCGGACATTCCGGCGGAGGTCGTCGTCCAGCGCGTGACGCGCGGCGCGCAATCCGACTCCATGCGCTACTTCGAAAGCGCGCCACGCTCGGCTCCCCGCGCCGGCGCGTTCCGCGAAGGCGAAGTCCGCCACCCCCAAGACGTCCCCCCGCCGCCCGCGCTGCCCGGAGGCCCCGGCCGCTACGTCGATCGCGAATATTTCTCCGACGACTCTTCGCACGACGACGGCGAATCGCGCGGCCTCCGCCGCGGCGCCCGCGTGAAGCACGAGCGCTTCGGCGAAGGCGTCGTCCGCGAAGTCCTACCGTCCAACGATCCCGCGGTCGTCGCCTTCTTCCCCGCATGGGGCGAGAAAAAGGTTCTCCTTCGCTACCTCCGACTCGCGTAGCCAATCGTCGACCCACGGAATGCTCTCGGTCCCCGTCGGGTCCTCGTACTCCGTGAGGTACATCCAGTAGTCCTCCGCGCGCCAAACATACAAATCGGGCCCGCGAAGCCGCGGCGCGAGCCGATAGTGCCCCGCGAAGCCATCGCACTTGAACACGAACTGCTCGCGCGCAGCGAGCGCATCGCTCTCCACGTGCCCCTGCGTGAGCCCAGCGTCCATGTGAACCGCCGCGTCTCCGTTGGCGACGCAAGCCTCGAACGCACGCTCGAGCATTGCCCTCCCGAGCCGCGTCGCCTGCACGAGCCATGTCCGCCCGTCCGCGGCGCGCACCCGCTTCACCCACCCAAGCGCTCTCAACGAGCGCACCATCTCGCAAACCGCCGAGCGAACGACGCCGAGCCGCCTCCATAAATCGCTCTGCCGCATCCCCTTGTCACCCAGCGCGTTCATCAAATCGAACCGCGCCGGCGTAATCCCAAGCGGGCGCAAGAGCGTGCGGCCCACGCGCTGCGCCGCAAGGTGCGCCCCCTTCAGATGAAACATCACAGCGTCCATGCCTTCGGCGCCAAAGCACGCGGCATGCCCCACGAACCACCAACGGCTCAGCGTACAAAAATCCGTCGGTTTGTGCGGATCCGAACGATCGGGTCGATTTTTGTCGGCTGGCCGGGCCAGGGTTGGGCCGGCCGGGGGCCGGCCGGGTCAGGTCAGGCGCGCGCGGTCGTGCGGCGCGTCGAGCGGGAGGGTCGGGCCGCGCGGGACGATGCGGGTGGGGTTCACGTTTTCTTGCGACCAGTAGTAGTGCGTTTTGATGTGGTCGAGGTTGCAGGTGCGCTTCACTTCGGGTCGCTGATAGAGATCGCGCACGAAGCCCCAGAGGTTCGGGTAATCCTGCATGCGCCGCACGTTGCACTTGAAGTGCGCGTAGTAGACGAGGTCGAAGCGGAGGCACGTGGTGAACATTGCGACGTCGGCTTCGGTCAGGACGTCGCCGCACAGGTAACGTTGCTTTGCGAGCACGCGCTCCCAGTGATCGAGGGCGGCGAAGAGCGCGCCGCACGCTTCGTCGTATGCCGACTGCGTCGTCGCGAAGCCTGCGCGGTACACGCCGTTGTTGATGGGCGCGTAGATGGCGTCGAGCGTCTCGTCGATGCGCGCGCGCAGGGCCTCGGGCGCCAGAGACGCACCGCGGGCCAGTGGCTCGAGGTCGGTGTCGAAGAGGCGGATGACCTCGCGCGATTCGTTGTTCACGATCGTGTTGCGCTTCTTGTCCCATAGAACCGGCACCGTCACATGACCCGTGAATTTGGGTGCAGCATGCAAATAAATTTCCCGCAAAAATGCCGCGCCGAACAGCGGGTCCGGGTCGGCTCCGAACAGCCAGCCGTCTTCGCCCATTTTCGGGTCGACGACCGTGACGGGCACGGCGTCCTCGAGCCCGCGCAGCGCGCGCACGATGAGCGTGCGGTGCGCCCACGGGCACGCGTACGAAACGTACAGGTGGTATCGGCCGGGCTCGGGCGAGAGCGTCGTCTCGCGGAACTTCGTGGTCTGTCGGTCGAACGCGCCGCTCGCGCCCGGCTTCACCCAACCGCTTTGCCATACTCCATCGACGAGTCGGCCCATGCGGCCTCCTATTTTTTGAAGAACTTCTGGAACAGGCCGGGCTTGTTCGAAGCCGGCGGCTGCGACGGCACCGCCGTCGTAGGACGCTGCGAGCCGCCGCGCATCTCGTAAAGCCGCAGCTCGCGCTGCGCGTCGATGTTCTTCGGATTGAGCTCGGCGACCTTTTTGAAGTCTTTGAACGCGAGGGCGTCGCGTCGCAGCCGCTTGTGGAGCATCGCGCGATAGAAGTAGGCGCGCTCGCACCGCTCGTTCAGCTTGAGCGCGCGATCGAGCTCGGCGATGTACGTTTGCGTCGCCTCGGGGGATTGCGCCGACGGCTTGAGCGCGTCGAGCCACGCGATGAGCGCGATGTAATCGGCTTGTTCGGGATCGAGCTTGGCCGCGTGACGCGCGAGCACTTCGGCTTGGGCGAGATCGTTTTTGCGCAGGCAGATTTCGGCTTTTTGGAACTCGACGGTCGCAGTGACCACGTTCGCGATTTCTTGCTGCTGCTCGGGCGTCTCGCCGCCCTCTTTCATGAGGCGCAGGTAGCGCTTTCGCTTTTCTTCGTCGATGAGGGTTTGGTGCGCTTCGCTCATGCGCGCGAAGACGCGACCGCACGCGTCTTTCACGTCGGCGAGCGCGGTCGGCAGTCGGTCCGGGTGCCACGTCTTCGCGAGAGCGAGATACGCGCTCTTCACGTCGTCGGCGGGTGCGTCGATCTTCACGCCGAGCATGTCGAAGTAGTTCTGCTTGTCGATGAGCTGCGCGCGTTCGGTGATCTCTTTGCGACGTACGTCGAGCGGGGGCGGCACCTCGCTGACGGCGCCGGGCGCGTCGGGCGGCGGCGACGCGCGACGATCGGGCATCGGGATCCGCGGTGAGCTCTTTTCCTCGACGATCGCGTTTTGCGTCGTGACACGCTCGCGTCGCAGCGCGACGCGAGCGACCGCGTTGATCGGCTGAATGGGCGTCAGCGGCCGCTGCAGCGGCGCCGGCGACGACGAAGGCGCAGCCGGCAGCTTGCTCGACGACGAGGGATCCGGCGAATCCGTCTCCTCGCCGATGAGGTCGATCTGCTTCGTGATCGCGAGGCAGTAGACGATGAGCCGCGTGATCCGCTCGTTCACGTCGGCCGCCGCAAAAAAATGATCGAGCCGCATCGGGCGGATGTGCAAGAGCTCGATCCACCGCTTCTCCTCGAGCGTGAAGCCGAAGCGATCCAGCTGCGCGCTCTTCGAGAGCCGGAGGCGCCCGCGCGTCATCCGCTCGAGCGCCGTCTTCATGTGCTCGAACGGCGGCTGCTCGCGAATCGCCGCCCACACCGCGGCCATCGCGTCGATCGGCGTCGGGTCCGCGCCGAACGTCGAGAGCCCGTCCCAGTCCGCGTAGAACTCGAACACAGTGGCCGCGGGCATCTGCGCGATCGCCGCGAGCTTCTGCAGCAGCTGAACCTCGAGCCCGTGCACGAGCTGATCGGCCGTGATCTTTCCGTGCTCGAGCAAGAGCATGCCATGCAGCCGCCCTGGCGGCATCGCCGCGAGCTCGCGCAGCGACTCGTCGAGCGACATCGCGTCGACCGCGCCGATCTCGAGGAGCACTTGCCCGAGATAAATCGGCGCCGAGCTGAGACGGGCTTTCGCGGGCCGCCCTTCGACGAGAAGCGCCGACGCCGTCGTCCCATCGGGCGCGCGAAACTCGAACGTTCCAGTCAGCTGCCGGTCGTACGTGTAGACGAGCAAGTGCGGCAGCGGCGTCCGCGCGAGCTGGCCGGAAGAGGTGGGCGCAGGACGAGCATCGAGCACGGCGAGGGGAATTTCGAGCATACACCTCTTGCCGAGTTTGGGGCATGCTCGGCTTCTGAGCACCGCTGCGCCCAGCAAACTCGCTCAATTCGAGATCGTGCGCCGGCTCGGCGCGGGCGGCATGGCCGAGGTGTTCCTCGCGAAGAAGCCGGGTGCCGAAGGCACCTACAAGCTCCTCGTCCTCAAACGAATTCTCCAGCAGCAAGCTTCGCGGCGTCTTCGAACGATGTTCGTCGAAGAAGCGCAGCTCGCGACGCGACTCAACCACCCGAACGTCGTTCAAGTGTTCGACTTCGCCGACGGCGGCGAAGAGGGCCAGCTCCTCTCGATGGAGTACGTCGAAGGCCCCGACCTCGGCATGCTCATGTCGAGCGCGAAAGCGAAGTCGACGCGCATCCCGTCGTGGATGGGCGCGTGGATCATCTCCGAGGCCGCCAAAGGCTTGCATTATGCACACGAAAAAAAGGACGACGCCGGCGCGCCGCTCGAGATCGTCCATCGCGACGTCTCGCCGCAGAACATCCTTCTTTCGTACGAAGGCTCGGTGAAGATCGCGGACTTCGGCATCGCGACGGCGAAGCTCTTCACCGACGAGCAGGGCGTCATCAAAGGCAAGTTCGGGTACATGTCGCCGGAGCAAGCGCGCGGCGAGAAGGTCGATCGGCGCAGCGACGTCTACGCGCTCGGCGTGATCCTCTGGGAGATCCTCGCGGGCCGTCCGCTTCACGGGGGCCTCGGAGGCGAAGCGCTCCTCGACATCGTGCGCTCGGGTTTCGTCGAGCCGCCGACCACGTACGCGCGCGAGATCCCGCCCGAGCTCGAGCAAATCGTGATGAAGGCGCTCGAGACGCGCAAAGAAGATCGCTGGGCCACGGCGCGCGAGCTCGGAAACGCGATCGCGCGCGCGCTCCTCGCGAAGCAGGAGCTCGTCGACGCGACGACGCTCGAGTCGGTCATCGCGCAGCTCGTCGTGCGCTCGGGCGCGCCGGACGTCGCGCCCCCGGCGGCAGAGCCCGAGCCCGCCGCGCCCACGAACGACAAGCCTGAAAACCGCTCCGAAACCGACGATCGCGAAGAGCCGCCCTCCGAGAGCGATCTCGACGGCGACGCGATGAGCGCGCGACGCGGCAGCGCGCCGGCGCGCGAGGTCCGCCACGTCGCCGTCGTCACGCTCCACCTCCACGGCCTCGAACGCTTGCGCGATCAAGATGCGAGCTTGGCGACGCGCACCATCGAGCGACTCCGGACGATGCTCGGCGACATCGCGTACAAGCGAAACGTCCGCGTGTGGATTTGGTCGGGCGACGACGAGGCGCAAGCGCTCGCGGGCCTCACCGCGAATCCCACGCACGCCGCGGCCGACGCCGCGTGGCTCGCGCTCGACACCCACGAAGCCATCGCTGGCCTCAACGAAGATCTCCCGATGCCGATCGGCGCGTCCATCGGCATCGTGCGCGGCATCGCGACCGGCACGCGCGACAAGCAAGGCAACCTGATTCGGTTTCGCCTGCAGGATCCCGCGCCGTTTCTCGCCGAGACGCTCGGCAAAGCGACGCCGCTCTACCGCACGTGGGTCGCCGGCGGCGTCTATCGAATCGTGCGCCGCGAATTTCGTTGGGGCGACGCGCCGGCGCTCGCGCTCCCGAACCCGGACGATCGCGCCGACTTGCCGCCGCAGATGCGCATCTACGCGCTCGAACGCAGCCTCTCGCGCGAGGAGCGTCTCGCAGCGAGCGCGGGCGGCGGAAGCGATCTCGTCGGGCGCGACGGCGAGAAAGCCGACCTCCAAGCCGCGTATCACCAAGCTGTGAGCGCGGCCGGCGGCGGCGGCCAAGTCGTGCACCGCGCCGTCGTCGGCGAGCTCGGCATCGGAAAAACCGCGCTCGTCTCGGCGTTCGTGAACGAGCTCCCGCCGAACGCGCGTCTCGTGCGCGCCGAGTGCTCGCCGGTCCGCATGGAGGTTCCGCTCAGCGTCGTGGCGGATCTCGTGCGCGACACCATCGGCGTCAGCGGCGACGAGCCTTTCGAAGAAGTCGCCGACCTCATCGCCCGCGCGGGCGGCGGCGCCGCGCACGGGGATTCATCGAATCCCATCGTCGCCCGTCTCGCGGAGCTCGCCACCAACCGCCAAGTGGGCGACGGCGACGAAGACGCTCAGTTTCGGCGCCGCAACATCGTCGCCGGCCTGCGCAACTTGCTCGGCGCGATCGCGCTCTCGCAGCCGCTCGCCGTCGTGATCGAGAGCCTGCAGTGGGCGGACAAGCAAAGCCTCGAGGTCCTCGGCGAGCTCATGCGGCAACCGGATCCTCTGCCGATTTTGTTCGTCCTCGTCACGCGCCCCGACGATCGTCTGACGAGCTTGCTCGAAGGCGTCGTCCGCATCGAGCTCTCCGGGCTCTCGGGCGACGAGCAAGTGCGGCTCGTCGAGACGCGCCTCGGCGCACGCGACGGCGTCCGCGCCGTCCTCGGCGACCTGATGCCGCGCGTCGGCGGAAACCCGTTTTTTCTGCTGGAAATGGTCGATGCGCTCCTCGAGCGCGGCTCGCTCGAATTGCGCGAGGTGCCCGGCGACGACGGCGAGACGCGGCCGATGCTCGCGTACGCGCGCCGCGACGGATCGGTGCAGCTCCCGTCGACGCTCGAGCAGCTCCTCAGCGATCGCCTGCGCGAGCTGCCGACCGAAGAGCACCTCGTCGTCGACTGGCTCGCCGTCGCGGGCGGTCCGCTCACGAGCGCCGATCTCGAAAAGCTCGCGCCGAAAATCCACGAGGACGCGGTCGTGCGTCTTTGCGCGCGCGGCCTCTGCGATCGAAAAGGCGACCAGGTCGACTTCCGCCACCCGCTGACGCGCGACGTCGCCTACGCGTCGATGGCGCCCGAGGACAAAATCCAAATGCACCGCGCGCTCGGCGAGCATTTGAAGACGACGTCGCTCGCGCGCGGCCTCTCGGCGGCGATCGTCGCGCGGCACCTCGCGCGCGGCGAAGCGGGCGAGCAGGCGTCCGACCTCTACGCCGAGGCCGGTCACGCCGCACGCGCCGGAAACCAAACGCAGCTCGCGATGCGTTACCTCAAGCGCGCGTCGCATCACTTGTCGCCGAACGATCCGCGCCAGCTCAATCTGCACGCCGAGCTCGAGACGCTCTATCGCATGCTCGGCCGCCGGCGCGATCGCATCGCGCAGCTCGGGGACATGCGGCGAATCGCGCGACGCATCGGCACGCCGCGCGCGACTTGCTTCGCGCTCCTCCGCAGCGCGCGATTTTTCTACGACGAAGGCGGCCTCTCCGCGGGTCTGCCGGTCGCGCGCCTCGCGGCCGAAATCGCGCACGGCGCCGCGATCACCCAGCTCGAAGTCGAAGCCGAAGCGCTCGTGAGCGAGCTTCTCCGCGAGCTCGGCGACGTTCAAGGCGCGCTCGCCGCGTGCGACCGCGCGCTCGCGACGTGCAACCCGGCGCTGAACCCGCATCTCCCGCCGCGTCTCCGCGCCGACGTCCTCCGCTCGCAAGGCGTCCTCCTCCGCCGCGTCGGACGCGTGCGTGAAGCGATGGAAGCGCACGTCCAAGCCATCGCCGTCTTCCGCAAGACCGGCGCGCGGCGCCAAGAAGCGCGCGCCAAAAACTCGCTCGCCTTCGCGCTCTTCGTCCAAGGCCGCATGGAGGACGCGATCGCGCTCGCGGTCGAGTCGATTCAAATCGACTTGTCGATCGGCGGTCGCTTTCAAATCGCAAACACGCTCACCAACATCGGCCACGCGTACGCAAAGCTCGGGGACCTGCCGCGCGCGCAGGCGTATTTGAAGCGCGCGCGCGAGACGCACGAGCGCTATGGCGATCAAGACAATCGCGCCGACACGCTCATCGTGAGCGCCGAGACCGCGCTCGAAGCCGGCGAGGTCGAAGAAGCCGAAACGTTTCTGCGTGACGCGGCCGCGCTCGTCGAAGCGACCGACAACGCTTACGCCGCGACGCACCTCGGCGTCATCAGCGCCGTCCTCGCGCGCGAGAAGCGCGAAGCGCACCTCGCGATCGGCACGGCGCTCCAAGCCAAACGCGCCGCCGAAGATCAAACCCTCGTGAGCTTCCATTTCTACGGCATGGCCGTCGAGGCCGCCGCGCGCGCCGACGCGGGCGAGATGCACGCCGGCACGCTCCTCGCGACGACCGCGCTCGGCGCCGTCGAAACGATTCAGGGTTGCGAATACGGCCTCGAAATTCGCGTACTCTGCGCCGACGCGCTCAAACGCGCCGGCTCGCCGCAAGCCGCGCTCGCGTATCAGCGCGCCGTGGACCACGCGCACACGCTCATGAATGGCATTCGCGATCCGCGGCTTCGAAAATTGTTCGTCAAGCGTCCGCTCGTCGCGGGCCTCTTCGACACGACGCCCGCTCCGGCTTTCGAGGGAGGCACTTCCTGAAACCGCGTCGCGTGGCGATCATCCTGTCCGGCGGCGGCGCGCGCGGAGCGTACGAGGTCGGCGTCCTCTCGTTTCTCTTCGAGGACATCACGCGCATGCTCGGGAGGCCCCCGCACATCGACATCGTGTGCGGCACGAGCGTCGGCGCGATCAACGGCTGCTTTCTCACCGCGCACATGAGCGATCCGGTGCTCGGATTGCGCCGCCTCGTCGAGCTCTGGACCGAGCTCGACATGACGCGCGTGCTCGGCTTCGGCTTCAAACAAGTCATCGGCTTGCCGCGCGTCGCGCTCGGCGGCATCGGCGACGGCAGCGGCCTCTTCGACGTCCGCCCGATGGCCGAGCTCATCTCGAAAGAAATCAGCTGGCGCGCCGTCACGCGCGCGCTCCGCCGTCGGCACGTTCGCGCGCTCAGCGTCTCGACGACCGAAGTCTCGACGGGCCGCACCGTCGTCTTCGTGCAAACCGCGCCCGACCAAGCGATGCCCGCGCATCCGCCGCCGCGCACGCTCTTCCGCGCCGATCACATCGGCCCGCACCACGCGCTCGCGAGCGCGGCCATCCCGCTGCTTTTCCCGCCCGTTCGCATCGACGACGAAATGTATTTGGACGGGGGCCTCCGCCAAAATACGCCCATCGCGCCCGCGCTGCGACTCGGCGCGACGCACATCTTCGCCATCGGCGGCTCGCGCGAAGTGCGCGGTCAAAAATCGAACGAAGACGGCGCGACGCGATTGCGCGCGCCCGGCGCCGCGTTCCTTCTCGGAAAAATTCTGAACGCGTTCTTGCTCGATCACATCGACGTCGACCTCCTCTTGCTTCATCGTCTGAACGACATGATCCAAGACGGCACGCGCGCGTACGGCGACGGCTTCCTCGAGGCCATCAACGGTCACGCGCAGCGCCGCGGCGCGCCCGCGTACGAATACGTGAACTGTCTCGCGATTCGTCCGAGCGAGGACATCGGCCGTCTCGCGAGCATGCACGTGCGGAAGGGCCGCTTCAAAGGCGAGCCGTTCGTGACCAAGCGAATCCTCTCGCTGCTCGACCTCGGCGTCGGCACCGAGGCCGATCTCGCGTCGTATCTTTTGTTCGACGGACAATTCTGCCGTCAGCTCATCGAGCTCGGGCGCGCCGACGCGAACGCGCGCAAGCACGAGCTCCTCGCGTTTTTCGAGGAGCCGACGGCATGAAGCGCGCGGCGATTCTCTGCGCGCTCGCGATCGCTTGCTCGAAGAAGCCCACGCCGCCCACGACGACGACGACGGTCGCGAGCGCCGAGCCCGTCGCGCCCGGGGGCGCCGCGATCGGCGCGCGCCCGAAAATCGACGCCGCCGAAATCGCGGTCCCACCCGGAAAATCCGAGCTCCACGTCGCCTGGTCGGTCCCGAGCGGCACGGCCATCAACGACGAAGCGCCGTTCGCCGTCCGCTGGACCGGAAGCGACGGCCTCGCGACCACGCCGACCGACATCCGCGGCGTCGGCAAAGAAGTGCAATCGGGTTTCGACGTCCCACTCGATGTGATGCCCGGCTCGGCCGGCGCCCAGCTCACCGGCGACATCGACCTCGTCGTCTGCGACACGGTCACGCACTCGGTCTGCGTCCCAATCAAACGCCGCGTCGAGCTCACCTTCGCCGTCGGCGCGAAGGGCGCCCCGAAAGGCACCGTCACGCTCCCGCTTCCGAGCGCCAAGCCGTAGCCGATTTCAACCGCCGTCGCAGATGGGTGCCGCTGCATCCCACGATGCGCACGAGAACCCTGACGGACAGCACGTGCTGATGCATTGGCAGAAGGCGCACGCTGGGTCGTATTTGGGGTGACCAGTATGGCCAGGCGGACAGCAGATGCTGTCGGGTGTCGCGCTTTCGTAAAGGTCGCAGTGCCACCCAACAGGGCAGGTGATCGTGCCTGGAGCTCCGGCTGCAGCATCCGTCTGTCCCGTATTTGGGGATGCGAAGCATGTCTGCTGGTTCACGCCTGATTCGACGATGCTCGTCGCGTCCGACGCTGCGTCCGATGCCGCATCCGGCGATGCGCCGTCTACTCCCGAATCGAGGTCGGCGAGCCGGCCGCACGAGCTGCAAGCTCCGAGGAGGGCCGCGCACGCGAACAGAAGCCGCTGCATTGACGACAGCATAGCTGCCGACTCTATTGTCGTCCTCAGCGATGAAACCTGCAGA
>DASXHD010000060.1:0-23381 GCA_036488725.1 Polyangiaceae bacterium | reverse complement strand
CCCCGCGTCTTTCGGGCGCTCCTGCGGATCCGTCGCGAGGAGCTCCGCCATCAAGTCGTCGAGGGCCGGCAGAACGTCCGGATAGATGTCCGACAGGCGCGGCGGCGGCGTCGTCACGAGGCGCGCGAGGATCGCGATCGGCGTCGGTCCAATGTGCGGCGGCCTCCCCGAGATCATCTCGAAGAGCGTCGCGCCGAGCGCGTACAAATCCGCGCGCGCGTTCACGCCTTCGTCGCCGCGCGCCTGCTCCGGCGCCATGTACGCGGGCGTCCCGATGATCGCGCCCGTCCGCGTGAGCTTCGCGTCCTCCGCCGACGCCACGCCGAAGTCGACGAGCTTCGCGACGATGGGCCCGCTCTGCCCGGGCGCGCTCCCGACCAAAATCACGTTCGACGGCTTCACGTCGCGATGCACGATGCCCGCCGAGTGCGCCGCGCCGAGCGCGTCCGCGACTTGCGCGGCCACGTCGAGACACGCACCGAGCGGAAGCGGCGCGCGCCTTTGCCGCTGCGCGATGTCCTCGCCGTCGAGCCACTCCATCGCGACGTACGGCATTCCCTCGTCGAGCTGCCCGAACGCAACGAGCCGCACGATGCCCGGGTGAACGAGCCCCGCGAGCACGCGCCCCTCGCGACGAAAGCGCGCCTCTTCGCCCGCGTCGACGCCGGAGATCGCGATCACTTTGAGCGCGACCGGCTGGCTCGTGACCTCGTCGATCGCGCGGTACACGATGCCGACGGCGCCGCGCCCGATCTCACGCTCGATGAGAAAGCGCCCGCCGACCGATGCTTGGCTCGCGAACGCAGTCACCTCCGGCCTCCTCGGTCAGGGGCGTCGCCCCCGACACCCCCCGCAGAGTTCCTCGAATCGCTGCGCTGCGCTACGCGATTCTCGCCGATCACGAATAGCTCATAGCTGGACGAGCGTGTCCCTTCCGGCCGAATGAGCCGCTCTTTCGTGAAAAGCTCACGCACCTTCGCGCGCGCTTTGGGAAGGTCTTCCCCCATGAAAATCTTCCCGACGAACGTGCCGCGGGTCGCGAGCGCGCGCTCGGCGACGGCGAGCGCCTGCATGAACAAATCGAAGCTGCGGGCTTGGTCGGCGAAGCGCACGCCGGTCGTCGAAGGCGCCATGTCACTCAGAACGACGTCGAACGGGCCCGTTTCGTTCATTTCGAAAGCGTCCCCCTGACGCACTTCGACGTTCGCCGGCATCGCCACGGTGATCGGCGTGAGGTCAATCGCGAGCACGTGTCCGCGCGGCCCGACGCGTTGCGCCACGAAGAGCGACCAGCTCCCGGGCGCCGCGCCGAGATCGAGCACGCGCATGCCGGGCCGAAAAATCCGTACGCGTCGATCGATCTCTTCGAGCTTGAAGACGCTGCGCGCCGGAAAGCCCGCCTTCTTGGCGGCGACCGTGAACCGGTCGGGCTTCTTGTACGGGTTGCGCTGAGCCGCCATGGTTCGCGAGCTTCGATCGTATCACCGGATCGTGCGCGGACGGGTTGGTGCGTGCTCGATCCACGCTGTGGTTCGCGCGCGACACGATTTCCCGCGGAAAATGAATCGAACGGCTCGGCCCGACGTTTGCTCAGACAGAGAGCATCATGGAGACGCTGATCGACCCGTTCGAGCTTCTCGGTCCAGGCAGCGAGCCCGCTCCGGCTCCTCGCATGCGCCCGCGAATGGCCAGCATCGTCATCGACATCGAGTGGGACGACCCGCCGCCCGCGTCGTCGTCGCGCCACGGCGTCCGCGTTTGGGCGACCGAAGACTGACGATATGCTAGGCACGAGCCATGGGATTCCCCGTGGTTCGGCCGAGGCGACTTCGCGCGACGGCGGCGATGCGCCGGCTCGTGCGTGAGACGACGCTCGCGCCCAGCCAACTGATCCTGCCGCTTTTTTTCAACGAAACGCTCGACGCCGCGAAACCGGTCGGCACGATGCCCGGCGTCTCGCAGCTGCCGGTGAAAGACGCGGCGCGCGTCGCACGCGAGGCCCAAGCCCGCGGCCTCGGCGGCGTCATCTTGTTCGGCCTGCCGAAGCACAAAGACGAAAAAGGCTCGAGCGCGCTCGACGAAAACGGGCCCGTGCCGCGCGCGGTCGCCGCGATGAAAGACGCCGCCCCCGAGCTCGTCGTCATCACCGACGTGTGCGTCGACGAGTACACCGACCACGGCCACTGCGGCCTCTTGCACACGCGCCACGACGGACAAATCGAGGTCGACAACGACAGGACGATCGAAGTCCTCGGCAAGATGGCACTCGTTCACGCGAAGGCGGGCGCCGACGTCGTCGCGCCGAGCGACATGATGGACGGCCGCGTCCGCGCGATTCGCACGGCGCTCGACGGCGCCGGCTTCGAGTCCACGCCGATCCTGAGCTACGCGGTGAAATACGCGAGCTGCTTCTACGGCCCGTTCCGCGAGGCCGCCGACTGCGCGCCGAAATTCGGCGACCGCGCGGGCTACCAAATGGATCCCGCGAACGCGCGCGAAGCGATCCGCGAAGCGCGCCTCGACGAAGAAGAGGGCGCCGACATGCTCATGGTGAAGCCTGCCCTCGCGTACCTCGACGTCATCCGCGCCGTGCGCGAGGCGTCGACGCTTCCGCTCTTCGCGTACAACGTCTCGGGCGAGTATTCGATGATCGAAGCGGCTGCCGCCGCGAAGATGATCGATCGCGACCGCGCGATCCTCGAAACGCTCGGCGCGATCCGCCGCGCAGGCGCCGACGGCATTTTGACGTACCACGCAGTGAGAGCCGCCGAGCTGCTCGATGCGTAAGTTGATTGCGCTCTTTTTCGCGGGCGCCGCGACGGTCGCGTGTTTTCCGCAAGGTCAGTGCACGTCGGATCCGGGATTCGTCGACTACTGCGGCCCGGGCGACACGACCTGCCAGGGCCAGATCTTGGATGCGAACGACTGGATCTCGGGCCCCATCTCGAGTCAGTGGCTCAATTTCTCGCGCGAGAAGACGATCCTGATGCACTTCCGCGACGCCAAGACCGGCGCCACGCTTTCGGGAAACTTCATCGAGGCGGACGTGAACATCAACGTCAGCTCCACGTTGGCAACTCCGCCGAATCAGTTCGTGCCCTGCGCGGGCGGCAACTGTGAAGAGAACCAGCTCGTCGACTCAGCCTCCGGCCTCGCGACGGGTGTCTACGTCACCAACGGCACTTGCAGCGACTACTTCGTCTACGTCTACGTGACGCTCTCACAGGGAACGATCACCGGCGGGATCTCCGACGCAGGAACCGACTGATGACCCACGCGTGGCACGACCTCGAGGTTCCCGAGCCGATCCACGAATCGTTTCCCGCGGTCATCGAGATCCCCAAGGGCTCGAAGGTCAAATACGAGCTCGACAAAAAAACCGGGCTCCTCCGCGTCGACCGCGTCCTCTTTTCGGCGGTCCACTACCCGGCGAACTACGGCTTCATCCCGCGGAGCTACTGCGACGACGGCGACCCGCTCGACGTCCTCGTGCTCTGCCAAGAAGCGGTCGTGCCGCTCTGCGTGATGCGCGCCCGCGCGATCGGCATGTTCCGCATGCGCGACGAAAAAGGCGGCGACGACAAAATCATCGCCGTGCACGTCGACGACCCGGCATTTGCAGAATACACGGACATCGCCGAGATCCCGAAGCACACCTTGCTCGAGCTGAGGCGCTTCTTCCTCGACTACAAAACGCTCGAGCAAAAGACGGTCGAGGTCGACGAGTTCGAAGGCCCGGCCCGCGCGAACGAGACGATCCGCGAGGCGATCGAGGCGTACAAAAAGCTGCCACCCTGCTAGACTGAAGCGCGAGCGTCTCCTACATGGGTCAGCCCTTTCAGCTCGGGCGGTACGCGTTGCATGCCGAGCTCGCAGCCGGCGGTATGGCCGTCGTTTATCTCGCGCGTCAGACCGGGCCGGTCGGCTTCGGCAAGACGGTCGCGGTCAAGCGGCTGCATCCGCACCTCGCGCGCGATTCGTACTTCGCGACCATGTTCCTCGACGAGGCGCGGCTCGCGGCGCGCGTTCAACATCCGAACGTCGTGCCGATCCTCGACGTCGTCTCGAGCGACAGCGAGCTCTTCCTCGTGCTCGAGTACGTTCGCGGCGAGACGCTCTCCGGTTTGCTTCGCGCCGCGCGAAAGAAGGACCAAAAGATTCCGGTGCCGATCGCGGCGGGGATCGTCGTCGGGCTGCTCGCGGGTCTTCACGCGGCGCACGAGGCGACCGACGAGCAAGGCAAGCCGCTCCACATCGTGCATCGCGACGTGTCGCCGCAAAACTTGATGGTCGGCGGCGACGGCGTGCCGCGGGTGCTCGACTTCGGCGTCGCGAAAGCGGCGACGCGACTTCAAACGACGCGCGAAGGACAGCTCAAAGGAAAAATCCCGTACATGTCGCCCGAGCAGCTCGCGGGCGAGGTCACAGCGCGGAGCGACGTGTACTCGGCGGCGCTCGTTTTATGGGAGGCCCTCACGCGGCAGCGTCTGTTCCGCGGCGAGACCGAGGCGCAGGTGCTCCACCTCGTGATGACGATGACCGCGCCCGCGCCGAGCACGATCAATCCGGACGTGCCCGCCGCGCTCGACGCCGTCGTGCTCAAGGGGCTCGCGCGCGATCCGAAGGAGCGCTACGCGACCGCGCGCGAGATGGCCGTCGCGATCGAAGCGTGCACGCCGGTCGCTTCCGCGATGAAGATCGCCGAGTGGGTCGACGCGCTCATCGGTCCGACGCTGTCCGCGCGCGACGCGATCCGCGCCGAGATCGAGAGCGGCTCGCATCCGATGGATCCGCTGGGTCCTCCGCTGTCGACGCCGGCGCTTCCGGGTTTTCCGCAAGTCGCGGACTCGTCGGTGTCGTCGCTGCCGAGCCTCGCGAGCCTCGGCGGGCAAGCGGGCATCGCGGAGTCGACGGCGTCGCTCGTCGTCGGCACGCAGGCGCCCGCGCGATCGCGTTTGCCGCTCGTGCTCGGCGGGCTCGGCGTCGCGCTCGTCGCGGTCGTCGCCGTTGCGGTCGGCGTCGCATACGGTCGGTCTTCGCCGAACGTGAACGCGAGCGCTCCGACTGCGAGCGCGCCCCTCGCGACGACCCCGCCGCCGCCGAGCGCGCCGCCGCAGCCGCAAACCCCGCCGCCGGGCCCGAGCGCCGAGGTCACGACGCAAGTCGCGCCCGCCGTCACGCACAAGCACACGGTCACGAAGCCGCCGCCCCCGCACGCGACGTCGTCGCCGAGCAAGAACCCGAATGACATCGACACGCTGCTCGATACTCGTTAGCACGATCGCCGTTTCGATCGCGGCATCCGCGGCGGCGCAAAGCAGCGCAGCGATCGCCGAAGGACTCTTTCGCGACGGCAAGAAGCTCCTCGAACAAAAAAAATACGCCGACGCGTGCCCCAAGTTCGAAGAGAGCGCGCGGCTCGATCCGTCGAGCGGCGTCGAGCTCGCGCTCGGCATTTGTTACGAAGGGCTCGGCAAGACGGCGAGCGCGTGGGGCGCGTACGAGAGCGCCATTTCGCTCGCGCGGCGCGACAATCGCAAAGACCGCGAGCGCGCCGCGACGGTCCACGCGTCGGCGCTCGAGCACAAGCTCTCGCACGTCACGATCGACGTGCCGGCCGAGGTCGCCAAGCTCGACGGTCTCGTCATCAAAGAGGACGGCGTCGCGATCGGCGCGGCTGCGTGGGCCGACGCGCCCGTCGACCCGGGCTCGCACACGCTCGACGTCGCCGCGTCCGGCAAAAAACCGTGGTCGACGACGTTCACCGTCGACCGCCCGAGCTCGACGCAAACCGTGACCGTGCCCGCGCTCGAAAACGACGAGCGCGTCGTGATCGGTCCGAGCGGCGAGACGAGCCGTGTCCTCGTGCGCGTGCCGACGCACCCGCTGCGGACGATTTCGATCGTGACGCTCGGCGCGGGCGCGGCCTCGCTCGTCGCGGCGTCGGTGCTCGGCGGCATCGCGATCGGCGACGCGAGCGACGCACACAAGGCGTGCCCCGGCTCGCCGTGCTCCAACGCGACTGCGGTCTCCGAAAACGACACCGCGGGCACGCTCGCCGATTGGTCGACCGCGCTCTTCGTCGTGAGCGGCGTGCTCGTCGCGACGAGCGTCGTGCTCTTCTTGATCCGCGGACCGGACGCGACGCGCGCAGCGTCGATTCACCCGATCGTCGCGCCCGGCTTCGCAGGCCTCGGGGGCACGTTTTGAAGGCGCGTTTCGCCGTCGCGATCTCCTCGCTCGCCGCGCTCGCGTGTCGCGACATCGCCGGCATCAAACCGCTCGCGTTCAGCGACGCGGGGAGCGCGGCGTGCAACGCGCCCGAAGCGACCGTGCTCCACACGAGCGGTCTCGAATACGACCAGATGTACGCGGGCGGCGGCTTCGTCTACCTCGAGTCGACCGGCGGCGTCGAGCGCTGCGCCGAGAGCGGTTGCGCGAGCGGAACGACGGCGGTCGTCAACGTCGGCGCGAGCGAAACCTTCGGCGGCTCCGCGCTCGCCGGCTCGTCCGTCGACTACAGCGAGAGCGACGCGGCGGGCACCGGTCAAATCCACTCCGTCGGCGGCGACGGCACCAACGATCAAGTCGTCGGGAGCAACCTCGAGAGCCCATATTACGTCGCCGTCACTGGCTCGCGCGTCTTCTGGGCGGACGACTCGTACACCGACGGGACCGGCGCGGTCCTCGACTCGGTCGGCTGCATCGGCTGCACCGGCACGACCTCGACGCCGTGGATTTCGAGCGCGGCCTTCGCCGGCGGCATCTACGCCATGGTCGCCGACGCGAGCATGGTCTACGTGCTCGCCGACGATCTCAACATCCAGAACTACGAGCTGCTCGCGTGCTCGACGACGACCGCGTGCGGCGCATCGCCGACCTTGCTCGTTCCCGCCGTCGACCCGAGCACGACCGAGACGCAGCTCGCGTCCGACGGAACGTACGCGTACCTCGCGCGCGCCGACCACGCCGACGTCGTGCGCATCGACAAGAGCGGCAACCTCGTTCAGCTCGTGACCTCGCAAGACGTGGCCGCCATCGCGGTCGACGCGAGCGCCGGCAACCTCTACTACGGCACGTCGAACGGCGTCGTCGGGCGCGTGAGCACGTCCGGCACCGGCACGCCGACGACGATCACGTGCGTCGCGGATCCGATCGTCGCGATGGCCGTCGACAGCGCGGTTTTTTTTCTCGCCGGCGCGCTCGGCGGAACGCTCTATTCGATCCCGAAGTAGTCACTTCTTCGTGACGCAGCCCACGACGCATCGATCGTAAGCGGGCGTGCACTTGTGCTCGTCGCGGCCGGCTTTGCACTCGTTCCACACGCGCGCGCAGTCGTCGGTGCACACGGCGCCCGGCGGACGCGACTCGCTCACGCCCGCGTCGAGCGCCGCCGGCTCGACGAACGCGGTGATCGCCGGCGGTGGCTGCGCGCTCTTCGCCCCCGCGTCGAGCGACGCGATCGCCTGCGGCGGCGCGAACGCGTTGGTCGGCGTCGGCGCGGTGAGCTGATGCTGCTCGCCGACCTCGCCGGGCGCCGCCTGCATCATCGCTTCGTCGGTCGGCATGTCCGGCATTTGGCTGAGCGCGAGGTAACGCGACTGGGCGTACTCGACGCGGTCGCGCGTCTGCCCGAAGGTGTGATGCTCTTTCCAGTCTTTCCAGCACGCGGCTTTTTGCGCGAGTGACGTGCTCGCCGAGTCGTCGGTCGCGTAGCAGTGCTCGAACCGCGCGTCGTTTTCGTAAATGGTCTGAAAGCTCGGCCCGCACGCGACCGCGACGGGCAGTACGAGGAGGAGCCTTCGCATCGAAGACCGCGGAGCGGAGCGGAGCGGGCTGAAGGACATTGGGGGTGTCGGGGGCGAAGCCCCTGACCGTGATCGAGTATACTCCCCCACCCCGCATGTTCACGGGTCTCGTCGAAGCCGTCGGTACGCTCGGCGCGCGCAGCGCGCGCGGTCCGGGCGCGCGTCTCCTCGTTCGATGCGAGCTCGAACGTCTCGAGCTCGGCGAATCGATCGCGGTGAACGGCTGCTGCCTCACCGTCGACGCGCTCGCGCCGGGCGGCTTCGAGGCCGACGCGTCCGCCGAGACGCTCGCGAAGACGACGCTCGGGGGCCTCCCGATCGGCGCGCGTCTCAACCTCGAGCGCGCGCTCACGTTGCAAAAACGCCTCGGCGGTCACCTCGTGAGCGGCCACGTCGACGGCGTCGGCGACCTCGTCTCGCGCGAGCCGATGGGCGCGGCCGAGCGCATCGTCTTCCGCGCACCGACGGAGCTCATGCGTTTCATCGCGCCAAAAGGCTCGATCGCCGTCGACGGCACGAGCCTCACGGTCAACGAAGTCTCGGGCGAAACGTTTTCGGTCGCCATCATCCCGCGCACCAACAAGGAAACGCGCATGGCCGACGTCGACCCCGGCGGCGCCGTGAACCTCGAAATCGACCTCGTCGCGCGCTACGTTCAGCGCCTGATCTCCGTTCCGACCGTGTAGAATACAAATATGGCCGCCATCACCATCGACCCGAAATTGCTCGAACGCGTGAACGGCGCCATCGACGACGTGCGCGCCGGCAAGATGGTCATCCTCGTCGACGACGAAGACCGCGAAAACGAGGGCGACCTCTGCATGGCCGCCGAGTTCGTCACCTCCGAGTCGATCAACTTCATGGCGACGCACGGCCGCGGCCTCATCTGCGTGACGCTCACCGAAGAGCAGGTCGAGCGCCTCGGCTTGCCGATGATGCAGTCTCCCGGCCGCAGCGGCCCGCCGCTCGGAACCGCGTTCACCGTCAGCGTCGAAGCGCGCCACGGCGTCACGACCGGCATCAGCGCGCACGACCGCGCGTACACGACGCGTCTCGTCGCGAGCGAAATCTGCCGGCCCGAAGATCTCGTGACGCCCGGTCACGTCTTCCCGCTGAAAGCGCGCAAAGGCGGCGTCCTCGTTCGCACCGGCCAAACCGAAGGCTCCGTCGATCTCGCGCGCCTCGCGGGCCTCACGCCCGCGGGCGTCATCTGCGAGATCATGAACGACGACGGCTCGATGGCGCGCATGCCGGACCTCGAAGCGTTCGGCAAAAAGCATGGCCTTCGCATCCTCACCGTCGCCGAGCTCATTCAATATCGTTTGCAGACCGAGCGCCTCGTGAAGCGCGTCGCCGAAAAAAAATTGATCCTCGACGACACGGGCACCGAGTGGGCGAGCTACGTCTACGAATCGGCGACCGACGGACGGCAGTTCCTCGCGCTCGTGAAGGGCGAAATCGATCCCGAGACGCCCACGCTCTGCCGCATGCACTCGGGCTCGCTCGTCGGCGACTTGTTCGCGTCGACGCGGCGCGAAGGCGGGCGCAACTTGCGCGAAGCCATCGCGCGCATCGAGGCCGAAGGCTCGGGCATCGTCGTCTACTTGCCGATGCGCGGGCCCGTCGCGCGCGATCTCGACGCCAATCGCGTCGAGCCGATGCCGGCGGCGACGTCGGACCATCCGCTCCGCGAGTTCGGCCTCGGCGCGCAAGTGCTCTCGGATCTCGGCGCGCGCAAGCTGAAGCTCCTCACGAACAGCCCGCGAAAAATCGCCGGCATCCACGGCTTCGGCCTCGAGGTCACCGAGACGGTTCCGCTCGTGTCGATGGGGCCCGTGCCGAAGCCGGTCTCGTCGTCTCCGCGTTTGAAGGGCCAAGCATGAAAACGGTCGAAGGAAACCTCGTCTGCCCCGAGGGGGCGAAGCTCGCGCTCGTCGCGAGCCGCTTCAATCATTTCATCGTCGACCAGCTTCTCGCAGGCGCGCATCAAGCGCTCCTGCGCCACGGCGCCGACGAAGCGCGCATCACGGTCGTTCGCGTCCCCGGCGCGTGGGAAATTCCGGTCGCCGCGTCGCGCATCGCGCAGGGCAAAAAAGTCGACGGCATCGTCGCGCTCGGCGCCGTGATTCGCGGCGCGACCCCGCACTTCGACGTCATCGTGTCCGAAGTGTCGAAGGGCTTGGCGCAAGTCCAAATGACGACTGGAATCCCAGTGGGATTCGGCGTGATCACGACCGACACGATCGAGCAAGCGATCGAGCGCGCGGGCACGAAGGCGGGCAACAAAGGTTGGGACGCGGCGGTCTCGGCGATCGAAATGGTCTCGCTCCTCCGCGCGCTCAAGGGCGGCGGTCTCTGAGAGATGGCCGGCGCACGCCGAAGCGGGCGCGAAGCGGCGCTCCAAATGCTCTTTCAAATGGAAGCGGCCGCGACGTCGGCCGACGAGACCATCGCGCTCTTCTGGCGCTCGTTCGAGTCCGAGCCGGAAGGAAAATCGTACGCCGACGAAATCGTCCGCGGCTTCGACGGCGCGCGCGCGGAAATCGACGCGGCGATCACGGCAGCCTCCGAAAACTGGCGGCTCGAACGCATGACGCGGCTCGACCGAAACTTGCTCCGCCTCGGCGCGTGGGAGCTCATGAAGCGCCGCGACGTGCCGAGCCCGGTGATTTTGGACGAGGCCGTCGAGCTCGCGAAGTCGTTCGGCACCGCGGAGTCGAGCTCGTTCGTCAACGGCGTCCTCGCGCGCGTCTCGCGGGATCTCGGACGGAGCGGCGAGCAGCCGACTTGATTCGCGCGGCCGTGCTCGACATCGGCGGCGTGCTCGAGCGCGGTCTCCACGGACGCGAGCCGGCGCTCGGTTTCGCTGCGTGGCTCGCCCGCTGGGACGAACGCCGCGGCGCCGCGCGCGGAAGCTCCGAAGCCCGCTTCGTCGCGGCCCAGCGCGATCTCGTCGCGCGCGGAAAAGACGGACGCATCGGCAAGTGCAGCGAAGCCGAGTGGCACGCGGCGCTCGCCTTGCACTTGGCGCTCGAAGAGGGCGAGCTCACCGCGTTCGTCGACGGCTTCTGGGACGCATACCTCGGCGAGCTCAACGTCGAGCTGCTCGCGTACCTCCGCGCGCTTCGCACGGGGTTCCGCACCGCGCTCCTCAGCAACAGCTTCGTCGGAGCGCGCGAGCGCGAGCACGCGCGACACGCTTTCGGAGACGCGGTCGATCTCATCGTCTACTCGCACGAGGAAGGCGTCGCGAAGCCCGACCGCGCGATTTACGAAACGACGTGCAAACGCCTCGGCGTCGCGCCGGACGAGGCCGTTCTCCTCGACGACAACGAGTCTTATGTCGCCGGCGCGGTCGCGGCGGGAATGCACGCCGTTCGATTCGTCGACAACGCGCGAGCCATCGGCGCCCTCGAAGATCTGTTCGCGGTCGGCTGTGCTAATCGTGAGGTCCCGTGATCGAGCAGCTCCACTTCGTCGAAGCCGATTTGCGCGCGCTCGACGGCGCGTCGGGCGAGCTCATCGCGTGCTCCGTCTTCGCCGACGAGCGGCCGATGCGCGGCCTCGCGGGTCTCCTCGACTGGCGCCTCGCCGGCAAGCTGAGCGCGCTCGCCAAATCGAAATTTCTGACGGGCGCCGCAGACGAGGTCGTGCTCGTGCCCGGCCGGCCGCGGCTCCCGTTCGAAAAAATCATCGTGCTCGGCCTCGGCGTGCGCAGCGCGTTCGGCGACGACGTCGTGAAGCGCGTGCTCGCGCGGCTCGCGCAGGCGCTCGAAGGGCTGCAGGTCAAACGCGCCCTCGTCGAGCTCCCCGGCCGCGGGAGCGGAAGCCTCGAGCCCGAGCGCGCCGCCGAGCTCTTGCTCGAGTGCGCCGAGCCCGCGCTCGAGGACGAAATGTGGACGCTCGTCGACGAGGCCGCCGCCGAGGAGACGATGGCGAAAAAGCTTCTCCGGAGGCGCGATGCTCGACCTCGATCCGGCGCGTGAGGGCCCGGCGCCGCGCGAAGCCGCGACGCTCGTCCTGGTTCGCGACACCGAGCGCGGCCTCGAGCTCTTTTGCGTCGAGCGCAACAAGAAGAGCCGATTCCTCGGCGGCGCGATCGTCTTTCCCGGGGGCCGCGTCGACGACGCCGATCGCGACGACGCCTGGAAATCGCTGGTGACGTGCGACGACGAGCTCCGCGCGTTCCGCGTCGCGGGATGTCGCGAGACGCTCGAAGAAGCAGCGCTGCTCTTGGCCGACACGCCGACCAGCGACGACGAAGTGCTCGCCTTGCGCGAACGTCTCGCGAAGGATCCCGCCGCGCTCCGCGCCTACTTGCTCGCCGAGCGAAAGAAGCTCGCGACCGACGCGCTCGTACCGCTCGCGCGATGGATCACGCCGAAGGTCGAGTCGCGCCGCTTCGACGCGCGCTTCTTCATCGCGCGCGCGCCCGAAGGCCAGCGCGGCGCCCACGACATGAGCGAAACGATGGCGAGCTTCTGGGAAACGCCGCGCGCCGTCTTGGACCGCTTCGACCGCTCCGAAATCCAGCTCTTCCCGCCGACGCACCGCACGCTCGAAATGCTTGTAGAATGCACCGATGTAGCCGCCGCGCTCGACGCCGCGCTCGCCGCGTGCCTCGACCCGGTGTGCCCCGAGCTCGTCCCGCAAGGCGACACGATGGCCCTCCTCTTACCGGGCGACCGCGAGCACTCGGTGAAGGACGTCCGCGTCCCCGGCCGTTCACGCTACGTCCTCCGCGACGCGCACTGGCGCCCCGAAGACGCGCCGTAAGAACCCTTACCGTCCCTCGCGGTACGCCTTGATCGCGTTCGCAATCGCATCCGCCAGCGCGGTTTTGTAATCCTCGCTCCCGAGCCGCTGCTCCTCCGTCGCGTTCGAGATGTAGCTCGTCTCGAACAGCACCGCGGGCATCCGCGCGCCGACGAGCACGTAAAAGCCGGCGTAATGAACGCCGCCGTCGAGCACGTCGGACCTCCCCGATCGCAGCGACGCCATCGCCGATTTTTGCAAGAGCTCGGCGAGACGCGTCGAATGGCTCGCCTGATCCGCGAGCCGCATGTTCGCCAAGATCGAAGCGAGCTCTGCGGTCGCCTGCGCGCTCGCGCCGTTCTCGCGCGCCGCCACGCGCTGCGCGATTTCGTCGCGCGTCGTATCGAGCACGTACGTCTCGACGCCGTGTCGCGCGCGGTTCTCTGCTGCGTTGCAATGAATCGACACGAACAAATCGGCGCTCACTTGGTTCGCGCGCGCGGTGCGCTCCTCGAGCGAGACGAATCGATCGTCCTCGCGCGTGAGGACGACGTCGAGCCCCTCGCGCTGCAAGATGGGCGCGGTCCGCTTGGCGACGTCGAGCGTCACGTCTTTTTCTTTCAGCCCGGTCGGCCCGATCGCGCCCGCGTCGTATCCGCCGTGGCCCGGGTCGAGCACGATGCGCGCGACCGCGCGATGCCGTGCGCCGTCCGGCGGCCTGCGCGCCAGATCGACGACCACGCGAAACGGCTCGCGCAGCTCGAAGACGCGCCGATACACGGTGCCGCTCGCGAGATCGAGCACGACACGCGAGCCCGTTTCGGTCGCGAGCACTTGCACGCGCGTCACCATCCCACTCCCGCGCGCGTCGCGCGCGAGGGCCGCTTTGCCGAGGCTCGCGCCGTCGACGTCGACGAAAATCCGCTGCGGCGCGCCGGGCGCAGCCGCCTCGTCCGACACGTGATAATGCGCCGAGCCCGAGAGGCTCACGACGACGCGCGCCGCGTCTTTGCCTGGCCAATGATCGACGCGATCCACGAACACGCCGGCGCCCGCGTCTGGAAGCCCGATCGTCCCTTGCGCTTCGAGCCCCCGATCGATCGCGTCGAGCACGCGCTGCGACGGACGAAACGATTCGAGCGACGCCATCGCCGCCTGCACGCGCCCCGCGCACGGCTCGGGAGGCCCCCGCCGGGAAAGCTTGTAAAATGCAACGAACGCCACCTGCGCGTCGTGCGTCGAATCGCCCGCGAGCGCGGCGCCGTGCATCGCGGCGTCGCACGCGCCGGGGCTCTTCAGATCTTTCGACGCGGCGTCGTACGCGCCGATCGCCTCCTCGGCGTCCTGCGCTTTTCCATAAACGCGAAAGACACGCTCGAAGAGGCCGCCCGCGAGCGCGTGGAGCTCGACGGCGCGCGCGCCCGCGCCCTCTTTCGTCGCGCGCGCCTCCACGCCCTCGGCGAGCGCGAGCGCCTCCGCGCGGGACGGGAGGCCCCCGTCCGCCGCCGTCATCGCGCGCGCCTGCTCGACCTCCGCCGGCTCCCCCGCGTCCGCCGGCGGCCCGGCTCCATTGCACGCAGCGATCGCGACGGCGAAGAGCAAAACTGATGTATCCTGACCGCCGAGTCTCAAGGGAGGAGCCCGCCTTGTCTCAATCCAACGCTGCCGTGTACTCCGACCGCGCCACCGGACAAGTCTTCTCGGATGCGCGCACGATGGTCAACGCTTACCTCGCCAAGTTCGCCGAACGCGCCGGCACCACGCTCGAGCCGCTCGACGCGACCGGCTACACGCAAGTGCGCAAAGGCTCCGCGACCGTCGGCATCAACGTCCTCGACGATCACGGCGTCTTGCTCCTCCTCGCGCCCGTGATGAAGGTCCCGGCCACGGGCCGCGAGACGCTCTACCGTCGTCTGCTCGAGCTGTCGTTCATCACCACACAGGACGCTGCGTTTGCCATCGACAGCCAAAAGGACGAGATCTACGTGCGCGCTTTGCGCCGACTTTCGGGCCTCGATTACGAAGAGTTCGAAGACCTCGTCGACACGGTCGGAAAAGTGACCGACGAATGGGATGACACTCTCAAGAAAGAATTCGGCCAGAGCTGAAATGCGAAATAGCGCCTAAACACGGTGCTATCCTTCGATCATTCTTATGGCGAACGCTGCGCACAACGCACCGCTGAAGATCGGAAAGCTTTCTCCGGAAGAAGCGGAAAGAATCTCGGCGAGCTTTCGTCCGATCTGGGAGCTCGACGACGCGCCGTTCGCGCAAGGCAACGGCCTGAGCGCCGCTGACGTCGACGCGCTCGCCGCGGGCGCCGGTGTCGCGCCGAGCGTTCGCGGCAGCGAGCAGGTCTTGGAGCTCAAACCCGAGGAGCTCAAGACCGACGTCGGAACCGCGAGCGGTTTCGCGCAGACGACGAGGATGACGCCGCCGCCGCGCGTCCCCGCGCCCGACGAGCCGAAGGTCGAGATCGCGATCGACATCGTCGAGCCGCCGCCGCCGCCCCGCGTCGCCGAGGCGCGCCCGCAACCTGTGCCCACATCGCAGGCTCCGACGGTTGCACGAAAGCCGTACACGCCGCCGCGTCCGCCGCCCGCGCCGGTGAAAATGCAGGACGCGAACGCGTCCGCGGATTTCGTTCCGGTGAAGAAGTCGAACACCGGGTTGATCCTCGCGGCCGTCGGCGTCGTCGTTCTCGTCGGCGGGATCTTCGGCGTTCGTTCGATGATGAGCGACTCGTCGAAAGCGTCGACGTCGACCGCGACGACGGCCACGAGCGAGCCCACGCAGGAAGCGACGCACATCCCGCCGCCGCCGCCCGACACCGCGCCCGCGACGACGAACGTGGCCGCCACCGCTGCGACGCAAACACAGCAGGCCGTCCAAGAGCCCGCGCCGACGCACACCGCCGAGCCGCCGCCGGTCGAGACGCATACCGCGCACGTCGCGCCGCCGCCGACGCACGTCGCCGTCCACACCGCGCCGCACGTCGCGCATCCGCACGCGAGCGGCAAGTCCACCATCGTCCGCGACAACCCCTTCTGAACCGCGTTCGCGCCTTCTTTGGATGAGGCGCAACTCGTGATACTTGGGAGTGGAGCCATGAAAGCCCACCGCGCTTCCTCGTTGCGCCGCCGCTCGAAGGCGGCGACTTTTGCTTTGCTCGTCGCGCTCGCTCCGTCGGCGATTTCGACCACCGTGTTCGCGCAAGACGACGCAGTCACGAAGGCCGCCCGCGCTCGCTTCCAAGAAGGCGTCTCCGACTTCGACCGAGGCGACTTCGAAGCGGCGCGCGCCGCGTTCCTCGAAGCCTACGCGCTGAAGCAGCACCCCGCGGTGCTCTTGAACCTCGCGCAGAGCTGCCTCAAGTCGGGTCACTACCTCGACGCTGCCAAGTACTTCCAAAAATATTTGAACGATCCGCAAGGCGACAAGAAGGCCGACGCGAACAAGGGCCTCTCTGACGCGCGCGCCAAGCTCGGACGGCTCGATGTCTCCGCGCCGCCGGGCAGCGACGTGACGGTCGACGCGGAGAACGTCGGCAAAGCGCCGCTGTCCGAAGCGGTCGACGTCGAAGCCGGCAATCACACGGTGCGCGCGCGTTTGCCCGACGGCTCGACGAGCGAGCAAAAGGTCGTCGTGACGGCCGGCCAAATGCAGCCCGTGCGATTCGCGGCCGCGTCGACGGTGGTCACGCCGACCAACCCGACGCCGACGAATCCCGAGAACCCGAATCCGCCGGCGAATCCGAATCCGACGCCGACCAACCCGGAGAATCCGCAGCCTCCGAACAACCCGAATCCGATCGGCCCGCAAGGCCCGCTCGTTCACCCGGCTGCCGCGGTGCCGCTGATGATCGGCGGCGGCGTCGTCGCGGTGGCGGGATTCATTCTCACCGGCGTCTTCGCGGGCATCAAGAGCACGGCGAACACGAACTACACGTCGGTCGAAAAACAAATCAAAGACGCGCAAGTCGCCGACGGCATCAACCCGCAGACGTGCGACCCGTCGAAGCTCAACGCCGCACAACAAACGAAATACACCGGCGGCTCTTCGGTCACGCCGAGCAGCCCGTGCGGCACGCTGAAGAGCAATCAAGACGCCGTGAACCAAGACGCGACCGCGGCGAACGCGTTCGCGGTCGTCGGCATCATCGGCGCCGTCGCGGCGATCGGCGGCGTCGTTTGGTACTTCGTCGGCGCGAAGCACGAAGGCGCACCGACCGCGCGCATCACGCCGTGGATCGCGCCCGGTCTCGGCGGCGCGTCGTTCAGCGCTTCGTTCTGAAGCACAATGTAGGCAACAACGCCCCACTCGCGCCCGACGTCCATGCGAAGACGGAGGGCTCATGAGCACGATGACGTTGATTCGTTACGATCGCAGCGTTGCGTTCTGCGCGGAGGTGCAAGACGAAGCAGGCGCGCGCACCATTCCGCTTCCACGCGGGCGGTTCGACGTGGGGAGCGCCAAGCGATGCGCGATCACGATCGCCGATCCCGCGGTGAGCGCGGCGCACCTCGTGCTCGAGGTCAACGATCGCGTGCTCGTGCGCGACGCGCGCTCGAAGAACGGCACCTACGTCGGCGCGGTGCGCGTGCATCACGCGGTCGCGGAGCCGGGCGCCATCATCACGCTCGGTCGTTCGTCGATCGCCCTTCGCGCGATCTCGACGGGCGAGATCGACATCGACGTCGAGCCGCTGCCCGGCCTCGCCGGCGCTTCGCTCGTGATGCGTCGCGTGGCCGCGCAAGCGCGCACGCTCGCGAGTTTGCGTTCGCCGGTCTTGATCTGCGGCGAGAGCGGCACGGGCAAAGAGCTCGTCGCGCACGCGCTCCACGAGCTCTCGTCGCGTCGCAGCAAACCGTTCGTCGCCATCAACGTGACGAGCGTGCCGCGCGAGCTCGTCGAGAGCGAGTTCTTCGGTCACGAGAAAGGGTCGTTCACCGGCGCGGTCGCGCGGCGGCGCGGCGCGTTCGAAGAAGCCGAGGGCGGCACGCTGTTCCTCGACGAAATCGGGGACCTACCGATCGAAGCGCAGCCGAAGCTGCTGCGTGCGCTCGACGGCTACGGCATGCGCAGCGTCGGCGCGAGCGGCACGGCGACACGCGACGTACGCGTCGTCGCGGCGACCCACGCGGCTCTACGCGAGCGCGTGCGCGAAGGAGCGTTTCGTCGCGATCTCTTCCATCGTCTCGAGGTCTTCACCATCCAGCTCCCGCCGCTGCGCGAGCGACGCGGCGACATCGGGCCAATCGCCCGCCGCCTGCTGCGCTCGATGGAGACGGAGGTCGGGCCGAAAGATCTCTCGAGCGCCGGCCTCGCGCGCCTCGCGGCCGAGCCTTGGCCCGGCAACGTGCGCGAGCTTCGCAACGTCCTCTTGCGCGCGGCGGCGCTCGCACCGAGCGACACGATCGACGCGATCGACGTGCACCACGCGCTCGGCGACAGCGGCGGCGAGCCCGTCGAGGCGGCGCTCGCGGCGAGCAGCGGAGTGACGCCTGCGGTCGCCAAGACGATGGTGCGCGAGCACCGCGGAAACGTGAGCGCGGCGGCGCGCGCGGCGCGCGTGCCTCGTACGAGCTTCCGCAAGCTGCTATCCAAGCCCGGCGCCGAGGAGTAGCGTGCTCGGAGCATGAGAGGCCGCCTCGCAGCGCGCGTCTTCGTCTTCGTTTCGGCATCGGCGGGGCTGCTGCGTTGCGGGTCGTGCAAGTCCAGTGCTGCGACCGACGCGGCGCCCAGCGCGGCGGCGAGCGCGGCTCCGGCGATCCCTGGCGCCCCGCTCTCGCTGCCGATTAATGCGGATCACGACAGCGACGGAAACGTGTATGTTGCAGGTTTCGTCGCCGCGCGCGGCGCGGTCGTCGTCGCGCGCTACGAGTCGAGCGGGCGGCTCGATTGGAACGCCGACGCGTTCGGCTCGCTCGGCTGGAGCTCCGACGCGCACGTCGACGTGGTCGGCGCGACCGGCGGCGCGGTCGTCGTGTGGCGCGGCATCCAGAACGGAAAGCGCACGCGCACGGCGGTCTGGGTGAGTCGCGACGGCAAGGTCGGCGCGCCGTTCGCGGTCGGCGCCGGCGCGTGCGCCGCGGCGTCCACGCTCGTCTCGATCGGCGGCAACGGTTCGGCGATCAAGGCGCATCCGCTCCCCGAAGGTACGGAGAAAAAAGTCGTCACGCTGCCCGAAGGTCGCGACGCCACGCTCGTCTGCGGCACCACCAAGCGCGCGTTCGTCATCGACGAGGGCGAGGACGACATCGGCGTGCGCGCGATCGAAGACGGCGTCGCTCGACCGCGCGCGCTCCTCGTCGGGCCCGACGACCTCGGCGACGACGAAATTCGCGAGCACGAAGACTTCACGATGGGCGACGTTCTCGGCCAAATGCTGCTCACCGAAGCGGGCCACCTCGTCTTGCGCGAGTACGCCGAGAGCCCGACGGCGCGCCGTCCGCTCGATGCCGTCGTCGCGCCCGACGAAGATCTGATGGCGGTCGACGGCAACGCCACGCACGTCGTCGCGATCGTCTCGCGCGAAGCGAGCGCGCGCTGCGACGGCGACATCGGCACCGACGTGCTCGCCGTCGACGTGCCACTGCCCAGCGGCCACGAACGCACCCTCGAAGTCGCCCGAGGCGCGTGCGGCCACGACCTCGGCCCATACTGGGTCGCGCCGACCGAGAGCGCAGCCTACGTCGCCTGGGCGGTGCGCGGCCCGCGCAGCGGCGACCACGCGCCGCTCGAAGCGCTCGCGTGGGCGAAGCTCGACGCGCCCTCACAGGAAGTGAAGCTCTCCGCCGAGACCGTGGTCTTCGCCGGATGCGCGAAGGAGAAATGCACCTTCGTGGCGCTGGAGAGGCCCGAGGGAACCGACGGCATGGTCCCCGGCGCCGCGAAGCTGATCACGATTCCGTAATCAGGCGACCGCGATGCCGAGGGCCTTGCGGAGCGAGAAGTATTGCTCGCTCACGCTGAAGACGAGGAGCTCCTTCATCTTCTCCGCGGGTTGCAAATCTCCGGGGAGCTGCGGTTCGGCGGCGATGATCTTCTTTGCGATCTCGAGGTCGGCGCAGAGGAGCAAGCCCGCGCGGCACGCCGTGACCTCCACCATCTGCATCCACTTCTTGAGGTCGGCGCGCGCGCCGTCCTCCATGAAGCGCTGAACGACCATGCGGAGGCCGTCGCGCTGCACCGGTTGCATGTACTTCACGAGCTCCGCCGCGGTCTGATTGACGGCTTGCGCCATCTCCGGCGGAACTTGGAAGTCGGGAACGATGACCTTCACCGCCGCGAAGAGGAGCACCTTGAGCTCGTTCATCGTGGGGAAGAGGTTCTTGATGTAATGCTCGCCTCGGTAATACGAGAGGTGCTTGCCGACGATGAACGTAAGCTCTTGCGGCGTGAAGCCGGTGAGCACGGTCGAACCGGCGACGGTCGCGGGCGGCGCGGCGGGCACTGCGAGGAGCGCGCCCGGCCGATCGTTTTGCAAATAGAGCTCGGGCTGCGGCACGGCGAGGACTTGCGTCGCCCAACCGAACGTCTTCGCGAACGTCACGGTGCTGGTCGCCGGGTCCTGCTTGTATCGCTTGTCGAGCACGGGGAGCTGCCGCGACGCGCGGAGCTGCGTGGTCTTCGCGACGATCGCCGCAGGCGTGATCATCTCGAAGATTTTCCCGATGAAGAGGTTCTCGTCCTTGTGGAACAAGTTCTTCACCCACTGCTCGTTGTCGAGACGGCCCTTCACTTGGATCATCCCGCGCGGGCGATAATCCTCGAAGAAGCGCTGCTCCTCGTCGTCGGCTTTGTGGAGGAACGCGAGCGCGGCGCACATGCACCATGCGCGGTCGTACTCGTGCAGCTTCATGTAGAGCTTGTAGAGGCTGCGATACGGGTCGACGCGCATCGGATCTTTTTGGAGGACGATCGCGTGCTCGCCGATCGCTGCTTCCATTTGGTCCGTCGCTTCGAACAATTCGGCGAGGATCTGCCGCTCGACCGCTTCGTCCGGCTTGTAGCGCGTCGCCATCTTGAAGGCCTCGATGCCGCTCTGCATGTCGTGGAGGCGATCGCGATAGATGATGCCGAGGTTGTGCCAGAGGTTGTACGCGAGGTCGGCGTTCTCGTTCGGGCCCGCGGCCGCCATGCGCTTCAGCATCTTGCGGAACGCGCGTTCGAGCTGCTTCCACTCTTTTTGGCCGGTGAGGATCTTGTTGATGCGCTCGAAGGCCTCGAGGAACGTCGGGTTCAGATCGAGCGCGGCGTTGAAGAGCTCGACCGCCTTTTCGAGGTCGTTCTCCTTGTCGCGGTAGATCTGCGCCATCGTGTAGATGAACTTCGACTTGCGGATCGGATCCTTCTCGAGGTCGGCGATCGACTGGATCGTCTCGACCATCCGCTGCCAGTTCTCGACTTGCTGATAGAGCGCGAGCAGCGTGTGGAGGAGCGCGTGCGACTGCGGCTGGAGATCGCGCGCTTCTTCGAACGCTTCGATCGCCTTGTGCGGGTTCTTGTCGAGGTCGCGCCAGGTTTCGCCGATCTCGTTCAAGATCGTGAAGCGCTCGTCGCCCTCGAACACGTTGTCGAGGATCTGCCGCTTGTACGCGACGACTTGCTTGTAGTCGCGTAGCTCCGCGTAGAGCGAGACCATCGACTCGAGCGTCGGCCGATGCGCCGTGTCGACGCTGAGGGCCTTCTCGTAGTTGTTGATGGCTTGCTTGGCTTGGCCTTGCTCGCGCTTGATGCAGCCGAGTCGGTAGTAGACCTCGGCGCGCTCCGCTGTCTCGTCTTCGCCGAGCGCGGTCAGCACCTTTTGATAATTGGTGAGCGCGTTGCCCCAGTCTTTGAGGCGGAAGCTCACCTCGGCGAGGCCCTTGATCGTGGCCTGGTCGGTGATGTCGAGCTGGTGCGCCGCGGTGTACGCCTTGAGCGCTTTGTCGTCCTTGCCGAGCGCGGCGCAGACTTGACCGAGCTTGTTCTGAAGATCGTGCTGCTCGTTTCGTTCGCGCCGGCCGGACTTGCGGACGAGGAGATCGAAGAGTGGCTCCGCTTTCTCCCAGGCTTGCGTCTCGACGTAGTGGTTGCCGAGCGGGAGCGCGGCGTCTTCGTTTTCGGGGTCGGCTTCGACTGCGCCTTCCCACGCGGTGACCGCGCCTTCGTGCTCGCCGAGCGTTTGCTCGCGCAAGTTTCCGAGCTCGACGAGGAGCCGCGCGCGCTGGCGAGCGCCTTGCGTGTTTTGCTGCTCTTGATCGAGGAGACGCGCCGCCTTGTCGTAGTCGGCGTTGTCCATCGCGATCGCGCGGAGCGCGGCGAGCGAGAGGAGGTGCGCCGGGTCGAGATCGAGAGCCATCTCGTAGCGGTCTTGCGCCGCGACGCGATCGCCGAGCTTCTCGTCGAGCGCTTTGCCGATGCGGTAGTACGACTCGACGCGCTGCTTGCTGTCGCCGGTGAGGTCGGCGACGCGCGTCATGAAGTCGATGGCTTGCGTGGCGTCGCCGCGCTTGTCGTAGAGCTTCGAGAGCGCGTCGAGCGCCGGCACGTTGCCGTCCTCGAGGTCGACGATGTTCGTGTACGCCTCGATCGCTTTGTCGGCGTCGCCGATTTCGTCGGCCTGCACTTGCGCGACGTACCCGTAGAGCTCGACCTTCGTCTTGCGATCGAGCGTCGCCGAGATGTGGCGCTCGTAGGTTTGAACGAGCTCGTGCCACTGGCGCATCTTGCGGTAATTGCGCTCGAGCGCGGTGTACGCCTCTTCGTGGCTCGGGTCGATTTCGACGACTTGCTCGAGACGCTGGGCCGCGATGTCCGACTTGAGGAAGTGCTCTTCCTGCAAGTTGGCGAGCTGCATCAAGACGTCGATGCGTTCGCGCTCGGTCGTGACGACGTCGAGCTGCTGCTCGAGGACCTTCACGAGATCGCTCCACTGCTCGAGGACTTCGCACGTGCGCGCGAGGCCGCGCATCGCTTGGACGTTGGCTTGGTCGACGTCGAGCGTCTCGCGGTAGACCTGCGCGGCCTTCTGCGGATCGCCGAGCGTGGACTCGTAGAGCGAGCCGATGCGCAGCTTGGTCGCGGCGATTTCGGACGGGTCCTGGAGCGCGGCGACCTTGCGATTCAAGATGTCGACGAGCTCGCGGTTCTGTCCGCGCTGCGTGTAGATGCGCTCGAGATTTTCGATCGCCGGGAGGAACTGCGGGTCGACCTCGAGTGCGCGCGTGAAGTAGCCGATCGCTTGATCGGTCTGATTCATCTGCGAATCGAGGAGCTCGCCGAGCTCGTTTTGGATCTCTTTGCGATCGATGTCGTTGACCGCGACCTCGAGGGCCTTGGTCAGCGAGTGGCCGTACTGCTGATGGTTGCCGCTCTTGCGATAGAGCTGGCCCATCTGGCGGAGCGCGCCCACGTTGTTCGGATCGAGCTGGACGATCTGCGCGTAATACGGCTGCGCATACTCGGGCTTGCCCAGGTCGTCGCCGTACCACTTCGCGAGGTGCAAACAGAGACGGATCTTCTGCTGCGGATCGGTCTGCTCCTTGAGCCACTGGTTGGCGGTCGTGATGACCTCGTTCCAGCGGCCGGTGGCTTGCGCCATGCGCTCCAAGTAGCGAGCAGTCTCGCGATCGTGGAAGTCCTCGCCGAGCGCGTTGATGAGCGCGTCGAGCGCTTGGTTGCGATCGTCGAGGTGCTCTTCGAAGACCTTCGCGATGCGGCGGAGCAAATCCGTCTTGTCGCTCGTCTCCTCGCGCGTATCGAGTCGAGCCAAATAAAGCTCGATCAAGGGCTCCCAGCGACCGGCGGCCGTGTGGAGCTTCTCGGTCTCGG
>DASXHD010000012.1:0-8184 GCA_036488725.1 Polyangiaceae bacterium | reverse complement strand
TGAAGCTCGAGATCGCGATCGACTCGAGCGCCCAAGACTTCGACATCACCACCGTGCCGCAGTCGGCGCCGAAGAAGCTCGTTCTCTCCGAGCACCTCATCGCCGGCGTCCACACGCTCCGCGTCGCGAGCCTCGATCAGTTCGACACGGTGAACCCGAACGCCGAATACGACCGCACCGCGTGGATCACGAATCTTCGTCTCGACGTCGAGCCGCCTCCCGCGACCGGCCTCCAAGCGAGCGCGATCCTCGACTGCGGAAAAGCTCCCGCGTATTCCGACGCGTGCACGACGCACGTCCTCGCTGCGTTCCTCGCGCGCGCGTGGCGCCGCCCCGTGACCGACGCGGAGATCGCCGCCGTGAAATCGGTCTCCGATGCGATCACGACGAGCGCGACCGAGCCCGGCACCGCCCAAGAAAAATGGGAGCTCGGCATGCAGCTCGCGATGCGCGAAGCGCTCACGTCGCCGTACTTCGTCTATCGCCCCGAGACCGCGCCGCTCGACGACTTCGCCCTCGCGAGCCGCCTCTCGTATTTCCTCTGGGCCTCGATGCCCGACGACGAGCTCTTCGCTCGCGCCAAAGACGGCACGCTCCACCAGCCCTCCGTCCTCGACGCCGAGGTCGAGCGCATGCTCTCGGATCCGAAAGCCGTCTCGCTCGCCGACGACTTCGCCGGCCAATGGCTGGAGACGCGCAACCTCGCGACGGCGACGCCGAGCGCGACGCTCTTCCCGAAATTCAACGCGGCCATCCAAGACGCGATGGCCCAAGAGACGCGCTCGTTCTTCTTCGACTTCCTCGCGCCCGGAAAAAGCTTCCCCGACATGATGGATGCAAAATACACGTTTCTGAACCCGACCCTCGCCGCGTTCTACGGCCTCACGCCGCCGAGCGGCTCGGACTTCGCGCGCGTCGCGCTCGACGGCACCTCGCGCGAAGGCCTCCTCTCGCAGGGCAGCATCCTCACCATCACGTCGCTCCCCACGCGCACCTCGCCGGTCGAGCGCGGCAAGTTCGTCCTCGGCCGACTCTTCTGCGACCCGCCGCCGCCACCTCCCGCGAACGTCCCGCCGCTCGACGTCGGCCCCGCGACCGGCTCGATGCGCCAAAAGCTCGAGCAGCACGTCAAAGCGGGCGCCGCCTGCAGCGGCTGTCACGACCTGCTCGACCCGATCGGCCTCGCGCTCGAAAACTTCGACGCCGTCGGCGAGTGGCGCACGATGGACGGCCCGTACCCGATCGACACGACCGGCCTCTCCTACGAAGGCCACGCGATTTCCGACGTCGCGACGCTCGCCGCGCTCGTGAAGGCCGACCCGCGCTTCGTCCCGTGCGTCGACCATCAGCTCTACGCCTACGCGATGGGCCAAGAGGCCCAAGACGCCGACGCTCCCAACGTCGCAGCGCTCGACGCCGCAGCCGCGGGCTCGAATCAATCCTTCCGCGCGATCATCCACGCCATCGTCCACAGCCAACCCTTCCTCACGCGGTCGCCATGAAAATCTCCCGTCGCATGCTTCTCCGCGGCGCAGCCGGCGCCGCCATCGCGCTGCCCTTCCTCGAAGCGATGCGTCCGCTTCGCGCGCGCGCCGACACGCCTTCCGCGCCGAAGCGCCTCCTCTTCGTCTACATCCCGAACGGCTATCGCCACGAGAACGTCTTCCTCACGACGCCCGTGCCTTCGAACGGCACCGGCTACACGCTCCCGTCGGTCCTCGCGCCGCTCGCGCCCTTCCAGAAAAAGCTCACCGTCGTCCAAAACCTCGACAACGGAATCGCAGTCGGCGCCGGCGCCGATCACCACGCCGGCGGCACCGCGGCGATGCTCACCGCGTGGCCGTGTCAACAGAGCGGCTCGACCGTGGTCAACGGCACGTCGGTCGATCAAGTCTTCGCGCAAGCCGTCGGCGCCGCGACGCCCATCGCATCGCTGCCGATCGGCGTCGACGTCTACTCGAACTACAGCGTCTCGCCGACGCTCTCGGCCAACGTCTCCTGGCAAGGCGGCATGCCGATCGCGAAAGAGATCGACGCGCGACGCCTATTTTCCCGCCTCTTCGGCCTTCTCGCGCTCTCACCCGACGACCTCGCACGCCAGCGCGCGCACGAGCAGTCCGTGCTCACCGGCGCGACGAGCGACGCGAACGCCCTCCGCCAGCGCCTCGGCGCCGCAGACCGCGACAAGCTCGACCAGTACCTCTCGGGCGTCGCCGCCCTCCAGAAAAAAGTCTTCACAGACAGCGCGTGCATCGCGCCCATCCCGCCCGAGCCCGGCCTCCTCGACAACGACGGCTCGCCGAAAGACGTGACCACGACCGGCGTCTCCGCCCACATCGACACGATGTCGGATCTCGTCGCGCACGCCTTCGCGTGCGACCTCACGCGCGCCGTCACCTTCATGCTCCCCGACGGCGGCTTCACCAACTGGCAGTTCCTCGGCTTCGGCGATCAGCACCATGCGCTCACGCACGACGCCGACGACCCGGCGATCGATCCGGCGTGCAACATGACGAACGCGCAAAAAATCGACGCCATCTGCACGTGGGAAGCGCAGCGACTCGCGCATCTCCTCGGCGCGCTCGATTCGATCACCGACGTCGACGGCGGAACGCTCCTCGACAACACGCTCGTCTTCGTCTCGAGCGACGTGGCGGACGCGGGCTATCACACGCACCACACGATGCCGGTGCTCCTCGCCGGCGGCGGCGGCAAGACCACGAAAATGGGCCAGCTCATCGTCGCAGGTCCCGGCGATCAACCGCCGAACGGCCAGCAACCGCTCGCGAATCTCTATCTCTCGATCCTCGCCTTCGCCGGCGTGAATCCAGCGTCCTTCGGCCACCCGTCGTTGAACGCTCACGTGCTCGAAGAGGTCATGGTCTGAACCGACTTTTTTTTCCACCGTTGGGGGACAACCTGTGGAGACCTACTGAACAACTCTGTTGAGAGGTTGTGTTCAGCGCCCATCGCAAGTTCAGTGGTTCCCAACGCTTACGCTTAGATAAGTGTTGGTGGTCGGATGGACGGCCCTGTAACCGCTTGTGGCACAACATGTAGAGTATCGATTTGGTGGACATACACAATCAGTTGCGGTAGAAGCCAAAGCTCGCCCTTGCGAGTGGAAGAGCTTTCATGCTTCCCAACCGCATTGTTGAGTGGGCGCTACGCCAACCTGAGCATCCGTAACGGCTGAACGCTTGACGCGCTGCGCAACGCACGTCGGGGAAGGCCGCTGCGGGAGCGGACTATTGTTTTTCGGGCGGGCGCTTTTCGATCGGTCGAGTTGATTGCAAACGGGTCGGGGATGGGCACTTTGAGCGGGTTGTTATGAGAAAGCTCAGGGCGCCCGCATCCGCGCACAGCGCGGGAACACGCAAGAGAGAAGCGGAGGCGCACATGGCACAGTCGTCGGTGATCGGTTCCAAGGCAGCGAAGAACGGGCATGTCACGACCGCGAGCGCGAAAAGCAAACGGTCGAAACCCGTCGCCCGTGAAAGCGGCGGGGTCGCGATCGCGCGGCTCCACACGCAACCAGGAACCGATCCGCTCGAGACTGGCGCCCCCGGCGAAAACGCAGAGCCGCTCGTTTACGAGCGCCGCTCGAGCGTCATCACCAACCCCGACGGCTCGATCGTCTTCAAAATGGAAGGCGCCGAGGTTCCGAAGGGCTGGAGCCAGCTCGCGACCGACATCGTCATCTCCAAATACTTCCGCAAAGCCGGGCTCCATGGCGACAAGGACCAGGGCGAGAAGAGCGTTCGCCAGGTCGTCCACCGCATCGCGCACACCATCCGTGACGCAGGTGAACGCTTCGGCGGATATTTCGCGAGCGCGACCGACGCCGAGGCGTTCGAGGCCGAGCTCTCTTGGCTGATGCTCCATCAGTACGGAGCGTTCAACTCGCCGGTGTGGTTCAACTGCGGGCTCTTTCACGAATACGGCATTCAAGGCTCGGGCGGAAACTGGGCGGCCAATCTCGAGACGGGCGAGGCAGAGCAAACTGCGAACGCGTACGAGAGGCCGCAGTGCTCGGCGTGCTTCATCCAGCGCGCGAACGACGACCTCATGTCGATTTACGACTTGATGAAGAGCGAGGCGCGTCTCTTCAAGTACGGGTCGGGCACCGGGTCGAACTTCAGCAACATCCGTGGGCGGCAGGAGAAGCTCTCCGGCGGCGGGACGTCGAGCGGGCTCATGAGCTTCCTCGAAGTGTTCGATCGCGCGGCGGGCTCGACCAAGAGCGGCGGCACGACGCGACGCGCGGCGAAGATGGTGTGCCTCGACATGGAGCACCCCGAGATCCTCGACTTCATCACGTGGAAGCAGCGTGAGGAGAAGAAGGCGCACGCGCTCATCGCGGCGGGCTTCTCGAGCGACTTCAACGGCGAGGCGTACCACACGATTTCGGGGCAGAACTCGAACAACTCGGTGCGCGTGTCGGACGAGTTCATGCGCGCGGCGCTCGCGGGCGGCAAGTGGCAGACGATCGCGCGGACGACGAAAGAAGTCGTCGACACGTACGAAGCGCGCGACTTGTGGCGCACGATCGCCGAGGCCGCTTGGGGCTGCGCCGAACCCGGCGTGCAGTACGACACCACGATCAACCGTTGGCACACGTGCCCGAACACCGACCGCATCAACGCGTCGAACCCGTGCAGCGAGTACATGTTCCTCGACGACTCGGCGTGCAATCTCTCGTCGGTCAACCTCACGAAGTTCCTCCGCGCCGACGACTCGTTCGACGTCGACGGTTACCGGCACGCGTGCCGCGTGTTCTTCATCGCGCAGGAAATCCTGGTCGATCTCTCGTCGTATCCGACGGCGTCGATCGCGAAGAACAGCCACGATTATCGTCCGCTCGGGCTCGGCTACGCGAACCTCGGGTCCCTTCTCATGAAGCTCGGCGTTCCGTACGACAGCGATCGCGGGCGCGCGATCGCGGCGGCGCTCACGGCGATCATGTGCGGGCACGCGTACAAGGCGAGCGCCGAGATGGCGGCGACGAAGGGGCCGTTCGCCGGCTTCGCGAAGAACCGCGAGCCGATGCTGCGCGTCATGGGCATGCACCGCGACGCGGCGTACGCGATTCATCGCGAGCACTGCCCGAGCGATCTCTACAAGGCCGCGTGCGAAGACTGGGACGGCGCGGTCCGTCTCGGCGAGCAGAACGGCTATCGCAACGCGCAAGCCACGGTGCTCGCGCCGACCGGCACCATCGGTCTCTTGATGGACTGCGACACGACGGGAATCGAGCCGGATTTCGCGCTCGTGAAGTTCAAGAAGCTCGCCGGCGGCGGGTACTTCAAGATCGTCAATCAGTCGGTCCCCGCGGCGCTCACGAACCTCGGCTACTCGCCCGCGGAGGTGCAGGAGATCGTCGCGTACGTGAGCGGCACCAACACGCTCCTCGGCGCGCCGCACATCAACCGTCGCACGCTCGCGCAGAAGGGACTGAGCGACCTCGATCTCGACAAGATCGAAGCGGCGATTCCGGGCGTGTTCGATCTCGAGAGCGCGTTCGCGCCGTGGGTGCTCGGCGAGGAGACGTACGCGCGCCTCGGCGCGCAGCACGCGAAGAGTGGGCGCTCGCTCCTCGCGACGCTCGGCTTCGAGGACTCGCAAATCGACGAGGCGAGCGACACGATCGTCGGTCGCATGACGATCGAAGGCGCGCCGCACCTTCGCGAGGCCGATTATCCGGTGTTCGATTGCGCGAACCGCTGCGGAAAAATCGGCAGGCGTTATCTCCCGCCGATGTCGCACGTCCGCATGATGGCGGCGGCGCAGCCGTTCCTCTCGGGCGCCATCTCGAAGACGGTCAACTTGCCGAACGAGGCGACCGTCGAAGAAGTCCAAAAAATCTACGAAGAGGGCTGGCGGCTCGGGCTCAAGGCCGTCGCGCTCTATCGCGACGGATGCAAAGCGTCGCAGCCGCTCTCGACGAAATCGGACGCGAAGAAGGAAGCGACCGAAAGCTCGCCGCCGCTCGCGCCGATTCCGCGGACCGACGAGCCGCAGGACACCGTGCAGCTCTCGCTGCCGACGCCCGCGCGCCCGCATGGCCTCCGCGTTCGTTTGCCGAAGAAGCGCCGCGGGTTCACCCAAGAGGCGCGCGTCGGCGGGCACAAGATCTTCCTCCGCACCGGCGAGTACGACGACGGGACGCTCGGCGAGATCTTCATCGACATGCACAAAGAGGGCGCCGCGTTCCGCTCGCTCATGAACTGTTTCGCGATGAGCGTGTCGGTCGGCTTGCAATACGGCGTGCCGCTCGAGACGTACGTCGAGCAGTTCACGTTCACGCGATTCGAGCCGCAAGGCACGGTCGAGGGTCACCCGAACGTCAAGCTCGCGACGTCGATCGTCGACTATCTCTTCCGCGTGCTCGGCATCGAGTACTTGCATCGCTACGACCTCGCGCACGTGAAGCCCGAGGTGCTGACGACGCCGTCGCACAAGGAGCACGAGAGTCACGTGCCCGAGGAGCCGCCGTCGCTTCCGTCGCACGCGCTCGCCGCGACGGTCAAAGCGGGCGCCGACGTCAACGCGACGCTCGCTTACACGCCGCAAGCGCTCGCGCGGTCGGCGACGATGAGCGAGGGCCTCGGCGAAGAGGCGACGCAGCTCACCGGGATCGACGCGCACCTCGACGCGATGATGGGCGACGCGCCGGTCTGCGACGTCTGCGGCCACATCACGGTCCGCAATGGGGCTTGTTACAAATGTCTCAACTGCGGCAACTCGATGGGCTGTTCTTGATACCATCGCCCTCGCATGGGGGCTGGGCCCGATGACCAATCACTGATTCGCGACGTGCGGGCGGCTTCGGCGGCGTTGGCCGAGCTCGTCCCGCACGCGGTCAGCTTCGGGCCCAACATCGGCGATGAGATTCGCAAGACGTGCGATCTCGTCGACCCGGCGCTTCAAAAAGAGGAGACCGTGCTCGCCGTGGTCGGCGATGCGGCGAGCCGGCGCGCGCTTCTTCGTGCGGTGCTCGGCGAGAGCATCGTGCGCGCGCCGTCCGGCAAGCGCGAGCGAATCACGCGCGTGCGCACCGCCGACGCGTGGGACTACATCGCGCGCGAAAAGAGCGGAAAAACCGTGCGGTTCGCGCGCGTGATGCCCGATCGCAACGACGAGTTCAGCGCGGCGATCGAGCAAGCCGAGGGCGATCTGGAAACCGCACGGGCGGCGCGCGCCGTGCTCGAAGGCGACGTTCAGAAGCAGCGCGAGGCCGTGCGGGCGATCGAGGTGGAGATCCTCGCGCTCGACGACGAGCTCGAAGCCGCGGGGCGCGCGTTCGCCGACGCCTGGCGCGCCGAGCGTGCCGCGCAGACGACGCAGGGTGCCATCGAGCGCGCCGCGCCCGCCGTGCCCATGCTCTTCATCCGCTCGGTGCCGTGGTGGGCGCTCTGGACGTTTTTGCTCCGGTGGATGCTGCGGAGCAAATACAAAGAACCCCTCGCCGCGTATTCGCAGAATCGCTCGGAGGCGGCGGCGGCAAAACAGCGCGCGACCGACCTCGGCGAAGAAGCCCGCGGACGCGAGGCCGCGCGCGACGCGGTTCGCGCCAAGCGGACGATGCACGACACGCTGCTCGAGCGCGCACAAGCGGAGCTCGCGAGCGTCGAGGTGATGCTGAGCGAAGAGCGCGCGGTCCAAGCGGCCGAAGTGGCGCTCGAGGCTCGGCTCCGCGATCGCGCGAGGCATGCTCGCGAGCGGCAAGAGGAGCTCTTCTCCGACCTGCGCGAAATCGATTCGAGCGCGCGCGGCGACGACGTCGACCAGCTCGACGTCGAGTGTCCGGCGGATCATCCGAACGCCCTGCCGCGCGGGCTCGTTCTCGTCTTTGCGCCGACCGCCCCAGAAGAGGTCGACGGCTATCTCGTCGTCAAAGACGCGCTCAAGGCGGCGCCGAAGGACGACGACCTCCAGAAGAAGCTTCCGCGCGTCGCGACGCTCGCGATTCGCTCGACTGGCGCGGCGCCGCACGCGGGGCTCGCGCGATTCGCCGGGAACAAGCTCGTCGCAGGCGCGCGTCTCGCGATGCGCCTCCGCGCGTGCATCGCCGAGGTCGCGCGCGCACGCGCCGACGCCGAAGCGCTCCACCAACGGCGACTCGGCGCGCTCGAGGCGCAGCGAATTCCGCACCCCGAGGTCTTCCGCAAGAGACAAGTCGAG
>DASXHD010000126.1:0-20027 GCA_036488725.1 Polyangiaceae bacterium | reverse complement strand
TGATGACTTCAGCGAAGTACCCATTCACGTTTATCCGACTTCGGCGCTCGTCCCGTATTTTGCGCGCGTCTACGATTCGCTCACGGTGAACGCGCAGGTCGCGTGGGATTCGCAAGGCCTTCACGCATTTTTCAACGTGGTTTACGATAGCGGCAACGTCCTTTTGCCGGAGACCGACGCGGGCGACGATCTTTGGTACGGCGACTCGATCGAGCTCTACTTGAAGAGCACGACGCCGCTGACCGGGTATTACGACGGCGTCACGAGCGATCCGGGCGCGATCCAAATCCTCGCGGTGCCGGATTCGCCCGGCACGCCGCGCTCGGGCATCTACACGGCAAACGGAACGCCGAGCGGTTCGCTCCCGCCCGGCAGCATCGCCGCCCAAAACCTCGGCACGAGCTACACGCTCGAAGTGTTCGTGCCGTGGACCGCGAGCGGCGGGGCGCCGACCACCGGACAAATCGGTTTCGACCTCGGCATCGATTATCAATCAAGACCGCCCGCGCAGCCCAATCAAGGCCAGCAATGGCTCGTCGGCTTCAACGCGCAGCCGCCGTCGACCCTCCCCGCGGGATGCACGAACGGCGAAGCCGCCGCATGCGACGACCGGACGTGGTGCCAGCCGATTCTCGCGCCCTGACGAGCGGATCGGCGGGAGCCCACGCGCGCGGCGCGACTTAAGAGTGGCTTAAGTCGCGTGTCGCGGGCCGCCACTTATCGTGAATCTCATGAAAACCGCGCTCGCCGGATGTCTCGCCCTCGCTGCTTTCGCCTTCGCTTGCGGCGCGCCGGACGACGCGTCGTCGTCCTCGTCGGTGAGCACGACGCAAACCATCGCGCAGATCGCGCTCGCCAACGTCGGCGAGGGCGCGTGCTCGACGAACAGCGCCGGCGGCTCGGGTTACGCCTCGAGCTGCTACGGAAACGGCGGTCAGCCCGAATACTGGTGCGCCGACTTCGCGCGCTGGGTCTGGGGCCAAGCGGGCGTCACCGACGTGAGCGAGCTCACCGCGGGCGCCGGGAGCTTTTACCTCTACGGCGCGAATCACGGGACGCTCCACTCGGCGCCGAGCGTCGGCGACGCCGTCGTCTTCGACTACCAAGGCGGCGGCTACGCCGATCACGTCGCGCTCGTCACCGCGGTCCACGCGAATGGCGACATCGAAACGGTGAGCGGCGACTGGGGCGGGCTCAGCGGAAGCGAGGCGCACTTCTCGAGCACGTCGCACGTCGTGCTCAACGCGCCCGCGTATCCGGGCATCGTCGGGAGCTACCCGGCGCCGATCGGCATGACGGTCAGCGGATTCATCTCGCCCGTCGGCATCTCGAACGCGCCGTCCGCGCCGCCGCCGCCCGCTTATGTCGGCGTTGCCCACGACGCGACCGGCGGCGGATATTGGATCGCCGGGCGCGATGGCGGCGTCTTCACGTACGGCGACGCAGCGTTTTATGGATCGATGGGCGGCACCAAGCTCGCGGCGCCGGTCGTCGGCATCGCCGCGACGCCGAGCGGTCACGGCTACTGGCTCGTCGCATCGGACGGCGGAACGTTCTCGTTCGGCGACGCCGGTTTCTACGGATCGATGGGCGGGCACGCGCTCGCGGCGCCGGTCGTCGGAATCGCGGCGACGCCGAGCGGTCACGGCTACTGGCTCGTCGCGTCGGACGGCGGAACGTTCTCGTTCGGCGACGCAGGATTCTACGGGTCGATGGGCGGCCAAAAAATGAACGCCGCGATCGTCGGCATGGCCGCGACGCCGACGGGCAAAGGCTACTGGCTCGTCGGCGCGGATGGCGGCATGTTCTCGTTCGGCGACGCAGCCTTCCTCGGCTCGATGGGCGGCCAGAAGATGAACGCTGCGATCGTCGGCATGGCGGCGACGCCGACGGGCAAGGGCTACTGGCTCGTCGGCGCCGATGGCGGCATGTTCTCGTTCGGCGACGCGGCCTTCTTCGGTTCGATGGGCGGCCAAAAAATGAACTCGCAAGTCGTCGGTCTGTCGGCGACGCCCGACGGCCACGGCTACTGGCTCGTCGGCGGAGACGGCGGCCTCTTCACGTTCGGCGACGCGGGTTACTTCGGCTCACGCGGCTGACGACTAAGGCGCGCACATGTCGGGCGGCAAAGGATCGTCGCAAGGCTTCCATCCGATGTCGCAGCGGCAGCGGGTCATCACGGCGTCGAAGCTGAATGGCGAGCCCGCGCGGCTGTCCTGGACGCTCACGTCGTACGTGAGCGCATCACACGCGCGCCTCGTCATCGTGAACGTGAGCGTCTCGTCGCCGGGATCGCCGCACGCTGCTGCAGCGCTTCCACCAAGATTGTCGGACGAGCCCGTCAGCGCCGAGCCGGTCTGCGTCTCAATCACGTAGTCGCCGTTTCGCGAGCACGAGTCGGCGGTGTCGAGCACGAGCAGGAAGGAATCGGGCGTACCGTTGCAGGTTCCTGACCCGTCGAAGAGCGCGAGGTGCCCGGTCGTTCCCGCGGCCGTGGTGAGTCGCCACGTGCCGCGCGTTTCGGCGGCGCACGTGGGCGCGGCCGAGCACGCATCGCGCGCTCCGTCGGTCGCCGTAAGCTCGGTGCGCGCACCACACGCCGCAATCGCGACGCCGCACGCGAGGAGACACGCGGAAACCAAGCGAGCGCGGCGCTTCATGCGCGCGGATGCTACACGCGGGCGGTCGATCACGGGTTGGTGAGGGGGCATTGAGTTGCAGCGCGCCGCAATTCCGTACCGCCAATCGGAACAAGAATACTGAGGGCATCTTTCCTGATGCCTCCGCAACGGTGCGCCTTCGAAGGGGAGCCGTGCAGGGCATCGCGCAGGGCCACGATGCCGGTTACGGCGACGTCGTCGAGACTGCGGCTTTCCGGGCACCTGCGGTCGACCGTCGCGACAAGATTTCTTCCTTCATCGCGCACGTCGTCGCCGGCAGCCGTGCCGGGACCCACGAAGCGGGGGAGGGTTACTTCCGCCCCCTGCCGGCGCTGATTTCGCGAACGAGCTTGCGCACCACGCCGACCGGCAGCGACCGCGTGAGCTCGAGCAGCTTCGATCGAATGGGTCAAACGCGAAACTTACCGATCGCACGGTTTGGCGTTATTCTAGCTCCGCTTCCCGTCGTTCCGGCGTGCTCAATCCCCCCTCGAGCGCGTTGAAGGCGACGGGGAGCACTTTTATGCGCTGGCTGGGTCTTGACCATCGTTTTGGGCAATCGATCGTCACTGGACCGACGACGACGCCGAATTCGTGAAGCCCTTCGTCGCGCATCCGCTCGAATGCCGATGAGGGCGAAGGCTCCGATGTCGTCGTGATGAGCTTGCGACTCATACTCGCGATCGGTCTAGTCGCGTGTGGTCGCATGATCGACGACGCGGATGCAAGCACGGATGCGGCGATGGACCACGACGACGAATGCACGCCCCCGGTTCGGAACCGATTGGCGCTAGCATTTGTTGCTCTGCGATGGCTGCGTAAACCAACATGTGCCCGTGAATCAGGTCACGCGTTACAAGTCGCTGCTGGGCTTCACCCTGACCACGGCTCCGCGACGTTCGGCGGGGTACCCGGCTTCGTTCGCACGCCTGACGAACTCGTCCCAAAGTTCATCACGTAAATGATTGGGCGTGCCTAGACCCAGGTTGGTGTCGTAGGTGCACTCGGGGTGCAAGTCCAATTGCATCACCGCTTCGTCTTCTAGTTCGCGGATGATTTGCTCTTCGGCGGGCGTGAACATCGCAGGCCTCGGCGGTCGCATGTGGCGTCCCTCTCGAGCGATCGATTTAGCTTGAGCCGACCCCGGCGCAAGTCACCCGCGACGCTTTTTCCGCGTGGCGGTTTGCGCCTCGTGGCGCGCGGAGTAGTGGCCGCCATGAATCCCAGCGGCTTCGCGTTCGGCGCAGAACAAGCAAATCGCAAAGGGCGCGGCACCGGAGCTCGCCGAGCTACGCCGGCGCTTTGGGCTCGACGATCGGAAGATAGCCTGACGTGTCCGAACCGACGAAGTGACCCACGGTGCGAATCGGGCGCATGCGTCCTTCGGATCAGGCCTCCGACGCGGCCTCAGCGCCGAAGGCGGGAGCCGCGAGCGATCGTGCGGGAAGAATCGGTCCACGTGAACAAGTGGGATCCACGTCGAGACGACGAGTACTCTCACCGGACGCGGGCCGCGTCATACACGCTCGCTAGAAGCTTCGTGACCAACTGAAGACGGCGCCGCTCCGCGCCGGCGTGAACGCGAGCTCGGTCATCCACTTCGTCGCGAGCTCGTCGGCCCCGAAGGCCGTGAGCCAGCTTCCGACGAACGCGCTCGCGCCGCCCAACGCCATCCGCGTGTCGTCGTCGACGCCGGGCGCGTGTCCGATCGCGAAGAGCGTGACCGCGCCGGCGACGAGGACGGTTCCGGAAATGACGAGCGACCAGCCGGCGGCGAGACGCCTGCGTCGGGACGCGCGCGCATCGTCCGGCGAGACGTGGTCCATCGCGCGGGCGAGCGTGCGCACGTAACGCGCGTGGTGGCGGCCGGCGTGCGAGCCGCCGTAGCTGAGGAAGTCGACGAGGCCGACGAGGAGGAGCTGGGCTCCGCCGATGCTCAGCAGGACGGCCGGGATGCACGTCGGACAATCGGCGGCGGAAAGATCCGATTTCGACGCGAGCGCGATGCCGGTCGCGAGCATCGTCACGCCGAGGCTCGTCGCGACGCTTCCGCCCGCGACCGCGCCCGCGTCGCCGTCGGCTCGAAGGCGTCGCTCGGCTTCCGCGCGCCGCTCGTCGTCTGGTGTCCGATGGTCCAGCGCCGCCGCGATCTGGTCGAGCGTCGCGACGCTCGGGTCGGATTGTCCGGCGAGAGGGACCGACTGCCCGTCGTCCGCGCGCGCCCGCGGCGCAAAAACCGAGCAAACGAGGGCCGCGGCCAAAAAGATTCTTCGCATGCCGCGCCTTCAGCAAGCCGCGCACCGCCCGCCCGGCCAACGCGGCGAGAGCCTTGGCGAGCGGGTCGATCGCGTCGAGCGCAGCTCGGGCGCCGCGCCCACCGAGGAGGACGCCCGGTGGAGAGCGAGCGCTCAGCGAGTCGACCGACTTCGACGCCCCGACGTGAAGCCCGCAGCCGCTCGTCGGCCGCCGTCATGTAGGCTCCCAGTGTGCTGACCAACGTTCGCGACGTCGCGTCCTCGTTCGTCGGACGCGAGGAGGACATCCTCGCCGTAGCGCGGCGGCTCGAGGAAGGGCGGCTGGTGACGATCTTGGGGCCCGGCGGAATGGGCAAGACGCGCCTCGCGATCCGCTTCGCCGAGCAGCGCGTGGCCTCGTTTTCGTCGCACCGCGGCGGCGGAGTCTGGTTCTGCGATCTTTCCGAGGCGCGCACCGCGGCCGACATCGTCGCGACGGTGGCGTCGGCCGTGAACGTGAATCTCGAAGGGCCGAGCTCCGACCTCGGGCTCGCGCTCGCGCGGCGCGGGCGCATCCTCGTCGTGCTCGACAACTTCGATCGTCTCACCGCGCACGCGGCCGTCACGCTCGGCACATGGTTGCGCGAAGCGCCGAGCGCGCGCTTCCTCGTGACCTCGCGCACGGCGCTCGATCTCGTGGGAGAGCAGACGTGGTCGCTCTCGCCGCTGCCCCGCGACGAGGCGATCGAGCTCTTCTCGAGCCGGGCGAAGGACGCGCAGGCGCGATTCACCGCCGCGTCGCGCGACGTCGTCGCGCAGATCGTCGACGCCATCGATCGAATGCCGCTCGCCATCGAGCTCGCGGCGACCCGCATGGCCGTGCTCACGCCGTCGCAGCTCCTCGCGCGGCTCGAGAGGCCTCTCGACGTGCTCGGCGGAATACGCGAGACGTCGCGGCACGCGTCGATGCGCCGGACCGTGCTCGACTCCGTCGAGCTCCTCGAGCCGGACCTGCGGAGGCTCTTCGCCGCGTGCGCCGTGATGCACAACGGCTTCACGTTCGACGCGGCCGAGTCGATCATGGGCGACGTCGTGTGGCCGCGCGCGGGGATGCTCGACGCCATCGCGACGCTTGCGCGCAGCTCGCTGCTGCGCGTCGAGGTCGAGGAGGACGTCGCGCGCTACGCGCTGTTCGAAGTCATCCGAGAGGTAGCGAGCCAAAACCTCGAGGCGGACGAAGCGCACGCGGAGCTCCGCGCCCGGCACGCCACCTTTTACGCGGCGTGGTGCGGCGCTCACGGCGGCGACTCGCGGCTCGTCGCGCACGAAATCGAAAATCTGCTCGGCGCTCTGCGGACGGCTGCGAGCCTCGCGCTCGAAGGGCCGAGCCCGGCGCGAGCGAGGGAAGCCGTGGCGCTCGCGCTGGCCGTCGATCCGGTGCTCTCGGCGCGCGGCCGGTCGCGGTTGCTGCTCGAGCTCTACGACGCGGCGCTCGCGGCCCTCGATGCCGCTCGAGAAGAAGCGGATCTTTCGCGCGCGCAAGTGCTCGTCGCGCGCGGTCGCGTGCGACGCGAGATGGGCGAGACCGTCCTCGCCGCTGCCGATTTCGAGCGCGGCCTCTCCCTCGCGCGCCGGCTCCCGTCGCCTGCGCTCGCGGCGACCGCGTTGACTCGCCTCGGCGAAACGCGCGACGTCGCCGGCGAAACCGCGGTGGCGCAGGCGCATTTCGCGGAGGCGCTCGCGATGCTCGAGCGCGCTCCCGCCGGGCGCCCGCGGCGGGTCGGCGAGGCGGAGGCGTATTTGCGCCTCGGACACGCGCGGCGCCGCGAAGGCGACCTCGCCGGGGCGCGAGAGGCCGTGGGGTCGGCGACCGATCGCTACCGCGCGCTGTCGGACGACGAAGGCCTCGCCCACGCGATGTACGAGCTCGCGATCGTCGAGATGTTCGCGGGCGCGCACGAAACGTCGTTTCGGCATTTCGACGAAGGGCTCCTCGTCGCGCGCCGCGCGGACGCTCGCGTCGCGGTGGCCGCGCTTCTCACGGCGCGAGGGTGTCTCCTGCAGGACGTCGGCAAGCTCGACGGAGCGCTCGAGCACCACGCCGAGGCGGCCGGCATTTTCCACGACGCGGGGAGCCGCTACCGCGAGGCCAGCGCGCTCTACTATCTTGCGAGTGGCTACCTCGAGCGCGGCGACGCTCGGGAGACGTTGCGAATCCTTTCGCTCGCGCGCGAGCGCCTGGCGGGCGTCGGCGCGCAACGCTACGAAGTGCTCATCGCGGGGTGCACCGCGGCCGCGCTCGCCGCGCTGGGTCGCACGCGCGAGGCCGACGCCGCGCTGGAAACCGCCGAGCGCGCCGCCGACATTCTCGGAAGCGAGCCCGCGCTCGCCTGCAACGTGCGCGTGCATCGTCTCGCGCTGGAGCTCCGAAAACGCGACGGCGAGGGCGCGGCGCGCGCCATCGCGGAGGCCGAGGCGCTCGTCGCGAAGAGCCCGAGCGACGACTCGCGATTCGCGCTGCGCACGCTCCGCGGCGTCGTCGACACCGGCGCGCCGCGCGAAGAGGCGGCCCTCGTCGTCTGGAGCGACGGCGGCGCCTTCCAGCTCCCGCACGCGCCGCGCGCCGTCCCGCTTCCCGATCAATCGCCGCTTCGACACATTCTGAGGACGTTCGCGGAGCGCCGGCTCGCCGCTCCCGGCGAGGCGGTCTCGATGGAGGAGGTGATCCGCGCGGGCTGGCCGGGCGAACGAATGGACGCGGACGCCGCGCTCAACCGAGCTCACGTCGCGCTCTCGTCGCTGCGAAAGCTCGGACTGCGCGGCATCCTCGTGCACGGCGGAGGCGGCTACATGCTGTCGCACGCGGTGCTCGTGCGCGTGATTAAGGCGGATTAAGCTGCCGTTAAGCCGGGCGCGCGCGACGGTGGCGCCCATGAACAAAGCTCACTACCTCCGATTCGTCCAAGCCCTCGCCCTCGCCACGTCCGCGTGCTCCGCCGGAACGCCCGACGCGACCCAGAGCGGCGAAGATCCCGCCGCGAGCGTCGCGCCTTCCCCGACGGAGCCGCGCGCCGATCTCGTCGCCCCGCCGCCTCCCCTCGCACACGAGGACGCCGCCGACGCGTCCGCCGACGCGTCCGACGAGGCGGCGCTGCCGCACACGTCCGGCCCGATCGTCCCGCCCGAGAGCGTCGCGTGATCGAGCTCGACGCCGCCCCCGGACGCACGCCGCTGGCAAACGAGTACCGTGAAATCGTTCGCCGGACGGCGCGCGTCGGGTGCGCGCTCGGGCCCTTCGACTCGAGCGCTTACGATCCCAGGTCGATCCGACGGGCGCGCGCGCACTGGCGCACGCGCATGATGGATGAGTACGTGTCGACGGCCGTTTATTCGAGCCTCTCGGTTCAGCTCCTCGAAGCGAACGCGTCGCTCGACACCAACGTCGTGATGCTCCGGATGGCCCAGGACGAATTCCGGCACGCCGAGCTCTGCGGCGAAGTCGCTCGGGCCCTCGGCGGCAGCCGCCGTGCGCGGCGGGACGTGGCCTTGCGACCGATCCCCCGCCACGCCGGCTGCTCGGCGCAAGAGCGGGTGCTTCGCAACGTCCTGGTGACGTCCATCTCCGAGATGTACAGCGTCGCGTACTTCGTCGCGTCGCTCGACCGCATGACGGATCCGTATTTGCGGACCGTGACGCGCGCGCTCCTCGCAGACGAGATCCTCCACGGACGCTTCGCGTTTCATTTTCTCGAAAACTGGACGGATTGGCTGGCAGCGCACGCGGACGCGCGCGCGTCGATCTCGGGGTACCTCGGGCTCGCGTTCGCCGCGTGCGAGTCCGAGTTCGTGCGCGAAGGTCGCGGCGATCGCGGCGACGACGACGACGCCCTCGGCCTCGTATCGGCGGACGACGCGCGCGAGATCTTCCGCGAGACGATGGCTCATGCCGTCGCGCCTGGGCTCGATCGGTTCGGCCTCGAGGCGACGCGCGCGTGGAACGCTCGCGGGCACGCGTCGAAGCTCGGCATCTGCGCCACCTAGGGGACTACCGGGCACGCGCCGAGCTCGCAGGACGCCTGCGCCGTAATACGTCGAGCAGATCCCCGCGCTCAAGACGGGCGCCCCGCTTGCCCGCACCCGTTCGCCGGCGCGAACCCCAGCTCGATCGCCGTGCTCAGCAGAGTTCTGGCACGGAAGACACCGGCGTCAATCATCGTCGCGCCGAGCCGATGCGTCGATACGATCTTATTCGCTTGCTCGTAGACGTCGAAATCGCCGAACACTTCCCGCGAAAAACCGAGGCCGGTGAATCTCTGCGCGAGGAGCGTGTTTCGAAAATCAGCGCGATAGAACGCCTTCCCTGGAACGAACTTCGGTCGAACAAGCCGGTCGTCCGCGCCGAGGGCATCGGCGCGCAGCTCGATCCGTTTCACAACCATCGACGGATCGTCGAGCCCATCCCACTTGAAGGTGCTTCGCTCTTGGTTCACGCAGTCGACGACGTGATGGCAGTTCACGATCGCATAGTCCTTTGAGGCCACGCCGCCCTGGTGTCCAGGATCGTCACCGGAAGAAACTCCACCTCCGATAGTTTCTGCTCGCGCAAGAATGCGATCAGTCGCGGCGACGCGAGCAGGAGATTTTCGACACGTGTTCGTCGACCGACGACGTCGCGTTCGCCGAAATGCGCATGCGTACCAAGGCGAAGAACCGGATCGTCTGCGTCGACGCGGGTGGCAAGCCTATCGGGGTGATCAGTGGTTCGGACCTGCGTCGACGCGGTAACGGGAACCGCGTTTTCCGTGCGCTCCGCGCGCTCACGGCGCGCGACGCGCAACCGTAGATCGCAACACATCGGTGGCGGCTCGGCGCCACCGAGTCATGCCGCCGTGGATACAAGATCCTCGGTCCTCTCGTGACCCCGCGCGCGCCCAGGAAAATATCGCGCTCCCGGGTCACAGCGGCTCGCGTTGGAGCTCGACGATCCGATCGCGCGCCCGCCCGCATCGACACACGAGCGAGCTGGGCGCGCGATTGCATTCGCATCGCGCTAACATTTTAGTTCCGTCGCGCGGTACTCTGGGACGCTCATGAGCCTCCCGCCGAATCCGACGGACCGCGCCGTGTCGCGCGAGACGATATCCATCTCAGCGACGACCGCTCCGCCGCACGCGACGGCCGCCGGCAAGCGGTCGGTCCTCATCGTCGACGACGAAGCGGCTATCTGCCGCGCCCTCGATCGCGTGCTGCGCGCTGCTGGCTTCGCGGTGACGACGGCCGACGATCCGCTGCAAGCGCTCGAAGCGATCATGCAGCATCCGTTCGACGTCGTCCTGAGCGACGTCATGATGCCGAGGATGAGCGGCGTGGATCTGCTGCGCGTGCTCCGCACCTACGATCTCGACGTACCGGTGATCTTGATGACCGGTAATCCGACCGTCGAGACCGCAGTCGAAGCGGTCCAGCTCGGAGCGCTCCAGTACCTGCCGAAGCCGACGCCCAATGAGGTCATCGTGGAAGCGGTCGAGCGTGCATCGCGCCTGCATCAAATTGCGGTGATGAAGCGCCAAGCGATGCAGCTCCTCGCGCAAGCGGAGGCGGATGCGGGCAACCGAGCGTCGCTCGCGGCGAGCTTCGATCGGATGCTCGAGACGATGTGGATGGCATTTCAGCCGATCGTCGACCGAGAGAGCCGCATCTTTGGCTACGAGGCTCTCCTGCGCTCGAACGAATCGTCGTTGCCGCATCCAGGCGCTGTGCTTGATGCCGCCGACAAGCTCGAACGGCACCAGCAGCTTGGGCGACGCGTCCGAGCGCTCAGCGCCGAGGCGTTCGCGCGCGCGCCGGCCGGCGCCGCCCTCTTCGTGAACCTCCACGTGCGCGACTTGCTCGACCCGGAGCTCTACGAGACCGATTCACCCCTGGGCCGCATCGCCGATCGCGTTGTCCTCGAGATCACCGAGCGCGCGGCGATGGAGACCGTGAAGGACATTGGCGCGCGCATCGCTGTTCTTCGCTACCAGGGCTTTCGCATCGCCGTCGACGATCTCGGCGCCGGGTACGCTGGCCTTGCGAGCTTTGCGGCGCTCGAACCGGACATCGTGAAGCTCGACATGTCGCTCGTCCGAAATGCGCACGAGTCGCCCGTGCGACGCCAGCTCGTGCAGTCGATGTCGACGCTGTGCAAGGCGATGAACATCCAAGTCGTCGCCGAGGGCGTGGAGACCGCCGAGGAGCATGCCTGCATGCTCGAAGCTGGGTGCGATCTGCTTCAGGGATATTGGTTTGCGAAGCCGGGGCCGCCGTTTCCCGTGGTGAGAACGTAGCGCGACAATTTGCGCGGCGCCGCTTGCGACTGTCGGTCCCCAGAAGCACGCTGGTCTCGATGGCTGCCCGGAAACGAAATTCGAACACGCAACGAAAGACGATCGATGCGTATCTGGCGGAGGTGAGTCCGAACAGCCGCGCGCTGCTCCAGAAGCTCCGGAGAACGATCCACGCCGTCGTTCCGGACGTCGAAGAGTGCATCAGCTACGGCATCCCGGCGTTCCGTCGCGGTGGCCGGGTCATTGGTGGGTTCTCGGCGACATCGAAAGGCTGCTCGTATTACCCGTTCAGTGGAAAGACGCTCACGACGGTCGGCAGCGATATCGAATCATACGACCGGACCAAGAGCGCGCTTCACTTCGACGAGCCGTTGCCAGCAGGCCTCGTTCGGAAGTTGCTGCAGGCACGCATGGCCGAGAGCAAATGATCTCGGACGAAGGTCGGTGGTTTTCGAAAACAGGGGCAACGCGAATCACGGTGCCCGCGCTTAACGTCGACCACTTCGTCGTCTAGCGTATGCGGCATGCTGCTGAATACGATGCAGGACTTCTTGGGCGCGCTGCGCGAATCGCTGCCTTTTTTTGGCGACGATGGCGCGTTCGTTCTCATGCTCGCGTCCGATGACGCTGTCGCGATCGACGAAGCCGACGTCGTCGTGACGGTGCACGCGACCCGCTGGCTATCCAGCGATTTCGAGTTCGGAAAGCCGCCCAAGTCTCTCGAGCTATGGGACCGTCGTACGATCTATTGGCCACCGACCAACGACGTGCGTGAGCTATTTTTGTATCGTTACGAGTACGGTCCGGAGTCGCCATCAGACGGATCTGCGCGCGGGGTCGGGCTCGTTGGAAGCACGACCTTCAGCATGTATGGACCCGACGCGCCGCAAGTCACGGGCACGCCGGAGGATGCCCTCGCTGCGCATTGCGTGATGGAGCTCGCGCACAAGAAGGACGCTCGCGCCGAAGATGGCGCGCTCGCCGTTGGCCGCCGACTTCTCGGCTTTGACCCACAGTCGCGTGAATAGACCGCAGCGCGCGATTCTCGGCCGAAACGGTGGAGCTTCATGCGCGCGGATGCTACACGCGGACCGCCGCGAGCAAGCGGGAAAGGTCACTGCGCACGCTCGAGAGAACGTGACGAAGCGCGCGATCCGGATGCGATCGCGCGCCTCGTAAGCAAGAGGTGATTCACGCGTCACCCGGCGGCGGGCACCGCGATCGACCCCGGCGTGACGCCGTTCGACTTCGGCGGAAGCGCGAGCGGCGCGCGCGCCATTTGGAGCATCGCCGGATCAGTCGACGCGGCATCCGGCGGAACGACGGGCGGCGGCGGCACGACCGGCGTCGCGACGACGGGCGGTTGCGGTGCCGGTTGCGGTTGCGGCGTCGGCTGCGCATCCGCTTTGCGCGAGCGACGCTTGCCGATGCCGAGCCGAATGAGCTGATCGCGCCGCGTGATGACGGTGCGAGCGCAGTCGGTCCAGTCCTGCACCCATTCGTAGACCGCGGTGAGCGCCGCGTCGCGCGGCGACTGCGTGTGCGTGGTGAGCGGCGCGGCGGCGGTGGATTCAATCCACTCGACGAGCGCGCCCATCTGTTTGCGTTCGTCCTTGGTGATGCCGCGCTGCGCGATGAGATCGAGCGCCGCGTGATCGGCTTTGCGCGTCGCCTTGCGCTCGGGCGAGCTGTCGAGCGCGTCGAGCCGGTCGAGGAACGTCGCCACCGCGGGCACGGCAGCGATGCCGTCGCCGGTCTCGAGGTTCGCGAAGACGAACGCGTCTTGCTCCTCGTGAAAGCGGTGCAGCGCGGCGTGCGCACGGAGAAACATCGCGCTCTGCCAGGCGACGACTTTGTCGATCGCTTCGCTGAGCGGCGTGTCGTTGACGCCGGCCGCCACCGGCCCGCTCGTCGCGCTGTACGCGGTGAGCACGAGCGACCACCCTTGTTTCTGGGCGGCCTCGTCGAACCCGGTCTGCTTGAGCGAGTCCATGATGGTCGCGTCGGTGCCGACCGCGCGGAGAAACTGGAGCGCGCGCGGAACCGCGTTATCCAGCGTGTTGCGAGAGAGATTGGCGCTGCTATTTTTGATCGAGAGTTTCATGACGAGTTTTCCTTGGAAGTGATCGCGTCACCGTGACGCGACGAGAGCACCCCATCGCACGGAGCGCGCCAGCGCACGCCGCGGCCAAGCCCGCGAAACCGCGTCGCGCAAAGTCGTTTTGAGCGGAACCCGCGCGCGCACTGCGCGCGCACCGGCGCGCAAACCTTCAGGTCACAGCTTGGGAGTCCGGCGCTTCTTCGCGCCCCAAACGGCGAGCACACGGACCGTCTGTGACGCCTCGTCGACGACGAAGTAGACGTGATTCAAGCTTCGCGGCATCAGGATTCGCCGTAGCGCCGGTCTCTGCGGCGTTGGCCAGCGCGTGCCTGCATGACGCACTGTAGAAAGCATCCGAAACGTCGCGGCGAGCTCGTCCAGGAATAGCGTCTCGGCGTCGAAGCGGTGCTCGAACCAGAACTGGTCGATCTTCGCTATTTGCCGCTGCGCCCGCTCAGCGACGAGCAGCTTCACGGCGCGCCTTCAGAGCGGCGAGGAGCTCGGAGCCGTCGATGTGGCGACCGTGCGCGATGTCGTCGGCGCCCGCATCGATCTCGGCGAGGAGCTGCGCGCGCTCTTCGTCGTCCATTTCATCGACGGGAAGGAGCTCAAGCTCGGTGCCATCAGGCAGTTCGGTCGGCGCATCTACGAGGATGCGACCATTCTTCACGACGGCCTTGAGCGGCGCCATGCGGCTATCGTAACGCGCGACGGAACCGTTGCAACTGACGCGCGACCGCTTCATCCCAGCGGTAGTCGAACGTGACGTTGCTCATGTGCGAGACCATGTCAGCGATTCGCGAGACCATGTTAACTCCGCGAGATCACGTGAGCGACGTTCGCCGAGTGGTCGTCAGCGGTCCGCGAGGGCTTGCCGGCGACCCGGAAAACACGTCACGAGCGTCGATCACGCGTCGCGCGATCGCTGCAAGTGATTGGAATCTCGTCGGGCAGACGTTCCGCGAGCGTCGCGATGGTCTTCGCGTTCGCTCGCGGAGCTTCAGCGAGCGCTGACGAACCTTCGCCGAGCGTTGACATGGTCTTCACTCACGGATGCCGTGTTTCTTCATCAAGCGCGCGAGCGCGTGGCGGCTCATGCCGAGCGACTCCGCCGCGCGGGACACGTGCCAGCCGTGCCGCTCGAGCGCCGCACGGATCTCGGCGACCATGCGCTCGTCTTCGGGCGGGGCAGGGACGACTCCGCGCGGCTCGACGAGACGGAGCGGCGGCGAGCCCGCCGAGAAGCGGAGCGCGCGAACGAGATGCTCCTCGAGCTCGCGCACGTTGGTCGGGAAGCGCATGCGGAGCAGCTTCACCATCAGCGACGGGTCCACGTCGTTCGCGAACGCGGCCGCTGACGGGCTCGCGCGGAGCAAGTGGCGCACGATGAGCGGGATGTCCTCGCGGCGCGCCTCGAGCGAAGGCGTCTGGATGCGCACCATGAGGCGCGCGAGCAAATCGAATTTGAGCCCGGCGGGCCCGCGATTGGTCGCGCATACGAGTCGCACGTTCGCGTGACGCGTCAGCGTCTCGCCGAGGCGGTTGTACTTGCCGCGCGCGTCGAGGAAGCGGAGCAAGTGCGCTTGGAGCTCGGGCGGCATCTCTCCGATTTCGTCGAGAAAGAGGGTGCCGCCGTCGGCCGCGCCGACGAGGCCGATGCGCTCGGGCATTCCGGCGTTCGGATAATTCTTCGGATGACCAAAGAGCTCGGAGTCGATGAGGCCCGGCGGGATGTTCGCCGCGCTCAGCGCGATGAACGGTCGGCGCGCGCGCGGCGAGAGCGAGTGAATCGCCGCGGCGCAGAGCTCTTTGCCCGTGCCGCTCGGGCCGTGGATCAGCACGTGCGCGTTCGTCATCGCGGCGAACGCGAGATCGGCGCGAAGCTTCCACGCCGCCGGCGACTCGCCGACGATGCCGACCGAATCCGCTTCGCCGAACGGATACGCCGCCCAATCGAAAGCATCGCCGGGCGAGACGGGACGCGTCGTGACGTAAAACACGTAGTGCCCGACGACCTCGACGACGTCGCCGTCGACGACGACTTCGCTGATCGCGTCGGCGCCGTTCACGCGCATGCGCGCGTTGCCGACGTTCCTCAGCGAGAGGCCGGCGTGCGCGCGCTCGATTTCGATCTGACGCCGCGAGAGGCTGTCACCCGCGAGCCCGCCGGTGATGATCGACGCATGCGGGCGCTGCCGTACGAAAGCAAGCTGCGCGAGCTCGCCGCTCGCGCGCCCGAGCACCCAAGGCCCCGCGACGTCGAGCAGCGCGACCTCGCCGACGCGATGCGGCTCCCGCGCGCTCCAAGCGATCACGAGCGCCGGCGCGTCGTCGACCACGGGACGCAGTGTCGCTGCGACATCGCGCGCCGACGGCACAGTCGTATTCCCCGTTCCCATCTCACGAGTTTGTCAGGCCGCTAGAACTGTTGGAGAAAATCCGACTCGGGTATTTTGATACGCTAGACAACCTGTCCCGTTCCGGTTTCCTGACGGAATGGGGCAGTGGGGTGGGCTGGCGCGGCGGGTCGGACGGCAGATACAGCGGCTTCGTCGCCGCCAAGGGCGCTCGAGCGAGGACGTCGTCGCGTCGATGCGAGACACGGACGCGGCCAACTTTCGCAAGCTCGAAGCGGGTCAGCGAAACGCGACGCTGTCCACGTTGCAGGAAGTCGCAGACGCATTGGGCGTCCCCGTGGCGGAGCTCTTTTCGGATTCGGACGAGTCGTGAAGCGGGCGGACGAGAGGCGCCCGTATCGGGACTTTGTCGAGCCGCTGCTCGCGAAGCGGGAGCCTTACGCACGGTGCGCTCTGTGCGATGCGTGGATCGTCCCGGATCGCGACGAGCGCGCTGACCAAGCGCTCCGCGAGCACCAAGAGCGCTGCCGCGGATGAGCGACCACGGAACGCTCGTCGCCGAGCGATACGGCGTCACCCGCAGCACGAAGTGGCCGTCGGTTGAACGCGCGCACCTCGCGCGGAGCCCGGAGTGCGTCGCGTGCCGGCGGCCCGGAGCGCGCGTCGCGGTCCATCACATCTTTCCGTTTCACATCTGCGTGCTGCTCGGTCGTCCGGACCTGGAGCTCGACACCCGCAACCTGATCACGCTGTGCGCGGAGAGCGACGAGCGCGGGGCAGGGGATCATCACCTTCTGATCGGGCACTTCGATGATTGGGAGTCGATGAACGTCCACGTCGGGGCGGACGCCCGTGAGCGGTTCCATGGGATGACCGCGGTGCAGCTCCGGGCGAGCGAGGCGTGGCGGAAGCTCGTCGCGGGCCGGCCAATAGATTTCAGCCAGATGTCCGCGAAGACGCGACGCGCCGTTCAGGAGGTCATGAACCGCGAACTGCCGCAGGCCGGACGAAATCGACGTCAGCGAGCGTGAACCGACTCATAGAGCTCCGCCCAAGCAGCCCACGTCGCTGCCTGCGTGAAACGCGCGAGCACGCGATCGCGCCCGCTTCTTCCGTGGGCGGCGCGGAGCGTGCGATTCGTCGCATAGTTGGCGAGCGCGCTGCCCAGGGCAGCACGATCGTTCTTGTCGACGAGCGTTCCGGTCACGCCGTCCTCGACAGCGTCGACGACTCCCGTGACGCGATATCCGACGACCGCCAGCTCGCTCGCGGCCGCTTCGAGCGGGACGTTCGGCAAGCCTTCGCGATACGACGCAAAGAGCAGCGCATCCATCGCGGCGTAATACGGCGCGGGCTCCGGCACCGTTCCCGTGAGGACCACGCGTGGATGAGCGCGAAGCCGCTCGGTCGTCGTGCTCGGCAGCGCATCGCCGGCGAGATTGCCGCCGACGACGAGAAACCACGCGTCCGGCACCCGCTCGAGCGCGTCGAGCATGTCGTCGACGCCCTTGTCGGCAACGAGCCGGCCGACGAACCCGGCGACGAACGCGTCGGCCGGAATGCGAAGCGCGCGACGAATGCGCGCGGCCTCGTCACGCGTCTCGGCGCGTGCACGGAAGCGAGACGGGTCGATCCCGTTCGACGGGATCACGCCGAGCTTTCGCTGGGGCGCGAGACCTTCTCGCACGAGTGTGTTGCCGACACTTTTGCTCACGGCGACGACGTCAGTCGCGCAGAGGCTCGCGATCCGCTCCGCTTCGGCAAGGACGCGTCGCTTCGCGCCCGAGTAGCCTTCGAAGCGTAAACCGCGGATCAAATAAACGCGTCGCGGAATGCGCAGCGCGGACGCAGCGAGCATGCCGAGCAGACCCGCTTTCGCCGTGCTCGCATTCACGATGTCCGGTCGAAGCGATCGTAACGCGCGCGTGATCGCGATGAGCGCACGCGGACCTTCGTGAAGGCGCACGCTTCGGCTCATGGGTACGCCGATCGTGCGAACGCCTTCACGCTTGGCGACCGCGTCGAGGTCAGAGCCGGGCGACGCGATCACCGTCACATCGAAATTACGCTCGCGCAAATACGTCAGCTGGCCGCGAAGAAGAACGTTTGCGGTCACGCCGTGCGTAACCAAATAAACGAGTTTTTTCACGCGGCGAAATCGCCCATGTGCTTACTCTCGAGTCGGCCTTTACGACGAAGCACGTCGAAATGATCGAGGATGGCATCGAGCACGGCCATGTTCTCGCGCAGGTTCACGCCGAAGTTGTGTGGGTGCCACCACAGGTGGAAGCACTCGTCATGGTCCGCAGCATGCGACATGGCGCGGCGAATCCGGCCTACGCGGACCCGATCGAGGTGCCGAAGGCGGTGCGAATAGGGCCGAAGGAAGGCGCTCGCTGGCACGTCGACGAGGCCATCGCCGTCCTTGCGAACGCGGTGCGTGTGCGGTCCCGAAATGGGAAGATACGCGTCAGCAAGTCGAACTGCGCGTTTGGCGGGTGGCTCGTAGGTTGTGCTCGGCGCGTACGCCCAGTACGTGCCGTTCGAACGGTACGTGCGGATCGCGCGTCGCACCAGCACGTTCCGGTATGCCGGGTTGTATTGATTCCGGGGGAAGACGAGGCTGCGTACGCCCCCGAAGGGCTGGGCGAGCCGCTGCGCTGTCGCAAGATCCGCATCGAAGTCATCGGCGGTCTGTCCGGGCTCGAGGCAATAAAAATGCGAAAACGTGTGCGTTGCGAGCTCCTGTCCAGACGCGCTTGCGATTGCTTTCACGAGCGACGCCCCAAAGTGTACTGGGTCCGCTCTCTCGTCCGCACCGATCTCGTCGAGTGCCTCGTACGGCGATTGCCTTCTCTCGAGGTACCGTGGCCTGCGCTCCGGCATTGCGGCCAAAAGCTCTTCGCGGGTCGCGCAAAAGAGAGCCCCGACCGTTGCCCATGTCGCCCGAACGCCTCGCTGCGTGAACCGTTCGAGGAGAGCGGTAACAGCCAGGCGCTCACCTAACAAATTATCCCGGTATTCGTGGAGCGGCAGCACATCGCGCACTCCCCAAAAAAGCTCGAAGTCGAGAGAGACGACGAACGCGCCCATCCAGCGGGGTCAGTTCGGCGGGGGAGCGGCTGCCGATTCATCGTCGGCATCGTCCGCGTCGCGCGGTCCGTAGCCCTCGCGACGATAGTAATAATACTGATTGTAGTAGTAGCTGGCGCCGCTCTTCGTGAGATCGACTGCGTTCAGGACCGCACCGAGGATCGGCGCATCGATATCGCGCAACGCCCGGAGGCCCTGGCGGGCGAGCTGATGACTCGTCTTGAACGCGCGGACGACGAACAGTGTGCCGTCAACCAAGGTCGAAACGATCGCAGAGTCCGTCACTGCAGCCAGTGGGGGGCTGTCGATCACAACGCGATCGAAATGCTCCAACAAGTCGTGCAGGAATCGCTTGAAGCGCTCTGATTGCAGCAGGTCGGCTGGGTTGGGAGGCGGGGGCCCCGCGGGAATCGTGAAGAGGTTCGGGATCTCGTCGCCGTCTGGTCCAGCGAGGGCCGGCTTAGCGACATCGCGAATTGACGCGTCTCCCACGAGAACTGCAGTCACTCCGGCATCACCGGCACGTCCAAAAATGCGGTGCAGACGCGGACGCCGAAGATCGCAGTCGACGATGCACGTGCGCTTACCGCTCTGCGCGAGCGCGATGGCCACACTGCACGCAACTGTCGTTTTGCCCTCAGAGGGCGCCGCGCTCGTGACGAGGATCGTCCGGTGCGGTTTGTCCGGATTCATGAACATCAGGTTCGTCCGGAGGCTTCGCGCGGCTTCCGCCACGCCGCTCAGCGGACGCTCGTGGACGTAGAGTGCGGGGTCGCCTTGCACAGCGGGCTGCGCTCGTCGCTTCTTTTTCCGCTTCTTGCCGTAACCGCCGTACGCCGGCGCGTCGTCATCGAGCGCCGGCAGCATACCGAGGAAGGTTAGGTTCAGGCGGTTCTCGACGTCGGAGGGCGTTTTCAGCGAGCTATCCATCTGCTCACGCACAACCGCGAGCGCGATCCCGAGGACGAGCCCGACCAGCGAGCCGATGCCGAGGTTCATCAGCGTGTTGGGCCGAATTGGGCTGTGCGGCTCGGTTGGCTCGTCGACGACGTTGACGTTGTTCACCTTCATTCGTCGGGCGAGGTCCGCTTCCTGTTGGCGCTCGAGAAGGGTGTTGTACATCTTCTCGTCTTGCGCCCGCTGGCGGTCGAGCCGGTGGTATTCGAGCTCCTTGAGGTTGAGATCGACGGCGCGCTTACGAGCGTCTTCGTAGAGCGAATTGTCACCAGCTTCCTGACGCTTGATGACCGCGAGAT
>DASXHD010000101.1:0-141594 GCA_036488725.1 Polyangiaceae bacterium | reverse complement strand
TGACGCTGTGGATTCCAAGGAGCGCCTGATCGAGACCATTCGCAGCTCGATCATCGGCGACGAGCGCGTGCTGCCGTGCAGCTTCGGCCCGCGCCGCGTGACCTACGCCGACTACACCGCGTCGGGCCGGTCGCTCTCCTTCATCGAAGACTTCATCCGCAACGAGGTGATGCCGCTCTACGCGAACACGCACACCGAGACGTCGCAGACCGGCATGCAGACGACGCGCTTCCGCGAGGACGCGCGCCAGATCATTCGCGATGCCGTCGGCGGCAGGGAGGACGACTGCGTCATCTTTTGCGGCTCGGGCGCGACGAGCGCGATCGGCAAGCTCATCGACGTCTTGAACCTGCGCCTTCCGGCCGAGCTCGCGACGCGCTACGGGCTCGAGGAGCAAATTCCCGAGAGCGAGCGGCCCGTCGTCTTCATCGGACCGTACGAGCATCACTCGAACGAGCTCCCGTGGCGCGAGTCGATCGCCGACGTCGTCGTCATCGACGAGGACACCGACGGCCGCATCGACCTCGGCGCGCTCCGGCGCGCACTTGTAGAATACAAGGATCGCGCGCTCAAAATCGGCTCGTTTTCCGCCGCTTCCAACGTGACCGGCATCGGCTCCGACACGATCGCGATCTCGACGCTCCTCCACGAGCACGGCGCGCTCTCATTTTGGGATTTCGCCGCCGCGGCGCCGTACGTGCAAATCGAGATGCAGCCGAAGCGCGGCGGACCGCTCGCGTACAAAGACGCGATCTTCATTTCGCCGCACAAGTTCATCGGCGGCCCGGGCACGCCCGGCGTCCTCGTCGTGAAGCGCAACCTCCTCAAGAACCGCGTGCCGTCGCTGCCCGGCGGCGGAACGGTCGCGTACGTCACGTCGGATCATCACGACTACATCGCCGACCCCGTGCATCGCGAAGAGGGCGGCACGCCGGCGATCATCGAGTCGATCCGCGCGGGCCTCGTCTTCCAGCTCAAAGAAGCGGTCGGCGCCGATACGATTCGCGCGCGCGAGGAGTCGTTCATCCAGCGCGCGGTCGACGCGTGGAGCAAGAACCCGAACGTCCGCATCCTCGGAAACAAGAAAGCTTGGCGCCTCTCGATCGTCTCGTTCGTGATTCGCCACGCCGAGGGCGCGCTCCATCACAGCTTCGTCGTCGCGCTGCTCAACGATTTGTTCGGCATCCAAGCGCGCGGCGGCTGCTCGTGCGCCGGTCCGTACGGCCACCGCTTGCTCGGCATCGACGCGACGACCTCGAATCGATTCGAGTGCGCGATCCTCGCGGGCATGGAGGGCGTGAAGCCCGGATGGGTACGTGTAAACTTCAACTATTTCATTTCGGAGCCGGTTTTTCAGTTCGTTCTCGACGCGGTCTTGTTCGTGGCCGATCACGGCTACAAGCTCTTGCCGCTCTATCGATTCGATCTGGCGACGGGGCAGTGGAAGCCGCGCAAGGCGCGTCCGGCGCCGGCGATGCGTCTTTCGGATCTCTCGTATCGCGCGGGCAAGCTCGAATACCGCGCGCAGCACGCGACCGAGCCCGAGTGGGCGCTCGCCGGTTATCTCGAGGAAGCCGCGCGCATCGTCGAAGAGGCCGAGCGCTCCTTGCGCGCGAGCGCCGCGCCGCTCGGCGACGCCCCCCTCCCCGCGGACGCGGAAGCCCTGCGATGGTTTCCGCTTCCGGAGGAGGTGCTGTCGGAAATGCTCGGCGAAAAACCGAAGACGCACTGCGCGCTACGCATCACCGCGCGCGTGTGATGATCAAAACGCTTCGGCGCCGAGCGAGAGCATCGGCGCGAGGACGACGCCGCCCGGCGTGATGATCGTGTGGAAGTCGACGCCGAGCTGGAAGCCTTTGCGCCGGTCCGGACGAATTTTTCCGAGCACGACGCCGAGCCTTCCCGTGAGCGAGAAGAACGCGCCCGCGCTCTCGCTCACCGACGCGCCGCCTGGACCCGCCGAGTCTGCGCCCGCTTCGCCGGCCATGAGCTCCGGGCCCAAGGCCACGTAGAAGACGTCACCGAGATCGAGCTCTGCGAGCACGCCGAGCGATGCCGCCGCGATCACTTCGACGCTCGCGTCGGTTCTCGACACCGAGCCGCCGCCGCCGCCGAACGCGCCGGCTTGCGCGTAGACGCCGAAGAGTCGATTGATCTGCGCGCCCGCGCGCACGGTCACCGCGCCGAGACCGCCGGTGCCGTCGCCGAAAAAGTACGGTCCGCCCTCGAACGAGATACCCCACCGAAAGCGCGGAAAAGGCGGCCGTTCGAACATCACGCGCGGCGGCGGCGCGCCGTATCCGTACGCCGGAGGCGGAGGCGGAGGCGTCGTGACGACCACTTGCGGCGGCGGCGGCGGTGGTCCACCGACTTGAACCTCGACCTGCTGCGCCCACGCGCCGCTCGACACGAGCAGCAACGGCACTGCGACGGCGTACCCGATTCTCATGACGCGATCTCCTCGACCCCGGCCTTCCCTTCGACGGACGAGATTGGGATTCATTCAAGCGCACAAAACTTTACGAGCCCGCTCGCGAACGAGTTGTGTGTATCCTCCGTCCTACGCAACGCCAAGGAGGAGACACGTGAAAGGAACCATCGCACTTTCCATGATCATGATCGGCGCGACCGCCTGTGGGGGCGAGCTCGTCGTACGGGGACCGCGCGCGCCGCGCGCGAGCGTCGTGGTCGAGGCGCCGCCTCCGCCGCCGCCGCCGCGCGTCGAAGTCCAAGCGACAGCGCCGGTCGCGACCGCCGAGGTGACGGTGCAAGCGCCGCCGCCGCCGGACGCGAACGCCGAGGTCGTCATCGACACCGAGCCGCCGCCGCCGCCGCCCGTCCGCGTCGAGGTTCGGCCTCGCACGCTGGGCGCCGGCTACGTCTGGATCGACGGCTTCAACCGCTGGGACCCGCGCGCACGCGCGTATGTTTGGGTTCCGGGCCGGTGGGAGCGCCCGATTCGCGCGCGCGCCGTCTGGCGCCCGGCGCACTGGGAGACGCGCGGCCGCCGCCATTTCTGGATCGAAGGCCGCTGGGAGTGAGCTGAATCCCATTGGGATTCGGGACGGCCGGTGCTCGAAAGGGCGCCGGCCGTTTTATTTTGTCTTGCTCCGCTCGTCTCGCGAACACCGAAACCCGGCCATCAGCATGCGGTAGTGCGCCGGATGATGGACGCGGTTGGTCGCGCGGAGGCCCCAGCCGTCGTAGTTGAAGCCGCCGCCGCGGAGCACGCGGTCGCAGCCGCGCGGGATCGGATTCGAGCCGGTGAAGCCTTCTTCGCCGCGATCGCGGAGCTCGTCCTCGGTCTTCATGATTTGCGCGCAGGTCCCCGGGATCCCGCGATCGGCGGTCGAGCGGCGATAGGCGATCGGATCGTAGTCGTCGGCGCACCACTCCCAGACCTCGCCCGCGAGATCGTCGTGACCGAACGGCCCGCGGCCCGCGGGGTGCGAGCCGACGTCGTCGGGCGCGCCCGCGTCGAGCGAGCGACCGAACGCGGCGCGCTCGGGCGTCGGCGGGTCGTTGCCCCACGCGTATTTTCGCGCGTCGTCGTCGCGCATCGCGCGCTCGTACTCCGCCTCGCGCGGGAGACGTTTGCCCGCCCAGGCGCAGTACGCCTTGGCGTCGTCCCAATTCACTTTGACGACGGGCTGCTCGGGCCGCTCGAAGCGCGCGTCGCGCGGGCCGCTCGGACGGCACGCGTGGGCGTCGACGCATTTCGCGTAGGCCGCGTTCGTCACCGGGGTTCGGTCGAGCCAAAATCCGGCGAGCGTCACGTCGTGCGCGGGGTGCTCGTCTTCTTCGCCGCCGCGATCGGCCCCCATCGTGAAAGTGCCGGGCGGAACGAACAGCATTCCCTCGGGCCCGCCGTCGTCGAGCACGCCCGCGTCGTCCGCCGGGGCGGACGCTTCGAGCGCGGCGGCTTCGGGCTCGGCGGGCGCGGCGTCATGCGACGGTGCGTGGTCCTTTTGGCAGGACACGAGCAGCACGAGCATGGCTCCAAAACGAAACGTCATCTGATATGGCTGCGCATCATGCAACGAACCGCACTCTTGTCGATCGTCTTCGTCGCGGCTTGCGGCGGCGGCGGCGACGCCACGCCCGCTCAGGTTCCGACGGCGAGCGCCACCGCGTCGATCGCGACCGCGCCGCCCCCGGCGCCGCTCGGCATTCCGCGCGACGCACCGTTCGTCGCGACGTTCGACATCTCGGAGGTCGCGTCGTCGTTTCCCGCCGTTCGCGCGGAGATCGAGCACGACTTCCAGCTGCCGGACGGCGCGCTCTCGGGCGACCTCGGTCAGCTCGGCATCGACACGAAGCGTCCGGTCGCGTTCGCCGTCGCGACCCCGTCGCCGGAAGCCGCGGCGCTCGTCCACGATCTCCGCACCGCGCCGGGCACGGCAATCGAGACCGCGCGCCGCATGTACGGCATCCCGCTGCTCTTCGGATTTCGCGTGCTTCTTCCGGCGACCGATCCGCATCGGCTGTCGGCGACGCTGCGCGAGCTCGTGACCAAGGCGGGCTGGAAGCAAAAGGGCGATGCGTTCTTCGCGCCTCATCAAGCGCTCGCGATCCGTTCGGACGTGGCGTGGGTCGCGCTCGACATCGCGGCGGCGCTCGGCACCGAGGCGAGCCTGCCGGCGCTCGAGCATGTCCTCGCCGGGCCGCTCGAGCAGCCCGCGTCGCAGCGCGAGATCGTTCACGTCACCTGCTCGCCGCAAGCGTTCGCGCCGGTTCCGTACTTGATGGGCATGACGCAAATCATCGGCGCGATTTCGGGCGAGAGCGTCAACCCCGAGCAAAAGGAGCGCATCTTCGCCGTCGGTTCGAAAGAAGCGAACGCGGTCTTCACGCTCGCGGAGCAAAACGGCAAACCGATCTTCGATCGCGTCGACCTGACGGCTTCGGTCGCGCCGTTCGAGGTCGCGATCCGTGCGAAGCCCGCTGCGGGTTTCGTCATGCCGCCGGCCGACGACTGGGCCGCGTCGACTGCGCTCGTCTTCCCGGGATCGATCGCGACGCTGAGCGGACGCAATGCGCTGATCGACGCGTGGCCGTTCCCGCCGCACGCCTTCGGGCTCGCGCGCGACGGAGGGCTCTTCGCGTTCGCGGTCGGCTTGCCCGAGGTGCTCGCCGAAGCGCCGCGCGAGCTGCCCGCGATGACGCACGACGCGGGCCCTTCGGAAGACGTCGCGCGCCGCTTCGAACGCATCGGCGAAGCGTGGAACGCGGCCGGCAACGAGATTTGGTACGGGGTCCTCCCGGCGAACGCGACGCGCGAAACGGCGCAGTGCTCGCTCGCGACGCAGAAGTGCGCGGGCGCGACGAAGCTCGCGGTGGGCAAGGCGACGAAAGCCGGAAACGGCTTCGCGAAGGTCGTTTTGATCGACAAGCGCTGGGTGCTCCTCCTCGCGAAAGAAGCCGCGACGCTCGACGTGAAGCCGACGACGACGAACGTGTCGCCGCTTCATCTCGAAGGCGACGCCAAGCGCCTCGGCGATCAGCTCCACACGACCGTGCCACTGCCCGCGCACGTCGTCGGCGACGTGTCGCAGGGCGAAGGCGCGATCCTCTTCCGCTTCACGGCGCCGTGAGAATCGTTCGACTCCTCGCGCTCGCGGTCGTCGCGTGCGGCGGCGCCGAGCCCGCGCCGATCGCCCCCGCTTGCCCGGCGGGCTCGACGTGGAACGGGACCGACTGCGCGGCCATCGTCGACACGTCGTGTCCGCCCGGGATGCACTTCGTGAGCGCGCGCGGGTGCGTCGCGTCCGTGGCGCCCGCGCCTCCGCCCGCACCGCCGCCCCCGCCTCCCGAGGTCGACACCACGCCGCACGTCGAGCGAACGGTCTGGATTCAGCGGATGATCGCGCAGCTCCCGCCGCGCATCTGCGCGGTCGCATATTTTCAGCAGTGCTTCGTCGCGACGAACGCCGAGTGCCAAACCGCCGTCACCGCGCTCACGCGTTCGTGCTTGAACGATCACGAAAAGCGAATGCCGCGATTCTTCGACAGCGAGAGCGGCAGCGAAGAAGGCAAGAAAATCGGCGAGTGCGTCGGCGCCGCGTACGAAGCGCAAATGCGCGGCTCGGGCCACTTCGTCGACAACGCCGCGTGCAACGACCCGTCGCGCTGGTGACTACCCGATCTCGTGCGCCATCACGTCGCGCGGGGAGCGGAAGTGCTGCTGCGGCGAGTAGAGGAGGAAGTTCGAGACGCGCGAAGTGTAGAGACACGCGTACTCCTCGACTTGCGCGCCGAAGCTCGACTGCTCGTTGCCTTCTTTGAGGAGCGAGCCCCAATAGGGGTGAAAACGAAAATCGGTGCGCTTCTCGAGCGCGGTCTGCTCGGCGTCGACTTGGCGTAAGAGCCCGCGCACGCGCTCGAGCATGCGCTTCACGCGAATTTTCTCGGCCTCGGCGGCGCCGTGGCCGTTTCCGTTTTGCTTCTTGTTCGAGAGCTCCTTGAAGCGCGCTTGATAAAACCGGAGCTCGTCCTCGAGCCGGTCGCGATGGTCCTCGAGCTCGACGGTGCGCGCGATGTCGTCTTTGCAGTCTTCGTAAGCGGCGACCTCGGTCTCGAGCTCTTGGATGATCATCGCGGTGCGCCACGCCGAATCTTTTTTCGATCGCAGGATGTCGCCGTAAATGTGATCGCCGACGTAGAGCACCTCGTCGCCGCTCACGGCGAGCGCGCGCTCGAGATCTTGGAGGTTGCCGCCTTCGTAGATTCGACCGCGCTCGAGCGGGAACGTCGCCGGCCGCACCTCGGCGCCTTCGCGCTCGAGCAGCGGGCGCCGCTCGGTGAAGAACGCGGGCTTGGTCGCCGCGCAGACGACGATGTCGAAGAAGTTCCGCCACGACGGATACTCGGCCATCGCGCCGCCGAGCAAGTGCTGCATCATTTTGTCGGTGTACGGCCAGCGCGAGTTCGTGAGGAGAAAAAGCCGTTTTCCCGCGCTTCGCAGTTTGTGGAGCGTCGGCGCGAGGTCGGGATCTTTTCGGATGAAGCGCGGAAGATTTCCGAGCACCGCGTCGAGGATGGTGCCGTCGCGGTGCGCTTCGTCGATGCTCTCGCGAATGTCCGAGAAGAGCTTCCCGTAATCGATGGCCATCCCGCGCTGCTCGAACGCGTCGACGAGCGCGGTGTAGAGCGCGACCTCGCTGAGCGCGTAGAGGGTGTCGATCCAGTGGTAACGCGGCGTCGCCGGGCGGAGCTTCTTCGATTGATAGAGCTCGCGTAGCTCGTCGCGCCCGAGCAAACGCGTGCCGTGGTAGCCCTTCGACGCGACCTTGTAGCGGTCCATCTTGAGGACGTGGCCGAAGCGTTTGTCGATCAAGAGACCGCGCACCGGAAAATCGATCGACACGGGCACGGTCGCGACGAACTCGGGGTAGCCGCGCCAGACGAGCTTCTTCTGCGTCGCTTCGATCGACAGCCGGTCCATCTCCGGCTGGTCGTAGATCGCGAGCGTGTAGTCCATGTCGAAGCCGACCCACGCGATGCCAGTCATCCGCAGGTTCCGATTGCAGAACATGCGGCGGGCTCGCGGGATGGTCGTCGCCGGACGTGTCGCGAAATCGTCGAGCGGGAGAATGAGCTGCTGAGACTGGGTCAAGCAGTCGTGCCTTGCGGACTTTTCAGCATTCCACGGTTAGGGCCACAGGGCAATTCCGGCGCCGAAAGCCCAGCCTTGACATTGTTCGATGAGTATCTAATTTGACCCGCATCGAACATGTCAGCCTTTGCCGCCCTCGCCGATCCGACGCGCCGGAAGATCCTCAAGCTGCTCCGCGGCGGGTCGCTCTCGGCAGGCGAAATCGCCGAGAAGTTTCATCTCAGCAAGCCGACCTTGTCGCATCACTTTCGCGTGCTGCGGTCGGCCGGGCTCGTTCGCGCGGAGCGGCGCGGCACGAGCATCGTCTACACGCTCCAATCGAACGTGCTCGAGGACGTCGCGGCGGAGCTCCTCGATCTCGTTCCCGGTCCATCTAGAAGGAAGGCGTCGTCATGATGTCTCGTCGTGTGGTGGTCGCCGCTTCGCTCTTCGCGCTCGCGGCGAGCGCCGCGGTTTATCCGTGGTTGCCCGCGCAGGTCCCCGTTCATTTCGATCTCGCGGGGCGCGCAGACGGATGGGCTTCGCGGCCTTTCGGCGCGTTCTTGTTGCCGGCGATCGGTCTCGCGATGATCGCGCTTACCTACGTTCGGCGGCGCGGGGTGGGCGTCGTCTTGGCGGTCAGCGCGATCTTTCTCGCGGCGCTCGACGTGCTCGTGCTGCGCGCCGCGCTCGGCGACGCCACGCTCGGCGGCGCGATCTGGATCCTCGCGGGCGCGTTCCTCGTCGCGATCGGGCTCTTTCTGCCGCGCGTGCGACCGAATCGGTGGGTCGGCGTGCGGACGCCGTGGACCGCGCGCTCGCCCGAGGTTTGGGCGCGCACGCAACGCGTCGGCGGTTACGCGATGCTCGCGTGCGGTCTCCTCGTGATGCTGTCCGCGGGCGACCAAGGTCCGTTCGGCATGGCGCTGCGCGGCGTCGCGGTCATCGCGGCGGCGCTCGTCCCGACGATTTATTCCTGGCGGATCGCGTCGTGAAGCGGCTCGTCATTTTATTTCTCGCGGCGTGCGCGTCGGCCGAGCCGGCGCCCGTCGCGAGGCAACGGGAGGCTACTTCCGTGAAAGCTCAAGCACCGGCGATGAGCGACGAAGATCGCGCGCGCGATCTCGTCGCGAAGCTCGCGCGTCACGATTTTTCCGCGGCGGTCGCGACGTTCGACGAAAAGATGCGCGCGGCGATGCCCGAGGCGAAGGTCGCCGAGGTGTGGTCGGCGATCGAGCAGCAGGCGGGCGCGTTCGAGCGCGTCGACTCGGTCGCGGTGAAGCAAACCGGCGATTTGCGCGTGGCGCTGACCGAGGTGTCGTTCGCGCGCGCGCCGCTCGTCGTTCGCGTCGTGCTCGCGGCCGACGGACGCGTGACTGGGCTCTTCGTCGCGCCGGGCAACACGGCGAAAAACTGGCAGCCGCCGGACTACGCCAAGACCGACGCTTTCGAAGAGACGGGCGTGACGGTCGCGTCGCTGCCCGGGACGCTGACGATTCCGAAGAACGCGCACGCGTGCGCCGCGGTCGTCCTCGTGCACGGCTCGGGGCCGAACGATCGAGACGAGACCATCGGGCCGAACAAGCCGTTCAAAGATCTCGCATGGGGGCTCGCGAGCCGCGGGATCGTCGTGCTGCGTTACGACAAGCGCACGCGCGTGAATCCCATTGGGATTCGCACGCAAAAAGACGAGGTCGACGACGCCGCGCACGCGGCGGTCGCGCTCTTGCGCGCGCGGCCCGAGGTCGACCCGGCGCGCGTCGCGCTGCTCGGTCACAGTCAGGGCGGCTACCTCGCGCCGCGGATCGCGCGGGAGGACCCAGCGATTCGGCGGCTCGTGATCCTCGCGGGCCCGACGCGGCCGCTCGAGGACTCGCTCGTCGCGCAGACGCGTTACGTCGCGACGCTTCCCGGTCACGAGGCGATGAAGGACCAGCTCGCCGCGGTCGAGAAGCTCAAGGCGACGGTCGAGAGCCCGACGCTTCGTCCGGACCAGCCGCTCTCGGTGTTCGGCGCTTCCATCTCCGGCGCGTACTTCCTCGACGTGCGCGGCTATCACCCGGCTGACGTCGCCGCGAAGCTCACGATTCCGATTTTGGTGCTGCAAGGCGAACGCGACTACCAAGTCACGATGGACGACTTCGCCGGTTGGCGCGCGCTCCGGCACGCGACGCTCAAGTCGTACCCCGGGCTCAATCACCTCTTCATGCGGGGCGAAGGCCCGCCTTCGCCCTCCGACTACGAGAAGGCCGCGCACGTCGACGCGGCGGTCGTCGCCGACATCGCCGCGTTCGTTTCACATCTTTGAGAACATCTTCATCATCGGCCGCGCGACGCTCGGGAAGCCGGCGAGCCGAACGAAGAGCTTGAGATCGGTGCGCGGCAGATGGTGGAGCACCTTCTTGCCCGTGACCGCTTGCCAGACGTAGCCGGCGATGTCCTCGGCCTTGAGCTTCACGCCCATCGTCTTGAGCGTCTTGGCGCGGTACGTCTGGTTTTGGACCATCGGCGTCGCGACGTAACTCGGCATGATGTCGGCGACGCGGATGTTCTTCTTGCGGAACTCGAGGTCGAGGGCCTCGGTCAGCGCGCGCACGGCGAATTTAGTTGCAGAATACACGGCGAGCTCGGGCACGCCGTAAATCGCCGACGCGCTCGACATGTTGACGATGCACGCGCCCTCGGTCTTCTCGAGCATCGGGAGCGAAGCGTAGATGCCGTAGATGGGGCCCATCACGTTGACCATCATTTGCGCGAGCGACTCGCTCGGCGGCAGCTCCTCGAAGCGCGCCATGCGCAAGATGCCGGCGCAGTTGAAGAGCGCGTTCATCTTGCCGTCGGTCTTCTTGCCGAAGACGGCGACCGCGTCGCGCCAACCGGCCTCGCTCGTCACGTCGAGCCGTCCGCGCACGCAATGTTCTTTGCCGAGCTCGGCCTCGAGCGCGTCGAGCCCTTTGTCGTCGACGTCGAAAATCCCGACGAGCCAACCGCGCGACGCGAAGAGCTTCGCCGTCGCTTTTCCGATTCCCGATGCCGCCCCGGTGATGAAAATCGACTGCGTCATGCGCGCGGCTTACCACTTATGCGGGAGCCGCGCGAGCTTTGGACCGCGAGAGGCCGAGCGCGACGAGACCGAGCACGATGCACGCGTCTGCGACGTTGAAGATCGGCCAGTGCGTGACGTGGATGAAGTCGATCACGTAGCCGCGCGCGAGACGATCGGCGACGTTGCCGAGCGCGCCCGCGAGCACGAACGCGAAGCCAGCATCGCCGAGGTCCCACGCGGGCGTGCGGCGACGATGCGCGATCCACGCGACGATCGTCGCGGCGAGCACGGCGAACGAGATCGCGAGCAAGATGGCTTCCTTGTGCGGAATCTCCCAACCGGAGAACGCGTTGAAGGCGACGTCCTCGTTGCGCGCGTACCGAAGCTCGAGAACGCGCGGCACGACGGTCACGACGCGCCCGGCGCCGAGCTCGTGCTCGGCCGCGACCTTGGTCGCGTGATCGCACCCGAAGAGCCCCGCCGAGACCGCCACGAGAAGAAAGGACCGCCAATTTCGCATGCATCTTCCCAACCTCGAGCGTGCAGCGCATATTCCCGCGCGCTCATGGACGGAACGATCTTCGGCCCCGGACAACCGTGTTTCGGCTGCGGCCCTGACCACCCCATCGGTTTTCGCCTCGCGTTCGAAATCGAAAGCGATGCCGTCGTGACGCGCATCGTTCCCGGCGACCGCTACCAGGGCCCGCCCGGCATCATGCACGGCGGACTCGTCACGACGCTCGCCGACGAAGTCGCCGCGTGGGCCGTCATCGCGCTTCTCGGAAAATTCGGTTTCACCGCGCAGATGACGTGCAAGCTCCACAAGCCCGTGCGCATCGGCGTGCCGCTCGTCGGGCGCGGCACCATCGTCCGCGACGCGCGCCGCATCGTCCAAACGCGCGCCGTCCTCACCCAAAACGACGAAACGATGTTCACCGGCGACTTCACGTTCGCGATCCTCGACCGCGCAGCCGCCGAAAAAATGCTCGGCACCGCCCTCCCCGACCACTGGACCCAATTCACCCGCTGAGCGACGGGCCAGTCACATTCGGTCGAAGCGGGCCTCGATGGCTTTGCACATCGTGCGGAGGACCTTGATGCGCGCGAAGTGTTTGTTGTTGGCTTCGACGAGCGTCCACGGCGCGTACTCGGTGCTCGTGCGGTCGACCATGTCGCAGACGGCGCTCTCGTAGGCGTCCCACTTTTTGCGATTGCGCCAGTCTTCTTCGGTGATCTTGAATCGCTTGAAGCTCGTCTTCTCGCGCGCGCGGAAGCGTTTGAGCTGCTCGTCTTTGCTGATGGCGAGCCAGAATTTCGGGACGACGAGGCCGTGCTCGACGAGCTCGCGCTCGAAGTCGTTGATCTCGCCGTACGCGCGCATCCAGTCCGCATCGCCGCAAAACGCTTCGACGCGCTCGACGAGCACGCGGCCGTACCAAGAGCGATCGAAGAACGCGAAGCGACCGAGCCGCGGGAGCCGTCGCCAAAAGCGCCATAAATAAGGCTGCGCGCGCTCCTCTTCGGTGGGCGCCGCGATCGGGTGGCCGTGATAGATGCGCGCGTCGAGTGCCTGCGTGACGCGACGGATGGCGCCGCCCTTGCCGGCTGCGTCGTTGCCCTCGAACACGGCGACGACGCCGGTCTTCCGGAATTTGGAGTCGCGCGAGAGCTTCGCGAGCTTGCCTTGCCACTTCTCGAGCGCCTCGTCGTACTGCTCGTCGGTCATCGGCTGGTCGAGGTCGAGCGCGCGCACGACCGTGAGGTGATCGACCGGCGGCAAGAGCGGCGGGTTCTTGTCGGGCGCCCGCTCCACCGGCTTGTCGCCGAGACGCTCGCGCATCGCGCTGAGGATCGTGCGGCCGACGGTCAGGTTTCGATACGGCTGGTCGGCGCCGGCGACCACGATCCACGGCGCCTCCGCGGTGCTCGTTTGTCGCGTGAGCTTGACCGCGGTCTCTTCGAACGCGTCGAAGCGCTCGTAGTACTTCCAGTCGCGCGGCGTGACGCGCCAGCGGGTGACGGGATCTTTTTCGAGCGAGCGGAGACGCTTCTTCTGCTGCTTCTTCGTGAGGTGAAACCAGAACTTGAGGACGAGCGTGCCTTCGTCGGCGAGCATTTGCTCGAAGCGCACGGTCTCGGCGATGCGGTTGTCGAAATCGGCGCTCGAAATTTTTCGAAAGACGCGCGCGAGAACTGGCTCGGTGTGCCAGGCGCCGAAGAGAATTCCGATTTTTCCTTTCGGCGGCAGCGCGCGCCAGTAGCGCCACATGCGAGGGTGGTCGCGCTCTTCTTCGGTCGGCTCGCCGAACGCGACCGTATGCAGAAAGCGCGGGTCCATCCACTCGTGGAGCAAATTGACCGTCTCGCTCTTGCCGGCGCCTTCGACGCCAGCGATCACGACGAGCACCGAAAATCCGCCGTTTTGGTTGAGGTCGACCTGCGCGTTGAGGAGCGCCTCGCGAAGATGCGGGACCTCGTGCTTGTAGGTGAGCTTGTCGATCTTGTGGTCGAGATCGGCCGAGTCGAACATTGGGAGGGTCCACGCTACCAGAATCGCGCGTATCATCGGCGGCGATGGACGCGCTCCAGGAGGCCCTCTCGCTCCTCGACGGCGGCTACGCGGCGGAGGCGATCGCGGCGCTCGAGCGCGCGCCGACGAGCGTGCCCGCGACGCTCCTCCGTGCGCGCGCGGAGCTCGCGCTCGATCGGTTCGATCATGCGCACGCGAGCTTGCGATCGATTTTTCGGCGTGACGACGTCGCGAGCAAGCACCGAGCGCACGCGCTCGTCTTGCAGGCGGTGCTCTTGCGGCGATCGTCGCCGCTCTACGACGAGGCGCTGGACAGCGCGCTGCGCGGCGCGACGGGCGCGATGCGTGCGGGCGATCCGGCGCTCGCCGCCGAGGCGCACGTCGAAGCGGCGCGGCTCTTGGCGGCCAAGCGCTCGCGCGAGCTCGCCGAAGCTCAGCTCGCGCGCGCCATCGAGCGAGCGGGCGCGACGCCGGCCGCCGTGCTCGCGGGCCTGCTCGCGTGCGCAGACGCGGAGGTGAAGCTCTCGTTCGACGATCGACCCGGCGCGCTCGAGCGTTATCGCGCCGCGGCGACGCCGGGCTCGGCGGTCGAGCGCACCGCGCGCATCGGCTCGGCCAACGTCGAGATGCTCCTCGGTCACTTCGACCTCGCGCACGCCGAGCTCGCGCAGCTCCTTCCGCTCCGCTCGGGCGAGTCCGCGGCGCGCAGGCTCCTCGTTCGACTCCACCTCGCGCGCCACCAGTGGGCCGAGGCCGCGCAAGCCGTCGAGGAGGGTCTACGCCAAAATCCGCTGAGCGATTTTCGTTTTCGCGATCGCTACGAGCGCGCGTGCGCGCTCTATCGCGCCGGATTTTTCGCGCACGCCAAGCCCGCCTTCGACGAGCTCGGCGCGATGACCGAGACCTCGCGCTGGATCGATCTCGCCAAGCGGAACGCGCGCCTCCTCGGCCGTGGCGATCTCGCGCAGCGGCGGTGGTTTCGTCTCCAGACGTTCCCGACCGTCGCGCAGCTGCGAAGCCACTGCGGCCCCGCGGCGTGCGAGCTCTATTTGCGCTACTTCGGCTTGCCCGCGTCGCAGCTCGAGATCGCGCGCGCCATCAAAGAGCCCGACGGCGGCACGCCGATTTACCGCATGCGCTCGTACCTCGAGCAAGCGGGCTTCCACACGCGGCGCGTCGAGGCCGAGCTCCCCGTCTTGCGGCGAATCCTCGAAGCGCAGATCCCCGTCATCATGGAGGAGGATTATTCGTCGAGCGGTCACGTCGCGGTTGCGATCGGTTACGACGACATCCGCGACGTCCTCGAAGTGCAGGATCCGATGAGCCACGAGATCCGCGAGACGCCGTACGAGGATCTCGCGCGGCTGCGCGATCTCTCGAATCACGGCGCGCTCGTCGCGGTGCCGCGAAATGATCCCGCGCGCATCGCGCAGCTCGACGCGATCGGCGCGGTCGAGTGTCGCTACATGTCGCTCGTCGACGAGGCGTGGGCCGCCTACGACGCCGAAGAGCCCGAGCGCGGCGACACGCTCGTCGACGAGTCGATCGCGCTGCGACGTGATTACGAGCTCGCGCGGTTCTATCAATTCCAGCGCGCGATCGAAATCGCGCGCAAAGCGCCGACGCCCGACGCTCGCGTGAAAGTTCATCAGGTCGTCGGCGAGGTCGTCGCGATGTGGCCCGACGACGCTTGGCCGCATCGCCTCCGAGGCGAGGCGCTCGCGGGCGAAGGTCGCTACGGCGAAGCGCTCACGTCGTTTCAGCGCGCGCGGGAGCGCGACAAGCTCGACCCGCGCACGTGGGCGTCGATCGCGATGTGCGAGATGGCGCTCGGCAAAGACGACGACGCGTACGCGACGCTCAAAGAAGCGTTGCGGCTCGATCCGTCGCATCCGGGCGCCAACGGTCGGCTCGCCTCGCTCGCGCTCGATCGGGGCGAGATCGATCGCGCCGAGGTGCTCAACGAGGTCGCGCGCCGCCGCGCGCCGAACGTCGCGTACCACCAGTGGGTCCACGCGCGCATTCTTCAGAAACGCGGCCGGCAGGACGAAGCGCTCGCGGCGTTCGACCGCGCGCTCACGCTCGATCCGCGACGCGCCGGCACGCGCGTCGAGCGCGCGTTCTGTCTCGCGAAGCTCGGGCGGGTCGACGACGCGGCCGCGTACCTCGATCGCGCCATCGTCGATTTGCCCGACGAAAAGTGGCTTCGCCTCGAGCTCGCGCGCCTGCTCTACGAAAACGGGCGTCACGACCGAGCCGCGGCGACGTGCCGCGCGGTGCTCGACGCCGAGCCGAAGGTCGCCGGCGCGCTCGTCATCCTCGCGGCGTCGCTCCTCGCGAGCGGCTCGCCCGACGCGAACGCCGCGATCGATCGCGCCTTCGCGCTTCGCCCGACCGACGGCTGGCTCTACGCGCAAATCGGCAGCCACAGCGAGGCGCGCGGCGATCATGGCGCCGCGATCCGCGCCTACGCGACCGCGCTCGGCCTTCGGCAAAACGACGCGCAGAGCGAGCTCGATCTCGGGTTCGCGCTCGCGGCCGGCGGCTATGGGGCGCAGGGCGCGCCTTATCTGTCGCGCGCGGGGCAGAAGCTCGATCTCGGCGAGGACGATCTCTATCGCGTCGGCGACGTGCTCGTCGCCTCAGGCGGGTCGGCGCGTCCGTTCTTCGAGCGCGTGCTCGAGCGGCGGCCCGACGAAGCTGCTCCACTCCGCGCGCACGCGCGCATCATGCTCGAGCTCTGCTGGGCGCCGTCGCTCGGCGAAGCTTCGCTCGCGCGGCTCGCCCGCGTCGCTCCCGACGACGCCTACGCGCGCGCGTGGCGCGGCGCGCAGATGATGGACAGCGCGCTCGAGAAAGAAGCCGACGGCGAGAAGCTCCTTCGCGAATCGGTCGCCGCGATCCCGACGCGCGAGTACCCGCGACGCGCGCTCGCCGAACGTCTCTTCCAACGCGGTCGCTGCGACGAAGCGCTCGCGCTCGTCGAGCCGTGCGAGCTCCGCCATCAAGTCTCGCGTCTTCGCGTGCGCGCCCTCTCGGCGATGCTCCGCTTCGACGACGCCGACCGCGAAATCGCACGATTCGACGCAAAATGGGGCAAAAACGGCAAGCCGAGCTACGGCGCGCGATCGCTCCGCTTCGAGCGGCTGCTCGCCGCCGGCGATTACGCGAGCGTCATCGGCCTCGCCGAAGAGCTCGGTCGCGAAGACGGCGAGCGCGAAGACGACGGTCGCCTCGATTTTTGGGAGACGGTGAAGTTCGAGTGTCTCGCGCGTCTCGGCGAGGGCGAGCGCGCGCTCCGCTTCGGCGAACGGCAAGCGCTCGACGGCCCGAGCCTCGCGCGGTTGATCTTGCTCGCGTACGACGTCGCCCAGCTCGGGGTCGCGCAAGCGCTCGCCGAACGCGCCCTCCGCTTGTTTCCGGATTTGCTCGCCGCGCAGTTCGTGATGGCGCGCCTCGCCGAGCTCCGCGGCGAAGAGCCGCGCGCGATGAGCACGTATCGCGAGCTTCATAAACGCGATCAAAACTGGCATCGCCCCCCGCTCGCGATCGCGCGCGCGACGATGGCCAGCGGCGACATCGCGTCGGCCGCGTCGGCCTCGCAGCTCGGCGTGCGCGCGGGCCACCTCTACGCCGAGTCGTTCGTCGTGCGCGGCCAAGCCCGCGCGATGACCGGCGACCGCCAAGGCGCCCTCTCGGATCTCGAACGCGCGTACGGCATGATGCGCGCCGACGCGCGAGCCCGCGATCACCTCGACGCGTGGGCCTTGCGCGCGCAGCTCTCGGGCGACCGAAGCGCGGCAGACATGCTGTTTCAGAAGTATTTGGGTGGAACGGTGGGCGGCGCCGACCGCTTGCGGGTGCAGCGACTGCGGGTGGTTTAGCTGTCAGCTGCGACGGATAAATTCACGTTGACGGACGCGACTTCAGTATCCAAGATATTTGGATGGTCCCCGAAATCGTCGGCGGCGTTCTCATCGGCGGGTCGGCCGGCGCGCTCATGCTCGCGCGCGGGCGCGTCGCGGGCGTCGGAGGAATGGTCGGCGGTCTCGTCGCGACGCCCGGCGAGCGCGACGGAGAGCATCGCGTCGCGTTTCTCCTCGGGCTCGTCCTCGCCGGCCTCGTCGCCGCGCTGATTCATCCGAGCGCGCTCGGCCCGGCGCGCATCCCGCTCGCGGCCGTCGCGATCGGCGGGCTCCTCGTCGGTTGGGGCGGCCAGCGTGGAGGCGGTTGCACGAGCGGGCACAGCGTCTGCGGCGTTGCGCGGTTTTCGAAACGCTCGGTCGTCGCGACGCTCACCTTCATGGCGACCGGCGCGCTCACGGTGCTCGCGACGCACGCGCTTTGGGTGCCGCGATGAACAAGACCTTCGTCTCGCTCGCGTGCGGCGCCATCTTCGGTGCCGGGCTCGTCGTCTCGGGCATGACCGACACCGCGAAGGTGCAGGCGTTTCTCGACGTGCGCGGCGCGTGGGACCCCGCGCTCGCGTTCGTGATGGCCGCCGCCGTCGCGACGTGCGCCGTCCTCTATGCGATCGCGCGTCGCCGCGCCGGCAAGGATCTCGCACCCGTGCGGCCCATCGACGCGCGCCTCGTCACCGGCGCGGCCGTCTTCGGCGTTGGATGGGGCCTCGTCGGCGCGTGCCCGGCGCCGGCCATCGTCACGCTCGGCTCCGGCGCCCTCTGGTCGATCGTCTTCGTCGCCTCGACGCTCGTCGGTGCCCGCCTCGAGTCCTCCGCCGCGAAACGAGCCGTCGCGCGCCAACTGATAGCGGATAGCTGACGGCTCAATCTTCGCGCGTCGCGCGGATCTCCTCGAGCACGCTGCTCAAGCGGTCGTTCATCGCGTCGCTCTCGATCGCGGCGATCTTCGCCGCGAGCTCGGCGAGCGAAGTCGACGCGAGCCGCGTCACCCACGCGCCGACTTGCGATGCGGTCGCGGGCGTCGTCGCTTGCTCGATCGCGAAGGCCATCGCGCGCGCCGTCGGCCACCGCGCGTTCGGATCGCGCTGGAGGCCCCGGAGAACGATGTCGTCGAGCTGCCGCGAGAGCTCGCGATTGTGCTTGCTGGGCGGATCGACCGGCGCGCCCGCGACGCGCTCGACCAGCCCGTCGACGCCCGGAGCATCGGACAACCGCCGCCCGCACAAGAGCTCCCACAGCACGATCGACGCCGCATAAACGTCCGCGCGATGATCGACCGGATCGCCCAGGACTTGCTCCGGCGCCATGTACGCGAGCTTGCCTTTGATCTGATCCGATCCTCTGCGCGTCGAGCGCAATCGGCCGACCGCCTTCGCGATGCCGAAGTCGATCACGCGCGCGTGACCGTCGGCGCCAACGATGACGTTGTGCGGCGAGACGTCGCGGTGAACGATGCGGAGCGGCGCGCCGCGTTCGTCCTTCGCGTCGTGGGCGGCGTGCAAACCGAGCAGCGCGCCGACGCCGATCGAAATCGCGACCGGCGTCGGGATGCGCTCGTTCCGCGCGATCATCGTCTTGAGCAAGCGCGACGCGACTTCGCCGTGGACGTACTCGAGGACGAGAAAGAGCTCGCCGCGTTCGGCGACGACGTCGAGCGGCGCGACCACGTTCGGGTGCCGGATGCGCGCGACCAAGCGCGCCTCGTCGACGAAGCTCGACACGAAATCGGGATCGTCGGCGTAGATCCGCCGCAGCCGCTTCACGACGACGGTGCGCGCGAACCCGACGGAGCCGACGACGCGCGCGAGATGAATCGAGCCCATCCCGCCCGACGCGATCCGATCGTGAATCGCGTAGTGCGTGAGCAGAAGCTCGGGCTCGGCCATCAGCAGCCGCCGCACGCGCGCGTGGTGCCGTCCGAGCACGTCGTCGGCGCGCCGCTGCCGCAAGTGACGTCGCACGAGCCGGCGTTCGCGCACTTCACTTTGCACGACCCTGCGCACGAAACGGTGCAGCTCCCCGCGCCCGTGCAGTCGACGTTCGCGTCGTCACCCACGTCGGCGGTGCACGTCTTGCTGCCCGTGCAGTCGTAGCTGCAGTTGTTCGCGCACTGCATCGTGCACGTATCGCCGGCGTTGCACTTGGCCGTGCAGTCGTCGCGGCACTCGACGTTGCACGACGAGACCGCCGTGCACGACGCGTTGCACCGCGGAAAAATTCCGCAGAGCACGTCGCAGCTCGCGCCCCCGACGCACGCGCAGTCCGAGCCGTTGCACGCGCACGTCGCGCCCGTGCACGTCGGCTGCGCGCTCGGCCCGCACGCCGCCGCGAGCACCACTGCCGTCGCAAAGATCACGAGCCCACGCATCATCGCGCGCACTCTAGAAGGTCACGGCCGATTCGGCTACCGTTTGCGCTCCATGAAGCGTGCAGTCTGCATGTTTTTGATTTCGCTCGCCGCGTGCGTCAGCCGCGACAAAGACCCGGCGTGGTCGAAGGCCCCGGCGGACGGGACGAGCGGCGAGTCGACGATCTCGGGCGCGCCGATGGACGTGCCGCGCTTCGCGACGCCGCCGGCGATGGACGGCAAGCTCGACGACGCCGTCTGGTCGCACGCCGCGACGACGAGCGCGTTCGTCGAGCCGGGAAACGGCCAAGCGGCGCCGGGCAGCGAGGTCGCGGCGTTCGCGAAGCTCGGTTGGGACGACAAGAACCTCTACGTGGGCGCCGTCGTCCTCGATCGCTCGCCGTTCTCGCCGTTCACGCGCGACGAAGCCGACCCGCACGATTGGGAGAAGAGCTCGGCGGTCGAGCTCATGATCCAACCGGGCGATCACGGCGACAACAAGGACTACTACGAGATCCAAGTCGACGTGCACGGCGCCGTCTTCGACACGCACTGGGACGACTACAACACGCCCATCACGAACTCCGGCGCCGAGAAAATCTTCGGCCACCAAGAGTGGTCGTGTCACGCCGAGCGCGCGATCTTCGTGCAAGACAGCCGCTTTTACTCGATGGAAATCGCAATTCCGTGGAGCGCCTTCGTCCAAGGCCGCACGCCCGTCCCGCCGAAAGCGGGCGACGTCTGGCGGATCGATCTCTACAGCTTCAAAGAAGGTCAGAGGCTCGCGCTCGCCTGGTCGCCGATTCGCGGGCAAGGCAACTTCCACAAGAGCTCTCGCTTCGGGCGCATCAAGCTCGAGTAACTGCGCAAAAGAGTCAGCGATCGGCAACGCCGTTGGCGGGCGCGGCGAGGCCTCGCGTGCAGATTGCACGGAAATCCCCGCGGGGCATGCGCCCTGCACCTGAGCCGGCATCACTTGGGAGGCTTACCATGCGTCGACTTGGGCTCATGTCGTCGGTTGTGCTCGTGTGCGTCGTCGGGTGCGGAGGCGCTGACGCGACGCTCGATTTGGATAGCGGAAACGGAAACGACTCCGCGCAGCCGAACGACTCGGGCAACCCGCCCGTCGACGGCGGAAGCGACGTCACCCAACAAGTGAGCTGCGACGGCGGGCTCACGGCGTGCGGCGGTCAGTGCGTCGACACGGCGAGCGACGACAAGAACTGCGGCGGCTGCGGCATCGTGTGCAACACGCAGTGCGCCGCCGGCGTGTGCCCGCTCATCGCCGCTGGGTGCGACGGCGGCGTCGCGCAGCAAGCGAGCGACAACGCGTGCCTCACCGTCGACGCGAAGAACGTCTATTGGGGCACGGGCTTCAACAACACCGGCAGCGTTTGGTCGGTGCCGCTCGGCGGCGGATGCCCGACGCTCATGATCGGCGGCCAAGCCGCGCCGCACGGCATGGCGTCCGACGGAACGAATTTGTTCTACGCGAACCAAGGCACGTTCCAGGCGAACAACGGGAGCATCCAGCGCATCCCGGTGGGTGGCGGTTCGGCGACGCCGATCGCGACCAACCAGGCCTTCCCGCTCGACGTCGCGGTCGACGCGAACAACGTTTATTGGACGAACAGCGCCGACGGCTCGGTGTGGAAGAGCGACAAGACGACGCCGAATCCCGTCAAGCTCGCGGGCCCGCTCGGGCTCAATCACGCGCGCTTTCTCCGCGTCGACGCGACGAACGTGTACTTCACCGACGGCACGAGCGGCGTCGTCGACCGCGTTCCGATCGCGGGCGGCAGCGTCGCGCCGCTCTCGACCGCGGTCACGAACGCGGGGCATCTCGCCATCGACACGAAGAACGCTTACTTCGCCTCGCGCGGCGCGACGACGGCCGCGCTCATGTCGGTCCCGCTGAACGCGTCGGCCGCGACACCGAGTCAGCTCGTGCCGAACCTGCCGAGCTTGAACGGCATCGAGACCGACGGCACGTCGATCTGGTTCGCCGAAGCGACCAACGTGCAGCCTTACGCGCCGAGCACCGGCGAAATCCACCGCGTGACCGCGGCCGGAGCGAGCGACACGAAGCTCGCGAGCGGACAGAACGGCCCCGACTGCGTGAGCGTCGACGCGACGAGCGTCTACTGGATCGACACCGGCGGCGGAATGATTTCCAAGACCGGCAAGTGAACGCGGCTTCACATCGCGAAAGCCGAGCGCGGATTTTCCGCGGCGAAGCGAGTGGCATGGTCGATGCTATGCTGTTCGACATGAAGCTCCCGTTCGTCCTTTGCGCGCTCGGCTTGTTTGCTTGCGGGCCGGGCTCCACGGTCTGCCCGACGGGGTGGAGCGAGAGCGACTCGGCGCCGGGCAAGTGCGCCGCGTCCGATTCGTTCGTGTCGGGGACGCAAACTTCGATCGGCTCGGGCGTCTACGGTTTCATGCGGACCAACGCGCACGGCGGAAACGATCAGCTCGTCGTCGGCGCACTCGTCTTCGCGGTGCCGGCGACCAACGAGACCTGCGACGCGCCTTCGGTCGCGCCGGCCGCGCAAGCCACGACGGACAACGACGGCGTCTTCATCCTCAAGCTCGACCCAGGTGACTACCGCATCACGAGCGGCGAAGTGCCGACGTGCACCGCGGTCCACGTCGATGCGAATACTTTGACCAACGTCGCGCTGACTTCGCCCTAAAACCCACTATGCTCGCGGGCCGATGACGAGCCCAGCCGCGTCGCCGTTTGCGTACGCGGATTTCAAAAGGTTGCAGATTGCACGTGTCGCGGCGATCGTCGCGACGCAGGCGCAAGGGACCGCGGTCGCGTGGGACGTGCTCGAGCGCACGCATCGGCCGCTCGACCTCGGGTACGTCGGGCTCGCACAGTTCGCGCCGATCGCAGGCCTCTCGCTCCTCGCGGGGCACGTGGTCGATCGCGTCGAGCGAAAGCGCCTCCTCGCGATGGTCTACGCGGTTTACGCGGCGGCCGCCGCGGCGCTCTTCGCGTACGCCATGAGCGGCGCGCGCGCGATCTTTCCGATTTATGCGATTCTTTTTTGCGACGCGATCGCGCGGAGCTTCGGGCAGCCGGCAGGGTCGGCGCTCTTGCCCGAAATCGTTCCGGCCGACGTGTTCGAGCGCGCGGTCGCGTGGAGCTCGTCGCTCTGGCAGGTCGCGACCATCGTCGGCCCGATCGTCGGCGGCGTGCTCGTCGCGGCGTTCGGCGCGTCGTATGCGTATGCGCTCGCGTGCGTCTTGTCGCTCGCGTCGGCCGCGAGCATCGTCCGCATCGAGCAGAAGCCGACGCGCTCGAGCGATCGCGGCGTGAGCTTCGTGAGCTTGCTCGCGGGCGTGCGTTACGTCTGGTCGCATCAGCTGATCCTCGGATCGATCTCGCTCGACCTCTTCGCCGTGCTCCTCGGCGGCGCGACCGCGCTCCTTCCGGTCTTCGCCGATTTGCTCCACACCGGCTCGTGGGGCCTCGGTCTCCTGCGCGCGGCGCCCGGCGTCGGCGCGGCGCTCAGCGGCATTTGGCTCGCGTATCGTCCGCTCAAGCGGCGCGCGGGGCTCTGGATGTTCGCGTGCGTCGCCGGCTTCGGGCTCGCGACGATCGGCTTCGCCGAGTCGCGGAATTTCGTCATCTCGCTCGCTCTCTTGTTCGTGTGCGGCGCGACCGACATGGTGAGCGTCGTCGTGCGGCAGACGCTCCTTCAAATCGAAACGCCCAACGACATGCGCGGGCGCGTGTCGGCGGTGAACCTCGTCTTCGTCGGCGCGTCGAACGAGCTCGGCGAGTTCGAATCCGGCCTGACGGGTCAGTGGTGGGGCGCGCGCACGGCGACGCTCGTCGGCGGCATCGGCACACTCGTCGTCGTCGGGCTCGGCATGCTCGTCTTTCCGAAGCTGCGCGACGTCGACTCGCTCAAGGCGAATTCTTGACCGGGTAAGCGCAGCGAAACCCGACGCCGTGGCTTCGATTGCTCGGCGATTGCGGGAAGCGCAGCGTCGGCTTCGCCCATTCGGGGTAGATCGCGTTCCACGCGCCGCCGCGGATGACGCGTTCTTTTCCCGCGGCAGGTCCCGCCGGATCGGTGACCGTCGTTTGAACGTCTTTCGTGTACGGCGCGTAGTAGTCGCTCGTCCACTCCGACACGTTGCCGAGCATGTCCTCGAGCCCGAACGCCGATTTTCCTGCGGGAAACGAGCCGACCGGCGCGGTCGTCGCCCAGCCGTCGTCGGCGTCGTACATCGCGCGCGGGAAATCGGCGGCGACGTGATTTCGCTTCGCCCACGCGAGACACTCGCTCCCGCACGCGTTTCCCGTCGTCGGGCCGGGCGGCTCGTCGCCCCACGGGTACGTGCGGCCGTCGTGGCCGCGCGCGGCGAGCTCCCACTCGGCTTCGGTCGGAAGTCGCCCGCCGGCTTCGGCGCAGTAACGTTGCGCTTGATCCCAGTCGACGCAGTTGATCGGGTGACGAACCCTCCGCGGCTCGTTCGCGTTGCAGAGCGAATCGTACGCGGCGTGCTGCGCGGCGCTGAGCGGCGGGTTCGTGTCGTTCGTTTTGTTCGCGCGGAGACACTTGCCTTCGTTCGAGCACTCGAAGTATCGCCCGACGGTGACCTCTTCGCGGTCGATGCAGTACGGCGTGAGCCTCACCGGGTGCGCGGGCTTTTGCGCGTCGTCGTTTCCCTCGCTCGTGCCCATGAAGAAGTCGCCGCCGGAGACGTAGACGGCGCCCCTCGGGCAGTGGCCGGCGTGCTGCGGCGCGACGACCGCCGGCGTCGACGCGGAAGTAACGTGACGCGCGCGCTCGTGCTCTTCGCGGCGACCGTGCGACCGCGACGTCATGAAGAGCGCGACGCCACCGAGCGCGGCGAGCGACACGACGCCGACGACGGCGATCCCCACGCGGCTTCGCGGCGGCGGGCGCGTCGCGACGTGCGGGTCGAGCGTCGCAGCCGAGGCGCCGCTCGGTGCGATCGCAGTCGCGGCGAACGCCGCCGTGTCGGCCTTCGGCGTCGACGCAGGGCGCGGCGAGGTGTCGGTCCCCGCGCGCATCGGGCTCATCGCGAGCGCGGCGCGCAGATCGTTCCAGAACTCGCCGGCGGTCGGATGGCGATCCTCGGTCGCGACGGCGAGCGCCTTCGCGAAGACCGCTTCGACCGCGTCGGGCACGCCGGCGCCGAGCGTCCGCGGCGTCGGACGGCTCGCCGGGTTGGTCGACGTGAACCCGAGCTGCACGAAGTTGTCGCCGGCGAGCGGCTCCTTGCCGGTCATCAACTCGACCGCGACCAGCGCGAGCGCGAAGACGTCGGTCCACGGCCCGGTCGCGCCATGCGTTCGCGAAAATTGCTCCGGCGCGCCGTACGCGGGCGTGAAGGACGTCACGCTGCCGCTCGTCTTGGTGAACGATCCGCCCATTTTTTGGGCATCTTGGACGACCTTGGCGATCCCGAAGTCGAGCAGCTTCACCGGGCAGTGCGCGCCGCGCGCGTCGCCGAGGACGAAAATGTTCGGCGGCTTCACGTCGCGGTGCGCGATGCCTTTGCGATGCGCGAGCGCGAGCGCCTCGGCGACCGGCTCGAGCAGCGCGACGGTCTCTTCCGCCGTGCGAAGCGGGAGGCCGTCCGCGCGCTCTTGCTTCAACACGGCTTCGAGCGTCGCGCCGTCGAGCCACTCGAGGATCATGTACGGCACGTGCTCGCCGCTCGCCGTCGTGAGCGTGCCGACGTCGCGCGCTTGAACGATCGCGGCGCTTCGCTCCGACAGCTCGCCGAGGAGCGCGCCTTCGCGAATGAATTCCTTCACGAGGCTCTCGCGGCTCGACGCGGGAAGCTCGGCGAGCGCATAGAACGCCTTCACAGCGACCGGCCGCTCCCAGACGAGATGCGTCGCGCGATAGACGAGCGCGAAGCCGCCTTCGGCGACGACCGCGTCGATGCGGTATTTTCCTTCGAGCGTCGTGCCTACGAGCTTCAGCCGGTCATCGGGCATCCGCGCGCGAGCATACGACACTCACGGCACGAGACGCCGCAAGAACGCGCCGACCTGCTCGGCGGCGATGCGAAGCGTGCGCCGAACGGGCCCGTCGCCCTCGGCGGGAATCGGGACGTCGAGGACGAGCGAGCCTTCGCTCCGCTCGACCATTTTTGCGCCGACGGCGCGTAGCGCGAGCACGACCGGCTCGTTCGATTCGAGGACCTCGCAGCGGAAGCGGTCGATGCCACGCTCACGCGCCGCGCGCGCGAGCGCTTGCGTCAGCCAGGTGCCGATGCCGAGCTGCTGCATGTCGTCGACGACCGTGACGGCCGCTTCGGCCGCCGCGGGATCGCCCGCGCTGCGGATGAAACGCGCCACGCCGACGCCGCGCTCGGATTTCAAATCGAGCGACTCGGTCGCCGCGACGAGCGCGACGTGATCCGTTCCGTCGACCTCGGTGAGATAGCGGAGCGCGCGATCGTCGAGCTCGACGGCGCCGAAAAATCTCCGGTAACGCGACTCGGGCGAGAGCGCCGCGAACCCGCGACGAAGCTCCTCGCTGTCCGACGGCTGAATGTGCCGCAAAACGATTTTGCGCCCGTCCGCGAGCTCGTGCTCTTCGCGAAAGTCGGGCCCGGTTTGCATCGCTCAGCGAAAGCGGTCGGTCGCCGTGATGAGCTCGTCGGTGATGCCGGCCTCGAGCGCCGAGTGGCCCGCATCGGGCACGATCGCGAGCTTCGCCTCCGGCCACGCGCGGTGGAGCGCCCACGCGCTCTCCATCGGGCAGACGACGTCGTAACGCCCCTGCACGATGACGCCCGGAATGTGCCGGATGCGTCCGACGTCGTCGAGCAGCTGCGTGTCGCGCTCGAAGAAGCCGCGGTTCACGAAGTAGTGCGCCTCGATTCGCGCAAACGCGAGCGCGTACTCGTCTTGCTCGTTCTTCGCGACGAGCTCGGAGTTCTGAAGGAGAAAGCTCGTGCGCGCCTCCCACACGCTCCACGCCTTCGCCGCGGCAGCGCGCGTCGCGCGATCGGCGCTCGTCAAACGCTTGTAATATGCATGCAATAGATCCCCGTGCTCTTCTTCGGGGATCGGCGCGAGATAATCTTCCCACGCGTCGGGAAAGAGCGCGGACGCGCCGCGCTGATAGAACCAGTCGATCTCCTGTTTGCGGAGCAGAAAAATGCCGCGCAAGACGATCTCGGTGACGACGGCCGGGTGCTTCTCGGCGTAGGCGAGCCCGAGCGTCGAGCCCCACGAGCCGCCGAAGACTTGCCATCGCTCGACGTGGAGGTGCGCCCGGAGCGTCTCCATGTCTTCGACGAGGTGCCAGGTCGTGTTCTCCTCGAGGTTCGCGTGCGGCGTGCTGCGACCGCAGCCGCGCTGATCGAAGAGGATGATGCGGTACGCGTCAGGGTCGAAGAAGCGGCGCTGCTTCGGATCGCTGCCGCCGCCCGGCCCGCCGTGCACGAAGACGACCGGCTTGCCGCGCGGGTTGCCGCACTGCTCGTACGCGATCGAGTGAATCGGCGACACGCGGAGGACGCCACGATCGTACGGCTCGATTTCGGGATAGAGACCGCGGCGGGCGGGCGTCATATCCCTGCCCGTATACCACCGATCAGCTTCGGCTTCGAACGGCTTCGCGCCGCGGTTCGTCCGAGTGCTCTGCGCTCTCGGCTTCGGTCTGCGAGACGCGCAAGCGCTGATCGAACGATTGGATGCGCGAGAGACCGCGCGCGCTCACGCGGTAATAGACGGCGCCGGCGTCGTCGACCTCGAGCATCACGTAGTCGGGCTGCTGTTTCGCGAGCTCGGTCAGGAGCTCGTCGGCGCGCGGCTGCGAGACGCCGATCGCCGCGGCGACCTGCGCGGCGGTGAGCGTGTTTCCGTTTCGCTCGGCGAGGGAGAAGATGGCCGACGCATGCGTCTCGCGCTGCGCGGCGACGCCCGCGCCTTCGAGCGTGCGGCCGCTTCGGAGGAGGAGCGTGCCGAAGATCGCCGAAAAGAAAACGATCGGAAGCCCGACCGCCCAGCCCGCGAACCCCGCCGGAAAAATCGCCTGAAGAATGCCGAGCAGCGCGAGCCCGAGCGCGACGCCGCCCGAGAGGACGATCCAACCGAAGACGCGCGTGAGACCACCGCCGATGATCGACGCTTTGCCGGCGAGGTTGGTCGACTTCGCGGCGAGCGGAATGCGCGGCGCGCCGCACGCGGTGCAATAAGCCATGACGCCGCGATAAACGATCGGCGCGCGGCTCTTGCACTGCGGACAGAGCGGCTCGGAGGAGACGGGTGGCATTCGCGGGACCGTGCCCAAGGTGCGCAGCGCGCGTTCACACGTCAAGCGTGCTAGCGTTTCCATATGGCGCGCTCGTCAGAGTGGGTCGTGGTTCGGCATTACGACGACGGCTTGAACGCGCAGATCGCCCTGGATTTCCTGCGGGATCACGGCGTGCCGGTCGCGCTGCGGGGCAACAGCGGCGCGACGGCCGTGCTCAACCGCTTCGACACCGTGCTCGACGTCCGGCTCGTCGTCCGGTCGACCGACCTCGCGCAGGCGCTCGAAGCGCTCACGGCGCTCGAGTCACCGGGGACGCCGATCGAATCGCGCGAAGAGCTGGCGCCTGCGTCGGGCCATCCTTACCGCGACACCAGCGAAATCGAGACCGAGGTTCGGCGGCGGTATCGGCGCGCCGCGTTCGCGCTCGCGTTCATGCTGCCGATCGGGTCCGGACATTTTTATGCCGGCGAGAACGTCGCGGGATCGATCTTCGCGGCGGCGGTCGCGATCTTTTGCGTGGCCGCGATGGTCACGCGCGGCGACGGCTTTTTTCTCGGCGCGATGTTCGTGGTCGTCTGCGACGCGCTGACCGCGGTCTCGGCGGTCGACCGACACAACGCCGGCGCGCCGGCGTCGCCGCGCGCACAAGCCCTCCGCGCGGGTGCTTGCGCGATCTTCGCCGCGCTCGCGGCGACCTTCGTGCGCTGAGATGTTCGTCGTCGGGATCTGCACGCTCGGCGACTCCGGCGACGACGAGGCGCGCGCGCTCGCGGCGCTCGTCGGCGGGCATCCGTACGAGATGCGGCTCAAGCTCGCGCAGCCGGTGCCGATCGTGCTCTTCCGCACGAGCGACCCGCAGGCTGCGGCGAAGCTCGCCAACGATCTTCGAGCGCGCGGTCACGACGCGGTCGCGCTCGACGAGGACGCCATCGCCGAGCCGTTCGTGGTCCGCGACTTTCGGCTCGGCGAGACGTCGCTCGAGTGCGGCGACGGCGCGCTCGCGTACGGCGAGGTGCTCGCGCTCGTCCGCGCCGCCATCACGATCGATACCGAGCGGGTCGCTCGCTTCACCGAACGAAAGCTGCGCCCAGGTGCGGCCATCGTCACCGGCGGGCTCGTGATGACGAAGAAAGTCACGCGCGAAGAAAAGCACACGACGCACGACCGCGAAGAGCTGCTCTACATTTTCCGCGGCGCGGGCGGCAGAGCGTGGCTCTTGAGCGAGCGCGCTGCCGTTTACGCCGCGCTCGAGGGCGTCGCGCGGACGCAGCGAGAAAACTTCACGCGCGTCGCAGGCGAGCTCCGCGCGCGCGCGCCCGCCGCGTGGGACGAGCGGCTGCTCTCGTACAAGCAGATCACCGATCGCCGCGAATTGGATTTGCGCGCGCACATGATCGCGATCGCGGCCGTCCGCAAGCTCGCTTATCGGTGACGAAGCTCAGTCCTCGAGCTCCCAGCGCGAGACCGCGCGATCGCTGCTGCGCGGGGTTCGCAAGACGGTGAGCGCCTTGGTGGCCGCGTCGACCGTGATGTCGCGCGCCTCGACGATCATCGTCGCGACGCGTTCGACCTCGTCGCCGATCGCACCGGCCGCGACGGCGACCGACCGCGCGTGAAGCGCCATGTGCCCGCGTTGGATCCCGTCGGTCGCGAGGGCGCGAAGCGCGGCGAGGTTCGAAGCGAGGCCGACCGACGCCGCGATCGTCGCGAGCTCTTGCGCGTTCGTCACGCCGAGCAAACGCAGCGAAAGGCGCGCGGCGGGGTGAACGCGGAGCGTGCCGCCGACCGTCCCGAGCGCCATCGGCAGCTCGACGCGACCGACGAGCACGTCACCCGTGTGGCGTCGCCACGTCGCGAGCGGTGAGTAATGTCCGGTTCGCGCCGCGAACGCGTGAGCCCCCGCTTCGACCGCGCGCCAGTCGTTGCCGGTCGCGATCACGACGGCGTCGACGCCGTTCATGATGCCTTTGTTGTGCGTGGCCGCGCGGTACGGATCGAGCTCCGCGAAGCGCGACGCGTTGACGATGCCGTCGATCACGGCCGACCCTTCCATGTCGTCGGTCGCGAGCGCGGACGCCGGCACGTGACAGTGCACGCGCACGCAGCGGCGGTCGCACAAGTTCGAGAGAATGCGCAGCCCGATGCCGCCGCCGGTGAGCTCGGCGAGACGCGGCGCGATGCGTTCGGCCGCGCCGTTCACGAGGTTCGCGCCCATCGCGTCGCGGCAATCGATGAGGACGTGGACGACGAGCATCGCGTCCTCGTCGGTGCCGAGGATGCGCACCTCGATGTCGCGCGAGCCGCCTTTGCGCTCCACGAGCCCGGGGATCGCGCGGTCCGCGAGCTCGAGGAGCTCGTCTTTCGCGGCGAGGACGCGCTCCATCGCGGCCCGGCGATCGCGCACGCCGGTGAGCTGCACCTGCGCGACCATGAGCGGCGGATCGGTCTCGGCGATGAAGCCGCCGCCTTCGCGGATCATCTTCGCCGCGTTCGACGCTGCGGCGACCACGCTCGGCTCCTCGACGACCATGGGCACGACGTAATCGTGTCCGTTGACGCGCACGTTGAGCGCGACGCCGTACGGAAGCGCGTACGTGCCGACGACGTTCTCGACGAACTTGTCGGCCGTCGTCGCGTCGAGCCCGCCGTCCTCGAGCGAGCGCTCGATGTCCTTCAGGTCGGCACCGGTCGCCTCGCCGACGAGCGCGCGACGCTCTTCGACGCTGACTTTGTAGAACCCGGGGAGTCTCGACGTGTGTGCCATGCGGTTTTTCCTAGGTAGCAGCGAGCTCGGAGCCCGCGTGATCGTGTGCGTGCGCGCGCCCCCGCGTGTGGATCTCGGCCACGAAGCCCTCGAACGAGCGAGCCTTCCACGCCGACAAGATTCGCTCGGCCGACGCGCGGCCGTCCGCGAGCGCGACGACGCAGCCGCCGCCGCCCGCGCCCGTGAGCTTCGCGCCGAGCGCGCCGGCCTCGCGCGCCGACTCGCACATGAGCTCGATGCTCGGCGTGGAGAGCGCGAGCGTCCCGAGATGCGCTTGGTTTTGATCGAGGAGCTGCCCGAGCGCGACGCGATCGCCCGCTTCGAGCGCCGCGCGAACGCCGCCGACGACGGCGCGGACCGCGTCGAACGTCGCTTCGACGGCGGCGGGCCGCTCCGCGCGCTGGCGCGCGACCGACTCGACCATCGCGCGCGTGCTCGACGCGATCCCCGAGTGGCCGATCGCGAAGACCAGCGATCCGAGCGGCGCGATCGTCTCGATCACGCTGCGCTCGTCTTGCCGCACGAATTGAACGGCGCCGCCGAGGGTCGCGACTGCGGCGTCGACGCCCGAGGGGTTGCCGTGGAAGATGCGCTCCCAAGCCATCGCGTGCTCGCGGATGTCGTCGTCGCTCGCGTCGGGCGCCACCGCGCGCGCGATCGCGACGCCGAGCGCCGCCGAACAGCCGAGGCCGCCGCCCGCAGGAAGCTCGGTCGTCGCCTCGACCTCGACCGGCGCGAGCGCGCCGTCGGTGCGGACCGAGCCGAGCAGCGCGTGAAACGCGCGCGCGAGCTCGTGGCCGTCGCGTTCGCTCACGTCCGCCGACCACGTCGTCACGCGGAGCCGGCAGGGCCCCGATGCGAGCTCTTTCGCGTGAGCGAGTGCGCCGCGATCGATTCCGAGCGCGACCGCAGGTACGCCGTAGACGACGGCATGTTCGCCCGCGAGGATCAATTTTCCGCAAGCCCGACCCGAGACCGTCATTCTCAGTCCTCGCGCGCCGCCAGCGCGGAAGCCGCGCCCAAGAGAAGTTGTTTCCCCTCGCTCGAAATCGGCAGACGTTCGATTTTCGACGACGCCTCGGCGACGAGCGCCGCGCGACGTGCTTCGACGCGCGTCTTCGCGCCCGAGTCGACCATGAGCCGAAGGACCGCGTCGACGTCCGCGTCCGACGCGTCGGCCACGCCGAGCGCGCGGGCGAGGAGATCGTCGTGGCCGGAGAGCTCCGCGACGAGCGCCGTGCGCTTGCCTTGACGCAAATCGCTTCGCGCAGATTTGCCCGTCTTTTTCGGGTCGCCGAACGTGCCGAGCAAATCGTCTTGCAGTTGGAACGCGACGCCCATCGGATCGCCCGCGGCACGCAGCCCTTCGCACACCGCCGGATCCGCGCCCGCGAGGATCGCCCCGAGCGCGAGCGGCGAGCGCGTCGTGTAGCTGCTCGTCTTGAGACGATGAATCGTCTCGACCTCGGCCGGCGTCTTCGCGTTCCCGCGAACGTCGAGGATCTGTCCGGTGACGACCGCGGTGAGCATCGACGCGAGCTCGCGCATCGCCGCCACCATGCGCGGCGCCGGAACGCGCGCGCGCGAGATCACGTCGAGCGCGAGCCCCTGCGCGTAATCGCCCGCGAGGATCGCAAACGAGTCGCCGAGGGCACGCTCGCCGAAGTGCCGCCGCAACGCCGCGTGGACCGACGGGCCTCCGCGGCGAACGTCGTCGTTGTCCATCCAGTCGTCGTGAATCAGGAGGTACGCCTGCAGCACCTCGAGGGCGACGCCCGCCTCGGTGACGGCCGACGAACCGCTCTCGCCGCCGCACGCGACGTACGCCGCCGCGACGAGCGCGGGCCGAAGCCGCTTTCCCCCGCGCGTCGCGAGCTCGAAGAGCGCCTCGATGACGACGCCCGCATCCGGCGAGAGCGCACGCGCCTTCGCCGTCTCGACGTGCGCGAGCTTCGCCAGCGCGGAGTCGATCTCCGTCTTGGTCGCGCGCGCGAGCGTCGCGAACGACGGCGCGCGCGGCTCGGTCTGCTGCTGCATGCTCATGTCGCGGTCGCCGCCCGGATCGATTCTTTGAGCGACCCCATCGTCGCGAGCACCGCCGAAGGCTCGTACCCGCAGTGCGCCATGCAGTTCGCGCAGCGCGGATCTTTTCCGCGCCCGTACTTGTCCCAATCGGTCGTCTCGAGAAGCTCCTTGTACGACTGCGTGTAGCCGTCGGACATCAAGTAGCAGGGCTTCTGCCAGCCGAAGATCGAGTAGCTCGGGATCGCCCACGGCGTGCACTCGAGCTCGGTCTTGCCTTCGAGAAAATCGAGGAAGAGCGGGCTCTGATTGAGACGCCACTCGTCGCGCTTGTTCTTGAACGCTTCGCGAAAGAGCCTGCGCGCGGCGGGCACGGTGAGAAACTCGTCGGGCCGCGGCGCTTTTTCGTAGGCAAAACCCGGCGAAATCATCATCCCGTCGACGCCGAGCTCGTTGTTCAAGAAGTCGAGCACCGAGCGGACGTCCTCGGGCGTGTCGCTCTTGAAGAAGGTCGTGTTCGTCGTCACCTGGAAGCCGCGGCGCTTGGCTTCTTTGACGGCGGCGACGGCCTTGTCGAACGTTCCTTCTTTGCAGACGGCGGCGTCGTGACGCTCGCGGAGCCCGTCGAGGTGAATCGTCCACGAGAAGCGCGGGTGCGGCTCGAAGAGGTGCATCTTGCGCTCGAGGAGGAGCGCGTTGGTGCAGAGAAAGACGATGGTGCCGCGCTCGAGGAGCTTCTTCACCATCACGTCGATCTCGGGGTGGATGAGCGGCTCGCCGCCGGCGATCGACACCATCGGCGCGCCGCACTCCTCCATCGCGCCGAGCACTTGCTCGACCGAGAGACGCTTCTTCAAAATCTCCGGCGGGTACTGAATCTTGCCGCAGCCGGCGCACTCGAGGTTGCACGCGAAGAGCGGCTCGATCTCGACGAGGAGCGGAAAGCGCTTCGTGCGAGAAAGCTTCTTCTTGAGGAGGTAGCTGCCGAGAACGACCTGCTGAGTGACCGGAATGCCCACTTGGATGACTCCTTCTAGAATGCGAACCGCGCGAGCGTGCGCCCGACGCGTGCGAGAGATTGAAAGCCGCGCGTGCCGCCGCGCAGAGTTTGAAGGACGCGCGAGATCTCGCGGCCCGGACCGTCGACGACGGCGCGAACGACCGCGAACGGACGGCCCGACGCGCCCGGCGCGAGCCACGCCGACTCCATGTCGACCGCGGACGCGCCTTCTTCGAAGAGCGCGCGGCGTTCGTCGCCCGAGACGATGTGATCGCGGCACGCGATGGTCCCGATCTTCACGCGAAGACCGGCGGCGCGGAGCGCGTCGGCGAGCGCCTCGGATACGCACGACGAGCGCCCGTCCGGACCGCTCACCGCGTCGGCGACGACGACGTCACCCGGCTCGAGCGACGGATCGAGCGCGCCGCCGAAACCCGCGACGACGACGCCGCGTCCGGGCTCGCACGCGAGCCGCTTGGCCGCTTGCCGCGAACGAGAAGGTCCCATCCCGGTGCGCACCAGGCGCACGTCGGCCATCTTGCCCAAGGCAAGCGCCTCCACGGCGAGCGGTGCGCACACGAGAAGCGGATTCATTTCTTTCAGTTCGTCCGAAGCTGCACGAGCGAGTAGTCGCGGATCGGGAGGACCCCGATCGGTTTGCCCGCGAGCGCCGCGGCGTAACGACCGAGCGCCATCATCGGGAAGACCTGCCGATAGAGGTGGTAGTTGATGTAGAAATCGCCCGGGAATCCCGTGCCCGTGTATTGCGGCTCGTCCCAGTGGCCGTCGGATTTCTGCGTCTCGAGGAGCCAGCGAACGCCGCGTTCCACGGCAGGTCCCCGCTCGCCGACCGCGATCAATCCGAGCAGCGCCCACGCGGTTTGCGACGCGGTCGACTCGCCGACGCCTGCCCACTTCGCCGGCTCGTCGTACGAGCGAACGTCCTCGCCCCAGCCGCCGTCTTTGTTTTGGTGCGACTCGAGCCACGCGACCGCGCGACGCACCGCTTCCGATTTTGCGTCGTGACCATTTTCGGCGAGCGCCATGAGCGACGCGCCGGTGCCGTAGACGTAGTTCACGCCCCAGCGTCCGAACCACGAGCCGTCTTTCTCTTGCGCCGCAAGCAGCCACTCGGTGCCGCGCTGGGTCGCCGGGTGTTGATCGAGACCTTCCTTCGCGAGCGCCTCGATCACGTGCGCCGTCACGTCGGCGCTCGGGTCGTCGATGACCTCGCCGAAATCGCAAAACGGAATGTCGCGGCAGAGCGTCTGCACGTTGTCAGCGTCGAACGCGCCCCACGCGCCGTTCTTGCTGCGCATGCCGATCATCCAGCGCACCGAGCGCGCGATCGCCGACTCGACGCGCTGCGGCTCGGGGTGCAGCACGCGACGAAGCGCGAGCACCACTTCGGCGGTGTCGTCGACGTCCGGATAATTCACGTTCGCGAACTCGAAGGCCCACCCGCTCGGATCGAGGTCCGGGCGGCGAACGGCCCAATCGCCCTTCACACGGATTTCTTGCGAGAGGAGCCACTCGACACCGCGCACGAGTGACTCGTGGGTCGGCGAGACGCCCGCGTCGGCGAGCGCTTGAATCGCGTACGCCGTGTCCCAAACGGGCGACTGACAGGCTTCGAGGCGACGTTCGGTGCCTTCGTGAATCGTGAAGCCGTCGAGACCTTGGAGTCCCGCGCGCATCACGGGGTGATCCATCGCGTAGCCGCGAAGCGAGAGCGCCATGAGCGAGTAGACCCACGGCGGCTGGATGCCGCCCCACGAGCCGTCCGCTTCTTGGCGACGCACGATCCAACGCTCCGCTTCGGCGAGCGCGCGCTCCCGAAGACCGGCGAGCGGACGCTTTTGATAAATGCGAAGCACGCGATCGATTCCTTCGAACACGCGCCCGCGCCACGTGACCGCGTTCTTCTTCACGGCGCGCGCGCTCCCGAGCTCGCCGAGCGAGAGCCCGGGGATCGGACGAACCGGCTTGTAGGTCATCACGATCGTGAGCGCGACGACCGTCTGCCGCGCCCAGCACGCGAAGTCGTAGACGTTGAGCGGGATGGACGGCGGCAGGAGGTTCATCTCCGGCGGCAAAATCGGCAGATCCTTCCAGTCCCAAAGTCCGAAGAGCGCGAGCCACACGCGCGTGAAGACGCGCGTCTGCGGAATCCCGCCTTGCTCGCGAATCCACTCGGCCGCGCGCTTCATGTGCGGCTCTTCGATCGCGTCGCCCGCGAGACGAAGCGCGACGTACGACTCGACCGTCGTCGAGAGATCTGCGGGCGCGCCGAACGCGTTCGCCCACGTGCCGTCCGCGCGCTGCTGCGAACGAATCCACACCGCCGCCTTGCGCGTCTGCTCTTCGGTCCGAATCCCGAGGAACTGCCGCAGGAGCAAGTCCTCGGCGTCCATCGTCACGTTCGTCTGGAGCTCGCCCTTCCAAAAGCCTTTCGCGTCCTGCTGGCCGAGGAGCCACGTGCGCGCGCGCGCGATCGCACGATCGGTCTCGGCGCGAAGGTTCGGGTCACGCTTGGGTTCCAACGACGGCTGCTGCATGGAGTTTCCTGATGTGAGTGGGGAGCGGGTGTGACGAGCGAAGAGCTGGGTGAGCGCGGCATCGCTGCCGGCGGCGCCGATGGCGTCGCGTACGGTCGTGAAGACCTCGAGCCGGCCGACTTTGGGCGTCGCGCCGGCGGTGAGCGCGGTCGTTCCTTCTCGCACGACGCGTAGCGACGCGAGGGCGAGGACGAGCGGCACCGCGCAAAAGAGCCTGACCGACTGCGCACGCTCGGCGGGCCACGCGAGCGTGTACGACTCTGCGTCGCGGAGCTTCTCTTCGGCGAGATCGCACACGCGCGCGACGACGCGCATCGCCGCCGCGCGCTCTTCGGGAGCGAGCAGACGCTCGAGCGTGACGCCTTCGCGCTCGGCGAGGCTCACGGGCATGAAGCAAACGCCGCGCTCGTGATCTTCGGCGACGTCTTTCACGATGTTCACGAGCTGAAGTCCGAGCCCGAACGAAACGGCGAGCCGCTGGAGCTCGGCGACCGTCGCCGCGTCGAGCCCGGGCACTTCGAGCAAAAACAAATCCGTGAGGAGGCCGCCGACGGTGCCCGCGACGAAGTAGCAATAGCGCTCGAGATCCGCGATGTCGCGGATGCGCAAGCGTCCTTCGCTCGCGGCGCGCGTCGCGTACTCGCGCATGCCTTTGGACATCTCGAGCACGTGCGGACGAATCGCGTCGCGCTGCGCGCGGTCGTGTGCGCGAAACGCTCGCAGGACGGCGCCGGAGCGAGCGCAGAGCTCGGCCTCGGCCGCCGTCTCGCCGACGCCCGCATCCTGCGCGGCGCGTTCGAGAACGCCTTCGTCGATCGCGTCGTCGCCCATCACCGCATCGAACGCGTCGAAGAGCGCGTGCCGGCGCTCGATCGAAAGACGCGCGTCGTCCTCGATGCTGTCGACGATGCGACAAAGCAAATACGCATCGCCGATCGCGTCGCGCAGCGCGGGCGGCAGCATCGCGATGGAGAGCGCGAACGTGCGCGACACCTGCGGCAGGAGTCGCCGACATAGCGCGCGGTCGCTCTGGGCATCCCGACGCCACGGCAGCGTGATCCCCAAAAGCACGTTACGCATGCGAAGCGACCGTGTTACCCGCGCAGCGTGCAATTGCAAGAGCGATTGCCGCGCGGTACATCGCGCCGATGTCGAATCGTTTACGCACTCTTCGCGGACGTTCGGTGCTGATCACGGGCGCGTCGTCTGGAATCGGACGCGCGCTCGCGGAGCGCGCCGCGAGTGAAGGCGCACGCGTCGCGCTGATCGCGCGGAGAAAAGCGCAGCTCGACGAAGTCGCAGAGCGCGTTCGCGCGCTCGGCGGTGAAGCTCACGTCCTCGTCTGCGACGTAGCAGATCGCCACGACGCACTTTCTTGCACTGCGAAGGCAAATTCACTCCTCGGAGGAATCGACGTTGCGATTCTCAACGCTGGCGTCGGCAGACATCGCATGCTCGTCGAGCACGATCTCGACGATGCGGAGAGACTCTTGCGCGTGAACGTGCTCGGCGCGCTCTACTTCGCGCACGCGCTCGCCCCGTCGATGATCGAGCGCGGCGAAGGATGGTTGGTCTTCATGGCGTCGGTCGCGGGGCTTCTGCCCGTGCCCGGCGAGGCTGTGTATTCTGCAAGTAAGTTCGCGCTGGTCGGTCTGGGCGAAGCGCTCTCGATCGAGCTCGAGCCGCACGTCCACGTGCTCACGGTATGCCCCGGCGCGGTGCGAACCGAGTTCGTCAAAGGCGACGAGCTCGATCGGATGCCGGAAGCGGCTCGGAAGACGGCGATCGACGCCGACGAAGTCGCTCGCGCGACGCTCGAGGCGCTCGCCGAAGGAAAGACGCGCGTCATCGTTCCCGCGAAGCTCGGGCTCGCCGTCGCGCTCCGCGGCGTCGCGCCAAGCCTCGTACGGAGCGGCACCGCGCGAGAGCTTGCGCCGATCCTGAAGCGCGCCAAAGCTCCGCGTGAATGACGTAATCACCGCGTGGTCTTAGGCCAAACGGACGGGCAGGGCGCGCCAAACTCGGCCGCGCGCGCGCCAAATTCATTCACACTGCTCGAGCCATCCGATGAGCTCGCGCGAGAGCACGCGCGGCGCGCGCTGGAGCGCGGCGACGTCGCGACTTCCCGTGAGGAGCATCGCCGTGCGGAGCTCGTGCTCGACGCCGTCGAGGAACGCGGTCGCGCCGTCGGGCCCTCCTTCTCGTAGCGCCTTGAGCACAGGCCGCGCGATTCCGGCGAGTCCGGCGCCGAGCGCGATCGCGCGCGCCGCGTCGAGACCCGAGCCGACGCCGCCGGTCGCGATGACGAGCGCTTTTTTCGGAGCGGCGAGCTTCGCGACCGAGGCGACCGAGACGGCCGTCGGAATTCCCCAGTCCCAAAACGCTTCGCCGAGCGAGCGCGCTCTCGCGTCGCCTTGCTGCTCGGCGCGGATCGTCTCGACGCCGACCCACGACGTTCCGCCCGCGGCCGACACGTCGATGGCGCGCGCGCCCGCTTCGAGAACACGGCGCGCGACCGACGGCGAGATGCCGCATCCGGTTTCTTTGACGATGACCGGAACGCGCAAATCGCGACAGAGACGCGCGATCGTCTCGAGCCCTCCGCGAAAATCGCGATCGCCGCCGGGCTGAACGAGCTCCATCGCCGGATTCAAATGGATGCAGAGCGCGTCGGCGCCGACCGAGTCGACCATCGCTTGCACGTCGGCCGACGACATCGCGCGCGCTTGAACGACGCCGACGTTTCCGAAGACGACGGTGCTCTTGGCGACGTCGCGCACGCCGAACGTCGTCTTCGTGTCCGGACGCACGACCATCGCGCGCTGGCTCCCGAGTCCGAACGCGTAACCGCGGGCCTCGGCGATCGCCGCGAGATCGCGGTTCACGCGCCCCGCTTCGTCGGTGCCGCCGGTCATCGCCGCGATGAGGATCGGCGCGCGAAGCTTCTTGCCGAAGACCTCGACGCTCGTGTCGATGTCGGACTCGGCGAGATCGGGGAGCGCGTCGTGGACGAGGCGAACGCCGTCGAGCAGCGTTCCTTGCCCGCGAAACCCGACGTCGCCTTCGGCGCAGAGCTGAAGGTGATCGGCCTTTCGCGATTGGATGGTCGTCATGGGCCCGGCTCTTTTAGCAGAAGCTCAGCGATCGACGACGAGATCTCCGAACGCATCGAACACGTGAAAGTCGGGGCTCCTCGTGCGCGGCGGGCTCCACGCGAGATGGGCGGAGCCTTCGACCCGGAAGAGGCCCATGCGCAAGATCGCGCCCGCGTGCAACGCCGCGACGACGTCGCGGGCGGGGATGCGCGCTTCGATCACCACGCGATGCGCCGCTTCGTCGACGATCGCCTTCGTCTCGGTGCCGCTCTTCCAGGTCGTGTCGCCGGCGCGCGAGAGTCGGTCGATGCGCACGTCGAGCTCGCCGCCGCGGGGCCCGAGCTCGATTTCGTCGTAGTGGCGCGCGTAGACGTTCGGCGCGAGGAAGGCTTCGACGCAATCGCCTCGGTAAATCGGCGCGCGCTGCGTGGCCGTCGTGCCGTCGACTTCGAAGAGCGCGTAGAGCGCCGAGGGCGACCACAAGAATCGTGCGCGCGTGGTCTTGCCGGTCGCGCGCCCCGCGAAGTCGGAGTCCCAACGGATCGGCGTCGCGCGCGACCACGCGGGCTCGTCGCCGCGGCCGTCGATCGTGATCGTGTCCGCGCCGAGCGAAGCGGCGTGCGCCTCGGGGTGCGGCAGATCCACGTCGATCGAGAACGGCGCCATCGCCGCGAAGTGATACGGCCGTCGCACATCGAGCAACGCGGCCCCGTCGCCGTCGACGGTCGGACGCTTCGAGAGATCGACGCCGAAGCGCTTCGCCGCGACCTCGAGGAGCGGCGAGGTCGAGTGACCGCCGAGCTCCTTCGCGAGATCCGCGCGACCGAACGCGCCGAGAAATTCGGCGCCGATGCGATCGACTTGGACGACGTTCGTGCCGCCGATCGCGACGCGCGCCTGCATCGGGTAGAGCTTCGCGAACCCGTCGCCTTGCATCGCGGGCGCGCCCTCGGCCAAGACCACGTCGGGCGTGTTGATCTCGAGCACGTCGGCGATTCGTTCGGCGAAGATCTCGAGCGACTTCACGTACTCGGCGCGGTTCTCGGGCGCGTTCTTCGTGCGCGCCTCGAGGTACGGGATGAGCTCTTTGTGCATGCGCCACTTTTGATGGAACGCAGGCGACGCATCGGAGAGCGCGACGGTGCCTTGGGTGCCTTTGATCGCGAGCGAGAACACCGCGAAGCGGTGCGCTTTGATCTTCGGCAGCGAAATGAAAAGACCGCGCTGGAGCGTGTCGGCGAGGATCTTCGGCGAGAGGAGCGTCGGGACGTGCGTCTTCTCCATGCCGCTCACGCGGAGCATCGCGCCGGGCGTCTCGCCTTCTTTGTCGAAGACGCCATCGTCATCCATCGCGACGAGCGGCACGCCTTCGGCCTGCGCCATCGCTTCGTAACCGGACACGCGAATGAGCTTCAGCCAATCTTCGTGACGCGCGGCCCAGCCCTCGGCGATCGTCACTTGCGTGTGACCGCGCGCTTTCAGACACTCGACGACGCCGCGCACGAACTCGGGATCGGTCGTGCGGCCGCGCACGCCGTCGTCGCCGTCGCTCTTCTTCGGATCCTTGAACCACTCGAAGCCGCCCATGTTGGGCTTGAGCAAGATGGGCGTGGCGGCGGCGACGTGCGGGACCTTCGCCTCGCAGATGCGACGGCCGAGCTCGCGTGCGCTCGAGCCGGCGAGGATCGTGACGGACGAGTCGTCCGCCGCGACGCGCGCGAGATGTTTTTTTCGGAGCGCGTCGCCGTCGAGGACGCCGTTCGCAACGGCCGCGGCGGCGTCGGGGACGTTCGTCGTCGAAGCATGCGTCGTCACGTCGGGCGCGGAGCTCGCGCTCGCGCTCGGTGCCGCGCTCGCGCTGCCGACCGGCGCGACGTGATGCGCGTCGTCGCGGCACGACAAGCACACGACCAAGAAGACGGCGGAACGAAGTCGGCCCATCGGCAACCACCCTATTCTCTCTGGGCCGCTCGCGGCGAAATCGATGTAGAGTCGACACGTGCGGCGCATCGACTTCTACAAGCTCTCGCGAGAGAAGCAGGAGAGGTTTCTCGCCAGCACGCGCGGCAGCGCGCCGCCCGCGCCGATCGCCAAGACCCTCGGCGACGGCGGTCGCGGTCTTCGTTGGGGCGCGCTCTCGCTCGCGTGTCTGGTCGCGCTCGTTGCAATCTACACGTATAAATTCGGCGCGCTCGGCACGTCGCTCGCGCTCCACGGCATCGAGCTGGTCGTCGTCTACGTCGGCTTGCTGTTTGCGATTCCGTATGCCGCGCTTCGCGCGCTCGGGTCGCTGCGCGCCGGCAAGATGCTGCCGTACAAGCCGGGCGTTTACGTATTTCCGATGTGCGCGGTCGACGCGCGCCGCAAAGTGCTCGGCGTCTACGCGATGACCGATCTCGCGAGCTCGTCGGCGGCGACTGCGGGCGGCGCGCTCGTTCTTTCGTTCAAAGGCGGCGGGTCGTTTTCGTTTCCGGCGCGCGACGCGGCCGACGCCGAGCTCCTGAACAACAGCCTCGACAACGCGCGCGAGCAGGTGAAGCACGCCCTCGCGACGAGCGACGACAGCGAGCTCGTGACGCTCGATCCTTTTTACGAAGCGCGAAAGAGCTGGACGAGCCCCATCGGCCCGAAGCAGCCGCTCGTCGATCGCGCGCCCACTTGGCACAAGCGCGGCTGGATGATCGCCGCCGCGTGCGGCCTCGTCGTCGGGCCGGCGCTCTGGTCGCTTCACAACAAGACGAGCGACGACGTCATGTTGAAAAAGGCGGTCGCCCTCGGCACGCCGGAGTCGCTCGGCGATTACCTCGCGCGCGGCCATCGTCATCACGACGAGGTCGCCAACGTTCTTTTGCCGCGGGCCCAGCTCGAGCGCGCCAAGTCGAAGCAAACGGTGGAAGCGATCGAAGAGTTTCTCGCCTCGCACCCGCACAGTGCGATCGACGGCGAGGCGCAAGGTGCGCTCCGCGAGGCGATGCTTCGCGAGCTCGACAAGGCGAAGAAAGACGCGTCGCTCGCGGCGCTCGCCACGTTCGAGAAAAAATATCCCGACAACCACCTCGGGCCCGAGCTCGCCGCAGCGCGCCGCGAGCTGTACGCGGCCGCGGTCGCGCGATTCAAGACGATGGCGCCGAGCGAGAGCGAGACGCTCGCCGCGTTCATCGCCCGGCTCGCGAAAGCGCTCGAGACGCACGGCCCGACGCTGACCGTCGCGTTTCATCGCGAGATTTCGCCCGCGCTCGCGCAGGCCGACAAGCTGATGGCGCACTTGCCGACCAACCGCGCCTTCGGCCCGACTCAAGTCACGAAATATTTCGACGAGACGCCCGACCCGCAAGAAGCGCAAGTCGTCGCCGCGCTGCAGAAGTCGCTCGAGCGGCTTTTCTCGCCGGATCTCATCGAGCTCAAGATGTCGCCGCCGCTCGACGACGCCGCGCAGGCCGCGCTCGCCGCGAAACAGCCGCTCCTCGTCGTGCGGTATCGCTTCGGTTGGCTCGGCGTCGCGTTTCCGAATTATCAAATCAAGCGCGCGTTCGCGGGCGTCAACGTGAGCGGCGATGCGTCGTTCGAGCTCCCCGACGGCGCCGCGCCGTATCGCATCAGGCTCGACGTGCCGCCGCCGCGCACCGTGCCGATGGAATACAAAGCGAAGCACGACGGCTTGACCGCGCCGCCCGCCGACGAGACGAGCCCCGAGGCCGGCGTCTACAAGGCCGAGGATCTGCGCGCGCTCGATCACATCACGACGATCATCGAAAACGCTTTATTGAAACCGGCTGCCGAAAAGTGAAGCTCGGCCGCGCGCTCGCGGTCGCAGTAACCTTGTTCGCCGGCGCCGCGAGAGCGCAAGAGCCGTGGACGGACCACGACCCGGATCAACCGGCGAAGCGCTACTCGCGCGGGGACTTCGGCTTTCGCGGCGACGCCGAGTACCGCGCGCAATGGCTCTACGTGCATCCGATTTCGCTCAACACCGAGACGGCGCGCAACGTCAGCATGATCCAGCAGCGGCTCCGGCTCGATGCGACGGCGGATTATCAAGACAAGATTCGCATCGTCTTTTCCGCCGATGCGCTCGACGGCGATCTCTTCGGCGACAACGGGAGCTACGGCGGCACGCCGTCGTCGAACGCGGGCACGAGCATCGACGCGAAAAATCCGAACGACACGCGCCCGTGCATCGGCCTGCGCGACCCGAGCCTCGATCCGCTCTCGCGCGACTCGTACGGCGTCACGGTGTGTCCGATCAATTTGATGACGGTGCGGCGTCTGTACGGCGAAGCGATTCTCCCGTTCGGAGTCTTTCGCGTCGGGCGCCAAGCGGTCATCGATGGGATGGGCGTCTTCGCGTCCGACGGCGACGGCCGCCACAATCGCTTCGGCGTCGCGGGCACCGGAAATTACGTCGATCGCATTCTCTTCGCGACCAAGCCGCTCGAGGCTTTCAAAAAATCTGCCGACCGCGACAAATCGACGACGCGCGGTCTCTTCGTCGGCGTCGCGTTCGATCGCGTCGTCAACGACAGCCCGCAATCGTTCGACGACGACGTGAACCAATTCGGCGGGGCGATTCGTTATCTCGAGCCGAAGGTCGGACCGCTCCGCGATTTGTACGCGAACGTGTACCTCTCGCATCGCTGGCAAGAAGGCGTCTCGGGCGTGAGCGGCGCGGGCGCGCGGTTTTATGCGCGCGCCGGCAACTTGCGATTCGGCTTCGACGCGGCGATGAACTTCGGCTCGACGCGCGAAATCTCCGAGGCGTACCAAAAAATAACGAACGACCCGATCGTCGATCAAGCGGTCCTCCAAGGAGGCGCGCGCGTGACCGTGCGTTACGACCGTCCGAAGTGGGGTCTCTATCTCGAAGGCGATTATGCGTCGGGCAGCGACGACCCGACCTCGCGCGCGACGCTCTCGCAGTTCACGTGGTCGCCGGACACGAACGTCGGATTGCTTCTCTTCAAGCAGGTCCTCGCGTTTCAAACGGGGCGCGCCGCGGCCGCGGGCGTCGAGCTCTTGCGGCGTCTCGGTGCGACGACGTTCCCCGCGCAGGCGCTCGACACGCAAGGCGCGCTCACCAACGCGATCGTCGTCTTCCCGCAAGCCGACTTCCGCCCGGTGCCGAATTTTTTGATCCGCCCCGGCGTGATGGTCGCGTGGACGAGCGTGCCGCTCATCGATCCGATCGCGTCGCTCCAAAATCACACGAGCGTCAACATCAAGGACAACGAGGTGAACTACGCCGGCGGAAAACCCGGCCGCTTCTACGGCACCGAGCTCGATCTCCGACTGCAGTATCGCTTCCTCGAGCATTTTCTCTTCGACGTCGAGGGCGCCGTGCTCCTTCCCGGCGACGCGCTGCAAAACCAGGACGGCTACGCGGTCACGTCGTGGCTCCTCCAAACCCGCGCGACTTTTTTCCTATGAAACGAACCGCGCTTTTCTTCATCGCGGCGTGCGAGGTCTTTCACGCGCCGCCCGAGCCGTCGCTTCCGCAGGCGCAGAGCGGGCTCCTCACGGACCCCGCGGCGCCGGTCGTCGTCGCGTTCGATCGCGCGATCGATCCGAAGACGCTGACCCTCGAGATCGCGCGCGACATCGTCGACGATCGCGGGCAGCTCGCCGACGAGCAAGATCCGCCGGGCGAGCTCTCGATCCTCTACAGCTACGATCCGCTCCGCGGCGACTACGGCGGGACGAGCACCCTCTCGGCCGACGCGACGACGTTCACCATCACGCCGACCGACGCGCTCCCATTGAATCCCGCGCTCGTTTTGATCGTCGAGCCGGGCTTGAAAGACGCCACCTACGAAGTGCCGACGGTCGCGCGCCGAAAAATCGTTTTTTCGTATCAGCTGAACCTCTCGTGCAACGCGCCTTCGACGGTGATGCCCGCGCACGCGAGCTACTTCATGCTCATCGACGTTCAAAAACCGGTCGGCACGCAAGTGAAGCTCTTCGCGACGATCGACGTCTCGGACACCGGCGAGTTCGACGCGCACTTTTCGTCGGCCACGCGCGATCCGGATCCGAACCGCTGCACGCCCGCGTGCGCGACGACCGACGCGTGTCGCACTTTGCCGGGTCCTCCCGCGTGCGTGGCGCCTTCGACCACCGCCGACTCGACCGACGAATATCCCGACTTCGTGATCAACTCGGGCGCGAACGGCTTCACCTTCGAGGCGAAAGGCTGCGTCGTCGATCAAACCGACGGGAGCGCGCTCTTCGTCAACGCGCCGGTCGATGTCTTCGTCACGCAACCGAGCGTCACCCTCCGCAACACCAAGCTCACCGCGACGTTCGCGCCCGACGCGCAAGGCGTCCTCCGCGGCGCCGGCGCGCTCACCGCCGACGACGTCCTCCTCGGCACGTCCGAAAGCGGCCCCGGCGCCGGCACCCTAACCGCCCGCGTCACCCCCTAAGAAAGAGAAACAGGAAGCTCAGGAGCTCAGAAGCCGAGAATTTTTTGTTTTTTTCTCCAAACAAAAAATCCTTCTGACCTCCTGACCTTCCTGTTTTTTCTCTCTCTCTAAGCGCCCCACGCGATGCGGCTCGAGGCGGTCGCGCGGACGAGGTCGCCGAAGGCGCGGATTTCGGTGAGGCGCGACTCCGGGAGCGGGCCGAGGGCGACGCCGCGGGCGTCTTGCTCGAGCTCTTCGTAGCTGCGCGGGCCGCAGAGGACGACGTCGACGTTCGGGTTCGAGAGCGGGAAGCGGTAGCACTCTTCGGGCGTCATCGGGCCGCGGTCGCCGCTCGGTTGCAGGAGCTTGCCCCAGCGCGTCGCGGTGTACGCGACGATCGCGGGACGCGGCGCCGGCAGGTCGGCGAAGATTTCTTTCTCCGCGCCGCGGTGAGCCGCGTTGTAGCGAATCATCAAGAGGTCGAGGCCGAGCTCGTCCACGAGCTTGCGCGCGAGCGGGCGATCGTGAATCGACACGCCGAGCATTTTCACGCGGCCTTCTTCTTTGAGCTTCTGCATCGCGGGCCACGTCTGGCCGGTCACGTACCAGTGGTATTGCACCCAGAAGACGTGGAAGACGTCGAGCCGATCGGTGCCGAGCGCTTTGCAGTCTTTCTCGAACGCGCCGCGCACGCCGAAACCGGTCGGCACGTTCGCGCCGCCCGCGATCACGATCTCGTCGCGGTGACCGGCCGCGATGAGCGCGCGCAGCCCGGCGCGCATGCCGTCGTCTTTACCGGTGAAGAAAAAATAATTCACGCCGAGCTCGTGGAACGCGCGCTCGACGCCCTTGCCGTCCAGGCCGTACGTCCCCGAGAGCCCGAGCGGCGCCGCGCGAAGGCCGGCATGTCCGAAACTTTTCGTCGAGAGGTGCGTCATCGGCGCGTCTTCTTGCCATTTCGCGTCGTGAAGAACCAGCGGCCAACTTTGGCCGCTCGGACGGCCAAAGTTGGCCGCCCGGGAAACGGTCAGCGAAGGCGACGCTTGAGCGCGGCGAGCGCTTTTTCGATCTCCGCGTCGCGCTGCGCCTTCTCTCGCTTCCGCTTTTTTTCGGCGCGCTTTTGCGCTTTCGGATCCGGCGGCGGTTTCTTCGCGTCGCGCGCCTCTTGCTCCTCGCGTTCGCGCGCGGCGCGCTCGACGGCGTCGTCGACCTCTTCGAAGAGCTTGGCGCCGGCGGTCGCGCCGAAGCCGAAGACGACCGCGTCCAGCAGCCGCTTGATGGGCATGCCTCGATCTACGCGCGCGAGCCCGAAGTCTTCCCGAGCGCGCGCTCGTACGCCGCGTGCGTCGCCGCGTCGAACGCGATGAAACGAACGAGGACGTCCCGGCCGCTCGCGCGGACATGCTCGAGCACGGTCGCGACGGCGATCGGCGCGGCTTCGCCGAGCGGATAGCCAAACGCGCCGGTCGAGATCGACGGAAACGCGATCGACGCGAGCGCGTGCGCGTCGAAGAGACGCAGGCAAGCGCGATAGGTCGACGCGAGGACCTCGGCGTCGGCGGCGCGACCGCGGTAGACCGGGCCGACCGCGTGGATCACGTGGCGCGCCTTGAGACGAAAGCCCGGCGTGATCTTCGCCGACCCTGTCGCGCAGCCGCCGAGCTTTCGGCACGCGGCGAGCAGCTCCGGGCCCGCGGCGCGGTGAATCGCGCCGTCCACTCCGCCGCCGCCGAGGAGCGACGAGCTCGCCGCGTTCACGATCGCGTCCACCTCCTCGTCGACGATGTTGCCGAGCGCGATCTCGATCATGCCGTGACTTTACTTGGCGCGCGCCAGCCCTGCGAGCGCGTCGCCGTCGATGCGCACCGGGACCCACTCGCGAAGCACGGTCGCGCCCAATTTTTCGTAGAACGCGATCGCCGGCTCGTTCCAGTCGAGGACCTGCCAGACGAATCGCGCGCAGCCGGCCGCGACGGCTTCGCCAGCGAGCGCGCGCATGAGGGCGAGACCGGCGCCTTTCTTGCGATGCTCCGGCAAGACGAAAAGATCCTCGAGGTGAAGACACCGCCGCCCGCGCCACGTCGACCACGTGAAAAACCAGAGCGCGAACCCGACGACCTCGCCGCCCTCGGTCGCGACGTGAACGTGAAACGCGGGCGCGTCGCCGAACCCGTCGCGCAAATAATCTTCTTCGGTCGCGACGACCGCGTCAGGCTCGCGCTCGTACGCGGCGAGCGCACGCACGAGCGCGACGATGCTGGGGACGTCCTCGCGCACGGCGCGGCGAATCGCGATCATGCGTGCATCCTACACGCATTGCGGCCGGGCTCGACCGTTGTAAGCTCAGCCGGTCGTGCGCAGGGCCGTCCTTCTTTTTTTGCTCGCGTGCGGCGACGCCGCCGAGCCGATCGATTCGTCCGCGCCGCCCGCCGACGCCGGCTCGGACGTCGCCGCCGAAGCCGCGAGCCCCTGCCCCGCCGGCATGGCGCTCGTCGACGCGCCCGACGCCGGCGTGTGCGTCGACCTTTACGAAGGCGCGCTCGTGAACGGCGACGCGCCGTGGCCCTTCTACCAAAGCCTCGACGGCGTCGACGCGAGCGCGATTCGCGCAGTCCCCGCCGATCACATTTTTCCGCAGGGCTACATCAGCCAAGTCCAAGCCGCGGCCGCGTGCGCCGCGTCGGGCAAACGTCTCTGCACGCTCGCCGAGTGGACCGCCGCGTGCCGCGGCGAGCCCGCGCACGACTACGTCTATCCCTACGGCGACACGTACGATCCAGCGGCGTGCAACGAAGGCCGCGTGAGCCCCATCGTTCGGCTCTTCGGCCCAAACCCGAGCTACGACAACGCCGAGCTGAACGATCCCGAATGCGATCAGCTCGACGCCGGCCTGGCGCGCGGCGGCGATTATCCGAAGTGCGTCAGCGCGTACGGCGCCTTCGACATGCACGGCAACCTCCACGAGTGGATCGAGGACTCGCCCGATCCGAACGACCCGACCAAAGGCAGCTTCATGGGCGGCTTCTTCGTCGACGCGAAGCTCAACGGGCCCGGCTGCGAGTACCGCACGACCGCGCACGCGAAGACCTACCACGACTATTCGACCGGCTTCCGCTGCTGCGCTGATATCCTGCCGAAGTGAACGCACCGTATCCGTACGTCCAAGCCGACCCCGCCGCGATTCGTTCGAAGGACGAGGGCGATCTCAACACGCTCTCGATTCTCCATTACGTGTGGACCGCGCTCCTCGGGTGCTCGACGCTCGGCATCGTCGCCTATTTTCTGCTCATCGCGGGCGTCGTCGCCGACAGCGGCCGCGGCCACGGTACCGGGCACGAAGCGGCGGCGGCGGGCATCGTCCTTCTCATCGGCGTCTTCATCGCGCTCTTCACCGTCCCGGTCGTCGTGCTCCACTTCGTCGCGGCCGCCGGCCTGAAGAAGCACACGCGCTACATCCTCATCATGGTGATGGCGGGCTTCACGTGCCTCAGCTTTCCGCTCGGCACCGCGCTCGGCGTGTGGACGTTCATGGTGCTCGGGCGCCCCAGCGTGAAAGCTTTGTTCGGCCGAGCCTGAGCGCCTGGCACGGCGGACGCATCATCGCGCTGCGTGCGAAAGTGGCTTCTCCTCGCGTGCGCCGTGGTGCTCCAGTCTGCGATTTTTCTCGCGTGCGGTAACACCGACGGTCTCGACACGCCCATGATCGCCGACTGCAACGGCTGCACGCCGGCGCTCTCGGGCGGCGGCGGCGGCGCGCTCCCCAACGGGAACGGATTCGACGCGGGCGGAGGCGCCACACTCGAGGGCAGCGTGCCGCTCGACGGCGGAACGTTCGTCGACGTAGGCGTCACGGGCAACGACGTCTTCGGCGACACGCCCGGCACGGTCGACGTGGGCGTCAGCTTCGACGACGCCTTCCCGTTCTGACTAGCCCTTCTGCGACTCGAGATACTTCGTGAGCCCCTCGGCGGTGCTGACGAGGTTCGGTTTGATCTTCGAGATCAAGAGCTCCTCGACCGCCTTGGCGACTTTGCCCGAGAGAAATCCAGGAATGCCTTTGAGCTTCTTCGGATCGATCGAAAGCTCCCCGCGGATCTCGAGGTGCGTTTTGTCGCCCTCCTCGGTGAAGCGGTTCTTTCCGACGCAGGTGATCGCCTCGGTGAAGGCCTGCGGCTCGATCTTCCAATCGCACGTGAAAGCCGCCTGATTCCACGACGCGTGGTCGAGCCACGAGAGCATCCCCTCGCTGACGAAGGCGCGCGCCGCGGCCGGAATGTCGCCGCCGCCCTTCCAGAAGTTCAAAATTTCGACGACATCGCCCTTTTCCTCGCGCTTGCGGACCTCGATCGCGCGGACGTTCGGGAGGTACGGCAGCATCTCGACGAGCTTGTCGCGGTAGGCGGCGAAGACGACGGGGCGTTGGAAGGGGATGGTCGCGTCGGCGCGAAGTTCCATGCGGGGACAATACACGATACTTTCGGCTTCATGTTCGAAGTCGGGGCGGGAGGATTTCGCGTGCTGCTCACCGCCGAGCAGCCGCGTGGGTTGGACGAGCGGCGCGTCGTCGTGCACCGCGCGTCTTCGGACGACGACCGCGAAGCGCGCTACGTGCTCGTGCATCGACCCGGCGGCGCGCCGACGCTCCTCGTCATCGGTCACGTGCGCGAAGGCTACGGGTGCGGCGTGCACCTCGTCGGCGACACGGGCGTCATGTTCTTCGGCTGCGGCGAAGCGGTCTGCGCGTACGACATGGCGAGCGGCACCAAGATTCATCAAGACATCACGCCGTACGCGTTCCACTCGTGGAACCGTCACGGCGACGTCGTCGTCATGAGCGGCGAGCTCGAGGTCGCCGGCTACGCGCTCGACGGGACCAAGCTCTGGTCAGCCGCGGTCGAGTCGCCGTGGGACTACGGCGTCACCGGCGAAAAAATGTACACGCTCGTCATGGGCCACCGCGTCGAGTTCCCGCTGCGCCAAGGCCCCGGGGACCTGCCGCTCGTCGCGCGCTAATCAGAGCGTCACGATGACGTCGTCGTAGTACGCCTTCATCGCCGCGGTCGTCGTTCCTTGGAGGCCGAGGTCAGCGGTGATCGTGGTGATCGCGATCGACGACGTCGTTCGGTCTTTGATGATCGCGGTCGGGCGCGCTCCGCCGTCGGCGTCGTACGTCAGCGACGCTTCCCCGATGTTCGTGTCGTTGCTGAAGACGACTTGGAGCACCATGTGATTCCACGCGCCAAGGACGGGCTGAATCGACCTGCTCTCGCCGCTGGCGAGCACGCGTAGAAACCAGCTCCCGGCGGACGATGCGAGCTGGACGACGTCCATGTCGCCGATGCGAACCGCGAGCGCGGAGAACGCGCCGTTGGCGTTCGCGGGCAGCCACACCGAGAGATCGACCGTGATGTTCGCGCTCTGACCCGTCTCGGTGAAGTCGTGCGAGACGATGGCTTTGCCCACGGACGCGCCCGTCGTCGGCAGATCCGACAAGAGCGAGCTCGGACACGTGACGTATTCGTCGGTCGAGATCGAAGTCGAGCCCGGGCTCAGCGACTGATCCGTGAACGGCCCCTCGTTCGGGTCGAACGTGACGCACGCGGCTTGGGTCCCCGAGCATGCGAGCCCGGACGTGCACGCCTCCGGACCGCCCCCGCCGTCGACTGCGCCGTCGGCGGGCGATGCATCGTCGCTCGCGTCGGGACTGCCGAAGATATCGTTGGAGCATGCCGCGAGCGCCGCGACCGCCAAATAAGCCAAGAGCCTCATCTTCGAAAGTTTAGCCGTCAGGCCGCCGCGCGCCCGTCGTCAATGTTGAGTGGATGAATCCTACGCCCCTGGGCTACGCTGACCACGGCCCATGGGCGCATTCGACAAGCTCAGCGATTCCGAGCTCTTCGATCTCGTCGTGCGAACACGCGCGAAGGGCGAGGACGCGAGCACACCCCTGGGTTCGCTCTGCGAGCGCTGGCGCAAGCCGGCCGGCGTCGTCGTTCGACGCGTTCAGCAGAGCTACCGAGCCGGCTCCCCCGACGACGAGGGCGAGCTCTACCAAGAAGCCGTTCGCAAGCTCATCGAGCGCGGTCTCGATCAGTTTCGCGGCCTCTCCGAGGCGAGGCCCGGCGCGGCCGCTTCGCCGAAGACTTTTTTCCTCCGCATCGTCAAGCACGCTGCGATCGACGCGTACCGCCGTCAGCGCGAGCTCCTCGACTCCGTCCCCAAAGGCGGCGAAGAAGACAACCAAGAGTCGCCGCGACAGATCGCGTACGCCATCAATCTCTCCAAGCGCGCCGCCGAGCGCGACGAGGCCCAGTCGCTCTACTGGACCGCGTTCGACCGTCTGAAGCAGGAGCACCCGAACGAGGCCGGCGCGTGGGACGCCTACCACCACCAAGACCTCGAGGACCACGAAGCATGCGCCAAGAAACTCGGAATCACAGTCGCGAACTCGTACAAGCGCGTCAGCCGCGCCCAAGCGTACCTTCGTCGCTACTTGCAGGAATTGATGGACGGGTGACGTCGTGACGCCGCCGCCGGACGTGGATGGCGATCTTTCGCCGCTCCTCAAACGTTATGCAGACCGGCGGCGCGCGCTCGAAGCGGCGACGGCGAACAAAGTGACCGAAGCGGCCGACGCGGGCCGCATCCTCGCGATGGCGGGCGATTTGCTGCGGAGGACCCAGGCGCTCGGTGATTCGCTGCGCGACGCGACGCTCGCGATCGATCGCTGCGAGCACCAAGCGATCGCGGCGTACGTCGACTCGATCGACGCGGACGCCGAGCGAAAGAAGCTCGCGCGCGGGTTGGACGAAGCGTTCGAGGCCATCCTCGCCGACGAGAGCGAAGCCGATGAACGTGTACTCTACACAGAATCGGCGGAGACGGCCCTCGCCGCACGCGACGCGCTCGCGTCGGTGCGCGCGTCGCTCTCGCTCGCGAGCCTCGACACCGCCAAGCTCGACGAGAAGCTCGCGGCGATCGATGGGGGATTGAAGAAGAAGGCGCGCTTGCTCATCGGGCTCAACGCGACGCGCCGGCGCGAAGCCGAGGCGCTCGACCCGGCGGAGCGCGAAGCGGCGTGGTGGTTTTCGGCGCGCTCGCAGTGCGATTTTTTGCTGTCGCTCTATCAGCAGACCGCGCCCGACCCGAACGTCGGTCAAATCACGCAGCCCCACAACGGGGCGCACCTCGCCGTTTGCGAGGACTGTCAGCGCGACGTCGAGGCGTCGTCGCTCGCGTACACGCCGCAGCACGTGACGGCGTCGTCGCTCTGGCGGCGCGAGCACGGGCAAGCCACGCGCGACGAGGTGGCGTTCATGGATTCGCACGCGAAAGACTGCAAAGACTGTCAGCGCGCGCTCGAAGCCATCGCCCAGCCGGAGGAATGAGTGCCCGAGGGCGACACGCTCGCCCGCATCGCGATCACGCTGCGTGAGGCGCTCGCGGGGCAACGCGTCGAGCATTTTCGTTCGCCGATTCCCGCGCTGCGCGACACCGGCCTCGAGGGCCGCACGATCGAGAGCGTCGAGTCGCGCGGCAAGCACTTGCTGATTCGATTCGACGACGGGCGAACGCTCCACACGCATTTGCGTATGAGCGGCGAGTGGCTTCTCTTCCCGCGTGCCGGACCGACGGCCCGCGACCTCGTCGCGATCGAGACGAGCGACCGCGCGGCGGTATTGCGTCGCAGACCGGGCGCCGGCGCGCCGCCGATCGTGCGGCTCTTGTCGGAGGACGCGCTGCGGCGCGACCGCGTGCTCCGGTCGCTCGGGCCCGACGTGCTCGCGAGCGATTTCGACGCGCATGAGGCCGCGCGACGTCTCCGCGCGAGCATTCGCCCGACGATCGCCGAGGCGCTCCTCGATCAACGCGACGTCGCCGGGATCGGAAACGAGTGGAAGAGCGAGCTCCTCTTTTTGTCCGGCATCGATCCGCGCACGCCGCCGAGCGACGTGTCCGACGCGCGCTGGCTCGAGCTCCTCGGGCGCGCGCGCGAGCTTTTGACGAAGAACGTTTCGCGCGGGAAATCAGGGCGATTTGCGATCGTCGGGCGAGCGTCTCGTTTCGCGCCCGGGCCGTCGAAGTGGGTCTACGGTCGCGCGGGTCGCCCGTGTCTCCGGTGCGGCGCGCCGATTCGTTTTCTTCGGCAGGGCCTCGATCGGCGTTCGACGTATCATTGTCCTCGGTGCCAACGATGAAGCGCGCGCTCGCTCTCGCGTTCCTGCTCGCTTGCGACGCGGGCGCGGGCGCGGTCGTCGACGCGTCGACCGAGGCGAGCGCGAGCGACGCGGCACCCGATGCGATCGCGACCGACGCGAGCGACGCCGCCGCGCGCGGGCCGGCGCGTGTTTACGTCGGCGCGAGCGACGGGATGATCCACGTCTTCGCCTTCGACGAGACGTCCTACGCGCTCACGCCAGTCGATGCGACGCCCACCGGCGGCAATCCGTCGTTCCTCGCGTTCGACGCCGCGCGCGCGCACCTCTACGCGGTCGACGAAGTGAATTCGCTCGTCCTCGCGTTCGCGATCGATCCCAAGACCGGCAAGCTCACTTCGCAAGGCTCGGTCGGCTCGCGCGGCCAAGGTCCCGCGCACGTCGGGCTCGATCGCGCCAGCGAGCTCGTCATGACCGCGAACTACGGCAACGGCACGATCGCGGTCTTTCCGCGCGCGCAGGACGGCACGCTCGGAGACGCGTCGGCGACGCACTCGTTCGGCGCGACCGCCGAGACCCACGAGATCGTCGCCGATCCGTCGAACGCCTTCGTCCTCGTGCCGAACAAGGGTCTCGATGGCGTGGCGGTGTTTCGTCGCGACGGCGGCGCGCTCTCGTATCTGGGGCTCACGCCCGCGGGCGGCGGGGCGCGGCACATCGCGTTCGACCCGCCGGGGACGCACGCGTACGTCGTCGACGAGAACGCGAGCATGATCGTCGCGTTCGATTTCGATCCGGGGAGCGGCGCGCTCTCGCAGATCCAGTCGCTCTCGTCGCTCTACGGAGGCACCGTCGACGGCGCCGCGAACACCGGCGCCGAAATCCAAGTGACGAGCGACGGCAAGCACGTCCTCGCGTCGAACCGCGGCGACGACAGCATCGTCGTCTTCGACATCGGCCCGGGCGCGAAGCTCACGCCGAAAGCGCGCGTTTCGAGCGGCGGACAAACGCCGCGACAGTTTCAAATCGAAGAGACGGGGCGTTTTCTCTTCGTCGGTAACCAGACGTCGGGGGCGGTCGTGACGATGACGATGGACGCGCAGAGCGGCGTCCCCTCGCCCGTCGGAACGCCGGTCGCGATCACCGGGCCCGAGTTCGTCGGGCTCGTCTACTTGCCGCCGTGAAAAATTTGGGGCCGATAGAACTTTCGACAGGGTCGCGCGTCGGATAGCTTCGACGCCGCATGCGCGCACGCTTCGAATCGATCTGCTTCGCGGGCGTGCTCGCGCTCGCCGCGTGCGGGGGACCTGCCGCAAAAAACGCGGGGCCCACGAGCTCGCGCATCTCGCGCTCGGACACGCGCAAATCGGTTTCGGTCACCGTCTACAACGACGGCTTCGGCCTCGTGCGCGAAGTCCGCGACGTCGACCTCGGGACCGGCCGCGTGTCGCTCGAGTTTCGCGACGTGTCGTCGCAAATCGAGGCCGACACGGTCCACGTGAAGTCGCTCGCGAAGGGCAACCCGATTTCGATCCTCGAGCAGAACTACCGCTACGATCTCCTCTCGCCGCAGAGCCTGCTCAAAAAATACGAGGGCAAGAAGATCCGCCTCTATCGGTGGAACAAGACGACCGGCAAAGACGAAGCCGTCGACGCCGAAGTGCTCTCGGTGAACGACAACCAGCCGGTGCTGCGCGTCGGAAACGAAGTGACGTACGGGTTCCCGGCGCGCTTTTCGTTTCCCGAGGTGCCCGACAATTTGATCGCGCAGCCGACGCTCGTCTGGCTCCTCGACAGCGACGCGCCCAAACAGCCGCTCGAAGTGACGTATCTCTCGCAAGGCTTCGGGTGGGCGGCTGATTACGTGCTCACCATCGGCGAAGAAGCGGCGGGCGGCATGTCGAGCGCGGACCTCCACGGCTGGGTGACGCTGAAGAACGAGACGTCGACGTCGTACGAAAACGCGCGCCTCAAGCTGGTCGCCGGCAACGTGCAGCGCGTCCGCGAGAGGCTGGAGAAGGACGAGTCGGAGGACGACCGCGACGGCGTCGCCGAAGAGCGGCAGCAATTCAAAGAAGAGAGCTTCTTCGAGTACCACCTCTACACGCTCGACCGCCCGACGACGCTCCTCTCGAACGAGCAAAAACAAGTGACGCTCCTCGAGGGCCACGGCGTGCAGGTGCACCGGCAGCTCATTTTTTACGGCGCTTCGTACTACTACCGCGGCAGCTACGGTCAGGTCGTCTCGAACCAAAAAGTTGGCGTCTACCTCGAGATTCAAAACGAGGAGAAGAATCACCTCGGCATCCCGCTGCCGAAGGGGACGATCCGCGTCTACAAGGCGGACAAGAGCGGCGCGGCGCAGTTCATCGGCGAGGACGCGATCGACCACACGCCGCGCGACGAACAACTCCGCGTGAAGATGGGCGACAGCTTCGACGTCGTCGGCGACCGCACGCAGACCGACTTCAAACAAATTTCGAGCTGCGTCGACGAGACGACTTGGGAGATCGCGCTCCGCAATCACAAAGACACGGCCGACGAAGTGCTCGTTTACGAGCCCATCGAGGGTGACTGGGAAATCCTCGGCTCGTCGATTCCCTATCAAAAGAAAGACGCGCACACCTTCACGTTCCGCGCGAACGTGGGCGCGCGCGGCGAGACGAAGATCACGTACCGGGTTCGAGTGAGGTGGTGCTGATGATGAAACGTAAGTTCGCTTTGGCCGCGGCCTCGCTCATTGCGCTCTCGGCGCCGCTCCTCGCGCAGCAGGCGCAGCCGCGCGTCGCGCGGGCGAAGTCGACGAGCGCGCAGCGCTCCGAGGTCGGCATCACCGTCTACAACCAGAACTTCGGCCTCGTGCGCGAAGTCCGCGACATCGACATGCCCGCGGGCCGCACCGAGCTCGAGTTCGCCGACGTGAGCCAAAACATCGAGGCGCAAACCGTCGCCATCAAGTCGCTCGGCGGCCAGCTCCACGTGCTCGAGCAAAACTACCGCTACGATTTGCTCTCGCCGCAGAAGCTGCTCGAAAAGTACGTTGGTAAAAAGGTAAAAATTTACCGCTGGAACGAGCACACCGGCCGCGACGACGTCTACGACGCCGAGGTGCTGTCGGTCGCGCAAGGCACCGTGATGCGCATCAACGGAGAGATCACCTACGATTTCCCGGGGCGTATCGCGTTTCCGTCGATTCCCGACAACCTCATCGCGCAGCCGACGCTCGTCTGGCTCGTCGACGGGAGCGGGCGCCAAAAAGTCGAGGTCACGTATCTCACGCAAAACCTCGGCTGGTCGGCCGACTACGTTCTCGTCATCAACGACGCGGACACCGCCGGCGACTTGGTCGGCTGGGTGACGCTCAACAACACGACCGGCACGAGCTACGCGAACGCCAAGCTGAAGCTCGTCGCGGGCGACGTGCAACGCGTCAACGCCTATCAACGTCGCGGCGACATGCCCGCGGCGACCGCGGCGGCGACGGGCGGCGCCGGATTCCGCGAAGAGAGCTTCTTCGAGTACCACCTCTACACGCTCGAGCGTCCGACGAATCTCCTCAACGCCGAGCAGAAGCAAGTCACGCTGCTCGAAGCGCACGACATCCACATCCAGAAGAAGCTCATCTTCTTCGGTGCCGCCTACTACTTCCGCGGCAACTACGGGCAAGTCGTCACGAACCAAAAAGTCGGCGTCTACCTCGACATCCAAAATAACGAAGCGAACCACATGGGCATGCCGCTGCCGAAAGGCACGGTGCGCGTCTACAAAGCCGACAAGAGCGGCGCGAAGCAGTTCATCGGCGAGGACAACATCGATCACACGCCGCGCGACGAAAAAGTCCGCGTGAAGATGGGCGAAGCGTTCGACGTGGTCGGCGACCGCAAGCAAATGGAGTGGAAATCGCTCGGCACGTGCGTCTCGGAGAGCGCGTGGGAAATCTCGCTGCGCAACCACAAGGACACGCCGGTCGAGGTCGAAGACTACGAGCCGGTCGGCGGCGACTGGGAAATCACGCAAGAGAGCATGCCGCACGTGAAAAAGGACAGCAGCACCTTCACGTTCACGCCGCGCATCCCAGCGCGCGGCACGGTGAAGATTACGTATCGGGTGCGCATTCGTTGGTGCTGAAGACGAACGGTCCGTACTCGAGCGCGTCGAGGTACTCGTCGGGGTGCCACAAGTAGAGCTCGCCGCGCGCGCGATCGCCGAACGCGCAGCGAATCATTCCGCAAATCTCCTCGACGGCGTTGCGTCCCACGAAGGTGTCGCGCTCGACGTCGTCGAAGGTGACGAGGTCATCGACGGTCGTCGGCACGAAGCCGCTGTTGACGAGCGCCTCGCGCGCGCGCTGGAAAAACGCCTTGGCCTTCTTGGTCACGAAGATCATCAGGGTGCGTCGAAACTTCATGCGCCAGACGAACCCGAGCTCCTCGAGGCGAGCGACCATCTCGCAAACCGTCGAGCGCGCCAGCCCCAACGAGCGTTGCACGCCGGACTGGGTGCAATCGATCTCGACCGCCGCGAGGAAGTCGAACCGCGCCGGCGTGAGCCCGAAGTCGGCGAGCAGCGGCCGCATGAACTTCAAACTCGCGTGATGCGCCCGCTTCAACGAAAAGAAAACTTGATCCACACCCCACCTCCGCCTCCCCGCAAGGCACCCCGCATGCCATTCCCACCATCCATGCGTTTTTGGGGGGCCTCGCGTTCGGATCCGAACGCAAGGCAGTCTCGAGGGGGTGGCCGGGCCAGGTTGGGGCCGGCCGGGGCCGGCCGGGCCGTTACCTCTTCGGGGCGATGAGGGCGAAGATGGCGCCTTGGGGGTCGGCACACTGCACGATCCAGGAGCCGCCCGGGACCTCCACGGGGCCGTGGAGGATTTTTCCGCCGTGGTCGGCGACGCGCTTGGCGGCCGCGTCGAGCGCTTCGACGTTGAAGTAGTAGCTCCAGTAGGCCATCGGCGCGTGCGGCGGCTTCGTCATGATGCCGCCGACGACGTCACCGTCACCGGGGGTCTTGAAGAGTTGGTAGATGCCCATCGGGCCCATGTCGACCGTGTCGCCGCGCGTCCAGCCGAACGCCTCGGAGTAGAAGGCGAACGCCTTGGCGCCATCGCCGGCGTAGAGCTCGCGCCAGCCGACCGTGCCGACGTGATGGGGCGGGAGCTTCGGGAGCGCGCCGCCGGGCATCGGCTTCGCGATCATGAAGCCGGCGCCGTGCGGATCGGTGACCGGGCAAAAGCGGATGATGTCCGGCACGAGCGTCGGCGGGCGCATCATTTTGCCGCCGAGCTTTTCGATCCGCGCGGCGGCGGCGTCGACGTCGTCGACCCGGACGTAGCCGAGCCAGCAAGGCTTCGCGCCTGCGTCGGACATTTCTTTCGGCATCGGCATGAGGCCGAGGAGGCCGGCGCCGTCGATCGTGAAGAGCGTGTAATCGTTGCTGCCCGAGTCCTTCGTTCCCCAGCCGACGACGGCGCCATAGAACTTCGCGGCGGCCACGGTGTCGGTGGTCATGAGGTCGTACCAAAAGAAGTTGCCCTGCATGCGCAATGGAATTGCGCGGATCATAGGTTGATGTCAACCTATTTGTCGCCATGCCACGCGCCGCGCGCGAAACGACTCTTTCGGTGAAGGACACTTGCTTGTGCTTCGCTGCGCAGCGGGCGGCGCGCGCGCTCGGGCGGCGTTTCGATGCGGCGTTCCGCGCGGTCGGGGTGACCAACGAACAGTTCTCGCTCTTGAACGCGCTGAACCGCGCAGCGCCGCCGATGCTCGGCGAGGTGGCCGAGCTCTTGGCGGCGGATCGGACGACGTTGACGGCGGCGCTCAAGCCGCTCGTCCGGCGCGGGCTCGTCGCGGTGAAGGCGGATGCGACCGACGCTCGCACGCGACGCATCGTGCTCACGGCCAAAGGGCACGCTCTCCTCGCGAAGGCCGTTCCGATTTGGCGGCGCGAGCACACGCGCCTCGAACGCGGCATCGCGGACGCCGGCGCGGTTCGGCGCGGGCTCGCGGCGCTCGCGAAATAGTCAGGCGCCGCGCGCGAGGCGATCGGCGCGCGCGAGGAGGGTCGGGACGCGATGCGCGCCGTGCATCGCGCGGACGTGCGCTGCGGCGATATCCTGCGGGATGCCGGCCGCACTCACGAAGAGCGGTTTCTTGCTCGCGCCGCGGACGACGCGCGCGGCGGACGAGCCGTGGAATTCGCTCTTCGCCACGCCGATCACGGGGACGGCGCGATCGAGCGCTTCGAAGAGGTGGCCGCCGAGCCCGGGCCGTGCCCCGAGCGAGACGTACGCGTCCACCACGATCACGGCCGGGCGCTCGGGGAGCGCGCGAACCGCGGCGAGCAGCGCGGGCAGCTCGCGCAAGTAGAAGTTGCCCGGCTCGTAAGGCGCCGGCGCGCCGGGCACCGCGACGGCGCGCTCGAACGCGGGCGCGGCTTCGTCCCATGCGTGAAACCCGACGCATCCCACGCGCGCCGAGCGCTCGCCGTAGTGCACGTCGAATGCGACGATCACGCTTGGAGCATACTCCGGACTTGACGCCGCAATAGTAAGTGTTAGCTTACGGTAAGTGAGCGCTAACCAATTACAGCTCGACGCCCTCGGCGACGCCACGCGCCGCGCGATTTTCGAACGACTCGCGCGCGGTCCGCGCTCGGTCGCCGAGATCGCCGACGGCCTGCCGGTCAGCCGGCCGGCGGTCTCGCAGCATCTCAAGGTCCTCCGAGAAGCGCGCCTCGTGCGCGTGCGCAGCGAGGGGACACGGAACTACTACGAGGTCGAGGCGGCGGGCCTCGAGGCGCTTCGCAAATGGCTCGACCGCTTCTGGGACCGCGCGCTCGGCGCGTTCAAAGAAGCGGCGGAGACGGCCCAACGGGAGAAAGACAAGTCATGAGCTCGGTCAAAAAATCAATTTCGGTCGCGGCGTCGCAGGACGTCGCCTTTCGCGTCTTCACCGACCGCATGGCTCTCTGGTGGCCGTCGGATCATCACATCGGCAACGCGCCGCTCGAGTCGATCGTGCTCGAGCCGCGCGCCGGCGGGCGTTGGGCCGAGCGCGGCGCCGACGGCAAAGAGTGCGACTGGGGCCGCGTGCTCGCCTGGGATCCGCCGGGCCGCGTCGTGCTCGCGTGGCAGCTCGACGCCGACTTCAAGTTCGACGCGGCGTTCGAGACCGAGGTCGAGATCCGCTTCGTCGCGGAGGGCGAGAAGCGCACGCGCGTCGAGCTCGAGCACAAGCACCTCGAGCGGTACGGCGCGCGCGAGGGCGAGCTTCGCGCTTCGTTCGATTCGAAGGGCGGTTGGCAGCTCGGGCTCGACGCGTTCGCCGGCGCGGCGGCGAAGAGCGCGAAGAAACATTTTTTGCTGCGGCTCATTCCGCCGCGCGCGTCGTTCGCCGTCGACATGAGCGAGAGCGAGCGGCGCGCGATGATCGAGCACGTCGGTTATTGGACCGGTCAGGCCGATCGCGGGACCGCCATCGCTTTCGGACCGGTCGCCGACCCGAACGGCGGCTGGGGCGTCGCGATCGTGAGCGTCGACGACGACGGCGCCATCGAGAAGCTCGCGCGGGAGGACCCGGCGATTCGTCACGCGATCGGCATGCGCTACGAAGTCTTGCCGATGCCGCGCGTCGTCCTCGGGCGGTAGGGATCCTCGCACCGCGCTGCCACGTAGAACGACGCATGCGAACGGCTGCGCTCGTCGTGCTCACCGCTTGCGCGCACGCGCCGACGATGACCGTGCGCGCGCCCGCTCCGCTTGCGGCTCGCCTCCCCGCTGGCCCGTGCGGCTTCGACCCGTACCTCGAGGACGCGTGCACCGAGGCGCCGCGCTTCGCCGTGGTCACGATGCGCACGAGCGATCCGCGCGCGGCCGAGCGAGCCCTGCGCGCCATGCCGGCGGGCGATGGGTATCCTTTCGCCGAGTCGTTCGACGTCATCCCGGCCGCCGATCCACGCGTGCGCGGAATCGGAGTGTTCGCCGGGCTCTTTCGCGATCGCGGCGACGCGGAAGCGCGCGCGGCCCAAATCGGCGGCGAGCTCGTCCCACTCGCGTCGCTCGAAGAGCAACGGCGGCGCTTCGCCATGAGCTTGAAAGACGGCGAGGCTCGCGAGCGCGCGGTCGTCCGGGTCGTCGAGACGACGGCGGAGACGCCGGCGTGGGCCGCGGAAGATCTCGCGCGGGTCGAGCAGGATCTCGACGAGGCGCTCGGCGTGAAATGGACCGGTCTCGAGGGCCAGCAAACGCGTCGCGCGGCGGCGCTCGCCGCGCTGGCGCCGCGCTGCACGGTCGCGGTCGAGCGCGTCTTCGTCACCAATGCGGAGGCGCTCTATCGATTCAGGCGGACGTACGCGCCGGTCGTCTGCGACGACGGTCGCCCGGCGTGGATCCCGTGGCGCGCGACGCGGCTTGAGTCGGCGGTCGTCGATGGGCGCGTCCACCAGGTCGTCTTGGTCGAGTGCGACGTCCCGACGCTCGAGACGCGCGAGCTCGGCGCGCGGCCCAAGGACCTCGGGCCGCTCACTTTGGCGCGGTGCGATTGAACGTCACTCGGCGGGGTTCGCCGCGGGCTCGCCGTACTCGGCCGGCTTCATGCGGAAGAGACGGCGCAAGAACGCGGCGAGGTCGTCGAAGAACGAATACGCGACCGGCGTCGCCACGAGCGTGAGGAAGAGCGAGAGGATCTGCCCGCCGACGACGACGCCCGCCGTCGCGCGATTGAACCCCGAGCCGACGCCGCGCGACATCACGAGCGGGATCATGCCGGCGACGAAGGCCGCCGTCGTCATCAAGATGGGCCGCAGACGATCGCGGTTCGCGTGGAGGATCGCGTCGAGCCGGTTCATCCCCGCCGCGCGCAGCTGGTTGGTGTGGTCGATCTGCAAAATCGCGTTCTTCTTCACCACGCCGAAGAGCACGAGGATGCCGAGCACCGAATAAATGTCGATCGCTTGCTTGAAGACGATGATGCTGAGAAACGCGAACGGCAGCGTCAGCGGCAGCGAGAGCAAGATCGTGATCGGGTGCAGCCACGACTCGAACTGCGCCGCGAGCACGAGGTACATGAAGACGAACGAGAGAATGAGCGCGAAGATGAACGCCTTGAAGACGCGCGCCATCTCGCGCGTCTGGCCCGTCGGCGCGCCTTCGTAGCCCGCGCCGAGGTGCTCGCCTTCGATGATCTTCTTCATTTCGGCGGCGATTTGCCCGTCGCCGTAACCCGGCGCGGCGTTCGCGAGGAGGGTGACTTGGCGCTCGCGATTCAGCCGGTCGATGCGCGACGGGCCGGTCGCGCGCCCGAGCTTCACGACGTCTGCGAGCGCGACGTAGCCGAGCTTCGCCGACGGAACCGTGAGGAGGCGCAGACCCTCTTCGTCGGCGCGGTACTTGGGCGCCGCGCGGACGTGCACTTCGTACTCCTCGCCGTGCTCTTCGTAGTTCGAGACTTGCTCGCCCTGAACGAGCAGCCGGAGCGCGTTGGCGATGTCCGACGGCTGGACGCCGAGGTCGGCCGCGCGCTGACGATCGATGTACACGCCGATCTCCGGCTTGCCGACGATGAGCGAAGAGTCGACGTCGACCGCGCCGGGCACCTTCTTCATCTTGGCGACGACGTCGTTCGCGATGTCCTCGAGGCGCTTCAAATCCGGTCCGCGCACGGTGTACTGCACGCGCGCCGTCGAGAAGCCGCCGCCGCCGAAGAGCGGAACCTCGCCCGCCTGGATGCGGTAATTCTTCGGCTGCTTGGCGAGGACGTTCTTTCGCGTCCAGTCCATCATGTCGTTCTGCGTGACCGTTCGCGTCTCCGGCGGCGAGAGGAGCACGTAGACCGTCGCGAGGTTGTGCGTGTGCGCGGCGTCGTCGCCGACGGTCGTCACGGTGAGCTTCACGTTCGGGTTCTGGCGGATGTCGCGCGCGATGCGCTCGGTCGCGATCTTGGTCTCTTCGAGCGACGTGCCCTCGGGCGTGCGCACGGTAACTTGGTAACGTGCTTCGTCGTTGACCGGCAAAAAGCCCTTGTTCGCCTTCATCGCGAGCGGCGCGCAGGAGCCGAGCGTCGCGAGCGCGGCGATGACGACGATCCAGCGGCGCTTCATCAAGAATGCGAGCACGCCGCCATAGACGCGTTCGATCGGCCGATAAAACCGGTCGACGACGCGCTGGCCGAGCGTCTTGTAATTAGCCTCGGCCTCTTTGAGCCAACGCGAAGACATCATCGGCGTGAGCGAGAACGAGACGAGCATCGAGACGGCGATCGCGAATGCCATCGTCACGCCGAACGAGCGGAGGAACTTGCCCGGAATGCCGCCCATGAAGGCGACCGGCAAGAAGACCGCGATGAGCGAGAGCGTCGTCGCCATGACGGCGAGGCCGATCTCTTTGGTCGCCTCGACGGCGGCCTTCATCGGCGGCTCGTGCTTTTCCTCGATGTGTCTGAATATGTTTTCGAGCACGACGATGGCGTCGTCGATGACGATGCCGACCGCGAGCGCGAGCGCGAGCAGGGTGATCGTGTTGAGCGTGTAGCCCGCCCACCACATCGTCGCGAAGGTGCCGATGATCGACGTCGGGATCGCGATCGCCGCGATGAGCGTGCTCCGCAAGTTGCCGAGGAAGAGGAACACGATGAACGCCGCGAGGAGCGCGCCGGCGACGAGGTGCTCGCGCACGGCGTCGACGCTCGTGCGGATGACCCCGGATTCGTCGCGCACGAGCTCGATCGAATAACCAGCCGGAAGCTGCTTTTTGATGTCCTCGACGCGCTCTTTGACTGCGTCGGCGACCTGGACGGTGTTGGCGCCGGACTGTTTTCGCAGCGCGAGGAGCACCGTGTTGTTGCCGTTCAAGACCGCGGCCGAGTCGGCGTCTTCTTCACCGTCGATCACGTCGCCGACGTCGCGCACGGTGATCGAGTGACCCTCCGCGCGGCGAACGACGAGGTCGCCGATTTGGTTCGGGTCGCTGACGCGGCCATGGATGCGGACGGTGAGCTCGCCCGGGCCGGTGTCGACGCGGCCGCCCGGGGTCGTGAGGTTCTGCGCAGCGATCGCGCGCTGCACGTCGAGCACGGTGACGCCCGCGCCGCGCAGCTTGATCGGGTCGAGCATCACGTTGATCTGGCGCTTGCGCCCGCCGACGATGAGCACCTGACCGACGCCGTCGATCGACTCGAGCGAGCGACGGACGCGCTTGTCGGCGATCTCGGTCGTCTCCCGAACCGAGTGGTTCTCGCTCCGCAGCGCGAAGTAGAGAATCGGCGACGCGTCGGGGTCGAGCTTCTGCACGATCGGCTGGTCGATGTCTTTCGGCAGCTGCGGCAAGACCGTGTTGACGCGATCGCGCACTTCTTGGGCGGCGACGTCGACGTTCTTTTCGATGAGGAACGTCACGACGACCTGCGACGCGCCTTCGGTCGTGACCGAGCGGAGCTCGTCGATGCCGCTGATCGTGTTGACCGCCTCTTCGACCTTGTCGGTGATTTCGGTCTCGACGTCCTCGGGCGCGGCGCCGGGCTGCGTGGTCGTCACGACGACGACCGGGAAATCGATGTTCGGAAATCGATCGACGCCGAGCTGCGTGTAGCCGGCGATGCCGACGACGCAGAGGACGAGGATCAAAACCGATGCAAAAATCGGCCGGCGAACGCAGAGTGCTGCGAGCCACTGCATGACTTACTTCCCCTGGTCTACGATGGCTTTGGCGCCGTCGTGCACGTCGGGCGTCGGCGAGAGGATGATGCTCTCGCCGTCTTTCACGCCGCTCAAGATCGCGACCTCGTCCCCTTTGGTCGAGCCGAGTTGGAGGACGCGCTCTTGGATTTGTCCGCTGACGACGACGAATCCGCGCGCGCCGGTCTCGTCTTTGAGCAGCGCGGCGTTCGGCACGACGGTGTGCGGCTGATCGCCGAGCGCGACCTTCGCCACCGCGAACATGCCGGGCTTGAGCTTGCCAGCCTCGTTGGCGACGATCGCTTCGACGACCATGTCGCGCGTCGCTTCGCGGACGTTCGGGCTGATGAACTTCACGACGCCCTCGAAATTTTCGTCGGGGAACGCGGCGACCGAGAAGATGACGTGCATGTCCATCTTCACGAAACCGAGATCCGACTCGGGCACGGTGAGCTGCAAGCGGAGCGGGCTCTGCTCGTAGACCGACGCGACCTTCGTGCTCGGGCTGACATATTGGCCGACGTCGACGAAGCGCTCGCCGACGACGCCATCGAACGGCGCGCGCACGCGCGTGTCGCCGAGGAGCTTCACCGCAGTTTGCGATTGCGCCTGCGCGGCGGTCGCAGACCATTGCTTGGCCGTGCAATCGGCGGTCTGCCGGTCGTACTCCGCTTGCGAGATGACTTTGGTCTCGAGCAAGTTCTTGACGCGCGCGCACTCGCGCTGCGCCTCTTCGAGCTGGCTCTGCGCGACTTTGGATTGCGCTTCGGCCACGTTGGCGCCTAGCGCCGCGCCGCGCGCGTCGAGCGTGACCATGACTTGGCCACGCTTCACGAGCTGCCCGCGCTCGACGAGTGTCTGCATGACTTTGCCCGACGCGTCGGCGGCGACGTCCGATTCTTGGTTGCCGCGCAGCGTCCCCGTGAGCGTCACGTACTCGGGCATCGGCTGGGTGACGACCGCCGCGACGTGCACGTGAACCGGCACGGCGGCCTCGGTCGTCGTGGCCGTGGAGCCGTCCGCCGGACGACACGCGACGAACGCGCAGAACAACAAAGAGCCGCAGAGCCGCATCATGATCGGTGACCGTTCAGTAGGCACATGGGGCAAAAGCGTCAAGCAGTTGCCTGTTAAGAAGTATGGTCGCCCCATGACTTTCGAGCTGGCCATACCGGACGCAGCGGGACGCGCCGATCTCGAGCGCATTCTCCAGATGAGCTTTGCCCTTCCCACGATTTCGTGGGCGAAGTTCTTCGAGCGCGTCGGGCACGACCGCATCCGCGTGGTGCGGGAGGGTGGAGCGGTGGTCGGCGGGCTCGCGGCTTATCGGTTCGGTCAGTTTTTCGGCGGCGCGAGCGTGCCGGTCGCGGGCATCGCGGGCGTCGGCATCGCGCCCGACGCGCGCGGGCGCGGCCTCGCGAAGACCATGCTCCTCCGAACGCTCGCCGAGCTCCGAAGCGACACGCCGATCGCCGGGCTCTATGCGTCGACGACCACGCTCTATCGATCCTGCGGCTTCGAGCAAGCCGGCACCGCCATGTATTTCACGGCGCCGCTCGCGTCGTTTCCGCGCGGCGATCGCGCGCTCGCCTGCTCGCAGCTGCCGCCCAAGACGCACGCGCCGCTCCACGCCGCCTACGACGCGCGCGCTCGCGGTTGGACCGGCCACCTCGATCGAACGACCGCGATTTGGGACCGCGTCGTCGAGCCGTACGACGACGTCGCGTACGCCTACGTGGTCGGCGACGGCGACGGGTACCTCGTTTTTCAGCAGAAATCCCTGCCCGATTCGCTTCACTTTCGCGTCGTCGTGCGCGACGTGGTCATGGGCTCGCGTCCCGCGGCGCAGCGCATCCTCGGATTTTTGCACGACCTTCGTTCGCTCGCCGAGGACATCCTCTGGCGCGGGTGCGCCGCCGACCCGCTCCTCACCCTCTTGCCCGAACAGACCCACACCGTTCGCCGCCACGAGCGTTGGATGCTCCGAATCCTCGACGCGTCGCGCGCGCTCGCCGCACGGGGATATCCGCCCCTCGACGCCGAGGTGCACCTCGCGATTCACGACGCGCATTTTCCCGAAAACGCCGGCCGGCACGTCTTTTCGATCGCGCGCGGCGTCGGGCAGGTCGAGCGCGGCGGTCGCGGCGAAGTGACACTCGACATTCGCGGTCTCGCGGCGCTTTACAGCGGCTTCGCGACGACGCACGCGCTGCGGGCGGCGGGATTGATCGACGGTCCGGACGAAGCCCTCGCCACGCTCGCGACGGCTTTCGCAGGCCCCGAGCCTTGGTGCGCCGATCATTACTGAGCCGCGTGGCACGGCGAGTGCTCCACAGGCGGACATGAATGGCGTGTTTCATGTGCGTTGGATGGGAACCGGTTGGGAAGTTCAGGACCGAAAGGGAAAGAGCCTCTCGGAGCCGCGCATGGCTCAGGCCGAAGCGGTGATGCACGCCAAGGAGCTCGCGCGGCGCGAAGGCACCGGCCAAATCATCGTGCACGACATGGCCGGGACGGTCGTCAGCGAGTTTTTCTATCAACGAGCCGAGCGGAGCGCGCTCGCGTACGACGACGCATCGCCGAGCTTCGCCGCGTCGCGACCCGTCCGGAAACAGCCCGCGTAGGTGTGACATGGACGGCGAGGCAAAAATGGCCGACGCGATGCGCGAGGAGCTCGCGTCACGCGCCGATCAGCTGCGAAAGCGGCTGAAGAAAGCGCACCGCGGGAGCGCGCAAGGCGTTCACAAAGCGCGGACCGAGCTGCGCCGCATTCGCGTCGAGCTCGGCACGATGGGCCACACGGCGTTCGACCCGCGCGTGACGACGAAGCTCGAAGATCGTCTTCGCGACGTCGAGCGTGCGCTCGCCAAGACGCGCGACACCGACGTCCTCTTGTCCGACGTGCGAGCGCATCGCGATCTCCGCAAGGTCTGCAAACGGCTCGAGCAACGCAGGCGGCGCTCGGCGAAGCGCGCGCGAAAGGCGCTCGATCGAAAGACGCGCCGCGCGCTCGACACGCGCCTGCGGCGAGCGGCGAAACCGAAGCACGTCGCGATCGGCAAATCCAAGAACCCCGCGTACGCGGCGCCGATGCTCGTTCGACACTTCACGCATCGCGAGGTCTGGCGGCGCTACGACACGCTGCGCGCGTACGACGCGTGTCTTCCGGCGGACGTCGCGACGCTGCACAAGCTCCGCTCGGCGTGTCGCGAGCTCCGTTACACGCTCGAAGCGTTTCAACCGGCGCTCCCCGGGCTCGAGCCCATCGCGCGCGCGCTCCACGCGTTGCAAGACGAGATGGGCGAGCTCCACGATCACCAAGTCGCGATCGACTTGCTCGGGCGATGGCGCCGCAAAAAGAAAATCGCGTCGACCGAGGCGCTCGAGCGTTACCTCGCGCGACGCGCCGAAGCGCGCGACGAGCTCCGCAGCCGGTCGGAGCCGCGGTGGCTCGGCGTGCTCGGCGAGTCGTTCCGGCTCGAGCTCGCGCGCGCCCTCGAGCCTCACGCCGAGATTACGTCGCCTCGGATTGCGGCTTGATCGCCGTGCGAATCGGCGCGAGCGCGCGAAGTCGCGACTCGCGAAGATAGAGCCCGACCCAAACGAGTACGCCGAGCACGAGCGGCGCGGCGAACGACTCGCCGACGCGAACGTGCGACGCGATCGCGCCGCCGAGATACCCGGTGACGAGGAGCGCGCCGACGAACGACGTCTGCGGGATCGCGTAGAGCACCGCGCAAACGAGCTCGAGGACCCCGAGCCGCGCGATCGCGGGATCGGGGTAACCGAGCTTGCCGACGATCTCGCCCGTGAGCTCCGGCGAGTGCGCGAGCTTCATCGACGCGCTGAGGACGAGCGCGAGCGCCGGAAGCGCGCTGACGACACGCCCGGTCCACAGCGCGACGCGCGACGTCACGCCGACGCCTCCGCGTTCGCCGCGACCGAAGCGGTCGCCTCGATCTCGATCGCGATGTTCACCTGATCGCCGAGCGCGAGCCCGCCTTGGTCGAGCACTTGGTTGAAGCTCACGCCGAACTCTTTGCGGTCGATGGTCGCCGTCGCCGTGAAGCCCGCGCGCCGCTTGCCCCACGGGTCCTTCGCGACGAGCCCGCCGCGCTCGACGTCGAGCGTGACCTCGCGCGTCGTCCCGCGAATCGTGAGGTCGCCCGTGATGGCGAGGTTCTCGCCGCGTGGCGCGACGCGCTTGCTCACGAACGTGATGCGCGGGTGAGTCGCCGCGTCGAAAAAATCCGGCGAGCGCAGGTGCGCGTCACGCTGCGCCTCGTGCGTGTCGACGCTGTCGACGTCGATCGTCACGTTCGCCCGCGAGCGCGACCAATCTTGCTCGTCGATCTCGAGCGAGCCGCTCCACTTGGTGAAGCGTCCGCGGACTTTGCTGACGAGCATGTGCCGAACCGTGAACTCGATGCTGGAGTGTGCCGGGTCGAAATCCCATTTCACGAGCGCCATGGCGTTTGCCTCATTTCGATAAATTGAAATATTTGGATATGTCGATACGTTGCACGAAAAAATTTCAGCCTCGTCGCGATTTCGGCGGCGACTCGAGCCGCGAAGGCACGAGCGCGGCGATGCGCGCGACGAGCTTCTTGTCGACCGAGGTGTAGTGGTGCTTGCCCTCGCTGCGCCGCACGAGAATGCCCGCGTCGGCGAGGAGCTTCAGGTGGTGGGAGACCGTCGGCTGCGAGAGGTCGAAGCGCTCGGCCAGCTGGCCGCAGCTCAGCTCTCCGGCGGACGCGATCTCCTGAACCATCCGAAAACGCGTGGGATCGGCGAGCGCCCGGAGCGCGCGAACGAGGTCCGCGTCGCTGAAGTCCGAGGTCGCCTGTCGCATAGACACATTTCTATGCATCGAAACGACCGACGTCAAGCCGAACCACGGGGAACTTCTCACGTCGGGCGCGTACGAATGGGTATGCGGAAGAGCGTTGCGTCGGTCGCGATGGGGTTGACGGTCTTTTTCGTGAGCGGATGGGTGCAGGCGGATCAGGCCGCGTGGATCGCCAAGAAGGACGCGGACGCAGGCGCGTCGCTCATCGTCGTCGGACACGAGCTTCGCGATTACTGCGCGCCCTGCGGCGACAAGGGGTACACGCCGCGCGCCGTCACGAACGTGGCCGTCGGCCAACCGAACCCCGGCTATTGGGAGGTGCGCGTCAACGGGCGTGGCGTGGACCTCGCCTACGAATACGTGCTTCAGAACGGACACTGGAAGAACGTCGCGCTCGCGCTCGGGCTTCGGGTCGTGAGCGTGCCCGCCGAGCTTCCGGCGTCGCTGCCCCGCAACTAACGCGCCGTCAGCCAACGGCCGATTTCGCGGAACGCTTCGCCGCGGCCGAATTGCAAGAGATGCCCGCCGGGAAATCGCACGATGTCCGCGCCGAAGTGACGCGCGAGGCGCTCGGCGTGCCCCATCGGCGTGATGCGATCGCCCTCGGCCGCGACGACGAGCACGCGCGACACGAGGCTCGGCCGCGCGAGCGGGCTCACGACGCGATTGGCCTCTTCGAGGGCGTCGTGCTGGAGACGCGCCTCGTCGCCGGCGCCGAGGCGACCTTGCTCGAGCGCGAAATCGGCGAGTGACGCGAGCGGAATGATCGGCACGGCGAAGTCGAGATCGCGCTCGACCGTCGCGAGGAGCGAGGTCGTGTACCCGCCGAGGCTCATGCCCATGACGCCGACGCTCGGGGCGCCGCGCGCGCGTAAGAAACGAATGAGCGCGCGCAAGTCGAAGACCGCTTGGCGAAAGCCTTCGTTGGTGACGCGCGGATCCGGTCCCGGAAACGGCGGCGGCCCGCGCCGGCCGCGAGAACCGCGCTGCGCGTGGAACGGGAGCACCGCGAGCGCGAGATCGTAGCGCTTCGCGAGCCAACGAACCGGCCACGCGCGCTCCTCGACCGCCCACTGCCCCGCGAGATACCCGTGAATCAGCACGATGGCCGGTCGCGGCGACGCCGACACGAAGAGACGCGCGTGCGACGTCCGATTGTCCTCGTAGGCGAGGTACTTGTTTCGGAGCTCGGCGAGGTAGGGCTCGTAGCGGCTTGGCCAGCGCGCGTCGATCACGTCGAGCGCGCCCATGCCGCGCACGCGGCGCAGCGACGGATCAATCGGCTCCGGCGGCTCGAAAAAAGCGTCCGGGCTCGTCCAAATCTCCGGCGCGCCATACGCGTCGCGAATGGCGGCGAGCGCGCGCATGCGCTCTTCGTGCGGCAAAAGCTCGGCGCGCGACTTCGTGCGATTCACGATGCGCACCGCGTCGATCACCGCGCGATCGAACGCGCCCGCAGCCTTCGCGAGGATCGTCATCGGCTCAATCTATCGGTGCTTCGCCGAGCCGCGCCCAAACCGCGTCGGCCCACTGCTCGCCGCCCGCGTCGGTCGGGTGGATGTCGTCGCTCTGCAGCGGCGGGTGAATCGCCGACGAATCGAAATACTGACAAGGCGCCGCGTTTTGCGCGAGCACGTCGAACATGTCCGGGTTGTAAGTCCATTTCGGTCGCAGCGGCCCGACCCACAAGCAATCGCGTCCGCCTTCGGCGAGATGCGCGGCGATCGTGTGGATTCCCTCCGCGAACGCCGATGCGCGCGGAATCGCGAGATTGTTCGTGCCTAGATTCATGATCACGAGATCGGGATGAAACATCGCAATCAACCTATCGAGTCGCTCGGATCGATCGCGATCGCCAGAATGCTTCTTTTCAGCCGGATCGACGGTCATGATGTTGGCGCTCGTCCACGCTTCCCAGTGATATTCGATTCCCATCGCATCGAATCGATGTTTGAGCGCGCGCGAAAGACCATGACCATAACCAACCATCGAATCGCCGACGTGCAAAACCACTTTACGCGTGCGCGGTGGTTTCGCGACGGCGAGGCTCGCGGCGAGCTCGGCGTCGAGCGCGGCGCTCTCCATCGGCGGAGGCGGCGCGGGTGCCGGCTCGACGCGCGCCTTGGGCGCGTCGTGCGCTTGGGCGCACGCGATCAGCGAGCAGGCGAGGACGGCGAGCCTTCGCATCGGTACGCACCTTACAAAACTTCCACGACCGGGACGAGATTCCCGCGCGCCGCGCCACGTTCGTAGCGCTCTGCCACACGCAAATCACCACAGTTGCGCCGGATTTTCCGTGTGCTTAAGCAGGCTCATCCAATGGGCCACCAACTGTTCCCTGCCTGGGCCGACACGCTCTTCCGCGTGGGGCTGGGAACGGTCGTGCTGGGCACCGGCCTTGCTGTGGTCGCGCTGTTCGGATGGGAGCGTTCGCCCCAGGTCCGCCAGGAAGACGACGAACGCCCGCAGCCGGTGAAGTTCGATCACAGGCACCACGTTCGCGACGATGGAATCGACTGCCTGTATTGCCATTCCGGCGCGCGAAAAGAGCGTTGGGCCGGACTGCCAGATTCACAAACTTGTATGGGATGCCACAACCAAATATGGACCAGCAGCCCCGAGCTCGCGCCCATTCGTGAATCGGTCGCAAAGAACGTCCCGATCGTCTGGAATCGCGTCACCGATCTTCCGGATCACGTTTATTTCCACCACGGAGCTCACGTTCAATACGGGCTCACGTGCGATCAGTGTCATGGCGACGTCGACACGATGCCGCGGGTTTACATGGCAAAACCGATGACGATGGCCTGGTGCCTTCAATGTCATCGCGAATATCAGGCGCGCGGGGCGACGCACGCCACCACCAATTGCACGACGTGCCATCGGTGAAGCATGGCAGAAAACGAGCCTCAGATCGGCCGGCGCGCGCTGCTCGAATGGGCGGCGGCCTCGGCGGCGCTCGCCGCGTGCGCGCGTGCGCCGGTGCGCAAGATCGTTCCTTATGTGGTGCAGCCGCCGGAGATCGTGCCGGGTCGGCCGCTTCACTACGCGACTGCGTGGGAGCTCGACGGCTACGGCATGGGGCTCGTCGCGCTGAGCCACACGGGCCGGCCGACCAAGATCGAAGGTAACCCCAAGCACCCGGCGAGCCTCGGCGCGACGCGCGCGATCGATCAGGCGCTCATCGAGACGCTCTACGAGCCGGATCGCGCGCGAGGCGTCGAAAGCGCGGGCGAGCCAGTGTCGCTCCACGAATTCGACGAGCGCGTGGCGCACAAACGCGTCGCGGTGCTGATGCCGCCGACCTCGTCGCGCGCGATCGAAAAGCTGGTGCGGCGCATTCGCTCGGAGCTGCCCGGGTCGGACGTGTGGTTTCACACGCCGCTCTCGCGGGCAAACGTGTGGGCCGCGGGAAAATCGGCGTTCGGCGAAGCCGTCGAGCCGATGATCGACCCGTCGAAGGCGCGCGCGATCGTCACGTTCTCGAGCGATTTTTTGGCGAGCGGACCTTCATGCGTGCGCGCGGCGCGCAAGCTCGCCGACAAGCGCGCGGCGGACGGCGCGCGTCTCTGGGCGATCGAGTCGAGGCGCACGCCGACCGGCGTCTTCGCCGACGAGCGCGTGGCGACGGGCGCGCACGATCGCGCGCGATTCGCTTGTGCGATCGCGGCGCGCGTCCTCTCCGACTCGAGCGCGAGCGACGCGAGCCGTGCGCTCGCAACGACGTTGCGAGAGCGTGCCGGAGACGTCGACACGCGCTTCGCCGATCGATGCGCGCGGGACCTCCTCGCGGCGCGCGGCGCGGCCGCGTGGGTGGTCGGCGACGCCGAGCCGATGGAGCTCCACGCGCTCGCGTGGCTCGTGAATCGCGCGCTCGGCGCCGTCGGCGGCCCGATCGTCGCGACGCCTTCGCCGATCCTCGAAGCGGGCGAGCGGAGCCACGATTTGGCTGATTTCAGCGCGCGCGCGGCGAGCGGCGATTTCGACCTCGTGGTGATCGCGGGGGTGAATCCCGTGTATTCTGCACCCGATTTCGATCTCGCGCGCTCGCTCGCCGGAGCGAAAGACAGCGCGTACGTCGGCCTGCACCGAAACGAGACGGCGGCGCTTTGCCGCTGGCTCGTCCCGCTCGCGCACACGCTCGAGTCGTGGGGCGACGTGCGCGCCGACGACGGCACTGGGTCGATCGTGCAGCCGCTCATCGATCCGATCTTCGGCGGCATCACGATCGCCGAAGTCCTCGCGCGTGTGCTCGGCGATCTCGCGCCGAGCGGTCACGACCTCACGCGCGACGCGCTCGGCCTCGACGACGGTGCATGGAACGACGCGCTCCAGAGCGGCGTCTTGCCGAGCACATCGAGCGCGCCGACGAAGGCCGCGATGAACGAGGACGCGCTCGTCGGACTCGTGCAGGCCTGGGTCCTCCCGGTGAAGCACGCGATCGAGATCGAGCTTCATCCGTCGCACGCGGTCCACGATGGCCGCTTCGCGACGCCGCTCTTGCTCGAGCTCCCCGAGCCGCTGACCAAGTCCACGTGGGGCAACGTCGCGCTCGTTTCGCGCGCGACCGCCGAGTCGCTCGGTGTGGGCGACGAGGACGTGGTGAAGGTCACCGCCGGAAGTCATTCGATCGAATTGCCCGCGCTGATCGAGCGCGGTCAGCCCGACGGCGTCCTCTCGATCGCCCTCGGCTGGGGCCGCCGTGGCGCCGAGCGTCTCGCGGACGGCGTCGGCGCCAATGCGTTCCTGCTACGCGAGGCCCTCGAAAAGAACGCGCCCACCGCCATCGCTGCCGGTCGCTCCGAGCCCGTCGCGCGCACGCAAATCAACATCGACCTCTACCACCGCGCACACGAAATCGCGCGGAGCCGTCTGAAGAGCGAAAAGCCTCTCGCGCCCGACACCGCCATGCGGCTCTCGCTCTACACGCCGCAGCTCTCGCCGACGGCGCCGCACGCTTGGGCGATGAGCATCGACATGTCGCGCTGCACGGGCTGCCAAGCCTGCGTCGCCGCATGCAACGTCGAGAACAACGTACCCACGGTCGGCAAAGCCGGCGTGCTCAACGACCGCGACATGCACTGGTTGCGTATCGATCATTACGAAGGCGACCGCGGCGTCATCTTCCAGCCGATGCTCTGCCAGCACTGCGACGACGCGCCCTGCGAATACGTGTGTCCGGTCAACGCGACCGTCCACAGCCCCGACGGGCTGAACGAGATGGTTTACAATCGATGCGTCGGTACTCGCTTTTGCTCCAACAACTGCCCATACAAAGTACGCCGCTTCAATTGGTTCAATTATCACGAGGACGAGCCGGCGCTCCGTCAGCTCGAGCACAACCCGCAAGTCACCGTTCGTGCGCGCGGCGTGATGGAGAAATGTACGTTCTGCGTCCAGCGCATTCGCGACGCCGAGCACGTCGCCGACAGTGATCACCGCGCCCTCGCGCGCGACGAGGTCGTGACCGCGTGCCAGCAGGTGTGCCCGACGCAGGCGATCGTCTTCGGCGACAAAAACGACCCGAATTCAGCCGTGAGCTTGCGTTACGGCTTGCCCGAAGCGTATGCGGTTCTCGACGACCTGGGCACGCGCCCGCGCATCCGCTACCTGCCGAAGGTCATCGACAAGAGCCCGGAGCGCGCATGAAGACCGAGGCCGTCGCGCTCGAGGAGCAGCTCACGAACCTCGTATTCGAGCCGCCGAAGTGGCTCAAGCCTTGTCTCATCGTCACCGGCCTCATCACGATTCAGCTCTTCGTTTGTGTCTTTTACGTCTTCATCACCGGCGTCGGCACGCTCGGCAACAATATCCCGGTCGCGTGGGCCTTTCCGATCACGAATTTCGTTTGGTGGATCGGGATTGGCCACGCCGGTACTTTCATATCTGCATTTCTCTTGTTACTCGAGCAAAAATGGCGTTCGAGCATCAACCGATTCGCCGAGGCGATGACGCTTTTTGCGCTGTTTCAGGCGGGTCTGTTTCCCATTTTGCACCTCGGGCGGCCGTGGTTCGCGTATTGGCTCGTGCCTTATCCGAGCACCATGCGCGTTTGGCCACAATTTCGGAGCTCGCTGACCTGGGACGTCGTCGCGGTCAGCACGTATTTCACGATATCGCTGTTGTTTTGGTTCCTCGGCCTCGTGCCCGATCTCGCGTTGATGCGAGACCGCGCGCGCACCAAACGGCAGCGCATCGTCTACGGGATCTTTGCGCTCGGCTGGCGCGGGTCGGCGCGCACGTGGCAGCGCTGGCGCATCGTCTACGGTCTCCTCGGCGGCATCGCGACGCCGCTCGTCGTGTCCGTCCACAGCATCGTCAGCATGGACTTCGCGATCGGCATCGTGCCCGGCTGGCACTCGGAGATCTTTCCGCCGTACTTCGTCGCGGGAGCCATTTTCAGCGGGTTTGCACTCGTCTTGACGCTCATGATCCCCGCGCGCGCGCTCTACAAGCTCCACAACGTCGTGACGACGCGTCACCTCGATCTGATGGCGCGGATGGTCCTCGTGACGAGCCTCATCGTCGCCTATTCGTATTTCGCCGAAGGTCTCGCCGTCCGCCGCGGGCACGACCCGTTCGAGATTCATCAGCTCTTCTACACACGCGCGCGCGGTCCGTTTGCGTGGGCCTTCTGGACGACGATCGTTTGCAACGTCGTTTTGCCGCAGACGCTATGGCTGCCGCAGGCCCGCAAATCGGCGCTCTATCTTTTCATTCTATCGCTCTTCATTCAATTCGGGATGTGGACCGAGCGATTCATGATCATCTCCGGCTCGCTCTCGGCGGACTACTTGCCGTCGGCGTGGGGGCATTACGCGCCGAGCTTGATGGACGGGCTGATTCTTTTCGGCTCGGGCGGCTTTTTCCTATTCGCATTCTTCCTGTTTTTGCGGTTCGTGCCGTTCATCCCCATTCGCGAGACGCAGAAAGACGAGCTCACGTGAGCGGCCTGCTCGCGCGATTCGAGGATCACCACGCGCTCGTCGAGGCGATCCATGCGCTTCGTGCGCGCGGCTACACGCAGCTCGACGCGATCGTGCCTTACGAGGTCGAAGAGGTGGAGCACGCCCTCGCCATCCCGCGGACGCGCATCACGTGGCTCGCCGGTGGCGTCTCGACGCTTTGCGGCGCGCTCGCGCTCTTCGTTCTCTGGTGGACGAACGCCCACGATTACCGGCTCGACGTAGGCGGCCGGCCGTACTTCTCGTTCTGGACCGACGTCCCGATCACGTACGAGACGATGATCCTCACGTGCGGCATCACCGCGTTCATCGCCTTCTTCGCGGCGTCGGGCATGCCGCGGCTCCATCATCCGTGGTTTTCGATCGAAGGCACGCGCGACGGATTTTGGCTCGCGATCGACGCGAGCGATCCGCGGTTCGATCCCGAGGTCGCGAGCGAGCTCCGCGGCGTCGGCGCGACCGCCGTCGAGCGATTGGATGACGAGGCATGAGGTACGCGCTCGCCTTCGCCGTCGTGCTCGCCGCGTGCAAAGGAGGCGACGCGATTCACGAGCTCGACCCGTCGCTCTCGCGCATGATGGAGCAGCCGCGCGGAACTGCGTTCGGACAAACGAGCGCGTTCCCCGACGGCATGGTGATGCGCACGCCGCCCGCGGGCACGCGGCCGATGGACCTCCACGAGACGGCGGACAAGACGCCGTCGGGCAGCTGGGTCGACACGCTCCCGCCGTGGATCACGCGCGACAAGATCCAAGAGGGCCGCGCGCGTTACGATCAGTTTTGCCGGACGTGTCACGGCGTCGCGGGCGACGCGAACAGCGCGGTCGCCGACGCGATGCCACTGCGGAGGCCCCCCTCGTTCGTCGAGCCGCGCCTCCTCGCGCTGACGCCCGGAGAGATCCACGACGTCGTCGAGCACGGCTACGGGTTCATGCCTTCTTACGCATCGAAGCTCGACGACGACGAGCGCTGGGAGGTCGTCGCGTACGTCTGCGCGCTTCGCCGGAGCCGCCACGCGATCGCGAGCGAGCTCCCCGCCGACGTCGCGACCGAGCTCCAAAAGGAGGCGCGGTGAAGACGGTCGCGCTCTCGCTCGTCACGGCTGCGGTCGGCGGCGTGCTCCTCGCGCTCGAAGCGATCTTCGAGCCGGCGCGCGTCGGATGCGCGTGGCACGCCGCGGCGACGTTCGGGCTCACGCTGACGCTCGGCGGATTTTTGGTCGGCGCCGTTCTCGTCAACGCGGGCGCAAAATGGCCGGCGACGCTGCGCCACGTTCACGGCGCGCTCGCCGGCGCGCTTCCGGTCGCGTGCCTCGCGTACATCCCCCTCTTGCACGTGTCGGAGCACGTCGCGCTCGACGTCGTCTACTTGGTCGTCGCGATCGCGTTCGAAGAATTTTTCCGCGCGGCCTCGCTGCGGGAAAAAAATCGCGCGGGCGTCGGCGCGGTCGGTCTCGTCGTCGTGTCGATCCTGATCAGCGTCTTCTTCTTCGACGTGACGCTCGCGCCCTCGCGGCCCTGGGGCTCCGACATGTTTCCGCTCTATGCCCTCGTCGGCGCGTTCGGCGCCGGCGTCGGAGCGACCGTGGTCGTCGGCGCTGCGGGCGCGACCACCTTCCGCGTGACGCCGGCGCAAGCGAGCGCGTGGGGGCGCATCGAGCTCGTCGCGACGTCTCTCTGGGCGTACTGCGCGTTCGCGCTCTACATGCTCATCTGGGTCGCGGATCTGCCGCGCGAGGTCGGCTTCTTCGTCCCGCGCACGGCGTATGCGTGGGCGTGGACGAGCCTCGTCCTCGTCGCCCTGCGCTTCGTCGTGCCGTTCCTCGTTCTCGTGCCGCGCGCGCCCAAGCAACGATGGCGCGTCGTCGGTGCGCTCGGCGCGCTGATGGTCGTCTCCCACGCGATCGACTGCGAGCTCTGGATCGTGCCGAGCTCCGCGAGCGCACCGAACGTCCTCGACCTCGGCGCCTTTCTCGTGGTCGGCGGCGCTTGCGCGCTCACCGCCGCGCTCCGTTTCCGCCGTCACGCGCCCCTCCCCGCGCCGCCCGACGTGGATCGCGCCCTCGCCTACGAGTCGTCATGAAGCAAGAAGCGCAAGAGCCCGACGAGCTTCCGCTGCGGAAGCTTCTCTTCACGGCTTTCGTGACGGTCGCCATTTTCGGCGCCGGCATCGCGGGCGCGGCCGGCGCCCTCACGAAGCGTCACGTGACGACGGTTCCGCCGCCGCACACGACGGTCCGCAATTCGCTCATCGGAAACACGGCGCCGGGCCTCGATCGCAAAACCACGAAGCTCGACGCGTTCGGCTGGGCCGACCGCGACGCGGGCATCGCGACCATCCCCATCGATCGCGCGATCGAGATCACCCTCGAGGAGCGCAAATGACCTTCGCGCTGCCGTCGTGGGCCATCCGCGCGCTCGACCTCCCGCCCGAAGCGGGACCGACCGCGCGCGACATGGACGCGCTCCACGCGACCATCATCACGATCACCTTCGCCGGCACCGCGGCCGTCGCGCTGATGACGCTTTATTACGTGATTCGATATCGCCGCAAGCGCGAATTCGAGGCGACGCCCGCCGTCGTCGCGAGCGGCAAACGCGAATGGATTCAAGGCGCGCTGCTCCTCGGAATGTTTTTGGCCTTTTGGGTTTGGGGCTATGCGCAATACATCCATATCGAGACACCGCCCGATCATTCGATGGTCGTCTACGTCTCGGCCAAGCAGTGGATGTGGAAGTTCTCGTACGACGACGGCCAAACGTCGAACGACGTGCTCTACGTCCCCGAGCACCGAAAAGTGCGGCTCGTCATGACGTCGCGCGACGTCATCCATAGTTTCTTCGCGCCTTCGTTCCGCGTGAAGCAGGACGTCATTCCCGGTCGCTGGGTGAACGCGTGGCTCGACGCAGCGGAGCCGGGCGTCTACCCGATTTATTGCGCCGAGTTTTGCGGCGTCGGTCACTCGACGATGCTCGGCGAAATCCACGTGCTCACCGAGGCCGAGTGGGCGAAGTGGCGGCGCGGCGCCGACCCCGAAGAGATGATCGCGCGCGGCCGCGAAGCCGCGACGAAAAACGGCTGTTTCGCCTGTCACACGCTCGACGGACAGCGGCACATCGGCCCGTCGTGGAGCCGTCTTTACGGCTCGCAGGTGAAGCTCACGGATGGAACCACCGTGCTCGCCGACGAGGCCTATCTCACGCAGTCGATGATGGACCCGCTCGCGCAAATCGTCGACGGCTACCAGCCCGTCATGCCGAGCTACCGCGGGCACCTCCAACCCGAGGACGTCGGCGCGATCGTCGAGCTCATTCGGTCGCTCAAAGACGGCGGCGGCAAGGAGCCGACCATCGCGCTGCCGAAGCTCGTCGTCGAGAAGACCGGCCAAACCACGGAGAAGCAGCCATGACCGTCGCCGCCGATCTCCCCATCCCGCCGGGCGCCGAGCCGGCGAAGAAGAGCTTTCTCCGCGCGAAGACCACGTTCCTCTCGTGGGCGCTCACGACCGATCACAAACGCATCGGCATTCTCTTCTTTTTTGCGACGACGCTCATGCTCGCCCTCGGCGGGCTCTTCGCGATGCTGATTCGCATCGAGCACCTGACGCCCGGCCCGACCATCATGACGGCCGAGACGTACGACCGAATGTTCACCCTTCACGGCGTGATCATGGTCTGGCTCTTCATGATTCCGTCGATTCCGACGACATTCGGTAATTTCATATTGCCGCTTCAAATCGGCGCGACCGAAGTCGCTTTTCCAAAGCTCAATCTGGCGAGCTTTTACGTTTATCTCCTCGGCGCGAGCATCGTCATCTTGTCGCTCTTTCTGGGCGGCATCGACACTGGCTGGACGTTCTACGTGCCGTACAGCGCGCACACGCCCGCGCGCGTTCTGCCGACCTGCCTCGGCATCTTCATCGTCGGTTGGTCGAGCATCATGACTGGCGTCAACTTCATCGCGACGGTCCACACGATGCGCGTGAAGGGTCTCCGGTGGATGAAAATCCCCCTATTTACATGGGCGATTTACGGCACGAGCATCATCCAAATCCTCGCGACGCCCGTCCTCGCGATGGTGCTCATCATCGTCGGCATCGACCACGCTTTCGATTGGGGCATGTTCGATCCCGCGCGCGGGGGCGACCCCGTGCTCTTCCAGCACCTCTTTTGGTTCTATTCGCACCCCGCCGTTTACATCATGATCCTCCCGGCGATGGGCGTCGTGAGCGACGTCATCCCGACGTTCGCGCGCAAAAACCCATTTTCGTATCGAGCAATCGTTTATTCGACTTTGGGCATCGCGTTCGTCGGGTTCCTCGCTTGGGGACATCACATGTTCGTCGCGGGCATATCGACGTTCGACGCGGGCGCGTTCGGCGTGCTCTCGATGATGGTGTCGATCTTTTCGGCCATCAAAGTATTCACGTGGGTCGGGACGCTCAAAAACGGGTCAATATCTCTCAAGGCGCCTTTGCTGTACGTCTTTTCGTTCTTTTTCTTGTTCACCTTCGGCGGCATGACTGGCGTCGCCCTCGCGACGATGGCGCTCGACGTCCACTGGACCGACACCTATTTCGTCGTCGCCCACTTCCACTTCATCATGGTCGGCGGCACCTTCACCGGCTTCCTCGCCGCGCTGCACTACTGGCTGCCGAAGGTCACGGGCCGCATGTACAGCGAGCGCTGGGCGCTCATCGCGTGGGCGCTCGTCACTGCCGGGTTCGCGGTGACCTTCACCCCGCAGTTCTTCCTCGGCAACGGCGGGATGCCGCGCCGCTACTACGACGATCCGCCGCAATTTCAGTGGCTCCACGTGACGTCGACGGTCGGCTCGTGGGCGCTCGGCGCGGGCATGGTGATGGTCCTCGTCTACATCACCTATTCGTTTTTCCGCGGCGCGCCCGCCGGCCCGAACCCGTGGGGCTCGCGCTCGTTCGAGTGGCGCACCGCCTCGCCGCCGCCCGAGCGGAACTTCCAAGGGCCCGTCGACTTCGCGATCGACGCCTACGACTACACGACACCGCAGGAGCCCGAATGAGCGACGCTGAGCTCGCCGACACGCCGCCGACGCACGATCACTACGCGACGCTCGAGCAGCAGGCCGCCGCGGTGAAGATCGCGCTCGCGATTTTTCTCGCGAGCGAGGCGCTCCTCTTCACCGGCATCTTCGCGCTCGTCGTCGCATATCAATCCGATTGGCCGCACGCGTTCCAAATCGGCATCGCGCACAACACCAAAGTCCTCGGCTCGATCAACACCGGCGTTCTCTTGATCAGCAGCACGCTCGTCGCGGTCGCCGTCGACGCGCAGCGCGCGGGTCGGCGCGTGCTCGCGGGCTCGCTCACGCTCGCCACCGCGGTGCTCGGCATCGTCTTCCTCGTCATCAAGATGACCGAATACGCGCAGCACTTCAGCGAAGGCATTTACCCGGGCGGCCGCGGGCATTTCTTCCTCGAGCATCCGGAGCACGGGCTTCCGACGTTCTGGTCGCTTTATTACCTCGCGACCGGCCTGCACGCGGTTCACGTCACCGTCGGCACCGGCATTCTCGTTTATCGCGGCATTCGAGTTTTCAAAGGGAGCCTGCAGCATTCGCTCGAGGCCTCCGCGCTCTATTGGCACTTCGTCGACGTCGTTTGGATTTTCCTCTGGCCGATTTTTTATCTCGCATGACCGGCGCCAAGACCAAGCTCGCTTCCGGCTCCGCGCTCATCGCGCTCGCGATTCTGAGCTTCGGACTCTCGTATGCGCACCTCGGCCACGCGTCGATCGGCGTCGCGTTTCTCATCGCCGCGTTCAAAGCGATGATCGTCGGCGCGGTGTTCATGGAGATCGGGCGCGAGAAGGCGTCGTTCAAGCTCGCGCTGCTGGCCGGTGCGCTGCTCCTCGCGACGCTGCTCGGGTTCGTCGCGAGCGACGTTCGCATGCGCGATCCGCCGCCGCTGCCTCCGCCGGCCACCGAGCCCGCGCGCGGAATTTGAGACGTCTCTGCGTGGCACGATTGGACCAAATCGTGCTACTCCGCCACGACGCGATGCACGTGCTGCCCATCTTGCTCATCGGCTTCGTGCTCGGCCTGCGCCACGCGACCGACGCCGATCACGTGGTCGCCGTCGCGACGCTCGTCAGCCGCGAGAAGCGCGCGACCGCCGCGTCCAAGCTCGGCGCGATGTGGGGCGCCGGTCACATGCTGACGGTCATGCTCGTGGGCGGCGCCATCATCGGTTTCGGCGTCGCGCTTCCGGCGCGCGTCGCGCTCTCGCTCGAGCTATGCGTCGGCGTGATGCTCATCGCGCTCGGCGCGTTCAACCTCGCGTCGCGGCACGTTCACGAGAGCGCCGCGCCGCGCACCGGCACGCAGTCGTTCGGCGTGGGCGTCGTCCACGGTCTGGCCGGCTCGGCGGCCATCGCGCTCATGATGCTCGCGACCATCCGCGATCCCGCGTGGGCGATCGCCTACCTCGCGCTCTTCAGCGTCGGCACGATCGCAGGCATGACGTTGATCACGTCGGCGATGGCCCTTCCGATGGTGCTCGCGTCGCGCGCGCGCCACTTTCGCGAAGCTCTGCCACGGCTCGCGGGCGTGCTCAGCGTCGCGTTCGGCTTTTTCGTGATCTACCGAATCGCGATCGCGTGGTGATCGGCTGACCTTGGCCGCTTCCGCGCGCTGATGCATGTTCGCGCATGCGCACCCAACTGGCGAAGTGGACGGCCGGATGTATCGCGATCGCGGCCGCTGCGGTCGGTTGTTATGGCGGAGGTGCCCCGAGCGGCTCGCAACAGCAGGGCGCGACGAGCTGCAACGGTCAAGCTGCGAGCTGTCCGCCGACGCAGCCGAGCTACGCGACCGACGTTTCGCCGATCGTGTTCGAGTACTGCGCAGGCTGTCACGCGGCCGGCAAATCGCAATCGGGGCTCCCGCTCGACTCGTACGGCGACCTCGCGAACGCCGCGTCCAAAGTTCAGTCGAAAGTGAGCGACTGCTCGATGCCGCCGTCCAACGCGGCGCAGCCATCGGCCGAGGACCGCGACGCCATCCTCCAGTGGATCGCGTGCGGCGCGCCGAACGACTGAGGTTGCTTAAATCGCGCCCACCGCGGCCGTAGCACCGTCATGACCGTGAACGACGCGACGTGCGCGAAGCTCACGCGGCGCATGACGCTGCTCGACGCCATGACCGGCGTCGCGATCCAGGTCCTCACGGTCGCCGAGCTCGCGAGCCACCCGCGCCGCATGTGGATCAGCATCGCGGCTTTCTTCGGTGCGATGGTGCTGAACGTCGCCGCCAACTTCGCCCTCATGGAGCGTTGGGGCGCGGCGCGGACCGACTTGATGCGCGTGTTTCTCAACTTGCCGCTCACGCTCGTCGTGACCCACTTCACCGGTTGGCCGATCGCGTCTTGGATTTGGCTTCCGTACAGCGGCATGACGTTCGTCGCGAGCCGCCGCGTGAGCTGGTCGGTGCTCGTCGCGTTTTGCGTAGGAACTGCCGCGCTCGCGCTCCACGACGGCGTGCCGTGGACGATACCGGCCGCGTTCGTCATGCTCGCGGTGGTCGCTCGGACGATCACCGGAGCGCGCCTCGGCGCGGTCGTTCGCTTCGCCGAAAAAACCGAAGCGCAGCGCGCCGAGCTCGACGAAGCGCACCGCAAGCTCAAAGCCGAAGTCGCCGCGCGCGAGACGGCCGAGCACGAGCTCGCGCAAGCGCACAAGCTCGAGGCGATCGGGCGGCTCGCGTCCGGCGTCGCGCACGAGATGAACACGCCGCTCCAGTTCGTGAGCGACAGCGTGACGTTCCTCGAAGAGGGCACCGCCGAGCTCCTCGCGCCGAGCGGCGATCCGCTCGCGCTCGCAGACGTGCGCGCGAACATGCCCGAAGCGCTGCGGCTCGTGCGCGAAGGGCTCGGGCGCGCCACCGCGATCGTCGCCTCGCTGCGCGAGCTCGCACACCCCGCCAAAAACCGCGGCCCGATGGACGTGAACCACGCCCTCGAGACCGCGCTCACGTTGACCAAGCACGAATACAAATACGTCGCCGACGTCGAGCTCGCGCTCGGCGACGTGCCGGCGGTCGACGCGAACGCCGGCGAGATCAACCAAGTCCTCGTGAACCTCGTCGTCAACGCGGCGCACGCGATCGGCGACCGCCAGCGCGGCAACACGAAGCGCGGACGCATCGTCGTCTCGAGCGAGCGCAGCGGGGCGTTCGTCGCGATCCGCGTCGCCGACGACGGCATCGGCATCGACGACTCGGTGCGCGACAAAATCTTCGAGCCGTTCTTCACCACCAAAGACGCCGGCCGCGGCACGGGCCAAGGTCTCGCGATCGCGCGCGCGATCGTCGACCGGCACGGCGGGACGCTCTCGTTCACGTCGACGCGCGGCGCGGGGACGACGTTCGTGCTGCGCCTTCCGTGCGCGCGCGTCGTGGGGCAGGCAGCATGAAGACCGTTCTCTTCGTCGACGACGAACGCTCGGTGCTCGATGCGCTTCGGTTCGCGCTGTTTCGTTCGAAGTGGAAGCTCGTCTTCGCGTGCGGTGCGCGCGCCGCGCTCGAAGAAATCGCGCGCCAACGCTTCGACGCGGTCGTCACCGACCTCACGATGCCCGAAATGGACGGCGTCGAGCTGCTCGCGCGGGTGCGCGTGGAGCAACCCGACGCCGTTCGCATCATCCTCACCGGAAACATCGAGAAAACAGCCGCCGATCGCGCCCGCCAAGTCGTCGACGAGGTCCTCGCGAAGCCCTGCGGCGCCTCCGTGTTGCGCGAATGCCTCGCGCGTCGCTTGGGCGAAACGCCCATACCGTCGAGCCAAGGTGGAATTCTGCCGTCTCCTCGAATTCCATAAAAATTACATTGTTTTTCGTGCTACCCGCCATCGAAACTGATGGTACGTATTCGCATCCTTTCTGGTGGAGGCTGCGATGCGAAAGCCCACTGTTGCGATTCTCGCGTGCGTGAGTCTGAGCGTTGCCGTCGCGGCTTGCGGCGGTGTCGACGATCCTCCGCTCGGCGGTCCGTTCGGCGGCACGACCGATCCGACCGGTCCCAACGGCGGTAACGGCGACAACACCGACAACAGCAACACGAACAACGACAACAACAACCAGAGCACCGGCGACGACGCGGGCACGACCCAGACGCAAGACTCCGGGACGACGCAAACGCAAGACTCCGGCACCACGCAGACGAAGGACTCCGGGACGCAAACGCAGGACTCCGGCTCGCAAACGCAGAGCGCGCCGACGTGGACCCAGGTCTTCAACAATTATTTGAAGAGCGGCACGAAGGGAAAGTGCTCGAGCTGCCACAGCCAGGGAAACTCGGCGAGCAGCCTCTACACCTGGCTCAAGGGTCGCGGTTACATCAGCGGATCAGGCTCGGCGCTGGTCGATGCGAATCAATCGTGTCTCTCGTGGTACGGCGGGAACATGCCGACCAACGGACCGTCGAGCTACGCCCAGGCGGTCACCGATATGAATGCTTGGGCTGCCGCGGGCGCTCAAAACAACTAAATAGGTGATGCCATGACGAAGATCCTATTTGCCGCCGTTCTCTTCGCGCTCACCGCTTCGCTCGGCGCGTGCACGCACGTCGCGCCGTACGAGCGCGGCAAGCTCGCGCACCCGACCATGACCGACGCGATCGGCGATGGCCCCGCGGCGGAGCACGTCTACGCAGTTCACGAAGGCGCCGTCGGGGGTGGGTCGGTCGCCGAGAGCGGTTGCGGCTGCAACTGATTCGGAACCGATAATCCCATGCGCGGCCTGGTCTGGGCCTTGGTCGCGACGACGTTCGTCGCGCAGGCGGCGCTCGCCGAGGACGAGAACCCCGCCGACCAATCCGTCGCGCGCAAGGACCGCGGCGAGCAGCTCGGCGCCGAGCGCACCGCACACACCGAGACTCGGCTCGACGACTCGAGCGAGAAGCGCGCGTCGCTCGAGACCGCGGTCTACGCCGACAGCGACAACGTGACGGTCTTCACGCCGTCGCTCGCCGCGAGCATCACGAACGTGCTGCAAGGCGCGTCGCTGCGCGGACAATACGTCGTCGACGTCGTGTCGGCGGCGTCGGCCGACGTCGTCTCGACCGCCTCGCCGCGATGGACCGAAGTGCGCCACGCGGGCTCGCTCGAAGCGACGTACAAGCCGAGGACGTTCGGCATCACGCTCGCCGGATCGCTGTCCAGCGAGCCGGATTATTTTTCGTTCGGCGTCGGCACCGAGATGACGCTCGACCTCAACGAGAAGAACACGACGCTCGAAGCGGGCTTCGGGTTCGGTCACGACGACGTCGGGCGATGCGGCGCGGAGAGCTCGGCTGCCGCGACGCCGAACAACTGCACCTCGTTCGGCGTCTTCTCGCGCGTCGTCAATCGCACGTCGTTCAATTTGGGCATCACGCAGATCCTCGGCAAAGCGACGACCGGCGTGCTCGTCGCCGACATCGGGCTCGAGAGCGGAGATCAATCCAAGCCGTATCGCTACGTGCCGATGTTCTCGTCGGACGTCGCGGCGAGCGCGCCGAACGGTGCCTCGTTCGCGTGGGTCACGGCGAATCGGCTGCCGGAGCGCCCGCTCGAGCAAACGCCGCTCTCCAAACGGCGCGTCGCGGTGACCGGGCGGCTCGCGCATCGCTTCGAAGGCTCGACGCTGCGTCTCGAGGAGCGCGTCTACGGCGACACGTGGGCGCTCTTCGCGTCGACGACCGACGCGCGCTGGATCATCGACCTCGGCAAGCGCGTCGCGCTCTGGCCACACGCGCGCTTCCACGGACAGAGCGCGGTGAGCTTTTGGAAACGCGCGTACGTGTCGGGCGCCGCGCCGGGCTGGGACCTGCCGGTGTTTCGCACGGGCGATCGCGAGCTCGGGCCGCTCTGGACGGTGACCGGCGGTGGCGGACTTTATTTTTATCTCGGCGGCGCCAGCGACCCACAGAAGGCGCGTCTCTCGGTGCAAGTCGATGGCATGTACACGTCGTTTCTCGACGACCTCTACATCTCGTCGCGCAGTGGGCTCATCTCGTCGCTGACGCTGGAGGTGGAGCTGTGAAAGTCCGCGTCTTGATTTCGGTCCTCGTTCTCGCCGCGTGCGCCGATCCCGTGCGGAGCGCCGAACGCTCGGCGCTCGGTCCGGAAGATCCGGGCGTGCCGCAGGGCGAAACGCATCGACCCGGCCAACCGTGTCTCGTCTGTCACGACGACTTCTCGATGGGCGGCACGATCTACCAAGACGATCTCACGACGCCCGTCGAAGGCGCGACGATCAACTTGGTCGACGCGGACGGGAATCAATTCCAAGCGACCTCGAACTCGGTCGGGAATTTTTTCATCAAGAAGTCGGACTGGCAGCCGGTCTATCCGATTGGATCGTACGTCGACGCGAACGGCAACGGTGTCATCGGCGTGACGGTCGTCGGCACCGATCCGAACAACCCCGCGCAGATGATCACGCACATCGGGCGAGACGGCTCGTGCGCGACGTGCCACTTCGGGAGCGGCCCGACGGCCGATTCGCCGGGACCGGTCTACGTGACGGTGGTGCAGCCATGAAGCGCCTCGTCTTGGTCGGGATGGCGATCGCGATCGGTATCGGCTGCACGTTCGCGCCGGCCGACGAGCGCACGGGCGTCGACGGGCCGGACCTCGGGCAGTTCGAGACGGCGGGCGTCGGAGACTTTCTCGATCATCGATGCGGCTCGCTCGATTGCCACGGCTCGGCGACGCGCAACCTCATCATGTACGGCTGCTACGGTTTGCGGCTCGATCCGAACGGGACCGGTCTCGCGCCCGGGTGCCGCGCGAGCGGCGGACAGAACACGCAGACGCAAGAATACGAAGCGACGTATCGATCGATCGTCGGGCTCGAGCCGGCCGTGATGACCGCCGTCGTGCAAGGCGGAGGCGCGCATCCCGAGCTGCTCACGCTCGTGCGCAAGGCGCGCGGTTGGGACTCGCACAAAGGCGGCGCGCTCGTCACGCCGGGCGACGACCAAGACAACTGCATCACGTCGTGGCTCGCCGGGAACGCCGATTCCACCGCTTGCGGCAACGCGCTCACGAATACGCCATGAGGATTCGGGCGCTCGTCCTCTCGTTCGTGGTGGTCGGGCTCGCGCCGCGAGCCGCGCTCGCCGGCGCGCAACAAGAGGCCGCGGCGAAACACGCTCTCTCTCGCGCGCGCATCGACCATCGCGCGCGACACGACGGCATCGCGCTTCGCCTCCTCAAACAGGCCGAGTCGGCGTGCGAGCCGGACAACTGCTCGCCCGGGACGCTCGCCGCGCTGCTCCGCGACATCGGCTCGCTCCAAGTGATTCAGGGCGACGAGGATCGCGGCCGAAGTAATTTCTCCGCGGCGCTCTCGTTCGACTCGTCGATCGATCTCGATCCCGCGTACGCGTCGAGCAAAGTGCAGGCCGTCTGGAACGATCTGAAATCGCCGCAGAGCGCGCAGCCGAGCGGCGATTTCGATCACACGCCGCCCGCCGAGCAGCGACAAGGCGTGCCCCTCCCCGTCTTCGTCACGTACGGCGGCAGCGCGCATCCGGTTTCGGTCGTCGTGCGTTATCGCGGCGCGAACATGTCGTCGTTCAAGCGGCTCGAGCTCGTTCGTCTCGGCGGCGGATGGGGCAACGTGATTCCGTGCGGCGCGATGCAGCTCGGGCGCGTGCAGTATTACTTCGAGGGGTTCGACTCCGACGGCCTTCCGATCCTCTCGAGCGGCGACAAGCGACATCCTTATTCGGTGCAGGTGAAAGAGCACATCGAAGGGCCGCCGCCGCATCTGCCCGGACGGCGCGCGCCGACGATGTGCGGCGAGGGCGCGGTCGAAGGCGAAGAGACCGAGACGCCGCCGGCGAGCGGCGGCGGGGGGACGACCGAGGAGCCCGCGCCGAGCGCGCCGGTCGCACGTCGCCCGTTCGCGCATCTTTGGATCGGCGTCGAAGGCGACGTCGAGTTCACCGTGCTCCCGAGCGGCAACGACGTCTGCGCGCGCAGCGCATCCGACGGCTCGCAGAGCGATCCAAATTGGTCGTGCACGAGCGACACGCCCGAGGGCCTCGATTTCCCGAAAAACAACGACGAAAACTCGACGCTCGTCTCCGGAAAGTCGGGCACGGTCTCGAGCGGCATCCAGCCCGGCAACGTCCGCGTGAAAGTCACGCTCGACTATGCGGCGACCGGCAACTTCATGATCGGGCTCGCGGTTGGTTACGTGGCCGCGGCGTATTCGGGCGGCGTCGGGCCGCAGTTTCCGCCGATTCATCTCGAGGCGCGCGTGACGTGGGTCTTCGGCGACGATCCGATCGGGCGCGCCGGGTTCGCGCCGTACCTGCAGCTCGGCGGCGGCGTCGGCGAGTACTCGTCGAACCTCGCGATCACCATCGCGCAGAACGGCGTCGCGGGGCTTCGCCCGGTGCAAGCGTGGCACGTCGGCGGGCCGGGCTTCGCCACGCTCGCAGCTGGGCTTCGCTACGGGTTTTCGCAACGCGTCGCGTTCTTTCTCGCCGCGCGTGGAACCGCCGCGTTCGGCGCGAGCTTCTTCCCGTCGTTCGGCCCCGAGCTCGCGCTGCAGTTCGGCTTCTAGTCGAAACGTGCCGATTGCGTGCAGACTACATGTCGATGCGCACCAGCTCGCGCGCGAGAATCTCGCGAGCTCGCACCTGAGGTACGCGCGGCGCGCTTGTTGCGTTTCTCGCGGCCATGACCAGTGAGAAACAACGCTCGGCTGCGAAGCGCAACATCAAGAAAGCGGCCCGCGCCGCCCGCAAGAAGCGAACGATCGCGAGCCTCCCCAAGAAGACGCGCACCGCGCTCGCCAAGCAGGCCAACAAGGTCAAGCGTCAGCGCGCGCACGCGCACTGACGTCAATCGTCGCGCCGCGCGACGTCAACGGTGGCGCGCTTCGAGGTCCAAGCCGACTTCGTCCGTCGCGGCCTATCTCACGATTCGCCGAGGGCGAGCGTTGTCGCCGTCGCGTGAAGACCGCATGACAGCGGCGCGGCGCGCGTGCATGCTGCCGGCATGACGCGTTCAGTTTGTTCGGTCCTCTGCGCCTTTGCCCTCGCCTGCGGCTCCTCGGAAGCACCGCCGGCCACGCCGACTGCCGCGACGGCCACCGCGACGAGCGCAACGCCGACCGAGGCTGCGCCCATCGCCGAAGGTCAGCCGGCTCCCGCATTCTCCGTGACCGCATCGGACGGAACGAAGATCGACAGCGCCGCCCTCGCCGGCAAACCGATCGTCCTCTATTTTTATCCGAAGGACGAAACGCCCGGCTGCACGACCGAGGCGTGCGCGTTTCGCGACGCTTGGACCGCACTCGAAAAGAGCGGCGTCGTCCTCGTCGGAATTTCGGTCGACAGCGACGAATCGCATCGCGCGTTCGCCGCGCACCACAAGCTCCCGTTCCATCTCGTCAGCGATCCGAAGCTCGAGCTCGCCAAGCGCTTCGGCGTCGCTTCGAAGACGATCGACAACCTCGGAACGATCCTCATGCGCCAGACGATCGTGATCGGCGCCGACGGGCGCATCAAGAAAATCTATCGCACCGTCGAACCGACCAAGCACGCCGCCGAAATCGAAGCCGACCTCGGCGTCGCGACGAGCGCTTAGTCTTTCGCGAGCTCCGCGATGTCCGCGACCTCGAGCACGCGCTTGGCGCTGCCTCTCGTCACGGTGTGAATCATCGCGCGGCCGACTTGCTTCAGCGTGAGCGTCGGCAAAAAGAGGCGCATGATCGGCAAGAGCACGAGGAGCACGCGATAGAGCCTCTTCAGGCTGCGCTGCCCCGGCGTCGGCGTCATCAACCCGGGCCTGAAATTGTAGACCTCCGCGAACGGCAACCGCGTGAGCGCGTTCTCGGCGCGGCCCTTCACGCGCGCCCACATCACGCGGCCCTTCTCGGTTCCGTCGGTGTGGGCGCCGGTCACGTGATCGAAAATCATGTTCGGGTTGAGACGCGCGAGCGTCTCGGCGAACTGCATCACCATGTCGTACGCGACGCGCGTGTACGCCGCCTCGCTCATTCCCGCCGAGCTCACGCCGGCGCAGTAGAAGCACGCGTCGTAACCGCGCAGTCGCTCTTCGACGGCCGAGAGATCGGCGAAGTCGGCGACGATGCACTCTTCGAGCTTGGGGTGCGCGACGCCGTAGGGTCTGCGGCCGACGACGAGCACGTGCTCGACTTCCTCGCTCGCGAGGCATTCGAGCAGAACGCCCTCGCCGACCATCCCCGTCGCGCCGGTGAGAATCACACGAAATGTGCGGCGACGATCCGTCAAGCCGTCACATTCCCGGAACGGCCATGATCTCGACGACCTCGATCCAGCCGTCGGGCATCATGAAATGCGGGTGACCTTCCAGCGTCTTCGCGAGCGCTTCTTTCGATTCGGCTTGGAGGACCGAGTAGCCGCCGAGCTCGTTCGACGACTCCGAGACGTCACCCGACTTCGTGACCTTGAGCGACTTGCCGAGCGGCGCGCCCATCTCGACCATCGCCGACGCCGCTTTCTGACCCCATTTCATCCACGCATCCATGCCCGCTTTCTGTTGCTCGGGCGTCGCGGTCTTCATCTGATCGAAACCGGATTTGCTGGCCTTGTAGAGGACGAGAAACTTTTTCATGGGGGCTGGCTTATCATCGCCCCGACGTTGCGCGCGAGCCGAAAGCGGCGGACGATAGACACATGCGGCGCACGATTTTCTTGGTTCTTGCTCTCGTCGGCTGCGGAGGCGGGTCGAGCGAACCGGATGCTTCCGTTCCCACGAACGACGCATCGATCGATCAAACGGCGCTCGAAGCCGGGAGCGACGCGGACTCGGCGCCGCCCATCGTGATCCCCGCGGCGTGCAACGGGTCGAAGGCGTCGACCGCGACGGCGGCGACTTCGCTGCCGGATGTGCCGGCGGCGATCAAGGTGCCGGCGGGGTTCACGATCGAGGTCGTCGCGTCGGTCGGTCAGGCGCGCGAGCTCGCGCCGCTGCCGAACGGCGATTTGCTCGTCGCGACCAATGGCTCGTCGATCGAAATCATCCCGAACGCCGAAGCCGACGGCGCGCCCGGCAAAGCTCAAAAGTTCGCCGACGCGCCCGACGCGTACCCGCAAGGCATCGCGTACGCGCCGACGACGTGCACGATCTACCTCGGCACGACCGCCGGAATTTATTCGACGACCTACGCCGACGCGCAGCTCACCGGCACCTTCACCGCGCCGATCGCGAAAGTGCGACAAGGCTCCGTCACGCCCAACAGCGACGGCGACGTCCACAAGACGACGTCGGTCGCTTACTCGAACGGAAAGCTCTACGCGGGCGTCGGCTCCGGTTGCAACGCGTGCACCGAAGTCGACCCGACGCGCGCGACCATTCAAATGATGGACGCCGACGGCGCGAACATGACGACGCGCGGCGCGCGCATGCGCAACGCCATCGCGCTCGCGACCAACCCCGCGACCGGAACGGTCTGGGCGGGCGGCGCCGGGCAAGACGACGTGTGCAACAACGATCCGTCGGCGTGCTCGAGCGGCATCGGGCATCCGTACGAATATTTCGACGCGCTCACGCTTCACGCGAGCCCGGCGGATTACGGTTGGCCGAGCTGCGAAGAGAACCACAACCCGTTCGGCGCGAGCGCCGACTGCTCGCAGACCGTCGCGCCGCTCATCGAGCTCCCGGCGTATTCCACGCTGATCGGCGCGGCATTTTACGAGCCCCCTTCGGGCGCGACGCACGCGTTTCCATCGAGCTACGCCGGCGGCGTCTTCATCGCAGCGCACGGCTCGTGGCACACCGCCGCCGACAACGGCTTCGCCGCATCGCCGCTCGTCGTCTTCGTCGCGATGAACGGCGACACGCCGAAAGTGCCAGTCGACTGGAACGATCCGACGAAGCAATGGACCGGCTTCGTCACCGGCTTCCAAGATCCGGGCACGCAAACGCGCCACGGCCGTCCGACCGGAGTCGCCGTCGGCTCGAAGGGCAGCTTGTTCGTCGCCGACGACGCCAACGGGCTCGTCTACCGAATTCGCCCGATGTGAAATCAGCGTCGCCCATGGATCTGCCGCACGACTTGTTTCAGGCATGCCTGTCGCCCACCGACTCGTCGACACCGGTGCGCTTTCAAGCCGCAATCACGAAGGCCGCGGGCTCGCTGCACGTCGAGGCGTGCCGTCCGATCGACGTCGAAGAATACGAAGAGCTCGGTCACTGCAAACGTGAGCTCCTTCGTTTGCCGGCCCCCGTCACCGTTTCAACGTGGGGCGGCCCCGACGAGGATCGCGTCGTGACCGGGCTCGAGCAAGGCGTGTGGCGCGTCACGTGGAAGGGCGAGACGCTGCACGTCGTCGTCGCCGAATGGCAAGAAGGCTGGAACAAGGCGAATCGCAACTGGGTGCTCGCGCGCGACCAGGAGACCGCGCGCGCGTTCATCCTCGACGTCGCGCGCGTCACCAACGATCCGCGCGACGGCATTCTGGTCTTCCACGGGAGCTGCTGGCAGCGCAGCCACGAGCTCTGGGTCGAGACGCAGAAGGCGTCGTTCGACGAGCTGATCCTCGCGCGCACGCTCAAGCAACGAATCCGTGAAGACTTCGAGCGCTTCCTCGCGTCGCGCGCGACCTACGAAGCGCACGGCCTCCCGTGGCGGCGCGGCGCGCTCTTCCTCGGCCCGCCGGGAAACGGAAAGACGCACTGCGTCCGCGCGCTCGTGAAGGAGCTCGCGATCCCCAGCCTCTACGTGCAGAGCATCAAGACGCGCTACGAGACCGACGAAGCGAACTTGAAGCGCGTGTTCGAGCGCGCGCGCCAGCTTCGTCCGTGCGTGCTCGTGCTCGAGGACCTCGACGCGTTGATCAACGCCGAGAACCGTTCGTTCTTCTTGAACCAGCTCGACGGCTTCGAGAAGAACGTCGGCATGATCGTCCTCGCGACGACCAATCACCCGGACAAAATCGATCCCGCGATTTTGGATCGACCGAGCCGCTTCGATCGCAAATACCATTTCGATTTGCCCGAGCTCGAGGAGCGAGCTGCGTACCTGCGACTTTGGCAAAGGAAGCTCGCGGGCAAAGTCGATTGGACCGACGCGACCACCGAGAAGATCGCTGCATCGACCGAAGGCTTCTCGTTCGCGTACATCAAGGAGCTCGTCGTCACCTCGCTGATGCGCGCGATTCTGGGCGAAAAGCCGTGGAGCGAGCTCATGACCCGCGAACGCGACGCCCTCGCCGAGCAAATGAAAACCTCACGCGACGCGGCGCCCGCGCCGGCCATCACCGACGTCGAGGACGACGACGATTGACCAGCGCCTGGTGCTCGCGCCGCTTCCGCGCGGGCGAATCACGCAGTAGCCTCGCTCAACCATGCGAACACTCGCCATCTCCGCCCTCCTCGCGACAGTCGCCGTCGCGCCGTCTGCGCTCGCCCTCCAGCCCGACGGGGCCGGCTGGTATCACACCGGCGACGCCGTCCGGCAGAAGACCGTCGTCTTCATCACCGCGAACGTCTACCAAATCGGCCACGACATGAAGTGCGTCGTCCCGCACTCGAAGCAGGCCGTCATCGACGCCGACTGCGACAAAAAATTCACGTGGCGAATGATGCGCGACGTCGGCAGCGGCAAAATCGTCGACGCGATGAAAGAGGCGTACGACAAAAACGGCTACCACGACGGCGGCAAAATCAACCAAGCGCTGGGCGCGTTCAACGCCGAGTTCAAGAACGGCGCGACGGTGACCATCTCGTACAACGCGGCCAACAAGACGACGACCTTCTGGGAGCAAGGCGGCGGCTCGGCGACGGTCGCCGGCATCGACTTCATGAAGGCGACGTGGAGCGTTTGGTTCGGACGGATCGATCCGCCGTCGTTCGGCGACCGCTTGATCGCGAACCTGTGATAAAAAACGAGGCCAAACGATGAGCGACTTTCCGGCGGACCTCCTCTACACCAGCGATCACGAGTGGGCGAAAATCGAGGGCGAGCGCATCCGCGTCGGCATCACGAAGTTCGCCGTCGAGCAACTCGGCGACATCACGCTCGTCACGCTCGACGTGAAACCGGGCGACGTCGTCGACGCGGGCAAAGCGTTCGGAACGATCGAGAGCGTCAAGACGCTGAGCGATCTCTTCGCGCCGGTCGCGGGCAAAATCGTCGAGGTGAACGCCGCGCTCGACAAGAAGCCCGAGCTCGTGAACGAAGACTGCTACGGCGCGTGGATGGTCGTCCTCGAGCCCACTGATTTTCCGCCCGCGGGTTTGCTCGACCCGGCCGCTTACGCGGCGCACGTCAAAGCGTCGGGCTAGTTCGCGACGACGAGGACGTCGTCGTAAAGAATCGACGCGCCCGACGACGGTCCCGGCGAGTACGCGTTGCCCACGTACAAATCGACGCTGCCGGTCGTGAAGCCGGCGACGAGCGTCACATGATCGACGACGATCGTGCCGTCGACCGAGACGGTGATCGTGCGCCCGACGAAGTCGAGCGCGATCGTGAGGTGGGCCCACGTTCCCAGGGCGAGCGGAGCCGGGAAATAGTGCGGCGTGTAAGTGGTGCCGCCGTCGGCGTACACGAGCTCCTCGCCGACCTCGGTCGACGCACTCTTCACGTTGAGCTGAATCGACGACCGCGGGGTCCCGTTGGCGACGATCGCGAACGCCTCGACGTAGGAGCCTTGCGTCGCGAGCGCGTCGACGCGGAAATCGAGATCGAGCGTGAGCGACTTGGTCGGCGTGACGCCGGTCTTGCGGACCTCGGCAGCGTGCGTGGACTGTCCGCTCGCGAGCGTCGTGTTTCCGGCGAGGAGCGAGGCGGGAGGCGTCGAGAACTCGGACGTCGAGAGCATGACGACGCCGCCGTCGCTGAAGTACGTGTTCGAAAAGCCGGCCGCGGCGTCGGCGGATTCGTCGAAATCCGCACAAAATAAGGCCGATTCGTGCTGCGCGCAGAAGGGCGTCGTCGCCTCGAGTCCGCCGTCCGGCGGCGCGGCTTCGGAGGCGATCGCGTCGCCGTTGCTCGGCGCGTCGGGCACGTTCTCGCTCACGGCGTCGGAGGTCGTCGCGTCGATGGCGCTCGCGTCCTCGCCGTCGCCGAGATCGCTCACGGCCGGAAAGAGCACGCACCCACCTCCCACGAGCAAGAGCGCCGCCAAAGCGACACGATGCCGCATACGTCGAGACTACCGCGCAGCTGCGCTGCGAGCTACCGTTCGTTCGTGAAGACCGTCACGGCGGCCGCGTTCGTGCTCGCGCTCCTCGCGCCGACCTCGGCCATGGCCGCGCACGGGTTCGACCTCGATTCACACATGCCGCCGCACCTCGCCGCGGTTTGGATGGTCAATTGGTTCGGCATGCCGAAGACGGACCCGCAAGGCGGCGGCGTCGACCCCGAGTACGGCAACTGGCACAAGACGTTTCCGGCCTGCAACCTCGACAACGATCCGTCCACGTGCGCCGACTTCCAAGACGCCGGACGCCAGCGCTGGATAGCGTCGAAGCGCCGGCCGCTCACGGGCATCTATTCGTCGACCGGCCTCACCGACGAGAGCCGCAAGCACATCGACCTCATGCTCTCGTGCGTGCGGCGGCCGTGCGATCTCGGCGCGCGAATCGATGCGTTCGTGCTGCAGCTCGACAGCGTGAAGTTCACGTCCGCGCACCCCGCGAACAAACAATCTCCGACTTGGGACATCGCTTACTGCGCCGTCTCCGCGTACCTCGACGAAGGCGACAAAGCCGGCCTGACGGGCTCGGTTTGGATCGGCTCCGACGCGACCGCGTATTGGAATTTCGGGTCTTCGTATGGGCTGAACGATCAAGCGTCGCGCAAAGCCGCGCTGACCGAGGACATCGCCGACATGGCGAAGATGGCCGCCGCGCACCCGTCGGCGGTGTCGATCGACGGGAAACCGTTCCTCGCTTTTTACGTCGACTCGGCGCTGATGACCGCGCCCGAGTGGCAGACGGTGCTCGACGACGCGCGCCAAGCGAGCGGGATCGATTTTTATGCGCTCGCGACGACGCTCAACGCGTCGTACTTCGCCGCGTTCGACGCGATCTCGCCGTGGGTGAACCTCGGGAACTGGCAATCTGCGAGCGGCGCGAACGTGCACGATCAAGGCGTCGACTACTCGAAAAAGATTCACGCGCAGCTCCTCGCGGCGCTCGCGTCGAACCCGGGGCGCGTCATGGTCGGCGGGGTCGCGCCGGGCTTCGACGACTACACCGAGAACTGGGGCGCGTGCACGCCGCGCGAGATCCCGCGCGATCCCGACGTGCTCGCGGGACAGATGGATTACCTCACGACGCTGAAGACCTCGAAGGCGTACGACGTGCGCGGCGTCATCTGGGACACGTGGGACGACTGGACCGAGGGCACCGAGCTCGAGCCTGACGTGGTCGATGGACCGGCCAAATTGTTGCAGTTCAAACAATTGCTCGGGACGCTCTACGGCGAGGGCGCGGATCCGAACGGCGACCAAGCGCTCGCGCAGCGTTGGCTCGGCTACGGTCAGGCGCGGAGCTGCTGCTTCGAACAGGGACCGTGCGAGGCCGGGACGCCGCCGCAGATCGATTTGTCCTGCCCGACGGGCTCCGAGCCGACCGCCGATGACGCGGGCAACGCGGACGACGCGGGCGCGACGGGTGACGCCGGGAGCGAAAATGACGTCGGCTCGACCGGCGGATGCGGTTGCGACGCGGCGGGCGCGGGCGGCTCCGGGCTCGTTTGGCTCGCGGCGGCGCTGGGCGCGGCGATCGTCGCGTGGAGACGGAAGCGCTGATGCTCTCCGACGAGGAACGCACCGCGCTTTTAGAGGCGCCCCGCCCTCGGCGTGCGCTTCCGGTCATCGGATCGACGGCCGCTCGCGGTTATGCGGCGCTCGGCGACGCGCGCGACGCGGACCTCGCGTTCGCGCCGCTCCTCGCCGTTTGGGAAATCACGCTCCGCTGCGATCTCGCGTGCCGCCACTGCGGCTCACGCGCGGGCGCCGCGCGACCCGACGAGCTCTCGACGAGCGAAGCGCTCGATCTCGTGCGGCAGCTCGCCGATCTCGGCACGCGCGAAGTCGCGATCATCGGCGGCGAAGCGTATCTGCGCGACGACTGGCTCGAGATCGTCCGCGCGATCCGCGCGCACGGAATGCTTCCGACGATGACCACCGGCGGGCGCAACCTCGACGCCGAGCGATGTCGCGGCGCGAAAGAGGCGGGCCTGCACTCGGCGAGCGTCAGCGTCGACGGCGCCGAAGCGACGCACGATCGGCTGCGCGGCGTCCGCGGATCGCACCGCGCCGCCCTCGATGCGATGGCGAACCTTCGCGCCGCGGGCGTCCCGTTCGGAGCCAACACGCAGATCAACCGCCTCAGCGCCGGCGAGCTCGGCGAGGTGCTCGAAGCGGTCGCCGCGGCGGGCGCGAAGAGCTGGCAGATTCAGCTCACCGTCGCGATGGGCCGCGCCGTCGACGAGCCGGACGTGCTTCTCCAGCCATACGATCTGCTCGAGCTCTTCCCAGCGCTCGACGCGCTGTCCAAGCGCGCGCGCGAGCTCCGCGTGAACCTCGCCGCGGGAAACAACGTCGGCTACTTCGGTCCGCACGAGCTCGCGCTACGCGGTCGCCGTCCGGCGGGCCACTCGACCGGCTGCGGCGCGGGACGACTGACGATGGGCATCGAAGCCGACGGCACGATCAAAGGCTGCCCGAGCCTCGGCACCGCGCGCTGGGCGGGCGGCAACGTGCGCGAGACGCCGCTCGCCGAAATCTGGCGACGCGCGAGCGCGCTCCGCTACACGCGCGATCGCACCGTCGCCGATCTCTGGGGCTACTGCGCGACCTGCTACTACGCCGACACGTGTCGCGCCGGCTGCACGTGGACGAGCGACGTCCTCTTCAAGCGGCCGGGAAATAATCCGTACTGTCATCACCGCGCGCTCGAGCTCCGAGATCAGGGCCTCCGCGAGCGGCTCGTTCGCGTCGAGGAAGCGGCCGGCGAGCCGTTCGACGACGGACGCTTCGAGCTCGTGCTCGAGCCGTGGACCCAATCTGATATGCTCGAACGCACTTAAGGAGGCTCTTCGATGGCTGCGCTCGTACCTTGCCCTTCGTGCAACCGACACGTGCTCGCGAGCGAGCGTGAGTGTCCGTTTTGTTCGTCGGGCCTGGGGCCGTCGGCGCCGCGCGCGGTCGCTGGGCGCGCGCTCACGCGCGCCGCGATCTTGTTCGCCGGCGCGAACGTGCTCAGCGCCTGCGGCAACGAGGTCGTGGTGATGTACGGCCCGGCGTCGGTCGACGCGTCCGCCGATGCAGCCGACGGACAGTTCGTCGCGATGTACGGCCCGGCGCCCATCGAGGACGCGGCCATCGACACGAGCCTGCCCGAGGCGGCGCCTCCGCCCGACGCCGGCGACGACGGCGATTGACCGCGTTCAGGCCATCCAGCTGACGATGCGCTCGGCGAGATACTCGCCGCGATCTTCTTGAACGAAGTGCCCGCCCCAGAAGCGCTCGTGCGGCTCGCCCTTCGCGCCCGGCACGTGACGTTGGAGCGGGCGATCCCCGGCGCCGAGGATCGGATCGTTTTTTCCGAACAGCGTGAGAAAAGGTTTTTCCCACCGGCCGAGCGCGTCCCACGCGGCGCGGTTCGCCGGCACCGCAGGATCGCGCGGGTCGGTCGGCACGAGCGCGGGAAACGCGCGCGCACCCGCTTGATGCGCGCGCGACGGAAACGGCGCGTCGTACGCGGCGCGCACGCGCGGAGCGAGCTTGGTCACGCACCCGGACGCGACGATGCGCCCGACCGGAAAAATCGGCGTGTACCGCGCGAACGCTCGCCAGACACGAAATGCCGGCGGAACAGGCCGATCCGCGATCGGCAAGAAACCATTCGCGATGACGACGCGCGCGAAACGCTCCTGATTTTCGGCGACGAGACGCAGGCCGATGAGCGAGCCCCAGTCTTGTGCGACGAGCGTCGCATCGCGAAGGTCGAGCGACTCGATCAACGCTTTCACCCACGCGACGTGACGCGCGTACGTGTAGTCGCGCGCGTCCGCCGGTTTGTCGGATCGTCCGAAGCCAATGAGGTCCGGCGCGATCGCGCGAAATCCAGCGGCGGCGAAGACCGGGATCATTTTGCGATAGAGAAAGCACCACGACGGCTCGCCGTGGAGCATGAGGATGGGCTTGCCGATGCGCGGGCCTTCGTCGACGTAGTGCATACGGAGCGAGCCCTCGACGTCGACGTAACGCGGCTCGAACGGGAAATCGGGGAGATCGCGGAATCGCTCGTCCGGCGTGCGAAGGACGTTCATCCGATTCGCCCGGTGACGGTCGGCGCGAGCGTCTCGCGCGGCAAGAGCTGCTGGAGCTGCCACGTCTGGAGCAAGAGCTTGCGCTGAGCGCGGTCGAGCGCGCGCCGCACGGTGAGCGCATAAAGCCCGACGGACAAAACGAGAAAGACGCCCGAGAGCGTCAAGAAGACGAGCGTCGGCACGCGCGGCAAGTACGCGACGCCCGCGTGCACGGTGAGCGTCGCGCCGTCGAACGAGTAAGACGCGGGCAAGACGCCCGCGAACTCGAGCCCGAGCGGCACGAGCATGCCCGCGCAGACGAGGGCGTACGGCCCCCATCTCCCCGCGTAGGGATGCGAGCCGAGGGCGATCGCGGCGCCGAGCGCCACGCCCGGCACGTAGAAGAGCGGTCCGTAAAGACGCGTGAGCACGGCGAGAAGAAGCGCGCTCGCGAGGAGCGTGACGCGAACGAGCGCGCGACCGCGACGAGGCCACTTCCCCGCCCCCCAAGTCGTGACCGCGCCGACGACGATCGCGACGAAGCCGATCGCGAGCGACGTCCAGTCGCGCACGCCCATCCACAAGAGGAAGGGTGAGAGCGCGCCGATGACGAGCCAACCGATCATCCCCATCGTGCCTGCGATGCGCGCGTCGTCGGCGCGGTAGCGCTCGATGCGCTTCATCACGTCCGGTGGCGCGACGGCCGGCGGCGAGGTGATCAGCGTGACGAGGGTGCGCGCGGCATCGTCGTTCGATGGGTCGAGCGCGATCGCGCGGCCGGCCTCGCGGGTCGCCTTGCGACGAGCGGCGTCATCCGGGCTCGTCGGGTCGAGCGCGGCCGCGAGCGATGCGCGCGCTTCGGCTGCGTGCCCATCGGCGAGCTCGCGCCGGCGCGCGAGATCCTGATCGCCGTCGAGAAAACGCTCGATGGCGTTCGAGAGCTCGCGCGCGCTCGCGAAACGCGCGCTCGGATCGACCATCGTCGCCTGCACGCAAATCGCCTCGAGCTCCGGCGGAACGTCACGTTGCCGGCACCGCGTGCGAATTCGGTCGCCGTCGCCCGCGAGCGTCTGCGTCGCGAGCATCACCACGTTGTCGCTGTCGTGAAGACGCTCGCCGCACAAAATTTCGTAGAGGATCGCGCCGAGCGCGTAGACGTCGGCGCGCGCGCCGAGCGCCTCGCCGCGCAGCTGCTCGGGCGCCATGTATCCCGGCGTCCCGAGCACGATGCCCGCCTCGGTGGCGTGCTTGCCGTGACGTGGAGTTTGGCGCGGCAAGCTCTCCGGCTCTTCGTCGTGAACGAGCTTTGCGATGCCCCAGTCGAGCACGTAGACCTCGCCGAAGTCGCCGAGCATCATGTTCGACGGCTTGAGGTCGCGATGCACGACGCCGCGGCTGTGCGCGAAATCGATCGCGAGGCACGCGCTCACGAACGCCGAAAGGAGCTTGCGACGTCCAAAGGCGGCGCGCGCTTCTTCGTCGCCGCCCGCGACGCGCGCGAGCACGCCCTCCAGCGTCACGCCGCGAACGCGCTTCATCGTGAAATAGAGCTGCTCGTCGTCGTCGTACGCGAGGTCGTAGACCGGCACGATCGCCGGATGCTCGAGCTGCCCCTGGACGCGCGCCTCGCGGAGAAACCGGCGCGGGTCGCTCGCGCCTTCGCGCGCGACCTTCATCGCGACGTCGCGGCCGATCCGATGATCGCGTACGAGGTGCACCTCGCCCATTCCGCCGACGCCGAGAACCGAGCGCTGATAATACCTGCGCGCGGCGGCGACCTCGCCTGTGTCACTCAGGTCGACGGGCCGCGCGGAGTCTCCGTTCGGCGCGACGAGAGGAGCTTCGATCGTTTTTGCGAGCTCGGAATCGGACTCGGGCATCGCAGGCCATCGTAACCCACGACGGCGCGCGCGCTCACTCGTTCGGCCACGTGCCGACGGCGCCCCACAAGTCGGCGCAGCGCGCGGCGATCACCGCGCGCGCCTCGGCAACGCGCGGATCGCTGCGCACGCTCGCGAGCGAAGGGCTCGCGTCGAGCCAGAGGAGGCTGGTCGAAGGCGTTCGCGCGCTCGCGACGACGTGCTCGATCGCCAGCTCTTTCTCGCCCATCGCGGCGAAATAATCCGCCGCGAGCTCGTGCATCATCGTGCGTCTTCGCGGCGCGACGTCCTTCGTCGTGAGCGTCCCGAAAATCGTCACAGCCTCGGGGTCCACGCGCTGCGCCAACAAGCTACGCATGATGCGCGCCGCATGGTCCCAGCTCGCGCCCGCCTGCGCTCGTTCGATGAGCTCGGCGGCCGACGCCGCCATCTCTCGATCGTTCCACCAGACCGCCAGCCGCGTCATCACGACGACGCTCGACAGCGGCCCCTGACGCGACACGGTCTCCGCGAGCCGTGCGCGCGCGCGATCGCGCTCGCCGACGAGCCCGAGCACGTTCAGCTCGAAAAATGCGGCGGTCGTGTTCTCGGGCTCGAGGCGCGCCGCGAGCTCGAGGCGCCGCCGACCTTCGTTCACGTGGAGCGCCTCGCACATGAGGAGGCCGAGCTGCGCGTGAGCATCGGCGTTTCGCGGATCGTGTCGCAAGCACTCGGTCTCGGCGCGAACCGCGGCCATGAGCTCGCCGTCGTTCGAGCGGACCGCCGCGATGACGTGGTGGGCCATGGCGAGCGACGGCTCGACCTCGAGCGCGCGCAGCGCGAGCTCCTCCGCGCGAGCCACGGTGGCGCGATCGCGCGCGCCGAGCTGCGCCCACGCGAAGAGAAGCCCGCGCGCGAGCAGCGCTCGCACGCGCGGATCGCCCGGCTTTTTCGCTTCGAGCTCTTCGAGGATCCCGATGGCCGTGCGCACGCGCGGCAGCGCGAAGCCTTGCATCTCGCTCCGCGCCTTCTCGTAGGCTTCGCGCAACGACGCATCTTGCGGTCCTGGATCGCGCGACATGCGCGTCCGCACCGCGTCGACCACGGCCGCGACGACGCCGTCCTCGAGCGCGAGCGAATCGGCCGTCGTGCCGTCGACGTGCCCAGCCCAGAGCGCTTGCCCCTTGGCCCCGACGACACGCAGGCGCGCACGCACGCGCTCGCCCGACGCGTGGAGCGTTCCTTCGACGCGCAGGTCCCCGCTCGATCCGGCGCTGCCGACGACGTGCGCCGCATGCGATTCCACGAGCGCGTCGACCACGGCGCGCGTGAGCGTTTCGGCGAGCGAGGCGACATCGCCGCTCGCCTCGATCGACTCGACGACGACGGTGCGCGGTTGGCCGAACGTCGCGAGCGCGTCCGAGGTGAGCGTCGGAAGGCGCGACGCACCGCGGCCGACCGGCGCGTTATTTCCGCGCAGCGCTTCGATGCGATCGAGCACGGCTTGCGCGTCGGGTCGATCCTCGCGCCGTCGCGCGAGGAGCTCGCGAACGAACGTCGCGATTCCCTCGGGCACGGCGCTCGCGAGCGTCCGCACGTCGGGCGCGTCGGACGTGAGCCGCTGTGCGGCGAGCGAGATGGCGGACTCGCCCACGAACGGCAAACGCCCCGCGAGGAGCTCGAACAAAATCGTCCCGAGCGCGTAGACGTCGGTGCGCCCGTCGACGTCCTGATTCTCGAGCTGCTCGGGCGCCATGTACGCGGGCGTCCCGACGATCATCCCGGTACGCATGAGGTCGCCCGAGCCGGCGGGCGCCGAGCCGTCCGCGAATCGTGCGATGCCGAAGTCGGTGAGGACGACGCGGTCCTCGCAGAGCATCACATTGTCAGGCTTGAGATCGCGGTGGACCACGCCGACGACGTGCGCCGCCGCGAGGCCGCGCGCGATCTCCAATCCGACCCGCAAGATCTCCGGAAGCGCCAAACGCTCGCGCTTGGCGAGTGCACCGAGCGACTGGCCACCGATGAGCTCCATCGTGAGAAAACGCAGCTTTTCGTGGGTGCCGAGGTCGAAGGTCCGCGCGACGTTTCGGTGCGTCACGCGGCGCGCGAGCTTCACCTCGCGGCGAAAACGCATGAGCGCCGCCGCGTCCGCCGCCGCCTCGAGGTGAAGCACCTTGAGCGCGACGTCCTCGTCGAGCTCGCGATCGTACGCGCGAAAAACCGCGCCCATCCCGCCCTCGCCGAGCATCGCGCGGATCTCGTAGCGATCGGCGAGCACGGCGCCGATGCTCACCGGAAACGCTTGAGTCGCCGCCAAGGCAGCGTCGGACATCGCGCTCATTCTACACGAGCTTGATGTTACGATGACCGCGTTCATGCCCTCGTGGCTCTCCTCGCTGCCGACCATCGTGCGCGACGACTTGCGGAACGGCGAGGTCTTCGCCGTCGCGGTTGCGCTCACGCTGATCCTCCTCTTGCTCGTGACGCTGCCGAAGAGCGGCCGGCGTCTGATGCGCTCGCCGATCTTTCTCCTCGTCGCGCACCTCTCGCTGCGCGCGCTCCGGCGAACGCTCTTCACCGGCGACAGCAACGCGGCGCACATCCTCGTCGTCCTCGGCGTGCTCACGATCCTCGCGTGCATCGGACGCTCGGCGGTCACGCTGGTGCTCGACGTCGGCTTCGGCCGCCGCATGTCGCGCCCGACGCCGCGCATCATCCGCGACGTCGTGATGGGTGTCGTCTACATCGGCATCGCGCTCGTCTCGCTGCGCGCCGCGGGCATCGAGCCGGGCTCGATTCTGACGACGTCGGCGCTCCTCACCGCGGTCGTCGGCTTCTCGCTCCAAGAGACGATGGGCAACCTCTTCAACGGCCTCGCGCTGCAGCTCCAAGCGCCTTTCGAGGTCGGCGACTGGATTCAATTCAGCGACGGCCAAAGCACCGTCGGCAAAGTCCTCGAGATCAACTGGCGCGCGACCAAGCTCCTCACGCTCGACGAGGTCGAGGTCATCGTGCCGAACGGCAAGCTCGGCACCGCGGCGATTGCAAACTACACGAAACCGTCCCCGCGCCTTCGCCGGTCGATTTCGGTGACCGTCACGCTCTCGACGCCGCCGCGCAAAGCGCAGCGTGTGATCGCCGAAGCGATCAAGGGCTCGTTCGGCGTGCTCGACGATCCGGCGCCGTCGGTCGTCACGCAAGACTTCAACAACGCCGGCACCGCGCTCTGGGTTCGCTTTTGGACCGACCAGTTCCAGCGCTGGGGCGCGGTCGAAGGCGAAGTGCGCGACCGCATCTGGTACGCGCTCGCGCGCGAGGGCATCGAGATGGCGTGGCCGACGCAAGAGCTCTTCTTGCACGAGGTCAACGACGAGATGCTCGCGCGCCAACGCAGCGCGAAGTTCGCCCGCAACGTCGACGCGCTGCGGGCGGTCGACTTCCTCGCGGCGCTCCCCGCGTCCGAAATCGAGAAGCTCGCGCGAAGCGCCGAGGTGCACCTCTACGCCGAGGGCGAGGTCATCGTGAAGAAGGGCGACACCGCCGACGACATGTACATCGTCCAAGAAGGCGAGGTCGCCGTGCTGATGCCCGCCGACCACGGCTTCGGCGAAAAGCGCGAGGTCGCGAAGCTCGACGCCGGAAAGTTCTTCGGCGAAATGGCGCTCATGACGGGCGAGCCGCGTTCGGCCGACGTGGTCGCGCGAAAAGACAGCGAGCTCGTCGTCGTGAGCCACGGCGCGTTCCACGCGACGCTCGCTGCGCACCCCGAGCTCGCCAAGACCGTGAGCCGAATCATCGCCGAACGGCAGCAAAAGCTCGACGAGCACGTCGCGACCAGCAAGCGGCAAGAAGAGGCCGAAATCGAGGAGCGGACCTCGCAGCTCCTGGGGAAGATCAAACGCTTCTTTTCGATTTGAGTATGATCGCCGGTTCGCCGTGGGCCAAGTCAAAGGAACTCTCTTCGTCGACTACGTGAAGATGCTCCGCGCCAAGAAGGGCGTGGACTGGGCGCGTTACCTCGCGCCCCAAGACATGGCGTACCTCGATGCGAAAATTTCGTCCGACGACTGGTATCCGATGGCCGCGTTCGAGCGCATGGGCCTCGCGATCCTCGCGGAGATCGCCGAGAGCGACATGGGCCTCGTCCGGCAGTGGGGCCGCATTCAAATCGACTGGCTGAGCACGCTTCATCCGAACCTCGTCGCGCACGGCGATCCACCCGAGTCGCTCATGCGCTTCAAAGTTTTGCGGCAGAGCTTCTTCGATTATCCGGCGCTCACGATTCGCGAGGTGACCGACGGCGAAGCGCACGTCACCATCGCGTACGGCATGGGCGACCGCGCCGAGGAGGCCGCGTCGTGGCAAACGCTCGGCTTCTTCGAGCGGCTCCTCGAGGTCGCCGGCGCAGAAGACGTGAAGATCGCCTTCACGTCGACGTCGTGGGAAGGCGCGACAGAAACGATCCTCTCGATGCACTGGCGGTGACTCGGCGCCCCGCTCGGCGCTCGCGGTGAGCCGGCTGCCGCGGGTTTGCGCGGGGCACGCCCGTTGCTGAATCCCAGCGCATGCGGCTCTGGGTGCTCGTCGTTCCGTTCCTCGCGGCGTGCACGCCGCAAGCCTTCACGCTCGCGCAGGCCGCGCGCGGCGAGGTCTACACGACCGCCAGCTGCCCGACGCTCGACGTCTCGCACGTGCCCGCGAACGACGTCCCCGAATACCGCGAAGACGTCTACGTCGCCGAGGGCTGCGGCATGCGCTGGCGGATGGCGTGCGAATCGAAGTACGTCGAGATTTGCAAACGCCGCGGCCGAAACTGCCGAACGCGCCTCGCGTGGTCGTGCGCCGACGTGCAGCCCGAGACGGAGCTGAGCGACGACCAGCTACGCGCGTTGATCGACGATCATTCGTAAAAGCGCGAGTGGAGCGCGACCGACGCGAGCACGGCGACCTCCACCGGAACGTCGCGCTCTTCGCGCAGATCGATCTTGAATCGGTCGCGAATGCCCGGCTCCTTCGACACGACGAGCGCCACCGTCCCCGCGTTGTCCTTGCACTCGTAGACGTCCTTCACGACGCCGACGACGCCGGCGTTCGCGTGGTACCCCTTCGTGCCGACGGTCATCGTGAACGTCTTGCGGAACGATATCGCCGAGAAGTTCACCGACGCGAGCTCTTGCCCTTTGTCGTCGCGCATCTGGAACTTCGTCTTGAGGACGTTGCCCTTCAGCGTGGCGACGAGCTTTTGGTCTTTGTCGAACAGCTGGAGCGTCGGGGTCGTCGTCATGAACTCGCCGCGCACCGTGTAGAGCGGCGAGGGCTCCTCACCCTCGACGCTCACGTCGTATTGCGCGGAAACCGTGACGAGCCGCTGCGTCACATTGATGGTTTTTCCCACGTACGCATCCTATGCCGAAGCGGCCGAGGATCGCAAAACTACTCCGCCGGCTCGGGCGCGCTCTCTTCTTCCTTCTTCGGGGCCGACCCCGACTCGATTCGCATGCCGTAAAACGAGCGGTAAACGAAGAAGAGGGTGATGACGAAGAGGACGCCGGAGATGATGTGCCGGATTTCCGGGCCTTGCTGGTGCTCGAGCTGCTCGGCGAGCTGAACCGCGAGGAGGCCGAAGAGCGTCGTGAACTTGATGACCGGGTTCATCGCGACGCTCGAGGTGTCCTTGAATGGGTCGCCCACGGTGTCGCCGACGACGGTCGCGTCGTGGAGCGGCGAGCCCTTCTCCTTGAGCTCGACCTCGACGACCTTCTTCGCGTTGTCCCAGGCGCCGCCGGCGTTCGCCATGAAGAGCGCTTGGAACAGACCGAACAGCGCGATGCCGATGAGGTACCCGATGAAGAAGTACGACTCGTAGAAGGCGAACGCGAGCGCGCCGAGGAAGACGGTCATGAAGATGTTCCACATGCCCTTCTGCGCGTAGAGCGTGCAGATCTCGACGACCTTCTTGCTGTCCTTCATCGAGGCCTTGGTGACGCCCTCGAGCTTGATGTTCGCCTTGATGTACTCGACGGCACGGTAAGCGCCGGTCGAGACGGCCTGCGTCGAGGCGCCGGTGAACCAGTAAATCACGGCGCCGCCGGCGATGAGACCGAGCAAGAACGGCGGATGCAGAAGCGAGAGGTTCTGCATGTTCTTCGTGAAGCGGTCGGTGAGGTCGACGATGATCGAGAAGATCATGGTCGTCGCGCCGACGACTGCGGTGCCGATGAGCACCGGCTTCGCGGTCGCCTTGAAGGTGTTGCCGGCGCCGTCGTTCTCTTCGAGGAAGTGCTTCGCCTTCTCGAACTGGACCTTGAAGCCGAAGTCCTTTTTGATCTCCGCCTCGATGCCGTCGATCGACTCGATCATGGAGAGCTCGTAAACGCTCTGCGCGTTGTCGGTGACCGGGCCGTAGCTGTCGACGGCGATGGTGACCGGGCCCATGCCGAGGAAGCCGAAGGCCACGAGGCCGAACGCGAAGACCGGCGACGCGTCGGTCCCGTTCAGGATCATGCCGAGGTCGGCGCCGACGCCGAGCTTCGTCATGTAATACGCGGTGCCCATCAGCGCGATGAGGACGATGCCCATCCAGAAGGCGCTGAAGTTGCCGGCCGTGAGGCCGGACAGAATGTTGAGCGACGCGCCGCCTTCGCGCGAGCTCGTGACGACCTCGCGCACGTGGCGCGACTCGGTCGACGTGAACGCCTTGATGAGCTCGGGGATGATCGCTCCGGCGAGCGTGCCGCACGTGATGATGACCGAGAGCTTCCACCACGCCGAACCGCCGCCGAGCTCCGGGATGAGGAGCTTCGAGACGATGAACATCATGGCGACCGAGACGAGCGAGGTGATCCAGACGAGGACCGTGAGCGGGACCTCGAAGTTGAACTTCGCCGCGTTCTTGTAACGAGCCTTCGCGATGGCGTCGTTGATGAAGTACGAGATCGTGCTCGCGATGATCATCGCGATGCGCATGACGAAGATCCAGACGAGGAGCTGAACCTGCATGGTCTTGCTCTCGACCGCGCCGAGGATGAAGACGATGAGCGCGACGCCCGTGACGCCGTAGGTCTCGAAGCCGTCGGCCGACGGGCCGACCGAGTCGCCCGCGTTGTCGCCGGTGCAGTCTGCGATGACGCCGGGGTTACGCGCGTCGTCTTCCTTGATCTTGAAGACGATCTTCATGAGGTCGGAGCCGATGTCGGCGATCTTGGTGAAGATGCCGCCCGCGATGCGGAGCGCGCTCGCGCCGAGCGACTCGCCGATGGCGAAGCCGATGAAGCACGCGCCTGCGTAATCGCCGGGGACGAACAGAAGAATCAGGAGCATCAGGAGCAGCTCGATCGAAATCAGCAGCGTGCCGATGCTCATGCCCGCCTTGAGCGGAATCGCGTAACAGGGGAACGGCTTGCCCTCGAGCGCCGCGAACGCCGTTCGCGAGTTGGCGAAGGTGTTCACGCGGATACCGAACCATGCGACGAGCGAAGAGCCGGCGATGCCAATGACCGAGAAGACGAGGATGATGACGACGCGGTCGACCGGCATTTTCTCGATGACGCCGAAGTAGAGCGCCATGATCGTGCCGATGAACGCCTCGAGGATGAGGATGAACTTCATCTGCGTGACGAGGTACGTCTTGCAGGTCTCGTAGATGAGCTCGCTGATCTCGAGCATCGACTTGTGGACCGGCGCGTTTTTGAGCTGCGTGAAGATGGCCAGCCCGAAGAGCATGCCGAGCACGCAGATGACGATGCCGATCATCAAGAGCGTGCGCCCTGGCGTGCCGTTCATGAACAGCGTCGTCGAGAACGCGGCGTTCGGGACGACGAGGTTGGCCTCTCCGCCGGAAGCCGGCTCGGCGAGCGCGGGCCCGGCGACGAGAAGCGTCGCGAAGAGCGCGACGATGCTGAGAGCAAGATGACGAACGCGGCTGAATGACATCATGCGAGATCCTCATTTGGGTCTCGCGCCATCGAGATGGCGAGAGAACCCGCGATCTCGAGGGGTTGGCCGCCCTGCGATGCAGAGCGCTTCAGCACGCCTCGACTATCTAACGCGCCGTCGCTGTTTAGGCGGCGACTGCGCGGCTTTCTACCAGCGAACGCAGAGCCACGCAACCGCCAGCGATTGTGACATGTTTGCAGCGTGGAAAAGTGGCGCGACCCGGAATCCGAACGCGACGTTTGGATCGCGATCGGACTCGACGCGTGGCCGGAGAAAGTGCCGTGGTCGTGCGCCGAATTCGGGCTGATGATCCTCGCCGAGCACGTCGTCGACGTCGCGCCGCTCATCGAGCGCGCCGCCACGCAAGGTATCGCCGTCGCGTGCGTCTGGGGCCCCGCCGCCGCCGTGATCGAGGACGAAATCGTCGAGCACGTTCGCGACGACGTCGTCACGACCTCGCACGCCTACGAGACCATCGCCGAAACCCTCGAAATCTTCCTCACCATGTTGCCCGTCACCACCCACGAAGCCGCGTGCAACGCATGGTGCATTCTCGCCACAAGCCCCGACCTAGCGACGCGCGCCCGCCAAGCCCTCACCCACCGCCACGCCCAACCCGTCAGAACGACGCGCTGACCGACGCGAGGAAGGAGCGGCCGCGCTGCGGGATGACGCGCTCGGCGAACTCGACGCTCGGGACGGCTTGATATTGCCAGTCCATCACGTTGTATGCGCCGACCGCGTAGCGCACGCCGAGTCGCTCGATTTCGCCGGAAAACACGATGTCCCAGATGAGCCCTGGGTCGGTCGTGCCTTGCGGCGCGCCGGTGCCCACGGCGATCGCGTTGTCGTAGCGCTCGCCTTCGAACGAGAGGCGCGACATCAGCATCAGCTGACGGCCGATGATCGGCACCGCGCCTTTGATCGCCGCGAGCACGAGCGGCGAGTTCGGCACCTCGCCGAGGCCCGCGCACGAGGTGGCGAGGCCGATGCACTGGTGCGTCCTTCCGCCCGGATCGTCGACCGTCGTGACGTACCCGGCGCGCGAAACCGAGACGCTCCCCGAAAGCATCCAGCCTTGGCGCCACTCGCGACGCACCTCGGCCTCGCCGCCGACGACGAAGACCGGGTTCGCCGAGTTGCGGTACTCGTTTTCGTAGTTGCCGCCCGCGTCCGAGACGTTGTCGAGCTCGACGAGGTTCGTCACGTAGTTCGTGTACGCGCTGACGAGCCCGGTGACCGTGGGCGAGAAGCGGTGCGAGTACTCGACCTCCGCCGAATAAATTTGCTCCGGTTTGAGATCGCAGCCGCTCGTGTCCGTATTGAGACACACGCTGCCGGCGCGGAACTGCGTTCCGGCTTGGTAGTAGAGCTCGTAGACGCTCGGCGCGCGGAACGCTTTGCCGGCCATGAGCTTCAGCGTGTCGCGCTTGCTCGGCTTGATGATGAGCGCGAGGCGCGGGTTGAACACGTCGAGAAACTGCGGGTTGACGATCGACGAATAGTAGTCGACGCGCGCGCCCGCCGAGATCTTGAACGCGGGGACCGGCACGATGTCGGCGTTGAGATAACCCGCGCCGACGAAGAACGGATCGTTTCGCCCGGCGTTGCCGTTGTTGTCGAAGAGCACCGGCTGCACGGCGTTGACGCCTTCTTGCAGCGTCTGGAAGTGGTCGATGATCTCGCCGCCGGCCATGAGGCGCAGCTTCTCGCCGGAGTATTGAACGCGCGCCTCGAGCCCGCCCCAGCGCCCGCGGAACGTGTCGACCTCGTCGCCGGTCCCGCCGTTCGCGACCGACGGATAACCGAGGAGATCGTCGAAGTTGTACATGTCGAGGTGCGCGCGCACGAAGAGCTGCGTCGTCTTCGTCAGCTGCGGCTCGAAGCGCGCCTCGAGAAACCCGCGCGTGTCGGTGAAGTTCGTGTTCGGGTCGAGGAAAGTCGTCGCGTACTCGCCCGCGGGCAGAAACTTCTTTCGCGTCGTCAAAAACCACTGCAGCGTGAGCGACTTCCACCAGACGCGTCCGTTGACCGTGAACGAATTGAAACCGTCGACGCCGGCCGCGTCGCCGCTGCACGGGAGGCCGTAGTAATCGGTGCCGCCCGGGTTGCACGAGTTGTACGCCGTGTTGTTGCCGGGAACGTTCGACCCCGTGCGAAGCTCTTCGAAGTGATACGTGTCGCCGCCCGAGTGCGCTGACGCGACCGACATCCACGCGCCCGCGTCTTTTCCGGCGCGCCAGTAACCGGTCACGCGCCCGCGGCCCGCGCCGAGCACCGTGTCGACCTTCGCCTCGCCGTGCGTCGGCATGTCGCGCGAACGCGTCACCAAGTTGATGACGCCGAAGAACGCGCTCGTTCCGTAGAGCACCGATCCCGGGCCGCGGATGATCTCGATGCGCTCGATGTCGTCGATGTCCGTGCGCCCGTCGAAGCCGACGTACGACGACCAAATGTAGTCGTCGTTCGCCGGGTGCCCGTCGACGAGAATGAGGATGCGGTTTCCGTAGTCGCCCGGCCGCGAGAACCCGCGCACGCCGATCGTGTCGTAGCTCGTGTCGTTCGACAGATAGATGCCGCGCACGCCGCGCACGGCTTCGGCGATGGTCGGGTAGTTCATCGCGCGGAGCTCTTGCGCCGTGATGATCGTGACCGACGCGGGCGCGTCCTCGATCGACTCCGTATAACGCGACGCCGCGGTGACCTCTTCGGCCGTCGTCAGCGAGAGGTCGAGCTTCACTTGGCCCTGCTTGCTCACGTCGATCGATTGCTCGATCGGCCGAAATCCCGAGAGCGTAACCTTCAGCCGGTGATGCCCGATCGGCACGTTGAGCACCGCGGGCGTGAACCCGCTCGGCTGATCGTCGATCGTGATGAGCGCGTCGCGAATGTCCGTGTTGACGACGACCGCGCCCGTCTCCGCCGAAAGATGCGCGCGCGCCGAAACCGTCCCGCGCGGCGGCACGTCGATGGGCAAGTCCTCTTCGGCGTACCCGAGCTTCTCGACGATCAGCGTGTGCCGGCCGGGCTTTACTTGTATATTACACGGAACGGTGCCAGCGATCGGCGAGCTGACGTCGTCGAGCCTCACCGTCGCGCCGGCTTCGCCCTCGACGTGCACGGTTCCGAGGATCGGCACCAGCGTGAACGAGATGTCCTGCTCGCGACCGATGACGAGCTCGACGTCGTTTTTCTCGGCGCCTTCGTAACCGGAGAGCTCCACGATCACCTTGTGCTTGCCCGCGGCGAGCCCCAAGTTCGCAGGCGTGTTGCCGCGCGCGCCGAGGTCTTTGCGATCGAGATACACCGCCGCGCCGGGCGGATCGGTCGTCACTTTCAAGACGGCGACCGACGGCGCCACGCGACGAAGCGCTTCTTCGATTCGCTGCTTCTGGTCCGCGCGCGTCTCGCCTTGGGCGGCGTCGACGTAATAGCGGTACGCGTCGGGCGCGACGTGCAGCTCCTCGTACGTTCGCGCGATGTTGAAGACGACGTTGCGGTTCGGCACGAGCCGGTTCGACGCGAGGAAGTGCTCGAGCGCGCTCGTGAAGTCGCCTTTCTGATACGCGGCGGCGCCGAGCTTGAACTGCAAGTCCGCTTCGTCGGCGAGGTTGTCGGCGGTCGCGCGCGGCGCGAAGCACAAGAGGAGCCCGACCACGACGAGGATGCTTCGCCAGAGCCTGCGAGGAGCCAGACGGGAATGTTCGGTCATGTCGTGCGCTTTTTCGGCCCGACTGCTGCCTTTTCCCCCAAAAGAGTGCGGAGCTACCGCGTGAGTTGGATGTCGAGAGTCGGATGCGTCGCCGTGGCGGTCGCCGAAGTCGGCGCGGTCGGATGCGGGTGCGGCGCGGTCACCGTGTTGTGCGGATGGACCGGGTGATGATCGATCGCGTCGCTCGCCGTCGGCGAGGCCGAAGCCGTCGCGGGCGTCGCGCTCGTCGCCGTCGAAGCGGTCGGCGCGGCGTGCGTCTCCGTCGGAGCCGCGAGGGTCGCGAGCGGCTGCGTCGACGCCGGCACCGGACGCAGCGACCGATTTACCGCGTACGCGCCGCCGATGCCGACGCCCAAGAACACGACCGCGCCGAGCACGAGCAGCACGAGCGGCACCTGCTTGCGCGTCGCAGGCTGCGTCTCGACCGCGCCCGCCGGAAGCGACGGCGACGATTGGAGCACGCGCGGCGGCATCACCGTTTCGCCGAGCGGATTGAAATCCGGCAAGTGCGGCGGCGTGAGACGGCCCGACGGATACGAATCCGACGGCGCGGGCGCCGGCGGGTAATTCGAAGGCGGCACCTGGAAATTCGGATCCGTGATGAGCCCGGCCGATCGCGTGACCGCGGTCGTGCGCTCGGCGGTGAGCCGCGACCGCCTGGGCGCGAACGGCAGGAGCGCGACGGCGAGCTCGGCGACGTTTTGATAACGCTTCGTCCGATCTTTCTCGAGGCAACGATCGATGACCGCCTCGAGCGCGGGCGGCGCGTCCGGCCGAAACATGCCGAGCCGGCGATGCGGCGTCTCGAGGATGTCGGCGACGAGCTCGGTGAACTCTTTGGTCTCGTCGAAAATCGTCGTCCCGGTCAAAAGCTCGAACAGGACGACGCCGAGCGACCAAATGTCCGCGCGATGATCCACGCTGCGCGTCGAGCGAAGCTGCTCGGGCGACATGTAATAAGGAGAGCCCATGATGCTCGTCGTGTTGCTCGAGCTCAGGTCGACCGAGCTCGGCCCGACGAGCACCGCCTTCGAGATGCCGAAGTCGAGCACCTTCACGACCGGCCAACCGTGCTCGCGCTTCACGACGAACAGATTCTCGGGCTTCAAATCGCGGTGAACGATGCCGCGCGCGTGCGCCTCGCCCACGCCTTCGCACGCCTGAATGACGTACTCGACGGCCTCCTGAATCGGGAGCGGCCCCTGCTCGGTGATCATCTGCGCGAGGTCGCGGCCGTCGAGCAGCTCCATCACCATGTACGGGATGCCGTCTTCGGTCTTGCCGACGTCGCTCACGCGCGCGACGTGCTCGCTCTTCAGCTTCACCGCCGAGCGCGCCTCGCGATCGAATCGCGCGACGACGTCCGGCATCTTCATCACCTCGCGCCGCAGGAACTTGAGCGCGACGCGCTCCTCGAGCTGGAGATGCATCGCCTCGGCGACGATCCCCATCCCTCCCTCCCCGATGACCCGCTCGATCCGGAATTTCCCGGCCAGCACCTGTCCCGGAACGACCGGAGGCGGCTCAGGGGGCGAGCTTTGGTCGTGTCCCTCCACCATCACACCAACCCCAAACGTTATCGAAGACTGAGGCCTTTTTCCACATTCAGTTCGGCACTAAAGACTTTCATGTATGGACGGGGACGAGCGACGGGTACCCGAAGGCCGGCTGGCGCGATTTGCGCGGCTTGCTGCCGTGGGCGCGCGTAGCTCAGCCGGGATGCTCCTTTCGAGGTCCGGCAGCGGCGCCGCCGAAGCCACCGCCGACGCGCTCGGCACGCTCCGCGGCCTCGCGGCCAAGGTCGGCCAAATGGCGAGCTACGTCGATGGAATCGTCCCCGAGCCGCAGCGCGCCGCGTACGAAACCGCCCTCGCCCGCCTTCGCGCGGCGGCCCCGAAGTCGAGCGCCGCCGAAATCCGCGCGGTCGTCGAAGAGGATCTCGGCGCGCCGATCGACCGCTTGTTTCAGTCGTGGGACGACGCCCCGGTCGCGAGCGCGTCGATCGGCCAAGTGCACCGCGCCGTGACCGAGGGTCGCGAGGTCGCCGTCAAAGTGCAGCACCCCGGCGTCGCGCGCGCGATCGAATCCGATTTGCAGAATGCAGGCATCCTCGAGCACATGGCCGGGGCGCTCGGCGCGCGCCGGTTCGACAGCAAAGGCATGCTCGCCGTCGTGCGCAAGCGCTTCCGCGAAGAGCTCGACTACGGGCTCGAGGCCGAGCGATTGCGCGCGTTCCGCGATCTCCACGCGGGCTGGCCGCTCGCGCGCGTGCCCGCCGTCATCGACGAGCGCTGCGGCAAGCGCGTGCTCACGACCGAATTCGTGCGCGGCATCGACTTCGACGCTGCGTGCGCGAAAGACGAGACTGCGCGGCGCGCGTGGGCCGAAACGCTTTGGCGCTTCGTTTTTCGCAGCAACCTCGTCGGCGGAATGTTCAACGCCGATCCGCATCCCGGAAATTACATTTTCGATCCCGACGTGCTCGGCGGCGTCACCTTCCTCGACTTCGGCTGCGTGCAGCCGATCGCGCCCGTCGAGCGCACGCACGCGCGCGCGATGCACCGCGCGGCGATCGCACGCGACGAGCCCGCCTTCCGCGACGGCATGCGCGCCCTCATCGGCACGCGCCCGGGCCGCATGGACGATCTGATGTTCGAGTACGTGCGCTTCACGTTCCGCCCGCTCTTCGAGAGCCCATTCCACATGACGCGCGAGTTCGCGGCGGCGTGCGTCGGCGGCTTCAAAGAAATGGCGACGGGCGCCCGCAAGCTCAAAGACGACGAGGTCACGCCGGTGTCGCCCGACCTCTTTTTCATCAACCGGCTGCAGTTCGGTTTTTATTCGGTGCTCGCCCGGCTCGACGTTCGGGTCGACTTTGCCGCCGTAGAAAAGACTTTTCTCGACGAGAGCGCACTTTATCCTACCTTGTAGGTCGGGGCTGAGCTATAGCTCCGCCGCGATGCTGCCCGTCAAATCTCTTTCGTTCGCGCTCCTCGTGTCTGCCGCCGCGATTGCTTGCGGTTCCGACCCCGTTCAACCGGCGCCGCCGCCGGCGGACGACCAAGATTCCGGAACGCCGACGCCGCCGGTGACGGTCGCCGACGCGTCGGCGCCGATTTGCCCGGACGCGACCGGCACGTATCCGGCGGAGAAGGCCGCGGGCAACGTCCTCTTCTTGATGGATCGCTCCGGCAGCATGCAGATCAAGCTGACGAGCGGCGACACGCGTTGGAAGGCGACGAAGACTGGGCTCTTCGATTTGCTCGGCACGTTGCCCTCGACGATGCGCGCGGGCGCGATGATGTTTCCGCAAGGCGATTCGCCGATCAGCTGCTGCGACATCTCGAGCGCGACGAACGACGTCGCGTGCAACTGCGCCGACGGACAGCTGCCGGACATTCATCCGCGTTGCGACGTGCCGACGTACGACGTGCCGGTCGCGGTGAGCGCGCTCGGCCCGCTGCAGACGAGCGACATCGAGGCGTACGTGTCCGGCTCCGACGCGGACTTTTATTGGGGCACGCCGCTCGCGGCGGCGCTCACCGCGGCGATCGACGCGCAGGTCGCGAGCCCGCTCGACGGCACCAAATCGGTCGTGCTGCTCACCGACGGGTACCCGACCTCGTGCGACTCGACGTCCGACCCGGGCGCGAACGACATTCAGCGCGTCATCGACGCGGCGGCGGCGGGGACGAAGCAAGGCGTGCGGACGTTCGTGCTCGGCGTCATCGACGGCACCAAGGGCGCGCGCGCCGATTATCTCTCCCCGATCGCCGAATCCGGCGGCACCGCGCGCACGGCGAATTGCAGCGCGACCGACGACTGTTTTTACGCGCTCAACAATCAGACGTTCGCGCAGGACATCCAGAGCGCGTTCGATCAAATCGAGCTCCAAGCGTTCGACTGCTCTTTCGCGCTGCCGAAGCCGAACGGCGGCGCGCCGGATCTCTCGAAGATCAACGTGCAGCTCGAGACGACGAGCGGCACCGAGGTCGTCGCGCGCGACACGACGCACCAGGACGGCTGGGATTTCCTGCCGAATCAGACGCACATTCAGCTTTACGGCGGGGCCTGCACGACGATCAAAGCGGACGCGCAGAACACGGTCGACATCGTCGTCGGCTGCACGACGCAAGGGAAATGAACGTCGCGCGCGCGCTCGTCGCGAAGGCGCGGCGCGCGTGCCTCGCGACGCTCGACGCGTCGGGGGCGCCTTACGCGTCGCTCGTGCTCGTCGCGGACGACGGCGCGGGCAACGCGCTCCTCTTGCTTTCCGATTTGGCCGAGCACACGAAAAATTCGAAACGCGACCCGCGCGCGTCGCTCCTCGTCGAACCGAGCGAGCCGCAGCCGGAGCCGCTCGCCGCCGCGCGCGTCACCCTCGTCGGAACGATCGCGCGCATCGAAGACGAATCAGCCCGCGCGAAATTCCTGGCGACCCACCCGTCCGCCGCGACATACGCCGCGTTCGAGGACTTCGCGATGTATCGACTCACCGTCGACCGCGCGCATCTCGTCGCAGGCTTCGGCAAAATCGAATGGCTCGACTCCGCGACTTACTCCGCGACTGAAAGCTGACAGCTCTCTCTCACGGCCCGATCTGCTTCGACGCTCCGTCTTTCCCCGCGCCGCCCGCGCCGCTGCTCGAGCCGCCGATGCCGCCCGGGCCGAGCGTGTACGCGACGGCGCCGACTGTCGGGGATGTGCCGGTCGCGTAGAGCCCGTAGCTCGGGCCGCCGCCACCGCCGCCGCCCGCGCCGCCGCGACCGCCTTGGCCGCCGCTGCCGCCCTTGCCGCTCGTGCCGATTTCGCCCGAGCCGTTCGCGTTTTGCGGGCCGCCGGTGCCGGGCGTTCCGCCGGGTCCTCCCGTGCCGCCGGAGCCGCCCGCGCCGCCGCCGAGCGTGATGAGCTGCGCTTTGTCGAGCGAGATGGGGCTGCGAATCGCGACGAGCGCGATCGACGCGCCGCCGCCCTTCCCGGACACGCCGTTGCCGCCGCCGCATCCGCCCGAGCCGCCGCCGCCGCCGCCGTTTCCCGCGCCGTCGACACAGGTGGTTCCGTGTTGACCGCCCGAGCCGCCGCCGCCGCCGCCGCCGGCGCCGTCTGCGCCCGCTTGCCCGTCGGCGCCGTCGCCGGCGACGTACGCGTACGTTTGCGGATCGAAGGTGCCCGTCGCGGCGCCGCCCGTCCCGTCGGGTCCGTCGGGTGCGACCGACGAAGAGTCGCTTCCGTCTGTCCCGCTCGCACCGGAGCAGCTTGACGTTTGTCCTCCGGCGCCCCCTTTCGTGCCGCCGGGACTGTCGCCGCCTTTTCCACCGGCGAAGCTCGAGTTCGAACCGCCAACGCCGCCGCTGCCGCCATTCGCGTCGGGGCAATCTTTGTTCACGCCCGGGAGGCCGCCGAGCCCGGGCGCGTTTTCGTTGTCGACGTCGCCGTTGCCGCCCATCGCGCCCGCCGAGCCGTTCGTGCCGGGCGAGCCGTCGTCGCCGTCGGCGCCTTTCGCGCCCTTTCCTGCTTGTAGAATACACGTATCGTCGAGTGTCAGCGCGCCGACGTCGACCGCGACGAGCGCGAACGAGCTCTCGCTCGGCTGCTGTCCGTCTTGTGCGTCGACGGTGATGCGGCCGAGCGTCGTCGGGAGCTTGAAGCCGCGCGCGAGCATCGCGGTGGGCGCCCCGTCGATGGTCGTCGGTTTGGTGGTGGTGCGCGACCAGTTGTCGCCCGGGTCGTAGCCGCCGAAGATGCCGACGCCGTCGATGAGGTTCAGCGTGGCCGGCTCTTGATAATCGCCGTAGCCGACGAGGATCTGCGTCTTGCCCGACTGCTTTTGCGCCATCGCGAGCGCCGCGCTGATGGTGCGGAGCGGCTGCGCCATCGTCCCCGGCGCGAGATCGCTGCCGGTCGTCGCGACGAAAATTCCCGCCGCGACGTTCCCGTCGATGCCGTCGCAGTTCGAGTCTTCGTTGTTCGAGTCGGGCTGGTCGTCGCTGAAGCACTGACCCGAGTTGTTCGCGCAGGCGAGGCCGAGAAGAGGAATGCCGCCGGCGGCGAGCGCGAAAGGAAGAAGGCGTAGGAGTCGCACCATGAAATGATAGCTTCGCCGCGTGCGATTCGTCGATAGCTGCGAGCTTCGGATTGTCGCGGGAAAAGGCGGCAACGGCTGCGTGGCGTTTCGGCGGGAGAAGTACGTCCCGCACGGGGGACCTGCCGGCGGGGACGGCGGCAAGGGCGGCGACGTCGTTTTCGTCGCGGACCCCGGCATGTCGACGCTGCTCGATCTGACGTATCAGCACACGCTCAAAGCGAAGCCGGGCGAGCCGGGGCGCGGGAAAGATCAGTACGGCGCCGCGGGCGACGAGCTCGTCGTGCGCGTGCCGGTCGGAACGCAAGTGTTCGACAAGGCGACCGGCGCGCTGCGGTTCGATTTGACCGAGGCGAACGCGCGCACGGTCGTCGCGCGCGGCGGCGCGGGCGGTCGCGGCAACATTCACTTCGCGACTTCGTACGATCGCGCGCCGCGGCGGGCCGAGCCGGGAGAAGAGGGCGAAGCGTTCGACGCGCGCTTCGAGCTCAAGGTGATGGCCGACGTGGGCCTCCTCGGTTTTCCGAACGCGGGCAAGAGCACGTTCATCCGCGCGGTGTCGCGCGCGCGTCCGAAGGTCGCCGATTATCCGTTCACGACGCTCGTTCCGCACCTCGGCGTCGTCTCGATCGGCGAAGAGCAGAACTTCGTGATCGCCGACATCCCCGGCTTGATCCCGGGCGCGAGCGAGGGCGCGGGGCTCGGCATTCAATTTTTGAAGCACGTCGAGCGGACGCGCGCGCTCCTCCATTTGATCACGCTCGACCCGGGCGAGGATCGCGACCCGATGAAGGATTACGTCGCGCTCCGCACCGAGCTGAAAAAATTCGATCCGCAGCTCGCGAAGCGGCCTGAGGTCGTCGCGCTTTCGAAGGCCGATTTGCCCGAGGTGCGCGACGTGTTTCCGGCGCTCAAAAAAGCGTTCGCGAAAAAGAAAATCGCGCTTCACTTGGTGTCGGCCGCGACCGGCGACGGCGTGCGCGAGGTGCTGCTCGCGCTCTGGAAGACGCTCCACCCAAAGAAATGAGCGACAAGACCGAAGAGCCGACGCCAAAGCGGCTGCGAAAGGCCCGCGAAGAAGGCGACAGCGGCGTCAGCACGCAGGCGGCGCAGGCGATCGCGTTTTTGGTCGCGGTGTCGCTCGCGCCGGCGGCGGTTTCGGCGCTCGCGTCGCGGTCGAGCGATTTGCTGAAGAGCGCGATCGCGCGCGCGGGAGACGCAACGCCGGGCGCCGTCGACCCGACGGGGTTTGCCATGCCCGTCGTTCTTTTGATCGTTCCGGTGCTCCTCGCGGCCGGCTTCGCCAGCGCGGTCGTTCAATTCGTGCAGACCGGCGGGTTCATCGCGTCGAAGAAGCTGACGCCCAAGCTCGATCGGCTGAACCTCTTCGAGGGCATCAAAGGGCTCTTTTCGTCGGTGAGGGCGATCGCCGTCGTGCGCGCGGTCCTCGCGGGGTCGATCGTCGCTTGGCTCGCGTTTCGCGGCTTGCGGGCGCACGCGGCGGACGTCGCGCACGTCGCGGGGCAGCTGGGATTCGTTGGGATGCTCGCGGGAGAGATCGCGCGGCAAGCGTGCCGCGACGCGGCGCTTTTCGGAATCGCGGTCGGCGCGGTCGACTTGTTCGTCACGCGGCGCGCGTGGATGAAACGTCTTCGCATGTCGAAGGACGAAGTGAAGCGCGAATACAAAGAGAGCGAAGGCGACCCGCAGATGAAAGCGGCGCGCGAACGCGCGCACCACGAGATGCTCGCTTCGGCCACGGTCGCGAACGTGAAGAACGCGACGGTCATCGTCGTGAACCCGACGCACATCGCGTGTGCGCTTCGCTACGACGAGGAAGAGGGCGACGACGCGCCGCTCGTGCTCGCCGTGGGCGAAGGCGATCTCGCGAAACGAATCATCGAGGCTGCGCGCGCGTACGGCGTGCCGGTGCTGCGCGACGTGCCGCTCGCGCGCGCGCTCGTGGAGCTCGAGCCGGGCGAGCGCATTCCCGAGGAGCTCTACGAAGCGGTCGCCGAGATTTTGCGCGAGGCTTGGGGAGAGCGCTGAGTCACCGAGGCTTGGCGAGCGGATCGTCGAGCGCGACGTCCGACAAGCTCGGGCGGCGGCCCAGCGCGGCGAGCTGAGCGCCGATTTTTTTCGCGCCGACCGCGGCGCCGACGCGCGCGAAGAGCTTCGCGAGAAACGCGAGACAAGCCGCCTGCGCGCGCGAGTCGCCCGCTTCACGCGCGCGCGCGAGCGCGTCGAGACCTTCGAGCAGCGCCTCGTCGGGGTGACCCGCGGTTTGCTGCGCGAGGGCGAGCGCGAGCGCCGCCTGACATTGCACCGCCGGCGGCTCGGAGGTCGCGAGCGCGCGACTCTGGCGGAGCGCGCGTATCGCTTCGTCGATTTGTCCGCGCGAGAGGCGCGCGAGCGCGCGCATGCGATCGGCGAGCGTGTCGTGCTCGCCCGTCGCGCGGAGCGCCTCGCTCGAATGCTGGAGCGCGCGCGTGTTTCCGCTGACGAGCGCGCGCCGGCCGAGCTCCACCATCCGCGCCGCGAACTCCTCGGGCGCCTCGCCGCTCTCGGCGGGCGCGGGCGAGCCCGGCGCGCGAAGCCATGGCGTGCGCAAGTCGAGCTTCACGCCGCTCGCCGGCCGCTGTTGATCCGACGCGCTTCGGACACCCGACGTCGCGAGCTCGCCGCGCGCGAGCGAGCCGACGCGCCCGTCGAGCAAGACCTCACCCGGCTGCGCGACGTGCGCGAGCGACACCGCGCGAAGAAGCGGCTCGCCCCACGCGAGATCGCCGCGCCCGAGCGGCTCGAGCTCGCCCTGCGCGATGCCGCACGCCCACTGCGCTTCGGGTGGCGCCGTCTCGTCGCGCAAACCGGTCGCGAGCAAAATCACTTCTTCCATCGCGTCCGGCTCCCACGCGAACGCGATCGTCGAGCCGCTCCAAGCGACGACGCGCGCGCCGAGCGCTTCGGCGCGTCGCGTGAGCGCGAGCGCGCGCGCCAGATAAGCGTGCGGTCCGCGCAGCGAGATCCCGGCCGCCGGCATGCGACAGCACGCGACGACCAGGTCGCTGGTCAAACGCGAATGCGCTTTTTCAGCGCTGCGAGATCTTCGTCGATCTCGCTGTCCCCCGATTTGCCAGGTTTACCGCCCATGCCCCGCTCGAGCTCGCGAAACTTCGCTTCGAGGTCTTGCTTCTCGGTCGTGCCGAGCGCGTCCTCGACCTCGCTCATCGCCGCGTTCTCCGCCTCGCGTCCCTCGATCTTGTTCTCGAGCTCGCGGAAGCTCTGGAACGCGCTGCCGCCCTTCTTCGCGCCGAGCCCCTCCGCGCCGCCACCGGCCTTCGCTTGCGCAGCGCGCGCCGCGATCGTGCTCTTTCGCATCTTCACGTCTTCGAGCTTGCGCTCCATGCGCTCGAGCTCTTCTTTCATTTCGAGCGCTTGGTTGCGCGCTTCTTGGCGAGATTTTTCGGCGGCGTCCGCCTCGGTGGTGACGCGCCGCTTTTGCTTCAGCGCTTCGCGCGCGAGCGCTTCATCGCCGCTCTTCAGCGCGAGCTCGGCGCGCTTGTCCCATTTTTCGCCCTCGCCGAGGAGGTCGTCGACCCGCTTCTTGAGCTGCTTTTCGGCGGCGACGGCGCTGATGACTTCTTGCCGCGCGGCCTTGAGCTGATCGCCCATCTCCTCGACGTTGAGCTCGAGGATCTTTTTGTCGTCTTCGGCTTTGTCGAGCAAGGAGTTGAAGTTGCTCGAGATCACCTTGCCCATGCGGTCGAAAATGCCCATGACGTTCCTTGACACAACGTTATCACGCTGCACGGAACGTCAAGCAGCTGTAATCTCTTCGATCATGCCGACTTGCAAAGAGTGCGAGGACGAAGCCGACAAGCTCGTCAGCGTGAAAGTCGATGGAAAGAGCCGGAAGGTCTGCGAGGACTGCGCCGACCGACTGCGTGAGCAGGCGGAGATCGCCGAGGCGAGCGAGAGCGTCGTTCAGGGGATGATGGGCTTCAAGGGGCGGCGCTGAGAAGCTCACTCTCGGCGACCGAGGCGTCGTCGAGGAGCACGCGGAGGACGCCGTTGCCGAGCCACGCGTCGCGCATCGCCCGGCCGTCGACCGACGCCGAAGCGGGCGCGTCGAGCGAGGCCTCGGCTGCGAGGTGGACGCTTCGGCCGAGCGCGCAGATCCATTTTGCGCGCGTGCGCACCGCGAAAAAATCGTCGGGCGCGAGCGTGAGCTCGGTCGCGGCGGCGAGCGCGTCGGACGCTGTCGTGGTCGCGCGGACGAGCGCGCCGTTCTCGCCGGCTGCGACGACGCCTTCGCCGAAGGGAGCGATGGCGTAGAGCGCGGATTTTCCCGCGACGTGAGCGCGGACTGCGCCGCGCGCGATGACGCAGAGCGTTCCGCGATCGCCGCACGCGACGAGATCGCCGCCAGCCGCGCGCGTGACCGCGTGCATCGCGCCGCGGCCGATGACGTGCACGACCGGGCCGCTCGGCGTGCACTCGACGACGGCGCCCTCGTTTCCGATCTGGCCGGCGAGCGAGACGTGCGACGCGTGGTCGACGAACGCGCCGCGGATCGAGAGGCCCGCGACTTGGAGCGGCACGTACGCGCCCGACGCGCGGACCCACGCGGCGGACTCGGTGAAGACGACGGCCTCGCCCGACGCGCCGAACGCGAAGCCGCGCACGAGCGCCGCCGAGATGCCGGGCGGGAGCTCGCGCGCAGACCAACCGCCGTCGCGAAGTCGCGCGAGGCCTGCGGGGCCGACGGCGATCGCGCCGTCTCCCGATTCTTCGAAACGCGCGACAGTCGCGATGCCCGACGCGATCGGCGGGACGAGCGTGACGAACGGCGTGATCTCGATCGCCGAGCGCTTCTTGTTGCCGGCGCCGCCGCGCGTGGTCGTCGATCGCGGAGCGCGCGAGGGCGGCGCGTCGACGGTCGCGCCGCGCGCGGGCCACGCGGGCGTGAGCGCTTCGAGGAACTCGCGCGCGCTCGCGAAGCGCGACGAAGGTTCTTTCGAGAGCGCTCGCTCGACGGCGCGCACGAGCTCGAGATCGAGCTCCGGGCAGAGCGCGTCGAGCGGGATCGGCGGCTGCTTCTTCACCGCGCCGAGGAGCTCGCTCGTCGTCTTGCCTTCGAACGGTCGCCGGCCCGCGAGCGCGTAATAAAGCGTCACGCCGGCGGAGAAGACGTCGACGCGCACGTCGGCGCTCTCGCCGCGCGCTTGCTCGGGCGCCATGTACGCCGGCGTTCCCATGGCGACGCCGTGCCGCGTTCGCGCGAGTCGCTTGTCGTCGTCGAGCGGCCGCGCGAGGCCGAAATCGAGCACTTTGACGAGCTCGTAAGCGAGCGGCGAATCGCAGACGAAAATGTTCTCCGGCTTGACGTCGCGATGCACGATGCGCGCGGCGTGCGCGGCGGCGAGCGCCGAGAGCACTTGCGACATGATCGCGACGGCGCGCGCGGGCTCGAGCTTGCCGGCGGCGCGGACGACGGCCGAGAGCGATTTTCCGCGGAGGAGCTCCATCACGAGGAACGGCTCGTCCTCGCTCTGCACGAAATCGATCACGTTGACGATGTTCGGGTGCGCGAGGCCGGCGGCGGCGAGCGCTTCTTGTTTGAAGCGAAGGACCTCTTCGCGCCCGGCGCTCGCGGTGAGCACTTTGATCGCGACGCGGCGGCGCAGATCGATTTGCTCGGCTTCGTAGACCGCGCCCATGCCGCCCTTTCCGAGGAGCGACACGATCCGATAACGACCGCCGAGTGTTCGACCGACCAGGGACATTTTCTTAAAGCGGATCGAGCCTGGCCTCGATCGTCGCGATACCGCCGCCGCCGCTCGGGTGGAGCGTCGCCGAGCTCGCTTTGGCCTTGAGGACGTTCGCGATGCATCGCGCGGTCGGCAAGTCGCCGGGGTCCGGCGAGGCGGGCTGGGCGATCGCGATCTCGCCGTTTTCGTGGATGCCGACGAGCTGCACGCGCGCGACGACGGGCGCGCTCCCGTGAGGCGGCCGGCATCGCTGCGCGGTCGGGACGACGCGCGCGGTGAACGCGTCGAGCTCGGTCGACTTGATCGCGCCGACCGTCTGGATCGCGAGGAACGAAACGCCCGGGCCGCCGACGAGGGACGTGCGCGCGGGTGACGTCGCGCTCGTCGCCGGATGCGGATCGACGGTCGCTGGAGATGGGCTCGTGCCGCCGGCTGCCGGGTCGAGCGAGGTGTCGCCTTCGCGCGGGGGCGAGCTCGCGGCGACGAGCGACGGCGTCGGCGCGATGGTCGCGCTGGTCGCGACGCTCCCGACGGTCGCGTGGGGTCGCATGCGAAACCCGACGACGAGCGCGGTCACGCCGCCGACTGCGAGCACGATGCCGACGAGCCCGACCGCGAGCGAGAGCGCGCCGCGGCTCCGCGACTCGTTGCGATTCGCCGTGCTGACGACCGGCGGCGGCGCCGTGCGCAGCGTGCTCGGGTCCGGCACGGCGAGCGTCGGCACGCGCGGCGACGCGTTGGGCTCGGTGATCATCCGCGCTTCCATGGTCGCTTGGAACGCGTCGGACGACGGCGGCGCGACGCCGACGAGCGCGCCGCGCAGCGCAGACGCGAACTGCTCGGCCGTGCCCCAGCGCGCCTCGCGATCGCGCGCGAGCCCGCGGTCGACGGCGGCGGCAATCTCCGCCGGCACGTGCGGCGCCACCGACGAAATCGGCGCGGGCCGCGAGGTCGCGACCTGCACGACGAGCTCTTCGTACGTGCGCGCCGCGAAAGGAAGCTTGCCGCTCAGCATCTCGTAGAGCGTCGCGGCGATGGCGTAGATGTCGGCGCGCGCGTCGGCGTGTTTCGCTCCGCCGAAGAGCTCGGGCGCCATGTAACCGGGCGTCCCAATCGCCGTCCCGTCGAGCGTGATCGACATCTCCGTCGTTTGCTTGCTCACGCCGAAGTCCAAAATCATCGGCAGGTCCCCGCCGTTTTCGTCGCGCGTCAGGATCACGTTCGGCGGCTTGATGTCCCGGTGGACGATGCCGCGCGCGTGCGCTGCGCCGAGGCCGTCGAGGAGCTGAATCGCGATCGTCGCGGCGCGCCACGGCGGCAGCGGTCCGTGCGACGCGATGACGTCGGCGAGCGTCGGGCCGGCGACGAGGTCCATCACGATGAAGACCTCGTCACCGGCGCGGCCGCAGTCGAGAACGCGAACGACGTTCTTGTGTTGCACTGCGGCCGCGGCGCGCGCTTCGACGATCCACCTCTCGGAGCTCTCGCCGCGCGGACGCAGCACTTTGACGGCGACGTCTTGCTGCGTGAGCACGTGGCGGGCGCGATACACGGTCGCGAACCCGCCCGAGCCCAGCTCCGAGAGGAGCTCGTATCGATCGATGACGCGCGGCAGTCCCTCGAGCACGCATCGATGATAAACGGCGTTCCTTAGATCATCCAGAGCACCGCGTACAAGATGGACGTGACGATCGCGAGAAAACCGAGCGGCACCTGGAAGCGGACGAGTGAACGACGGATGCGGTCGCCCTTGTCGATGGCCATCGCGTTACCGCGGAAGGCGTACGTAGAGATGAGCCCGAAGCCCAGCAGCATGCCGACGCCGAAATCCGCGACGCCCGACGCGAGCATGAAGATCCACTGGAGCGGATGCGACGCGAGCCAACCGAGCGTGAGCACCGAGTCGATGAGCTCCCACACGCCCCAGCCGAACATGCAGAGGCCGATGTAGCCCTGATACTGCGCGAGCTTTGCGAGACGTTCGGCGGCGCCTGGACGCTTTCCTACGAAGATCGACGACGTCGCGAGAATGCCTCCACCGACTCCGATGAGCGCTGCGATGAGTGCGAGAATCATGATGTTTGAGTCCTCCGGCACGTCTCCTTTTCAAGTCGCGGGCCAAGCGTGGATCGGCCTATTTTCGGCTGATTTCGCAATCGGCGCGGCCGAGCGTCGGCAAGCGCTTGCCGCTGTCGGCAAAGTGAATGCACGATGGTGCCCTCATGCCCGACGACCGTTCGACCATCCGACGCGACCCGCCCTCGACGCGCGCGCCGGAGCCGTCGCTGCTCCTTTATCATCGTGACGGCGTGAAGGTCGTGCCGCTGCGCGTCGGCGCGACGGTCGTCGTCGGGCGGAGCTATCCGTCGGACGCGGTCGTCGACGACCCGAGCCTCTCGCGGCAGCACGTGCGGTTCGCAGCGGACGAAGGCGGCGTCGCGGTCGAAGACCTCGAGTCGACGAACGGGACTTGGATCAACGGGACGCGCGTCGAGCGCGGTCGCGCCGCGTTCGGCGACGTCGTGCGCATCGGCGACGTGGTCGCTTCGGTGCACGTGGTGCCGGTGCGCGGCGCCGGGCTCGACGGGCACGATCGGTTCGTCGCGGCGCTCGAGGACGAGGTGCGTCGCGCGCAGACGTTCGGGCGACCGGTCGCGGTCGTGATGCTCGCGGGCGATCACGTGAGCCGATGGACGCCGCGTCTCGCCTCGGTGCTGCGGCCCGCCGATCGGCTCGGCATCTACGCCGACGACACCGCGCTCGTCATGCTGCCCGAGCTCGCGCGCGACGCGGCCGTCGCTCGCGCGAAAGAGCTCGCCGACGTCGCCGGCGCAAAAAAAGTCGGCGTCGCGGTTTTGCCGGACGACGGCGCGTCGGCCGCCGAGCTCGTGTCCGCGGTGCGCGGTTCGCTCAAGCGCGGCATCGCGCAGGCGACGTCCGTGGCGCCGAGCTCGATGGTCGTGCGAAACGATCGCATGCACGTCGTGCTCGACGAGGTCGGCCGTGTCGCTCCGTCGGCGCTCGCCGTCTTGATTCACGGCGAGACCGGAACCGGAAAGGAGCTCGTCGCGCGCGCGATTCACGATCAGTCGCCGCGACGCGGCGCGCCGCTTCGCTCGATCAACTGCGGCGCGATTCCTTCGACGCTCGTCGAGGGTGTCCTCTTCGGTCACGAGCGCGGCGCCTTCACGAGCGCCGACAAAATGCAAAAAGGCGTCTTCGAACAGGCGCACGGCGGCACGGTTTTTCTGGACGAAATCGGCGAGCTCTCGCCGACGGCGCAGGCCGCGCTGCTGCGCGTGCTCGAAACGAAGAAGCTCACGCGCATCGGCGGCGACCGCGAGATCGACGTCGACGTGCGCCTCGTCGCGGCCACGCATCGCGATCTCGAAGCGATGTGCGACGCCGGCGTTTTTCGACGCGATCTCCTCTACCGACTCAACGCGGTCGTCCTCGACTTGCCGCCGCTCCGTGAACGTCCGGAAGAGATCGAGCCGCTCGCCGCCGCGTTCCTCGCCGAGGCGAACGCATCGAGCGCGCGCGCCGTCCGCGGCTTCGACCCCGCCGCGCTCGAACGACTGAAGCGCTACGCGTGGCCCGGCAACGTGCGCGAGCTGAAGAACGCCGTCGAGCGCGCCGTCGTCATCGCGCGCGGCGACCTCGTGACCGAAGCCGATTTACCCGCGCGCCTCCGCGAAACCGCGACGCGCACGTCGGAGGTCGCGAGCGCCGACGCGCCGCCCGGGCCCGTCGATTTCAAAGAGCGCGTCAGGCAGCAAACGCGCGCCCTCGAGACCGAGATGATCGTCGAAGCGCTCAAGCGCGCGAACGGCAACCAAACCGACGCCGCGCGCTTGCTCAAAATGCCGATCCGCACGCTCGCCCACAAGATGAAGGAGCTCGGCATCAAGAAGACGTTCGGCTAGCGATTCAAAATGTGAATCGCGTGGCCGAGGCCGTTCATGTGCGCTTCCATCATGCCCTCGCCGAGCGTCGGGTGCGGGTGGATGGTGAGGCCGACGTCCTCGAGGAAGGCGTGCATCTCGAGCGCGAGCGCGCCCTCGCTGATCATGTCGCTCGCGGCGGTGCCGACGATGTGCACGCCGAGCACCTCGTGCGTTTTCTTGTCGGCGACGACTTTGAAGAAGCCTTCGGTCTCGTTGTTCGCCATCGCGCGACCGAGCGCCGAGTACGGAAATTTTCCGATGCGGACCTCGATGCCTTTGTCTTTCGCCTGCTGCTCGGTGAGACCCGCCATCGCGATCTCCGGGTCGGTGAAGATCGCCGCGGGGATCGAGACCCAGTCCTTCGCCGCTTTTTGCCCGGCGATGACCTCGGCGATCACTTCGCCTTCTTTGGTCGCTTTGTGCGCGAGCATCGGCATCCCCGACACGTCGCCGATGCAATAGACGCCCGGCACGCTCGTGCGCCCCGCGCCGTCGGTCGGAATGAAACCCTTCTCGACTTTGACGCCCGCGGCCTCGAGGCCGAGACCTTGCGAGTTCGGCCGCATGCCGACCGCGACGAGCACGACATCGCAAAGGACATTTTCGAATTTGCCGTTTCCGACATCGATGCGGACGGCGATCGAGCCGTCGCTTTGTTTTTCGTAGCCCATCGCTTTGGCGCTCTTGAAAATCTTCGCGCCGTGCTTGACGAGCTTCTTCTCGACGATCGCGGTGCACTCGGGATCGACGCCCGGAAGAAGCGACGGCGTCATCTCGACGACCGTGAGCTCGCTCCCGAACTTTTGGTACACGCAGCCGAGCTCCAGCCCGATGACGCCGCCGCCGATGACGACCAGACGCTTTGGCACGCTCCGCAAGCTCACCGCTTCGCGCGCGCCGATGATTTGTTTGCCGTCGAACTTGAACGTCGGGATCTCGATCGTCGAGCTGCCGGTCGCGATCACGATCGCTTTGGTCGCTTCGATCGTCTCGGTCGTGCCCTCGCGCGTCTTCACTTCGATTTTTTTCGGGCCGGTGAAGCGCGCCTCGCCGTAGAGGAGCTCGACGCCGTTGCCGCGGAAGAGTCCTTTGATGCCGGTCGTGAGGCGCTTGACGATGCCCTCTTTCCAGTCCTGCATCTTGCCGGTGTCCATGTGGACGTTGTCGGCCATGAGACCGATCGACGCGCCGTCTTTCGCTTTCTCGTACGTGTGCGACGCCGCGATGAGCGCTTTGCTCGGGACGCATCCCCAGTTGAGGCACACGCCGCCGACTTCTTCTTTTTCGACGCACAAAACTTTTTGCTTGAGCTGCGCGAGCCGGATCGCGCAGCCGTACCCGCCGGGGCCGCCGCCGATCACGATGACTTCGTACGATTTGGTCGCCATGGCGGGAGGAACATAGAGAGAAACGCACGCTCCGCCAAGGCCGGCGCGTGCGCGGGCCGCTTGGATCGCGCGCGGACCACGAGGGGCGCGGGGCGACGCGCCAAACCGTCGGGATCCTGCGGTCGCGATCGCGGCACGCTTCCTGCGATGCACCGATTCCATGCGAACGTCGGCGGCGATCGGGTGCGCGTGGATGCTCGTCGCGTGCGGCGCGCCGCCCTCGGGCGAGGCCGTTGCGAACGATGCGGGCGAGGCGCACGACGTCGCGGCGCTTCCGGTGGGTGACGCGTCGACCGGACCGAAGGCGTCGAACCTGCCGGAGTGCGGAGCCCAGCGTATCGTGCACATTTCCGCGGGAAACGGCGGCCTCGCGTGGTTCACGCAAGTTTGGCCGGTTCCGGCGGTCATCGCGAGCTTCGATCCGAGCGATGCCTACGACGATCCGGCGAAAGCTCCGAGCGCACCCGGCGCGACGCCGCAGCATCCGCTTTACGCACGCGAGATCGCCGGACGCGTCGTCACGATGACCGGCACCGGAACGCATCCCATGCCCACCGCGTTCGTCGCGGGACCCAATGAAACCCACACGCTGACGCCCAACCTGACGCAAGTCGGAGGCGTCGACGTGGTCGCCGTCGCGGCTGCGGTGCAGACCACCGCGCTCCATCCAGCGCAGACCGTGATCGCGCTTCGGCCGCCGGTCGCTTACGTGGCCCAGAACGGGCAGCCCGCTCCGCTCGTCGCCGAAGATTCGTCGGCCGCGATCGCGGCGCTCGCGCAAGCGAACGTCGTCTCGAGCGCGACCGCGCAAGACCTCGCGCCGAGCGATGCCACGGTCGCGACCTGGTTCGACGCGACGAACGCGCCGAACGACCTCCTCGCGCTCGCGGAGGATCTCGCGTTCGCAGCCAACGCCTTTCGCGACAACGTGGCCTCGACCATCCTCGTCGGCGCGTTGCGCGACGATCCGCACGGCGCCTTCGACGATTCGAGCGTGACGTACCACGCCGATGCGCTCGCGAGCATCCTTCACCATTTTTACGCCGCGCTCGCCGCGAACGACGAGCCCGCGTGCTCGCACGACGGACACGTGCTCTCGCTCGCCGACAACGTCGTGCTGGTCGTGACCGGCGACACGCCCAAAGATCCGTTCAATCGCTACGGCTGGCCCGACGGCACGCCAGGCGCGTCGAACATCGTCTACGTGCGTTCGAACGGGTGGCTCACGCCGGGTTGGTTCGGCGATTTGGCGGCGCCGTACTCGTGGAAGGGATTCGACCCGGCGAGCGGCGCGCCTTCGGTCGGAGCGACCCTCGCCGCCGACCAAAGCGCCGAGGCGCTCGGGCTCCTCTACGCGATCACGCGCGGCAACGCGGCGCTCGTCGCCGTCGTCAGCAGCGCGCCGTACCAAGCGGCGGTCGCGTCGTCGTCGCCGTGATCGTGTAGGCTCCGCGCTCGTGCGCGCTTGGCCCTTTTTTTTGGTTTTCGCCGGATGCGCGACGACCGCGGGACCGCCGGCGCGCGTCACCTACGTGCTCTCCTCGCCGGACAAGGCCGTCGCCTGGCACTTGCACGGCAGGGACGGCGCGCTTCTTTGCGAGCTTCCGTGCAGCCACGCGCTCCCCGCGGACAGCGGCGCGTGGCTGGGCGTGCACGATCCGAAAAAATCCTGGCGCGTGAACGTGCCCGACGATCTTCCGGCCGCGCCGGGCTCGCGCGTCTTCGCGACGGTTCACGTCGGCAAAGGCACGCCGGTGCTCGGCACCATCGGTTCGATCGCCGCCATCAGCGGCGGAACAGCGGCGATCTCCGGCTTGGTCCTTCTCATCGCGAGCCTCGCGGCGTTCGCGCAAGGATGCGACGCGGCGGCGCCGACGTGCAGCAACTTCGACATGGCGACGACCTACGGCTCGATCGGCGCGACCGGTCTCGTCGTCGGAACGGTGCTCGGCGTCCTCGGCGCGTACTGGATGGAGCACGATCGCGCGCCCACGCTGCACGTGACGCCCACCGGCGTCGCCGCGTCCTTCTGAATCACATCGCGCGCCCGTCGATGATCCCAATCTCGAGCGAAAGAACGTCGAGTCCGTCGACGCAACCGAGGTTCACGCGAAAGCCCATCGCCTCGTCACCGTGGTACGGGTAGATGCCGCACGTCTTGCAAAAGATGTGATCGATTTCGTGATCGCCCCAGCGATAAGCGGTGAGCGCGCTCATGTCTTCGGTCGGCCGAAAATCGGCCGCGGGGAAATACACCGAGGACATGACCGCGCCCTTGCGCACGCAGATGGAGCAGTTGCACCGCCTGCCCGTCGTGATCGGCTCGCTGTCGAACGAGAAGCGCACGCGCCCGCAGTGACATCGCGCGTCGTAACGTCGTTTCGCCATGCGACGTGACTACTTCGACGCGACCGCTTTGTCGTCTTTCTTCTCGAGGGTCAGGTCGGCGACGCCGTCTTGGAAGTGGATGCGCGCGACCATCAGCTTCTCTTGCTGATTGACGACGTCGACCGTCGCCTTCGAGAGCTGATCGCTCACCTCGATCATTTTCTTTTCGAGGGTCGCCATGAGCGGGCCGCCGGTCTTCACCGCCTTGAGCGTGAAGATCTGATTGTGGAGCTCGTCCATGCGCTCGCGGTAGTCGCCCATCTGCTCGCGCGTCGTTTGGATCTTCTGCTCGATGTCGGCCATGTCCTTGTTCAGCTTGAGGAGATCTTCGACCTTCGATTTCAGCGGACCCTCCACGGCCGATTGCGACAAGAAGACGCGCACCTGCTCGATGCCCGCGGCCGAGCGCACGTCGATCGTGCGGTACACCGGCGTCGCTTCTTCGATCGTGACGTCGAGCTTGGCGTGCGGCTCGACGACGACGCGGAAAAGATTCGCAGCGCCGAGCTTCTCGTCGCCCGAGCCCTCGGGCGCTTTCGTCAGCTTGTAACCGGGCGCGACGGTGTGGCGCACGTAGACGACGGCGCGTTCGGCGAGGCGGTTGGACAGCGTGAAGGTCGTCTTCTTCGTGTGCTGCACCTCGGTCGAGAAGACGCCGCGCTGCACGGTGATGATTTTCGTGATCGGATCTTCTTCCGCTTCTTTGCGCGCGACGACGATCTGGCGATCGAGCGCGAACGGCACGAACGCCGTCGAGCGCGCCGGGATGGGCTCGGCCATGCCTTCGCCGATGAAGCGACCGTCGCCGAACACGGTCACCGGGCCCGTCTCGAGCGACGAGCCGCTCGGGTTCTTGAAGCGAACGCTCTTGAACGGGAACTCGGCGTTCCCGCGCGAGCTCTCCGGATCGTAGAGGTAGACGACCGCGCCGTCGGTGTCGGTGTGGAGGATCGAAACCATCGCGCTCGTGCCGCGCTCGACCGACGTCACGCTGCCCGACTCGAAATTCGAAGTACCGATCGGCTCGGCCGGCGCCGGCACCGCGGCCCCCGCTTTCGCGCCGCTGGAGTCTTTCGCGTCCAGCTGTTGGGTCGCGGCTTTTTCCTTCGGCGCTTCGACGACGCGAACGCCGCCGGTGCGTCCGTCTTGCATGCCGCGTCCGACCGCGACGATGTTGTTCGGGTCGACGCCGTTGCGAACGAGCTCCTCGCGCATCTTGTTGGCGCGCGCGAGGCTCGCCGCTTCTTTGTCGCCGTCGGCCGGCGCCGCGAAACCCTCGACGACGATTTGGTCCTGCGTGTTCTGCAGACGGCGCGCCATGTTTTGCAGCTCGGCGCGGCCGGCGTTGCCTTGGGCTTGTCCGCCGCCGCCGGCCCCGCCGTACGGCGCGGCACTGATCGCCGTGGGCAGCCGCACGCCGGGCGCGTGATGCGCCGGCACGTAGCGCGTGTGGTCGGTCGCGATCGTCACCGGCTGACTCGGCTGCTTGGTCATCGCCTCGGGTGCGGCGTCCGCGTCCGCGGCGGCGAGCGCGTCGTCGCCCACGTCGGCGACGAGCTTCTTCTGCGGCGCCTCGTTTCCGTAGGTCGAGCCACCCGTCGGCGGCGCAAGCGCGAACAAATCATTTTGCTGGAGCGTCTCGCGCTCGACGAGCCGCACCGACCGCAAGTCGTATCGAAACGAAAGCGCCGAGCTCGACCCGACGCCGAGCTTCACGTCCTTCCAATCCTCGCCGCTCGTGTTGTCGACGATCGCCCACGCCTCGAGGTTCACTTTGCCGTCTTTTCCGAGGACCACGCGGTAGCTCGGCTTCCATGACGGCGCCTCCGTGACGTACGTCAGCTTGAGCCGATGCGACCCACTCGCGTTGGCGAGCCCGATGCGCATGTCGATGAGCCCGGTGTTCGAGGCCGGAGGCTTGGTCGGGTACGTGATCGGCGCCGGCTGGCCAGTCTGCGCGTCGACGACCGTCAACGACTTCAAAAAGTCGTCGACCTTGTCGGCCGGGACTTGAAGATCGAGGTGATCGCCCTTCACGTCGGCGGTGCGCTCGAAATACGCGACGCCGTTTCGATAGACGACGACCCGACCGAGGGTCGTGTCGTTGGGCGCGTGAACATAGGTCGTCGCCGACGCCCCGCAGCCGGTGAGGAACAAAACGATGGGCAAATGAGAAAGGCCGAGCTTGCGCATGGTCCTTGTACGCGCAGGAGGGCCGAACGATTTGAGCGGAGAAGAAATGTGGAGCGGGATTGCCGTCCCACATTCTCTGCAGGAGGCGCCTGTCCGTCTCAGTGATGCGGCGCCCGAGGCAGCTTCTCAAGCGCCTCGCGCTGCTCCACCAAATTCCAGGTCGGCTCCGCGTACACGTCCTCGAACAAACTCCCCCGCTCCGGCGGCGGCAGCTCCTCGACCTTCTTCACGGCCGCGCCCACCTCCTCGGTGAGCTCATTTTCGAGCGCTGCGTCGGCGGCGTCGTCGAGCAGCCGGCGCGAGACGAGGTGCTTGCGCAGACGGTCGAGCGGGTCCTTTTTCTTCCAGGCCTCGACCTCTTCGTCGCTGCGGTAGCGCGTCGGGTCGTCGCTCGTCGAGTGGGCGCCGATGCGGTAGGTCAGCGCCTCGACGAACGTCGGGCCGCCGCCCGCCCGCGCGCGCGCGAACGCGTCGCCCAAAACTTTGCAGACTGCAAGTAAATCGTTCCCGTCGACGCGTACGCTCGGCACGCCGTACGCGCGGCCTTTGACGGCGAGCGTGCGCGACGCCGTCTGGCGCGACGTGGGCACGCTGATCGACCAGTGGTTGTTCTGGCAGACGATGATCGCGGGCGCGTGGAACACGCCGGCGAAGTTGAGCGCGTTGTGGAAGTCCGGTTGGCTCGTCGCGCCGTCGCCGCAAAAACCGACGGCGACCGAGCTCGCGCGTCGCATCTTCATCGCCCACGCGCAACCGACCGCTTGCGGGATTTGCGGGCCGATGCACGAGGACCACGAGACTTGGTTCACCGCGCGGCCCGATTGATGGCTCGGCATCTGGCGGCCCTTCAGCACGTCGCCGGAGTTGCCGAAGACTTGCGCGACGAACGCGTCGAGCGGAAAACCGCGCACGAGCATCACGCTCTGCTCGCGCAGCGCCGGGAAAACCCAGTCGTCTTTTTCGAGCAAGAGGCCGGTCGCGATCGGCGTCGCTTCTTGTCCGTGCGCGGCGCCGTAAAAACCGACGCGCCCTTGGCGCTGGAGCACGATCATGCGCGCGTCGAGCAGCCGCAGGCGCCGCATCTCGCGATACCCGCGAAGCAGCAGCTCGTCGGGCAATCGCGGATCGGTCGCCGGATCCGCGCTGCCGTCGTCGCGAAGGACGCGCAGCAGCCCGACATCCGGATCGTCGTCGTGAACGGCGGCGATCACTTCCCGCAGAGACCTAGCCAAGTCGGCAGCTGGCCGCCCCAGTTGATGGGTTGGCACTTTTCGCCCGTGGGGCATCCGCCCGCGCCGGCGCCTTGCTGCGCGACGCCGGCGTCGAACGGCCCCGGCGGCACGTAGCATGTCCACTGGCAGGTGCTGCCGCCGTCGGCCGTGCCGTAGCAGCCCATGCCGTCCTTCGAGCAATCGTTCTCGAATTTGCACGTCTGGCCCTCGCCGGCGTCGGCGCTGTCGAGCTTCGTGCACGTCGAGGTGCCTTGCGAGTCGTTCACGAAGCACGCCTGGCCGGGCGTGCACGGCTGGATTTGGAACGGCTCGCAAGCCGCGCTGTACGCGCAAACGGCGTACGCCGGCGGCCCGTTGTCGACGAGGGTGACGGTCAAGTTGCAGCGACCGGGAAAACCTTCGGGGTTCGATTTGCCGCACGCGCTGTCGTCGCCGAGGCAGCAGTGCTTCGCGCAGCGATCTTCGATGCACTCGAGCCCCGCCGTGCACGGATTGGTGTTGCCGGTGAATTTCGGGCACGTGCCGTTTTGCGCTTGGCCGGTGCAGCAGGCGCCCTCGGTGACCGCGCCGATCGTGTTCTGCACGCACTGCGTGACGAAGTTGCCGGCGTCGTCTTGCACGGCATCGCAGTCTTTCCCGGGCCCGCAGTTTTGCGCGATGATGTCGCACGCGCCGGTCACGCCGGCTTCGCACGTCCCGGGGGGACCTCCGTCGGGGCCGGGGCCGCCGTCGGGAGCGGGGCCGGTGTCGCTGCCGACTTTGCCGTCGGTCGTCGAGTCTTTGCCGCCGTCGGTGCCGCCGTTGTCGTCGCCGCTTCCGCTCGAGCACGCGACGGCAAACGCACCGCCCGTCAGCAATGTCGCCACCACCACGAGGGCCACGCGTCGAGAAAGAAAGTTCATGACGTCGCTCCGATCCCGATTTTCATATCACTTTTAGTCAGGTCCCGCACATGTACGTCGCGATTCGCGTGAGCCAGTCGACCAATTGGGGACCGGCGTCGGTGATGCTCGCGTCGGGAAAACAGTTGGCGACGTCGGACGGCGGCGGCGTCGCGAAGAGCGGCGCGCACGGGCTGGACGGGTCGGACACGAGGTCGTCGTACGGCTTGCACAAGCCGGGCGGGCTCGCGTCGTCGCCGGCCGAGAGGACCTCGCTGTCGCAGCGCGTGAAGTCGCCACCGGTGCACGTGTTGCAAGCCGCTTCTTGGCACGCGTAAGACCAATGCAGCCGATCGCCGCACGAGCCGCCTGTCGGGCCCGCGTCGATCGGAACCTCGAGCGCGACTTGGCCGAGCGCGTCGTCGACGCAGCCCTCGATGTTGAAGAGCGCCGTCGACCCGCTGAACACGACGACGCCCCACTCCGGCGCGTCGTGCTGCGTCTCGATGCACGCGCCGCAATCGGCGGCCGGCTGACCCGGTTTGAACTGGCCGCAGAGGTCGGTCACCTTCGCGCCCTGGCACTGCGCGTAGTCGGACACTTGTTGCGGCGTGCACTTTCCGAGATGCGGCGGATGCGGCGGAGGCATCGTGTCGGGGACGAAGACCGACGCGTCGATGGGTCCGCAGGCGAGCGCCGCGTCGGTCTCGGCGTCGAGACCCGCGTCGGAGGGCGAGCTGCTCGTGCACTGCACGATCGTGGCGCCGACGATCGCGACGAAGACGAACGGCCGCTTCACGTCAGGGCCCGCACATGTAGCCGACGATTCGCTGCAGCCAATCGACTTGGTGTTGGATCGGATCGGTGATGCTCCCGTCCGGAAAGCAGCTGCTCGCGTCGGACGGCGCGGCGTCGCCGAAAAGATCCGCGCACGGACCGCTGCTCGACTCGACCGGCATGTCGAACGCCTGACATGCGCTGTCGACGACGTCGGACGCGCACGTGTCGAACGCGCTCCCCTTGCACGCGCCGCACGCGGCGAGCTGGCAACCGAACGACGCGAAGAGCAAGTCGCCGCACGACCCGGTTCCGCCGCTCGCTTTTTCGTCGGACACTTCGCCGAGCGCGTCGTCGACGCACCCGGCGATGTCGTAGACGCCGTTCGATCCGGTGAAGACGATGACGCCCCACCGCGGATCCGTGCTCTGCGTCTCGATGCATTCGCGGCACGTCTGGCCCGACTGGCCGTCGGCGAACTGCTTGCAAAGCGCCTGATCGTCCGCGCCTTGGCATTGCGCGTAGTCGTCGATTTGCTGCGTCGAGCACTTGTTTTGGTGCGGCGGATTCGGCGGCGTCAACGCGGGCGGTTGATAACCCGAGACGTCGGCCGGTCCGCAGGTCGCCGCGTCGCTCGGCGATGCGTCGAACAGCGGCGCGACGTCGAAGCTCGCGTCGCTGAAACCCGAATCGGGCGGACCCGCTTGTGCGCTCGTGCATCGGCTCGCGGCGAGGGCGATGAGCCCGAGCGGCACGATCAAGAAAGCGCGCTGACAAACCAAGCGCCGTTCAGAGTCCCACGAACGCGCTCGTGCTGCAATTCTATGTCGAGGAGGGCGCCGCCGAAGGCGCGGCCGACGCCGAAGCGCGCGGGATCGCGAGGTGCTCGATGCGAAAGCGACCGGGCCGCGTCACGCGCGTGTGCCCGAGCAGCGACGCGTCCGATTCATCGGCGTTCGTCGGCGTCGCGACGCTCGACGACGTGGTGCTCTCGTCCGACTCGTTCGCGCAGCTCGAGCTGCAGTGCACGAGCGCCGCTGCCGCGAGGACGAGGAGAGTTCGTATCGTTGCCATTTCGGTCGCTCAAAAGCTCGGCGGCGGCAACGCATACGCGCGGCCGCCGCCATGGAGCTCACTTCTTCTGAATGACGATCAGGGACCAGCGCCGCAGAAGAGGTTCACGAAGGACGTGAACTCCGTGTCGCTGAAGCCGTTGTTCGAGTCAGCCGGGAAGCACATCTGCCAGGTGCCGCCCGCGTCGCCGTTGACGGCGGCGCATTGCGAGGCCGAGTTGACTGCGCTGAGGTAGGTGCCGCACTCGTTGCTCGCGCCGCTGCTCTGGCCGGTCGCCGAGTTGTCGCAGGCGGTGAAGCTCGTGTCGTCGATGCCGCCGTCGGGACCGATCTGGCACGCGCCGCAGGCGAAGTCCTGGCAGCCGTAACCCGCGTTGAACAAGTCGCCGCAGGAGCCGTTCGACTGACCGTTCTCTTGCGAGACTTGGTTCAGCTGGATGTCCAAGCAGCCGGGGAAGTTGTACGAGCAGAGGCCGGTGTTCTGGTCGCAAACGAGCGGGCCCCAGTTCGCGTCCGTCGAGAAGCTGTAGATGCAGCTCAGACAGTTCTTGTTGCTGGTCTGCTCCGCAGTTTGCCACGCGCCGCAGCTCGTCGAGGTCGCGGCCGATCCGCAAGCCGCGATGTAAGCATTGACGTCCGCCGCCGGGCACTTGTTGGCCTTGTCGAACGGAGCCGCTTGCGCCGTCGGGCTGAAGCTCGTCGTGTCGCATTGCTCGCACGAGAGACCCGAGCCCGGCGTGCAGCTGGTACCGCCGTCTTTGTTGCCGCCATCGGAGGGCGTTATCTTGACGTCGCCGCCGCTGTCTTTGCCACCGTCACCATTGCCAGGATTGCTACTGCAACCGTTGGCCCCCATCGCCATGACCAACACGGCGC
>DASXHD010000139.1:0-158567 GCA_036488725.1 Polyangiaceae bacterium | reverse complement strand
TCGCTCGACTCGGCGATCGCGCGTCTCGATCAAAAAGGCGACGCGTGGGCGCGCATGCTCGCCGAGCCGCAAAGGGTGCCCGCATGAGCGCCGGCGCCATCGCCGCGACCGCGTCGTCGACCGCGGTCCTCGTCGCGGTCGTCTTCGGCATCCTCACGATTCGCCAGTGGGTGCGCTCGCGTCAGCTCGCCGCCGCCGCCGAGCTCGTGCGGACGATGCAGACCGGCGAGTTCACGCGCTCGATCGCGCGCATCATCGAGCTGCCGCTCGACGAAGAAGCCTCGAAGCTCCTCGGCGACCGCGAAGTGTTGGCGTCGTTCTACGCCGTCAGCCACGTCTTCGAGTCGCTCGGCGTGCTCGTCTATCACCGCCTCCTCCCGCTTCACTTGGTCGATCACTTGTGCGGCGGCTACGTGCGCGCGAGCTGGAAGCGCGTCCGCCCGATCGTCCTCGCGCAGCGCGAGAACGTCGGCCCGATGTTCGGTGAGTGGTACGAGTGGCTCGCCAACCGCATCGACCAATTCCCCGCGCCCGGCAAAGACGTCGGCGCGCCGGTCGCGTTCAAAGATTGGCGGCCCTAGTTCGGGTCACAGGTCGCGTCGCAGAAGTTCTTGATGTCGCCGTTGCGAAAAAATTCGTCCTGCTGATCCATCGCCGGCTTCAGCAGCCTGACCTCGCCGTGCGGGTCGGTGCCGTCGGTCGCGGGGACGTTGGTGAGCGGCGCGGGCGCGAGACCGAAGTCGTATTCGATGACCGCCGAGCCATCGGTCACCGGCCCATCGACGTCCGGAATCCCGAAGAGCTCGCGGTTCACCGGGTTCAAATTCTTCGCGCCGATCGTCCGCGCGATGACGTGCGCGCCGATCGGCGTCACCTGATGATCGCCGAGCGCGTCGGCGATGATCACGCGATGCGCCGGCGCGAGGAGCTCGGCGTAACCGTCGGGCTCGGTGCGGTCCCATTCGAGCTGCAAAAACGCCTGAATCAAGCGCTCGTCGAGCCCGTTCGGAAACGATCCTTTGATGAGCAGCTTGAACCCCGAAAAATCTTGGCTGCGATCGAGCAAGAGCTCGTATGGCATGCCGGGCTCGCCGAGGTAGCCGCGCGTCACGTCGGTCGTGATCGACATGTACGTCGTGCCGAAGATGCCGCCCTGGCTGTCGCCGCGATAAAAATGTCGCGTCGTGTCGACGATCGATTTCCCGTTCATCTGAAGCTCGGGATCGGCGGCGAGCGAGCCCATCATCATGCGCATCGCGAGGAGCGCGTTGACGAAACCTTGGTGCTGCCGGTCGACGGCGTTCTGGAAGATCGTGACGTCCTGCGTGATCGCGTCGACGAGCGTCTGGTTGTCGTCGTGCGCCATGCCGATCCAATCCACCGCGACGCCGACATAGTTGTATTGTGCACATTGCTGCGCGAAGTACCCGTCGGTGCCTTCGTCGAGCGAGCCGAGGAGGCCATGGCCGTTCTGGAGAATCGGCGCCGGATTCGTGTCGGTCGCGCTCGCCGGAATCAAGACGACGAACGGGTACTGCGCGGTCCCGTTCTGCATCGGCTTGCCGCTCCCATCGCGCACGAGGTGCTCGTCGTCCGCGGGGTCCGCTTGGCTCAAATAGAGCGGCACGGTCATGAGCCCGTGGAGGCGCTTCGCCAAATATGGGTTCGGCGCGGTCTCGACCTTCGTGATCGTGTAGCTCGGGCCTTGGGCGCCGACGGTCGCGAGCGCGTCGTCGCGCATCGAGAGGAGGTCGCCGGTCACGTTCGATTGCGACGAGGTCGTGTAATCCCATGCAATCTGCAACGACTTGCGATCGACGCCGGCGGCCGCGAGCTTCGTGAAGATGTCCTCGAAGTGCGGGCGGCGCGCTTCGAGCGGCGCGTCGGTCGTGATCTTTCTGTCCCGAAGCGCGGCGAACGCGATGCTCGGCGAGATCGCGGCGCCCGTGTCGTCGACGACGTTACGCACCGCGACGATGTAGCGCGTCGCGTCTTTGAGGCGCACCGCCGGGTGAATCATCAGCGCGCGGTCGTCGTCGTGAAACGTTCCCATGTCGATCTCGGAAAAATGCGGGACGAGCGCGCCGGTGTCGGCTTCCATCAAGATCGTCGGCGAGCTCGGCGCGATCGAATCGGCGATGTGGTCCGAGTCGGGCAAGCCGGTCGCGGTCGCGCCCGTCAGGAAGGTCATCGCCATTTCGCCGGCCGAGAATCCGTCGCGCCACGCGAGCGCGTCGGGCGCGATCGCTTTTCCGAGCGAAGGCACCGGAAGCGTGTTCGCGCCGAAGACGACGTGCCCTGTCGCGTCGCGCCACAAATCGTTCGGAAACGGAAATCCGCAGTGCTCGGGCACGAGCGGATCGCATCCGTCGGGCACGGCGAGCGGCTCGGGCGACGAGCACGAAACGGCTGAAATCAGTGCTCCGGCGATGAATATGTAAAGTACACGCATCATGCGGTGACAAAATTCTTCCAGTTGCGGAGATAACCGACGAAGACGTCGCTCACTGCGCGGTCACGGAGCTCGGCGGGCGACATCGGCGGGCGGCGTGGCTGCCAGTCGGCGTCCTTCGCTTCGAGGGGCCAGTCGGGGTTCAAGACCGCCGCGCGTCCGAGCGCGACGACGTCGGCGCCGCGCGCGAGCATCGACTCCACGTCGGCGCGCGTCCAGAGACTGCCGGCGACGAACACGAGCACGGCGGGCGGGAGCGCCTTGCGCAAGAGCGTGACGGCGTGCGCCTCGGGTCGCTTCTTCGTGCTCTTCGACGCGTCCCAGAGCGACGCGTGCACGAAGTCGACGCCCTCGTCGGCCAGCGTCGTCGCGACCGCGAGGCTCTCGTCGAGATCGAGTCCCTTCGCGTTTCCGAAATCTTCGGGCGAGAGACGTACGCCGACGACGAAGGTCGGTCGCACGCGCGCGCGGACGGCGCGCGTCACTTCGAGGAGAAGGCGCGCGCGATTTTCGAACGAGCCGCCCCACGCGTCGGTCCGCGCGTTGTGCGCGCTCAAGAACTGCGTGAGGAGATAACCGTGCGCGCCGTGGATCTCGACGCCCTGAAATCCGGCGCGCTCGCTCCGCGCGGCAGCTGCCGCAAAATCCTCGATGACGCGCGCGAGGTCCGCCTCGGTCGCCGTGTCCGTCGTGAGCTTCGGCTCGAGCGCGCGAATCCCACCGTGATGCAGCTGCACGATCCCGAGCGACTCGTGCGCGCGAATCGCCGACGCGAGGCGCGTCATGCCCGGGAGCATCGCGTCATCGTGCACGCCGAGCTGACCGGGAAACGCTTTCCCGTCCGCCGACACGAACGCCGCGCAAGTCTCGACCACGCCGAACCCGCCGCGCGCGCGACGTTCGAGCCAACGAAGCTCGGCCTCGCCGAGCGAGCCGTCTTCCTCGCTCTGGCAATTGGTCATCGGCGCGAGCGCGATGCGGTTCTTCGCCCACGCCCCCGACCGGAACGCAATTGGCGCGAACGGATCGCTCACACGCTCAATCGAAGCCGGCGTCGGTCACCGGCGCGGGGCACACCGACGACGCGAACGCGTAACAGATGCCCGTCGAGGTGTCGCAGCAGTTGACGCCGTTCGGCACGCTCGGGCAGCTGCTCTCGCAGTCTTGATCGCTCGTGCAGCTCGGCACGCACTGGTTGTTGTCGTTGCCGTCCTGCTGGTTCGCGCCGTCGCTCTTCGCGTCGGCTTTGAAGCCAGCGTCTTCGTTCGTCGGGCCGCCGTCGTCATCGGTCTCGGCCGATGCGGCGCAACCGGTGGCTGCGAGTGACGCGAGGAGGGCAACCGAAAGGAGGATGTGCTTCACGGCGGGTGCTGAAGCATACGTAACGGCATAGCGACTCACAAGGCCCAGCTTGGAAAAAATGCGTCCGCGCGATGCAGTGTCGTGAGATGTTTGCATGGTCGCCAGCTCCGAACGCGCAATGGCCGAACCCACTCAGGCCCGTCGAGTTTTTTTCGATCGCTACCGCCGATGGATCGTCGTCGCGATCGGTTTTCTCGTGTTTTTGCCGGGGCTTCTCTCGCCGTACTGGCTCGACGACTACGTCCATAAGGCGATGGCGCGCGGCACGTTCCCGTCGCCGCGAAGTCCGTTCGACCTGTACAACTTCGTTACGGACGGAGATCGGACGTTGCTCATCGACCGCGGGGTCCTCCCGTGGTGGACGCACCCGCATCTGACGATTCGATTTTTTCGGCCGCTCTCGAGCCTGCTCCGGTGGCTCGATTTCAGGATCAGCGATCACCCGCTCCTGCATCACGCGCACTCGTTTTTGTGGTGGGCGCTCGCCGTTTTCGGAGCGCGTGCACTCTACAAGCAATGGATTTCGCCGCGCGCGGCCGCGATCGCGACGGCGATCTTCGCGCTCGCGCCGTGTCACGCGATACCGCTCTCGTGGCTCGCGAACCGCGAGGTGCTCGTGTCGCTCGCGTTCGGCACGTTCGCGATGGGCGCGCTCGTTCGTTATCGCGCGAACGGCAAGATGCGCGACTTCGCCGTGGCGCTCGTGCTCTTCGCGTTCGCGATGCTGGCCGGCGAGTACGCGCTCGCGTTCGGCGGCTACGTGGTCGCGCTCGAGGTTCTCGCGCCGGCGCCGACGTTGAAGCGACGCGTGATGGCGATCGAAACCTTCGCGCTGCCCGCGCTCGCGACGGTCGTCCTTCGCGCGAAGCTCGGCTTCGGCAACTCGGGCTCCGGTTTTTATCGCGATCCGTTTTCGCAGACGCACGCGTTCTTCGCCGGCGCGCCGCGGAGGATGGCGCGCCTCGTCGTCGACGCGTGGCTCTCTTCCGACTCCGAGTGGGTGATGGAGGCGAAGCCGTACGCGGTCGCGGCGTTCGTGATCGTCGTCGGCGTGCTCGTCGCGATCCCGATTCGTCGCGCGTTCCGCAGCGAGGACGCCGCGATGCGAAAGCTCGGGCGCGCGCTCGTCGCCGGATCGTTCATCGCGCTCTTGCCGATGGTCGCGGTGCTCCCCTCCCCGCGCCTCCTCGGCGTCGCCGTGCTCGGCATGGCGCCGGTCATCGGCGTCGCGCTCGACCACGCGTGGTTCCCGTCGAAGCCGGGCGACGCCGTGCGCGGCGACTTCGCGAGCGTGCTCGCCGTGCTGCTCGGCTTCTTCCATCTCGTGCACGGACCGGTCACGTCGTTCTTGAGCACGCGATTCTTCCACGAGACCTCGACCAACTTCGTCGAGCGCACCGCGTGGCTCCGCGAGCGCGTCGATCAAAAACCGCTCGAGGCGAAGATCGTCGTCGCGCGCGCGGGCTGGCAAACCGTTCTCTTCGCGCCGTTCGCGCTCGACGTCGACGGCCGCTTGCCCGAGCGCTGGTGGGTGCTCTCGCTCGTGCCGCACGCGCTCATTCTTCGCCGCAGCGATCGGTCCATCGATCTCATCGTTCCGAAGGGCCGCGGTTATTTCCCGACCGGCCCGGACGATCTCTTCCGCAGCGAGGACCGCCCGCTGCACGCTGGCGACGTCGTTCGTGTGCCCGGCCTCACCGCCAGAGTGATCGAAGGCGGCGAATCGGGCCCGGGCCGCGTGCGTTTCGACTTCGATCAGAAGCTCGAGTCGCTCGTGTGGATCGCCGACGGCAAAGAAGGCTGGCGCGACACGCCGCCGCCGCAAGTCGGTTTCGGGATGCCGCTCGATCCTTAACCCGCGACGCGGTCGCGCAACCACAGCGACGGCTTCTCCACGATGAGATGCAGCGCGTACGAAATGGCGACCGAGAGCGCGAGCAAGAGCGCGAGCGAGACCGGCCAAACGATCATCAGGGACACCTGCCGAGAGATCATCCGGTGCGCGAGCGGCACGACGATGTGATCGCAGAGCGGAATGTGCACGAGGTAGACGCCGTACCCGAGCGTCGCGATGCGGCGGAAAATCGGCGCTGACAAAAACCGATGCACGATCCCGTGCCCGTGGAGGAGCAGCACCAAAAACCCCGACCACATGAGCGTCGTCAGCGTGCCCCACGCGAAGACGTGGAAGAGGTTCAGGCTGTCCGGCATGAAGGTCCACGGCCGCAGCAGCATCCACAAGAAGAGGAGCGAGAACATCGCGACGAGCGCGCGATTGAACGGGTTCATCAGCCAGCGGCCGATGGGCTCGCGAAATCGATCGTGCACGACCGCGAGGAGAATGCCGGTAATGAGCGTGTCGTAGCGCGTGTACGTGCGGAAATAGAGCGCGCCGTAGAGCTCGACGTCGATCCACGGCGTCTCGTGGTGGTAAAAAATCGCGAGCCGCACGACGAGCGCGCTCGCCCAGAGCACGACCAAGAGGCCGATGCGCATGCGGTCGCTCTTGAAAAACTGGAGCGCCAAAAAGAGCAGCGGCACGACGAGATAAAATTGCTCCTCGAGCCCGAGCGACCAACCCCAGAACATGATCACGTCGAAGCGACCGAGCCGCGTGAAGTTCGTGAGGTACGCGTACTCCTTCCAGAGGTTGTGCTTTTGCTCCGGCGAGAGGATGTAGATGCAAACGAGCGCCGTCAGCACGACGTAATAAGGGGGGAACGTGCGGAACAATCGGCGCAGGTAAAACCGCCGAATCGGGTGCTTGTGCACGTCTTTGTTCTTGAGCGAATAGAGGAGGATCGATCCGATCAAAAACCCGCTGAGGATGAAGAAGAGATCCATCCCGAAGAAAATCGCGAGCGAGCTGACGACCCAGTCGCGGTCGAGACGGATCGACTGCTCGAGCGCGAAGATCGACGTGACGTGAAACTGCACGACGCTGATGATCGCGAGGACACGCAGGCCGTGGAGCTGCGGGTATCGGTTGTCGAGGAGGTCGAGCGAGAAGAGCCGCCGCACGTGCCGCGCGACAGGCTATCAGCTGTCAGCTTTCAGCTTTCAGCTTTCAGCTTTCGGCTGCGCGTGAGCGCGAGCATGGCGAGGGCGAGGACCCACGCGTCGCCGGTGCCGCCGGATGAGTTGCAGCCGGCGCCGCCGCTTTGGTCGGCGTTCGAGCCGCCGCCGTTGCTCGAGCCGCCACCGTTCGAGCCCGGGTCGGGCGGCGTGGGCGTCTCATCCATCACGTAGATCGCGGGCGCGCCGCTGCCTTGCATCGCGAAGGGCGCCGCGGGCCAGTCGAGACCTTGCGCGATCGCGTTCACCTTCGCGGCGGGCCAAGTCGTCGCGGTGAATTGCCATGCAGCGAGCGACGTCGGATTGATCACGTGACGGCGCACTTGCGAGCCGTCCTTCGCGACGTCGACGACCCACACCGACGGCGAGCCGTCGTCGGCGATGACGACCGTCGGCGACGCGGGCAAATCGGGACCGTCGGTCACCGCCGTCACGTCGGCCACCGGCTCCTGCGCGACGTCGAGGAACGAGTCGAGCTTCCACGACTTCATCGAGGTCGTATCGACCACGTGGCGCTTGATGCCGCTCGGGATCGCCGGCGGCTTGCACGTGAAGGTCTTCGGCGCGTCGGTGAGCAAATGCAGCGAGCTGTCCTCGGCGTCTTCGCCGTACGCGTAGACCGTGTGCTTCATGCCGTCTTGCAAACCGAGCGGCGTCGCGACGGAGTAGCCGTGATTGCACGAGCCGATCGCCTTGCAGAGATCGTCGCGGTAAACGTTCGCGGTCGTCTTCATCGTGCCGGAGCCGGTCTTGCCGGTCGCCGCGTCGAACGTGAGCTCGACCGGGAGCGCCTTGCTCGTCGCGTCGGGATCTTGCGTCCAGCCGGAGATCGTGTCGCACGCCGCCGTGTCGAGGTAGCCCTTCGGCGGAGCGTTCGGCTGCGTGATGCCGTCATATCGAATCGCGGTGAATGTCATCCCTTCGTACGAGACGTAAATCGACGTCCCGTTGATCGAGACGCTCGACGTGAAGGAGTGCGCGTACGGAATCGACACGCTGCAGCCGGGCTCCTCGTAAAACTCGGCCTCGGTGTTCGGCGTGATCCACTTCACGAAGAGGATGATGTGATCCGCGGGGTAGTTGCACGCGTCGCCGGGTTGCAAGTCCTTGGCTTGGATCGCGTGCGAGACGGTGTTGTCCGCGGGCGCGAACTGACCGGTGACGCGTCCGGGCGCCGGGAGGCCCCACGCCCACGAGACGAAGCCGGAGCAATCGCTGCGATACGGATCCCACTGCGCGTTGTCCTCGCGGTTGCACGTCGAGCTGCACGCGGTGTCGTAATCGTGCGCGTGGTTCGCCGACTGACAATAGAGGAGCTTCGCGTTCACCCACTGCTGTGCGCGCGAGAGGATGTCGGTCGTCGTGATGGCCGACGACGACGACCCGGTCGCGGAGCCGTCGTCGATCGTCGTCGTGGAGGAGCAGGCGGCGGCGAGCGCGCAGGCGGCGAGGAATGCAAAACGCTTGATCACGCGCCGCTCCTCTGCGGGAACCGTACCAACCGCGCGCGCGCGAAACGCTGGGAAATACGCTGGATCGTGCGTCGCCCGTTCGCGCCCGCTCGCGACCGCTCGCGAGCCCTCACGACTCCGCGCGCGGCCGTCAGTTGACGTTCGGATTCACGACGACCGTGTTGATCGCCTGCACGCTCGCTCCCGCCGGATACGCGTAGCTGACGTACTGCGTGTAAAAGTTGGTCGTGAGCTCGCTGCCCCATCCCCAGACGGTGAGCCCGAAGGGCTGCGTGCTCGTCATGGTGTGGCGACCGTTGTCGCACGCTCCGACCTTCTGGAAATTTCCGGTCTGCACGTCGACGCGCGTGTACTCGTAGCTGCCCGACGAGCCGACGGGTTGCCAGCCGCCGAGATTTCCCGCGCAGTCGAGGTTCACGTCGGCGAAGCCGTTCGGGCCCTTCGTGCGCACGACGACGAGGTTCGTCTCCGGATAAGTCGGGTCGGTGAAAAAGACGTACGACGCGAGGTACTGCGCGGGAGGCAAGACGTTGACGAACTCGGGGTCGCCGCGATCCGGCGGGCTGACTTGGTCGGCGCCGGTCATGTGCGCCGACACGTAGAACGGGTGCTTGTCGTCCTGGCTCTTCACGACGAACGGGCCGGGCGTCCAGAACTCGGCGACTTGGCCGCGGTTCACCGCGAGGGGCGCGCTCGGCGGCGGGCTCGGCTCGTACGAGAGCTGCGTCCCGTCGACGGCGCCGACGATGCGCCACGGCACGCTCTCCTCGGCGCTGCCGCGGTTGCGATAGCGAACGCCGACGTACTCGTGCCCGAGCGCCGTGACGGGAAAGAGCTCTTGGTGCGCCGAGTCGCACGCCGAGTCGTTCACGTCGATGTTGAGACACGTCGCGCCGCCCCAGACGCCGATCGGTTTGTTCGCGAGGATCGCGCTGCCGGTGAGCTCGGCATCCTGTGTAATCTGCAAGTATTGTCCGGCGCTCAAATTGTACGTGGTCGGAGTGTGCGCGGGCGCGGCAGCGACGCCGGGGCCGGCCACGATCGCGGCGAGCGCGTTGATGGTGACTTGCGTGCCGTCTTCCGCGGCGAGGATTTGGAGAAAGGGCTGCGCCTCGGGGACGAGCTGATCTTTGCGGAACGCGTTCACGCCGATGTAGTTCACGTCCCACGCGCTCGTCGGAATGAGCAACGTCGCGCTCGTCGCGGCGCTCTGCCCGCCGCCATACGGGAACATGTCGTAGGCGACGACCGGGTGATCGGCGGTGATGTGAAACGCTTTGCCGAGCGCCGTGCCGTGGATCGCGCCGTCTTGCGCGGTGACGCCCGGCGTGACGCCCGCCGGGCAGTCGAAATCGTAGAACGGATCGACGTTGGTGCCGTAGCGATTCAAGAAGACGACCGCGACGCCGCCGGGCGCGAGCTGCCCGTTCGGAAGCGGCGCGTAGGTGAGCGACTGGCCGGTGCCGTTCGGCACGCGCGCGACCTGGCCGATGTTCAGCGAAACGCCGCCCCAGTCGGCCGCGAGCGTGACCGGCGCGTTCCAAGTGTTGGCGACGAAGGCGGCGAAGCACGCGCCGATGCCTTCCGCGATGATGTCGGGGTCGATGGCGTAATAGTCGCAGCCGACGCTGCTCTTGTTCGCTTTCGCGGCGTCGCACGCCGCGACGCACGACGCGCCGCCGCACCCTTGATCGGGCGGGCACGTTTGGACGACGTGGTTGCTGCAGTCGAGCACGTCGTGGAGGTCGGCGGAGCAGTGCAGGTTGCAACCGCCGTCCCCGCCGCCGCCGTCCGGAAAGTTGAACGGATTGCCGTCGACGGTTCCGTCGGCCGAGCCGTCCGGGTCGCCGCAGAAGGCGCTCGACGCGCAGGTGCTCGAGCCGCAACCGGCGAACGCGTACGTCGCGGCCGCGAGCGCCAGGCAGACCGAAGCGAAGACTCCCTTGTGCATCGGATCCTCCGTTTCCGAATCTACCTGGCGCAATGGCCGTGCGCGCACGAATCCGTCGCGGTCAGGCGACGAACGCGCGCCACTCGTCGGGCATCTGGTGCTCGACGTGGATCTCGGGCGCCGGCGGAAGCCAGCCCGGACGCACGGGGCGCCGCGCGAGCTTCATGCCCGCCTCTTCGGGCGTGCGGTCGCGCTTGCGATCGTTGCAAGGACGGCAGCACGTCACGATGTTGTCCCAATCGGTGCGGCCGCCGCGGGCGCGCGGCACCACGTGATCGAACGTGAGCTCGCGCGCGCGAAGGACCGCGCCGCAGTACTGACACGCGAAGCGGTCGCGACGAAACACGTTGTCGCGACAAAACCGGGTCGTCCCGCGACGAGGGATTTCGGCGCGACGCATGCGCACGACCGCCGGCGCGCGAAGTGCGATCGACGGCGAGCGAACGATCTCGTCGTATTCGACCACGACCTCGACCTTGCCGAGGAAGCTGAGGACGATCGCGCGCTGCCAAGGAATGACCTTGTGCGGCGCCATCCAGGGAAGAAGCATGAGTGTGTGCATCGGCGTTTGGCGGTGAACAGACGCGCGAGCGGGCCGGAGGCGGACGTGAGCCTTGCGCCTCCAGCGCGGCCGCGAGAAAATGCGCCATGGGAGCTTTGGGGACGGGGACGAGGCGCGGCGCGTGGGGCGCGGCGCTCGCGTTGCTCGCGGCGTGCGGCCTCGACGAGTCGGGGCTCATCGGCGACGGCGGCTCGGACGTGCTCGTCTTCGAGGGCGGCGCCGACGTCGCGCAAGACGTCGCACCCGACGTGCCGCTCCCGCCGACGTGCGCGACGACCGACGTTTCGTGCTTCGGGCTCGACGGCGGTCTTCCCGACGGGTGGATGCCGTACGTCTTCGCGCGCGACGGCGGCGCGTGCCCGGCCGGCGATTTCCAGCGCGCCCCGTACGTCGCGAACACGCGGATGGCCGGCGGTTGCGCGTGCGGCTCGTGCACCGGCGTCGGCACTTGGTCGTGCGCGCAGCCGCTCGCCGTCGCGACCGGTTTGACCGGATGCGGCGGCCTCGTCGACACCGCCGACTCGGGAGCATGCCGGATCGCGGCCGCAGTCGACGACAAGACGATCCAGCTCGTCGAAGCCGGCGGCCCCGCGGTGGGCTCGTCGATCGGTTGCGAGGCCGGCGCGCCCACGCCCGCGATGACCGCGTCGGATCCCGTCGCGATTTGCGGCGCGGGTTGCGACGCCGGCGCGAGCGCGATCTGCGGACAAGCGGACACGACGAGCCGCTGCATCGTCGCGACCGGAATCCAGACGTGCCCCGGCACGCTGACGCAAACGATCATCGGCGCCGGCGCCGACCCGTCGTGCGCAGCTTGCACGTGCGCGCCGTCCGCCCCGCCGACGTGCACGGCCTCCGCAAAAATCTTCGACGACAACAGCGTCACCGACCTCACGTGCAACGGCGCGCCGTCGCAAACGCTCGCGCTCGACGGCTCGTGTCAGGGGACGAGCTTCGCCATCCAGAGCTACATCGCCGCGTGGAACGATCCCGGCGTCCCTTCGTGCACGCCGGGCGGCGGCGGAGGCGACGCAGGCCTCGCCGGCCCGCTCACCGTGTGCTGCACGAACTGAGACGTCGCGCGCGCGGCGCACCCGTGGTAGGCACTTCCCGCAATGCCGAACGCCTATATTTCAGGAACCGGAGGCTACGTTCCGCCGCGTGTCGTGACCAACGACGACCTGCGCGAAAAGTACGGGATCGACACGACGCACGAGTGGATCTTGCAGCGCACGGGCATCGAGCAGCGGCGCTACGCGGAAGAAGGCGTCGGCTCGTCGGACCTCGCGGTCCCGGCGTGCCAAGAGGCGATCAAGAACGCCGGCATCACGCCCAAAGACATCGACATGATCCTCTTCTGCACCCTCTCGCCGGACATTCATTTTCCGGGGAGCGGCTGCTTCCTCCAGCGCAAGCTCGGCATGCTCGACGGCGACGATCCGAAGTTCGTCCCGGCGATGGACATTCGCAACCAGTGCTCCGGCTTCGTCTACGGCCTCGCGACCGCGGCGTCGATGGTGCGGACCGGCGGGTTCAAGCACGTGCTCCTCGTCGGCGCGGAGACGCACTCGGCGGCGCTCGATTTTTCGACGCGCGGCCGGACCGTGACCTCGCTCTTCGGCGACGGCGCCGGCGCAGTCGTCGTGAGCGCGACCGAAGAGGACCGCGGGGTCCGCAACTGGACCCTCGGCGCCGACGGCCGCGGCATCGAAGCGCTCTGCCTCCGCGTCTTCGACATCACCAAGCGCCCCTACGCGAAAATGATCGGCGACAAAATGGGCAGCGCCGAAATCCCGCCCGAAGATCTCTGGCCGCACATGGACGGCAAGCCCGTCTTCAAGAACGCCGTCGAGCGCATGTGCCAGTCGCTCATGCAAGTTCTCTGGGAGAAGCAGCTCTCGGCGAACGACATCGACCTGTTCGCGTTCCACCAAGCGAACATGCGCATCAATCAGTACGTCGCGCAGCAGCTCGGCTTGCCGGAGGAAAAGCTCCTCCACAACATCCACAAGTACGGCAACACCACCGCCGCGACGATTCCGCTTCTCCTCTGGGAGGCCGAAAAAGAAGGCCGATTGAAGCGCGGGATGAAAGTCGCGATGGTCGCGTTCGGCGCCGGCTTCACGTGGGGCGCCGCGATCTGCGATTGGTGAGCGCGTGTCGCTCCGCTCACTTCGCGATGCCGTCGATCATCGCGCGCACCATCGCCATCTGCGGTCCGGACTTCTTCGCGAAGTCGGGCGAGTCGTAGCCCCAGAAATCCCAGCACCCTTCCGGGTTCGCGCCGCTCTTGATCGCTTGCGGATAAAGGACGACGAGATGATTGGCGTCGGCCCACTCGTCGAGCCCCGCGTGCGCGTAGAACGCGTCGCCCACCGACGAAGCGCCTTGCAAGCACCCGTGAAAGGCTATGTGTAGTTTACACGCATCGCCCGACGCGCACGCCGCCGGCACGTACGCGTACGCGGTGTCGTCGAGGCTGTGCGCGGCCGGGTCCGCGATGAACGCGCCCTGCGGCACGGCGACGATCTGTCCGCCGAGCGACGCCGACGCGGGCGCGAGCGTTCCATAGAGCTGCGCGAGCGCCGCGCCCGCGCCGTCGTAGCTGCACTTTCCGACGTACGGCGACGACACGATGTCGCACGGAACCCCGTAATCGAGCGTCGGCCACGTGTGCGCCGTGCCCGCGCGGCGATTGACGTACGCGATCGACGCGCTCGGCAAGAGCGCCGCGTAATACGATTGGAGCGCGTCGACGACGACCGGATTGACGACGTCGTCGTCGGCGCCGACGAAGAGAAAAATACGTGCATCTTGCAACCCGCTCGTCGGGTCGATGTCGCCGGCGGCCGCGTTCGCGTTCGTCGCGGCGACCGACGCGCTGACGTCGGGCGCCGGGGAGCCGCCCGCGCAGGTCGTGAGCGCGGTCGCGACCGAGCCCTTCGAGCACATGTAAGGCCCGCCCGCGAAGATCGCCGCGCCCTTCACGAGCGACGAAAACGCGACGTGGAACTGCACCGCCATGAACCCGCCCGACGAAATCCCCGAGACCGTCACGCTCGAGGTGTCGAGGCTCCAGCGCGGAACCGGCGCGTCCACGCCCGCGTCGAGGCCGCTCGCTTCGAGCTCGGCCGCGTCGTGCGGCGCGCTGGCGTCGCCGGCGGCCGGCCCGCTCGTGCCGCAGCCCGCGAGCACCAGCCAAATGAGGCGCGTGACGGCTTGCACGGCTTTCAGATAGCATCGTCTCATGGAGAACGCGCGCACTCGCAACGACCTCGGCGCGGCGCTGGTCCGGTTCTGCGTCGCGATCGAAGACCACAGACGAACGCCGGACGGCCGCGTCCGCACGCCTGCGCAGTTCCTCGCTCATTTTTTCTCGACCGAAGGCGGGGCGCCGAAAGACGAAGTCTTCAGGCACATGCCGAAAGAAGTCCGCGGGCCGATCCTCTCGGCCTGGGGCATCCGCGGATCGAAAGCCGCGCTGCGCGACGACGACGCGAAGGTCGCGTCGGTCGTGTTCGACGCGCTCGCCGCGGGCGACCTCGACGACGCCGCGTTCGAGAGCGCGCTCGGCGCCGACAAGCTGCTCGCGTGGATCCCGCTCGCGAGCTTTTGGTCGTTCTGGCGCGCCGGCGCGATCACCAAGCCCGCGCTCCTCAAAGCGCTCTCGACGGCCTACGAGCTTCGACTCCTCGACGCGCGCATGTTCTTCGAAACGCTCAAAGCGCGCGGCGGCGAGCTCACCGGCACCGACGTCCTCGGCCATTCGTTCACCAAAGACGATTTGATCGAGTGGATGCGCAAAGTGCACGCGTCGGGCGACGGCTCGCCGAAGGGAATTCTCGAAGCCGTCGGTTGGGAAAAGATCGCGCAGAAGGCGCCGACCGAAGCGCTGCTCGGCGCGCTCGACGCGCTCGCCGCGCGCCTCGGCCTCGCCGAAGCGCCGCCCGCCGCGCCCGCGAAAAAAGACGAGCCCGCCGAAACGCCCGCGGGCGCCGAGGTCGAATTCGAAACGTCCGAGAGCGCCGAGGTCGCCGTGCCGAAGACCGATCCGCCGAGCGCGCCGCCCGAGAACGTCGAGTCGTGGTCGCCGCCTGCCACCGATCTCGCGAAGACGGGCCCGTACGCCACGCCGATCACGCGCGCAAAACCCGCGACCGACGAGGACGAAGACTCCGACGAGGAGACCAAGCTCTATCGATCCGGCCCGCCGCTTCGTCGTTAATGTTAGACGGACGCGATGCGTCGCGTTTGGATCTCCCGCCCCGGCCCGCCCGAAGTTCTCCAAGTCCGCGAAGAGCCGGATCCCGAGCCCAAGCCCGGTGAGGTCCGCATTCGCGCGCACGCGTGCGGCATCAACTTCGCCGACCTCATGGCGCGCGTCGGCCTGTATCCCGACGCTCCGAAAATTCCGTGCGTCATCGGCTACGAGGTCGCCGGCGTCATCGACCGCGTCGGCGAAGGCGTGACGACGTTCCACGAAGGCGACCGCGTGATGGGCATTCCGTATTTCGGCGGCTACACCGACACGCTCTGCATCTCGGCGGATCAGGTCTTCCGCCTGCCCGAAAAAATGACCTTCGAAGAAGGCGCCGCCCTCCCCGTCGTCTACGGCACCGCCTACAACATGATGCTCTTCTGCGGAAATCTCCGCGAAGGCTCGACCATCCTCCTTCACTCGGCGGCCGGCGGCGTCGGCCTCGCGGCGATCGATCTCGCCAAGACGCGCAAGTGCACGGTCATCGGCATCGCGTCGGCGAGCAAGCACGAGTTCTTGAAAGAGCGCGGCTGCCAGCACACGATCGGCCACGAAGAGGACTACGTCGCCAAGACACGCGAGATCGTCGGCGAGCGCGGCGTCGACCTCGTCCTCGATCCGGTCGGCGGAAAATCTTGGCGAGAGGGATTCGAGCTCCTCGCGCCGTGCGGACGCATGGTGTGCTTCGGATTTTCGGCGGCCGCCGCGGGCAAGACGCGAAGCCTCTGGACCGCGGCGACGAATTTTCTCCGCGTGCCGAAGTTCTCGCCGATGCAGCTCATGGACTCGAACCGCACCGTGAGCGGCACGAACATGGCGCACCTCTTCGCGCGGCTCGATCTCTTGAAGAGCTCGTTCGAAGACTTGATGCGGATGTACGAACGCGGCGAGGTCCGTCCGTTCGTCGGCAAGACCTTCAAGTTCGACGACGCGCCGCAAGCCCACCATCACATCCACGATCGCAAGGCCCGCGGGAAAGTGCTGCTTGTTCCGTAGCTCGCGCCATCACGTGTGCGATCAGCGAATCCGCACGACGATGTCCGTCGTGCTCGGCTCGCCGCGATATCCTTTGACCACGACGCGGTGAAAGCTCGCGTAGACGCACGCGCCGGTCGCGCCACCGGCGAGATTTTCAGGCGTGATCTCGACGCGCGTGTCGTAGCCCTCGGGTGACACCGTCACCCGCACCGTGGCGTCGCCGGTTTCGTCGCCGGCGCAGCAGCGTTGCGCGAAGTCGCGTGCCGAGAGGAGCGCGGCGTTGAGACCGACGGCGTCGAGCGCGCCGGACGGATCGGGATCGATTGCGACGAGGCCGTGGGGTTTGCACGCGAGATCGTCGAGCGACGCCGTGTGCGGGTCCGCGCTCGCGGTCGGCGCGGGCGGCAGATCCACGCGCGTCGTCTGGGGCGAGCCGCACGCGAGCAAAACAGCGAGCGCGGCCCGCTTCATGCGATTTGCTTTCGGGCGACGAAGAAGATGATGCAGCTCAGCGCGATCGAGCCGGCTGCGACGGCCCACTCGTTTCGCTCGGCGCCGCTCACGAGGACGAGCGCCACGGCGATTGTCGGGACCGCCGACCACGCGTCGCGCGGCGAGAGGTTGCGCTCGCGACGAATGCCGAACTTGAGCAGCGCGAGCGCGACGAGCAAGTACTGCATGACGACCGAGAGGCTCGAGAGCGCGAGCAGCTGACCGAGGCTTCCGGCGGAGATGAGCGTCGTCACGAGAGCCCACGTCGCGGCGAGCGCTGCGAGCGGGACGCCGCGCGGGCTCTCGCGTCCGAAGCGCGTGCGCGGAACGAGCGCCGAGAGAAATCGCGGCGTCGTCGCGACCATGCCGAAGCAGATGCCCATCGCCGAGACGCTCGTTCCGATCGAGACGAGGCGACCGAAGCCGCCGCCGCCGTACGCGTTGCCCATGTCGACGAGCGGCGCGGTGGACTTCGCGAGCTCGGGCACGCCCGCGACTGCGCCGCGCTGGAGGAGCAAGTAGAGCGTGGTCGAGATCGCGAGCGAGCCGAGGACGGCGAGCGGGATCGTGCGCGCGGGATCGCGCGCTTGACCGGCGACGACTGGGACGATCTCGAAACCTTGGAACACGAAGACCGCGGTGAGCGCGGCGCGGCCCCAGTGGACCGCGTGCCAGTCGGTCGCGGCGGCGTGCGCTGCGTGCGGTTTGAGGAAGCTCGCGAGCACGGCGAGCCCGATGAGCGGGAGCAGCTTGAGGACCGTCAGCGTGTTCCAGACGCCCGCGGAGACGCGAATGCCCGTCGCGGCGACGAGCGTGAGGAGCGTGAGCAGCGCGATGGCGGCGACGTGGACGCGAAAGTTCGTCCACGGCAGGACCGCGGACATGAAGCCGGTCATCACGCTCGCCATCGAGAAGAGCGCGGCGACGTACGCGAGCCAGCCGACGACGAAACCGGCGAGCTCGCCGAACGCAGCGCGCGCGTAGAGGACCGGACCGCCGTCTTCGTGAAAGCGCGAGCCGACGGTCGCGACCGCGAGCGCGACGGGCAAGAGACCGAGGCCGGTGAGCGCGACGACGGCGACGCTCGACCAACCCGGCGCGAGCTGCGCGATCTTGTTCGGCGTGAAGAAAATCCCGACGCCGACGATGCCGTTCACGCCAAGGGCGAGCAGCGACAGCGCGCCGAGCGGCCGTGATTTCTCTTCCGCCACGCCGCGACGATACCGTCAGAGAACGCACGGCTCCTAGGAAACTGCGGCGATTCCTCGTGGAGCGCTTCTTGCTGAGTCTGGCGTCGCATGCGGCGCCTTTGGCTTGCTTCGGTGATCGCTTTGGCTTGCGGTGGATCGGTCGACGCGACGCCCGACTCGGGCACCGCCAGCGACGCGGGGCGGCTCGATTCAGGCGTTCAAGAGGCCGCGGCGATCGACGCGGGATTTCCGGGACCGCATCCGAGCGTGCCGCAGGTCGAGAGCTACGGCGGGCCGGTGCTCGACGCCCCGAACGTGATTCCGATTTTTTTCGCGAACGACGACAAAGAGTCCAAGGTCGAGGACTTCTTGAACCAGCTCGCGGCATCGCCGTTCTGGGCCGAGTCGACGAAAGAGTACGGCGCGGGGCCGCTCAGCGTCGGCAAGTCGATCGTCGTCTCCGACACGCCGCCGCAAACGATCGACGTCGCGCAAATCGAATCGTGGCTCGCGAGCCATCTCGACGGCACGCACCCCGAGTGGCCGGCGCTCGCGCAGAACAACGTCTACACGGTGTTTTATCCGACGGAGACCGTAATTTCCGATCCCGAGCTCGGCACGAGCTGCAAGACCTTCGGCGGTTTTCATTACGAAGCAAAGACCGCCGACGGTAAGAGCATCGTTTATGCGGTGATGCCGCGGTGCGACTCGCTCGGGCAGTCGGTCAAGGGCGACGACGCGCTCACGGGCGGGCTCTCGCACGAGCTCATCGAGTCGGCGACCGATCCGCTGATGGTGAGCAACGCGGCCTACACGTTCGTCGACGTGCCGCACATGATTTGGAATTTGATGCCGCTCGGCGAGATTGGCGACATGTGCGCCTACGAGCCGCAGAGCTTTCAGCGGCTCGTCGGGCCTTACATGGTGCAGCGCGTTTGGTCGAATCAGTCCGCGCTCGCCGGTCACGACCCGTGCGCGCCGGCGATCGCCGATCCGTATTTCAACGCGGCGCCGATCTTGAACGACTCGGTGACGCTCGACTACTACGGGCAGAAAATCGTCACCAAAGGCGTGCAGGTCCCCCTGGGACAGAGCAAAACGATCGACGTCGAGATGTTCTCCGACGCGCCGACGAGCGACTGGACCGTACAAGCCGTCGACGAGACGTACGGCACCGGCAAGCCGGCGCAGCTCACTTTTTCGTGGGACAGCCAGACGGGCAACAACGGCGACGTGCGGCACGTGACGATCACGCGCGACGCGAACGGCACGCACGGCGGGACCGAGTTCATCCTCTACGCGCAGCACGGGACGACGTCGTCGAACATGTGGTTCGCATTCGTCGCGAACTGATGTTGTAGAATCGGGCGGTGGACCGGCTCATCCTCGCGGGCGACGCGGCGGCGATTTTGGAGCGCCTCGGCATCAGCGCGTACGGCAAACGTGCCGACGGGCGCGTGACGATCGACGGGTGGGCGAACGCGAACGGCAAGCGAGTCGCGTTCAGCTACGAGGTCGACGAGGACGTCTCCGCGGAGGAGCTCGCCGATCGGTGCGCGTCGAAAGTCCGGACCGCGCTCCAAGAAGGCTGAATGCTGGGCGGCATTTTCGTCGGCGGGAAGGGAGCTCGCATGCAGGGCGCGGCGAAGGGGCTCCTGCGCGCGCCGGGTGGGGAGCGAATCGTCGAACGACTTGCGCGCGCGCTTCGCGAGGCGGGCGCCGAGCCGGTGCTCGTCGGCGTGCGCGAAGAATACGAAGGGCTCGGGATCCGCGCGCTCCCCGACGTGACCGACGCCGGGCCGCTCGGCGGGCTCGTCGCGCTGCTCGAGGCCGCGAAGGACCAGCGCGCGATCGCGATCGCTTGCGACATGCCGCACGTCACGGTGGCCCTGCTTCGACGGCTCGTCGAAGCGCCCGACGCGCCAGTGGTCGCTGCGCGGCGCGGCGGCCGCTGGGAGCCGCTCTTCGCGCGTTACGACGCGCGCGTCTCGTCGCTCGCGCGGGCGAGGCTCGCGCGCGGCGAGCTCGGGCTCCAAGGTTTGCTCGACGAGGTCGGCGCCGTCCCGCTCGCGCTCGCGCCAAACGAAGAGTCATTGCTCGACGATTGGGACACGCCCGACGAGGCCGTCGCCGAGAACCCGAGCCTCGCGACGGCGACGGCGGGCGTCGTCGTTCGCGCGTTCGAGGATGGCGCGATCGCGGAGCGCGCCGATCGCGTCGCGGTCGAGGAGCCGCTCGAGATCCGCTCCGGTCGCGATCCCGTCGCCGTGACGATGCGCACGCCGGGCGCGGACGTCGATCTCGCCGCTGGATTTTTGCTGGGCGAAGGCGTGATCCGCGCGCGCGCGGACGTCGTCGCGATTTCGTCGGCAGGTCCCCACGCGGTCGTCGTCGATTTGACCGACGAGGCGCGCGCGCGGTTGCCGTCGGCCGAGCGTCGATTCTTCACGACGTCGAGCTGCGGCGTCTGCGGCAAGAGCTCGATCGACGCGGTGCGCGCCGCCCTTCCCGAGCGCGCGCGCGACACGCAAACGATCGACGCAGCGGCGATTCGGCGCATGCCGAGCGCGCTGCGTGAAGCGCAGTCGATTTTCGATCGCACCGGCGGCCTGCACGCCGCGGGGCTTTTTCGCGGCGCGAAGCTCGTTCGCTTCGCCGAGGACGTCGGGCGTCACAACGCCGTCGACAAAGTGCTCGGCGCCGAGCTCCTCGCCAGTCGCCTGCCCGCGTCCGGGCACGCGCTCGTCTTGAGCGGGCGTATCGCGTTCGAGCTCGTGCAAAAGGCGGCGCTCGCCGGCGTGTCGTTCGTCGTCGCAGTGGGCGCGCCGACGAGCGCCGCGGTCGAGCTGGCGCAAGCCGCCGGCATCGTGCTCGTCGGCTTCGCGCGCGGCGACCGCTTCAACGTCTATTGCGAAAGCGGTAGGGTGACGCGATGAAGCTCCGCATCCGAGGGAACTCGATTCGTTTGCGGCTCGGTCAGACCGAGGTCGCGACGTTGCGCGAGGGCGGCGTGATCGAAGAGTCGGTCGCCTTCGCCGGCGGCGCGCTCGTTTATGCCATCGAGCGGCGCGACGTGCCGGCGATCGCGGCGAGCTTCGACGGCAAGCGCATCGCGGTCGCGGTGCCGAACCCAATCGCGCTCGATTTTTGCGACGGCGATCGCGTCGGCTTCGAAGGCGCTTCGGGCGCGGTTCGCGTGCTGGTCGAAAAAGATTGGCAATGCCTCGCGCCGCGCGGCGAGGACGAATCCGACGCTTACCCGCATCCCGAAGGCGGCTCGTGAGCGATCTCCACGTGAAGAAGCCGCCAGAAGAAGCGGCCGGCGTCGGCGCTGCGATTTCGAGCCTCGAGGTGACACGCTCGATGGGCCTCGTGCGCGGCGCGCGCACGCTCCTTCATCTCAATCAGCACGACGGCTTCGACTGCCCCGGATGCGCGTGGCCCGAGCCCGAGGGCGAGCGCAACACGTTCGAGTTTTGCGAGAACGGCGTGAAGCACGTCGCGGACGAAGCGACGCCGCTGCGGATCGATCGCGAGTTTTTCGCGCTTCATTCGCTCGAGGATTTGCGCGCGCGCTCCGACGAGTGGCTCAACGCCCAAGGACGGCTCACCGAGCCGATGGTGCTGCGCGAAGGCGCAACGCACTACGCGCCGATCGCGTGGGACGATGCCTTCGCGATGATCGCAGCCGAGCTCCGCGCCGGCTCGCCGGACGAAGCCGTCTTCTACACGTCCGGACGCACGAGCAACGAAGCGGCGTTCGTCTATCAGCTCTTCGCGCGCATGCTCGGCACGAACAACCTGCCCGACTGCTCGAACATGTGTCACGAGTCGAGCGGCACCGCGCTGAAAGAAGTGGTCGGCGTCGGCAAAGGCACCGTGCACCTCGAGGACTTCGAGGCGTGCGACGCGATCTTCGTCGTTGGGCAAAACCCGGGCTCGAATCATCCGCGCATGCTGAGCGCGCTCGAGGCCGCCGCGCGGCGCAACTGTGCGATCGTCTCGGTGAACCCGCTGCGCGAGCCGGGGCTCGTTCGCTTCTCGCATCCGCAGCGGTACGAGTCGCTCCTCTCGCGCGGCACGGAGATCGCGCAGCTCCACGTGCCAGTGCGCATCGGCGGCGACGCCGCGTTTTTCCGCGGGATGTCGAAGCTCTTGATCGAAGCTGGCGCGATCGATCGCGTGTTCATCGAGCGCTTCACGACCGGCTTCGACGCGTTCGCCGACGCGGCGCGCGCGACGTCGTGGGAGGACATCGAGCGCGGCGCCGGCGTTTCGCGCGAGGAAATCCGCGCGGCCGCGACGATCGCGATGCGCTCCGAGCGCACCATCACGTGCTGGGCGATGGGCCTCACGCAGCACAAGCACGCGGTCGCGACGATTCAGGAGCTCGTCTCGTTCATGCTCCTCCGCGGCAACGTCGGGCGGCCCGGCGCTGGGCTTTGTCCCGTGCGCGGTCACTCGAACGTGCAGGGCGATCGCACGATGGGCATTTGGGAAAGGATGCCCGACGCGTTTCTCGATCGCCTCGGCGCTGCGTGCGGTTTTTCTCCGCCGCGCGCCCACGGCTACGACACGGTGGGCGCGATCGAAGCGATGCGCGCGGGCACCGTGCGCGTCTTCTTCGCGATGGGCGGCAATTTTTTGTCGGCCTCGCCCGACACGATCCGCACCGGCGAAGGCCTCGAGCGATGCAAGCTGACCGTCGCCGTCGCGACCAAGCTGAATCGATCGCACGTGGTCACGGGAAAAGCGGCGCTTCTCTTGCCGTGCCTCGGACGCACCGAGCGCGACGTCCAAGCAAGCGGCGAGCAGCTCGTCACGGTCGAAAACTCGATGGGCTTCGTCAGCACGTCGCACGGGCGAAACGCGCCGGCGAGTGAATCGCTCCGGAGCGAGCCCGCGATCGTCGCGGGCCTCGCGAAGGCCGCGCTGCCGGAATCGAGCGTGAATTGGGACGCGCTCGCCGCCGATTACGATCGCATTCGCGATCTCATCGCCGCGGTCGCCGACGGATGCGAGGACTACAACGCGCGCGCTCGCGGCGGGTTCCACCTGCGAAACGCGGCGCGCGAGCGCGACTTCGCGAGCGTCGGCGGCCGCGCCAAGTTCACCGCGCACTCGCTCCCCGAAATCACGCTGCGTCCGGGCGAGCTCTTGATGATGACCATCCGCAGCCACGACCAGTTCAACACGACCATCTACACGCAGAACGATCGTTATCGCGGCATCCAAGGCGACCGGCGCGTCGTCTTCATGAACGCGCGCGACGTCGCGCGGCTCGGGCTCGCAGCCGGCGAGCGCGTCGACCTCGTGAACCAATTCGGCGGCATCGAGCGCACGGTGTCGGACTTCGCGATCGTCCCGTTCGCGATTCCGGAGGGGTGCGTCGCGACGTATTTCCCCGAAGCGAACCCGCTCGTGCCGCTCGAGAGCTACGCCGACAAGAGCCGGACGCCCACGTCGAAGTCGGTGCCGATCACGATTCGAAAGCGATGACCGTCTCGGTGCTCTTGCCGTATCGCGACGCGGCCGCGACGGTCGTGCGCGCGATCGAAAGCGTGCTCGCCGAGGACGTCGTGGACGAGGTGGTCGCGATCGACGACGGCTCGCAGGACGACGGGTTTTCCCGTGTAAACAATATGCATGATACACGCATCGTCCACGTACGCACCGAGGGCGTCGGGATCGCGCGGGCGCTCGCGGTGGGGCTCGGGCGCGCGCGCGGCGAGATGATCGCGCGAATGGACGCCGATGACGTGAGCAAGCCCGGGCGCATCGCGTCGTCGGTCGCGCTGCTCGAGCACGACGCCTCGCTCGCCGCGGTCGGCTGCCGCATCGAGCTCACGGGCGCCGTCACCGACGGGATGCGCGCGTTCATGAGCTGGCAAAACGCGCTCGTCACCCCCGAGGATCATGCGCGCGCCATCTTCGTCGAGTCTCCGCTCTGCCATCCGTCGGTCACGATGCGCCGCGCCGCGATCGAAGCGGTCGGCGGTTTCCGCGACGCGCCGTGGGCCGAAGATTGGGACTTGTGGCTGCGCCTCGATGCGGCCGGTTTTCGCTTCGCCAAAGTCCCGCGCGTCCTCTTCGCGTGGACGCAGCACCCCGCGAGCGCGACGCGCGCCGACGTTCGCTGCTCGGTCGAGCGCATGCGCGCCGCCCGCGCGCGTTATCTCGCGCCGCGACTCCGCGCGATGTCGCGGCCGATCGCCGTCTGGGGTGCAGGTCCCACCGGAAAGCGCCTCGCGCGCGAGCTCGAAAAACACGGCATCCGCGCCGCACGTTTCATCGACATCGACCCGCGAAAAATCGGACGAACGCGACGCGGCGCCCCCGTCGTCGATCGCGCTTCCCTCGATCGCGAGCACGCCATCGTCGTCGCCGTCGGCGTCCGCGGCGCGCGCGACGCCGTTCGCACCGAGCTCACGGACCGAGGCTTCGTCGAAGGCGTCGACTTCGTTCTCGCTGCGTGACTACTGGATGCGTTTGATCGCCGGCGGCGACCACGACGAAGCGGCCGGATCGGGATCATGGAGACGAAGCGCCACCATGAAGGCTTCGTTTTTCGGCGCGGGGAGCCAATTCGAATCGGGCGTCTTCGGCGGCGCCGCGTCGGCGCGGAGCGCGACGTCTACCGAGCCGTCCGAATTTTTTTTCAGCGTCGACCCGTCGACCGACCAACGCTTCGCACCCGGAAGGAGCGCGGCCGTGCGGCCCGAGTACATCGTGACGCTGTAGAACGCTCGCGCAGGCGTCTTGTCGAGGTGGATGACGTACTCGTGCGCGCCGGAGAGGACTCGGTTGCTCTCGTCGACGCGCCCGATGAAGACGATGCCGTCTTTCGCGAACGGCCAATCGAGACCGCGAAGAACCCACGCCGCTTGCGTGAGCGGAGCCGCGCCGCGCGCGCCGAAGCTCCGGTCGACGTCCCAACCATTTTCGCGCGTCGCGAGCTTCTCGAGACGCTGATCGACTTCTTCGGCGCCGTCTTTGATGCCTTGCGCGACCGACGCGACGAGCTCGGGCGAGAGCGTCGTGCTCGGGCGCAGTCCCGGGCCGATGCCCGCGGTCGCGAAATCTTGGAGCGTGAGGTGCGCTTCTTGAGCGAGCGCATCGGTCACGTCTTTCGGCGGCGGCTGCGTCTTCCAAATTTCGCCTAGCTCGTCGAAGATTTCCGGTCCGCCGAATTTCAGATCCTGCGGGCGGCCGAGCGGCGGCGGCGGGAGATCTTTCGGCGCCACGGTCGGCGGCAACGGCGCGAGCTGCCACTTTTTGAGCAGCGCAGCGACGCGCGGCGTGTCGGTATCGGCGAGGACGCGCGTTCGTCCGAGGATCCAAACCGTGCTCGTCGTCGACTTGATCTCCGTCGCGCCAGGCGGCGCCGCACCCGCGAAGCCGGGGCCCTCGATCGCGACCGTCGCTTTCGAGCTCTCGACGACCCCGATGGGCTCGCCGTACGCGTCGAACATTTGAATCGCGAACCAGCGATTCCCCATGTCGGGAAGCTTGAGCGTCCAAGCGCCGTCATGGAGCTCGAGCCACGCCGACGAGAGGAGCGTGTCGCGCGACGGGAGCACGTCGGCGTCCTCGGGCCGCGGCGGCTTGCTCGCGTGTGCGAACGTGCCGAGCGGGAGCCGCACGTTGGTCGTCATCGTCCGCTCCTGTCGCTCCATGAAGAGCGCTGGATACCCGAACACGTACGCCTGCGCCGCGAGCTTCTCGATTTCTTTCGCGCGATCCGGCTTCGGCGGGGCCGACGCGCTGGTCGTCGGCGTTCCGGACGGAAGCGGCGGCGGCGTCTTCGACTTCTGCTCGGCGGTGTGCCCGGCGCCGCACGCGAAGCCGGTTGCGATGACCGTGACTGCGAGCAAGGCGAGCGGCTTTCGCTTCATGCCGCCGTCTTACAACAATTCTGTTACGGTGGGCGTGCGATGCGGTTTCTGTACGGCGACTCGGTCCCGTTTCCACCGCAGTACGATTTTCTCGGCGCGCTCAAGGTCTTCGTCGACCAAGCGACGCTCGCCGCGCGCCTCGACGGCGAAGGGCGCGCCGCGATGGAGGTCGCCGACGTCGAAGCCGCGAATCGCCAGCGCGCGATCGAAGCGCTCGAGAGCGCGCACTTCGCGGCGATGCACGCGCTCGGCACCGCGACCACCGGCGGCCAGCCGCTCATCCTCGACTACGCGCAGAAGGTCCAAGAGTTCGCGACCAACCTCGTCGGCGCGACCAAACAAGAAGCTCTCAACACCGCCGAACGCGCGCGCGACGCCGCGCGACAAAAAACCGAGACCGGCCGCTCGCAGCTCCACGCGGCGGTCGACGGCATCATGGTCGCGGTGCGCCTTCCCGTCGCGTCGTCCGAGATCGTGATGGAGTTTTCGGACAATCAAAACGAATTTCAGACCATCCAGCGCTTCTCCGAAGGCATCGCGACGGCGTTCGCGCTCTCGACGCAAGCGGTCGACGAGTGGCAGCGGCCGCGACGCGTGTCCGATTTCACGAGCGGCGTGAGCTTGCCCGTCGGCCTCAAACGAAGCCTCTTCAAGCGCACCGTGACGTACGAATCGGTCGCGCTCGACGAATATTATCTCGGCGGCTTCGAGCTCGCCGACGACACCGCGCAGCTCCGCTTGCGACGAAAGCCCGGAGAGAAAGACGTGCTCGTCTTCGACATGCGCTACACCGATCAAGGCTTCTTCGCCGAGGTGTCGCACCCGGGCGAAGCCGACGCGGGGTCGCTCGAGCCGGTGCTCGATCAAGGCGCAGCGACCGAGCTCGAGCGCTTCGTCATGTTGCTTCGCTCCGCGGCCGGACAAGTCGTGAAGTACAAGAACCGCGTCCTCGGCGTCACGATTCACGGGCACGACGTCTTCGAGGATCACCTCGTCAATCAGCTGCTCATGTCGATCGTGAAACAAATCGCGCCGACGGTGAGCGAGATCGCGCGGCGCAGCGCGAGCCCCGCGGAGCTCACGCTGAAGACCGAGACCGACGAGGGCCGGCGCGAAGAGATTTACGTGAAGAAGGCCGAGCTCCAAGCGAAGCTCGAGACCGTGCCGATCACCGAGAAGGCGGTCTTCGACCCGCTCCGCGCCGCGCTCGACGTCACGCCCGGCACGGCGCCGCCGCCCGGCGTCGCCTGAATCACTGGCACGAGGCCGGAGCGCCGCCGCCGAGACAGATCGAGCCCGTGAACGACGCCGTCACGTGGTCGGCGCCGAACGTGAGATCGAAGCTCCCCGTCCCGCCGCAGTTGTCGAGGCGATCGAACGTGATCTTTCCGGTCGTCGCGGTCTCGGTCGCCGCTACGCCGCACGTCGCGTCGTAGCGCGTGTACGTCGCGTGCAAACCTGCCGTGCTCGCGACGTCGTAGTCTCCGGCCTTGAGCGCGTTGCCGTCGTAGGTGATCGCGACGACGGTCGAGCCCGCGCGCGGCGCGCCACCGGCCGCGCACGCGCCCGCATAATCGGTGACGAGGAACGTGAACTTCGCGACCGTCGGATCGAACATCTCGATCGCGTCTTTCGCGGCGAACGAGCTCCCCGCGAACGTTCCGCTGAAGGACGCGTTTCCTTGTACTTTACAAGTAATCGCCGCGTCGGCGACGCTCGCGTTCGGATCTTGATCGCCTGAGCCGCCGCTGCCGCCGCCCGCTTCGTAATCGGGGTGAATGTCGAGAATGCTCTCGGCGCTCGTCGGGTATGCACACCCGAGCGGCGCGAGGACGACCAGAAGGATGGCGAGCGTTCTCACGCTGGGGTCCTACGCACGGACCGAGCCAGCACGCATCTGCCGTAATTTCAGCCGTTTTCGTGCGCGCGCGCGGCGTGCGTCGCCGAGCTGGGGGTAAAACTGTCCATGTCAGCGGCTCGAGCCGAGCATCGCGGCCGCGAGCCCGAGGACGATGCCGCCGACCGCGAGCGCGCCGCCTTCGCGTTGAATTTTTTGATCGAACGCCGAAATCTCGGACGCTTGCTCGCCGCGCCAGCACGCGTCGCACTGAAGACCAAAGTCGGTGATGTTCGCGCGGTCGGCGAGTATTTCGGTGTGGCACGTCGCGCATCGGATCGTGCGCGTGGCGGCCGCCGGCTGCTGCTCGCCGCGAAGAATGCGGACGAGCGTCGAGAGCTCGAACGCGTCGAACCACGTGCCGTGCTCCTCGCAAACGTCGAGCTCGATCCCGTGCGAGCGAACTTTGTCGAGCACGGCCGGACACTCGGGGCAGACGCGATCTTCGGCGTGCGTCGCGCGATTTTGCGCGTTGTCGCCGGCGCGCGTCGCCATCTCGGCGAAGATCGGCTCCGGGTTCGAGAGCACGCGCCGCGCGCTCGCGTTGCGGACCCAGATCCCGCCGCAGCCGGCGCACGCGTTGAGCTCGGCGTCCTTGACGCTCGCGGTGAAGAGCCGTTTGCGGCACTGCGGGCAGCGGACCTCGCGCGCTTCGGCCGCGGCCGGCCCGATGACCTGCACGACGTTCTGCACGACCTGCACCGGCACCGGCACTTCGACGCGCGCGGGGAGCGGGTCGTTGACGCGTCCGCAGAAGGAGCACGTGACGGACGTCTCGGTCGAGCGTTCGATCGGCGCGCCGCAGTATTGGCAGCTCATGAAGTGAATGTATCGAACGTCAGGCGAAGGATCGAGCGATCGACACGGCGAGCGCGATGACGACGAGCACCGGAAAAAGCCGGCGGCACACGCGGTCGAGCCGCAATGCGCCTTCGCGATTTTTGCGACGGACGAGCGAGTTCACCGAGATGGACTCGACGATCGCCGCGGCGATCGCGACGTAACAAACCGCGTAGCAACGGTCGGCGAGCGTCAGGTACGAAACCTCCGGCAGCGTGCCGCCCTCGGCGAACTGGAGCGCGATCGCCGCGAGGAGGCACGTGACGCCGATCTGCATTTGCGAGCCGAGATCTTCGGGGTCGATCCAGAACGCCGAAAACGCGACGACCACGATGAGAATGAGCGGCAAAAAATATCGGGTGAGGTGAAACGAGACGTGCCGCGCGATCGTGACGGTGAAGGTCGCGTAGTCGTAGCTCGGCGCGCCCGGCTCCCATTTGAACGCGCTCTGCGTGCGCGCGTATTTCGGCTCGCTCCGGACGTGCCAGCCCGAGACCATCGTGCGCACGGCGTCGTCGAGGCCGCTCACGTACGGGTCGGGCGCGTAGAGCACGCTCTTGCTGTCGAACTCGTTGTCGGAGAGCTGCAGCGTGAGCGTCTGGTGGTCGAACGGAAACGCGCGCAAGTTGAACTCGCTCCGCAGGGTCGAGTGGATGCGCCGCGAGCGAATGCACGTACCGTCGCGCAAGTCGGTGTCGTCGAAGCTGACGCTCTGCCGAACGACCTCGTTGACGACCTCCGTGCGCGGCGTGAAGCCGGGCGTCGGCGGCCACGTTTCGTAGAGGTAGAAGTCGGCGTCCCACGTACCGCTCTTTTCGGTCACGTTCGAGATGCCGAGCAAGACGACGCCGGCTTTCACCGTCACCGTGTGATCGAGCGACTCGACTTGTTGCGCGGGGCAGCACGCGTCCGGCCCGCTGCATTTTTCTTCGATGGCCTCGGCGCGGCGCGCGACCAGGAGCAGCACGGCGACCGCGAGCAGCGCGAAGAGCTTTTTCACGGCTTCACCGTGCAGCCGCCGACGATTTCGCCCGCCCATTTCGCGCGCATCGCCGCCTGAAAATCATCGAGCGCGAAAGTCTTCGAGACGTACGGCGCGATCTCGCCGCGCTCCGCCCATTGCAAAACGGCGGCGAGCCGCGGCGGGCCGAGCGCCGGGTTCATGACCGTCGAGATGACGGTCGGGCAGCCGAGGACGTCGAGGCCTTTCATCATGACGAGGTTCGTCGGCAGCTGATTCGGCGATTTTTCTTTCGCGACGAAAGGCGTCGACGCCCAGCCGACCACGAGAAATCGCGCGCCGAACTTCACGCAACGAAGCGCCTCGAGCGACGCCGCGCCGCCGACGCCGTCGTACACCACGTCGACCCCCTGTCCGTTCGTGAGCGATTTGACCGCGTCGCGCAGCGGCCCCGCGACGACGTGATCGGCGCCTTGCGATTTCACGATCGCGAGCTTGTCTTCGGAGCGTCCCGCAGCGATCACCGTCGCGCCAAGCAGCTTCGCGACATGCACCGCGGCCAGGCCGGTCGCGCCCGACGCGCCGAGCACGAGCACGGTCTCGCCCTTCGCAAGCTTGCCGCGCGTCACGAGACAATGAAATGCAGTCTCGTAATTGCCGAGCAGACAGCACGCTTGATCGAACGAGAGCTTGCCCGGAATGCGCAGCACGGCTTCGGCCGGCGCGACGCCGTACGACGCGAACCCGCCGTACGCTTGGTACGCCCCGAGCGATCGAGGCCCCGCGAGAAATCCGTTCACGAGCACGCGCTCGCCGACGGCGAGCTCGACGTCGGCTCCTTTCCACGCGACCGTTCCCGCCCACTCGAGCCCCGGAACGTACGGCGGCTTCGGCAGGTGCTGATATTGGCCGCTCGTCATCAAGAGATCGACCCAGCCGACTTGCGCCGCTTCGATCGCGACGACGACGTCGCGCGGGCCGAGCTTGCTCGTGTCCGGCGGCGGCAACGGCTCGAGCTTCATCGCGTGCTCGATGGCGTCGAGCGGTGTGTCGCAAAAGCGATCGACGACGACGCGTCTTCCTTCTTTCATCACCCCACTCCTCAGTTCGTGCAGCCGGGAAGCGTCGACACGGTCGCGGGGACGCCGTCTTGCATCAGCGCTTGGACCTGCATTTCCTGACGCGTCCAATAGCAGAGCGTGTGCGCGGTGCGGAGGTAGCCGAACGCGTACGCGGTAGCATTCGGGTAGGAATCGACCAAGTCGTGCAGCGGAAAGCGATAGTGCGGCTCGCGCCGGGCGATGACTTGTGCCGCGAGTGACGTGAACGACTGCGCGCGCGCGAGGTCCGCCTTGCCATCGCCGCCGGCCGCGAGGTCGAGGATCGAGCGATAGAGCGCGGCCGATTGGCTGGCGCGCAGGCGATCGATCTCGATTCCGTCCCAGAGCTCGCCGCAGAAAGACGCGATGCTCGCATCCGCGCCGCGGCAGCGCGCGGCCACCGCGTCTTCGAGCGGCTGAATCGCGGCGGCGTATGCCTCGACCTCGGAGACGACGTTCGCCACGAAATCAGCGCGGTCGGGCGGCGCCATCGCGAGCACCGTCTCGAAGGCCACGCGCTTCGGATGCGTCTCGTAGCCGAGCAAATAACCTTCGTCGACCGTCGCGTTCTCGCCTTGCACGTACGGCAAGAGACGTTCGTCGAAGAGATAATGGTTTTGCAAATCGACGAGGGACGAAACCGCGCTCCCGATGTCGGCCCCGCAAGATCCGAACGCGTTCGCATAATGATCGATGAAATACGATAGCGGCTGCATCGGCTCCCAAAGCATCTTCGCAGTCAGATAATCGGTTAGCCAATAATTCCACTCTTGGCCGGACGAAAACATCAAATGCCCTTCGAGCGGTGGCAGGCCGGCTTTCGTCACGTCGGAGACCAGGCCGTGGATGTCGTTCCAGCGCGCTTGCAGGAACTCGGGCAAAAATAGCGGAACGTCGATGTCCGCCGAAATCCAATAAGCCGACTCGGGAAAGTAGCTCACGCGCCGGGTCGGCAGCTCCTGCAAGATGTAATCGTGCTGAAAGTGGAAATCCGGATGCGCGTAAGTCGCCCAATCTCGATAAAGGTCGAAGAGCGACAGCGTATGAACCGTTTGCCCGAGCCGAGCGTCGGCGAATTGGGGCAAATGATAATAATAAACGGTTTGACCCTGATATTGGACGTAGAGGTTCGAGTAATTGCCGACGTGATTTTGCACGTCGACCTCGACGTTCGGGTGCGCCGAGAGGACGTGCTGAACGGCTTCGTTCAGCCAATCGATGACCTCTTGCGGGTCGGCGCTCACGAACTCGCCGAGCGCGAGCTCGAGCGTGTCCCAGCCGATGGTCATGATTTTGTCGAGGCCCGCGTCCATCTGCGGCTGCCAGTTGGTGGCGTCGGTCACGAGGACATAGTTGTTTTGAAGCGAAGCGCCGCCCCAAACTTGAATGTTGGCCCCGACGCGCACGCCGCGTGAATGCGCATAATCGACGATCGATTGCGCGTAGGGCTGCCAGCTCGCCCAATCGACCGTCGCGAGCTCGACCCATTGGAAATAATTTTGGCCGGTCTTCACGAGCCAATCGACGAAGCGTTTCGCCTCGGCGAAATGTTCGTCCGACGGCTCGTTGAAGACGTGGAAATACTCGATGGGATGCAGCGTGTGGAGCTGGAGGCCCCGCGTGCGGAACGCCGCGGCGCGCGTGATGTGCATCGAATACGGCACGACCGGATGCGAGAGCGCCGGAACGATTTCATCGAGCGGATGAAAGAACCGCGCGCCCAGCTCTTCGAGCAGCGCGTACGCGCCGAACGCGAGGTTCTTCGCGTCGTTCGCGACGACGAGGACGCGCGTCTGGCCTGGCGGGTCGAGCCGCACGATCGAATAACCGTCGGTCGCGGTGAATCCGGCGGCGGTGCGAGCGTCTTGGCTCGTCGAAATCCATATCGTCAGCTTCTTCGAAAAATCCGGCGGCGCGTCGACCGCGGTGAACGCGCCGCCCCACATTTTTCCGAGGTACGACGCCAAATCGGCGGCGACCGGATCGAGCGAGGGATCGCCGCCGCGCTCGAGGTTCAGGGCGACGTCGCTCGGTTCGAACGACGTTCCGCGAGCCGCCAGCGCCGTCCCGTCGCACGCGACGACCTGCTCGACTTGGTTGCCGGCGGTATCGCAGGCGAGGGCCGCGACCAGAAGAACGATGAAGAGCAGAGCACGCACGCGAAAGAGCTTACTCGAAGCCAAAAGCTCCACATTCGATTAACCTCTCGGCACCGTGGAACACGTTCCCTTTCTCGTCATCGGGGCCGGCATGAGCGGGCTCTCGTTCGCCAACGCGATTCGTCACGAGGCCGAGCGTCGCGGCAAGAGCGCGCCGCACGTGCTCGTGCTCGAGGCCGACGAGGAGCCGGGCGGCTATTGCAAGACGGTCGTCCAAGACGGCTTCGTCTGGGATTACTCGGGCCACTTTTTCCACTTCAAGCACCCTGAGATCGAAGCGTGGCTCCGCGAGCGCATGCCGGGCGGCGAGGTCACGACGATCGCCAAGCGCTCGTACATCCGCTTCGGCGGGCGCGACGTGGACTTTCCGTTTCAAAAAAATATCCACCAGCTCCCGCAAAACGAATTCATCGACTGCCTCTACGACCTTTATTTCCGCGAGAAAAACGATCACCCCGAGAATTTCAAAGCGATGCTCTACGCGCGCTTCGGGCGGAGCATCGCCGAGAAATTTCTCATCCCCTACAACGAGAAGCTCTACGCGTGCGATCTCGGCGCGCTCGACACCGGCGCGATGGGCCGATTTTTTCCGCACGCGAGCGTCGACGACATCGTCCGCAACATGAAGGTGCCGGACAACGCGACCTACAACGCGACGTTCACGTATCCGCGCGGCGGCGCGATCGAATACGTGCGCGCGTTCATGCGGGACCTGCCGAAGGACGCGCTCGCCCTCCGCGAGCGCGCGGTTCGCATCGATCTACGCGCGCGCACCGTCGAGACGCCGTCGCGCACGATCAAGTTCGACAAGCTCGTGAGCTCGGCGCCGCTCCCGCGCCTCCTCGAAGCGTGCGGCCTCGCGCACGACGCGAGCGCGTTTTCGTACAACCGCGTGCTCGTCTTCAACCTCGGCTTCGACAAAAAAGGGCCGACCGCGCCGCACTGGATGTACTTCCCGGATCGTGCGGTTCGCTTTTATCGCGTCGGGTTCTACGACAACATCTTCGATACGCCGCGCATGAGCCTCTACATCGAGGTCGGGCTCGCGCGAGACGGCAGCTTCGATCTCGAGAAGGAGCGCGAGCGCGTGCTCGCCGACTTGGCTCGCGAGAAGATCGTGCAGGGTCACCGCCTCGTCTCCTGGCACTCGGTCGTGATGGACCCGGCTTATGTGCATATTACACGTAAGTCGCTGGCCGAGACGGCGCGTGTGCGCGAGATCCTCGGGGCGGCGGGCGTGTATTCGGTCGGACGCTACGGCGGTTGGACGTACTGCTCGATCGAGGACAACATCGTCGAGACGCGCGCCCTCGCGGCGACCCTCGGCGAGCTTCTCTAGAGGAGCGACGCGATCGTCTCGACGTGATCGTCCACGATCCCGAGCTCGCGGAGCGCGTCGCGAAGTCGGATCGCGTATTCGGCGTTCGGGCCGCTCGGACCGCGGCGCTCGCGAATGATCGCGGCGATCTCGGCTTCGGGAAGCGGTCCGAGAAAATGTGAATTCGCCGAGCCGGCGATCCACGTGATGCCCCGCGCGAACGGGGGACCTGCCGGCGATTCGAGCAAGTCGAGCCTCACGCGCTCGAAGCCGGCTTGCTCGCGCGCGTCGAGCGCGGCGAGGATGGCGTCGCCTTCGTTCGGGTCGATGCGATACGCGCGGCCGCCGCACGTGCCGTCGGCTCGCACGAGCGTGACGACGCGGCCCGGCGCTTCCGGCACGCCGCGATGATCGGGCGAGCCCTGCCAGAAGCGCCGGGCGTAACCGTGGACCCACGCGCGGCGTCGCTCGATCCATGGAAAATCCGGGCGAAAGATGAGCGAGCCGTACCCGAAGATCCACATGCGGACTAGGTCGTCGCGGGCGCCGCGCTCGGCCGCGCGCTGGGCGTCGGCGCGGTGTTCGCGGCGGCGTCCTGATCGCCGCTCGACGGCGGCGGGTTGGTGTGGGTGTTCTCGGTGCAAGCGACGACGAGCGGCGCGGCGACGGCGAGCACGAGAACGGCGATACGGAAACGGCGATGTCGAATGGTCATGTCGAAAGAACGCGCCCTGCCGAGCCACCTTACAGCCTGGTAGACTCACCCGCGATGTCGCGCCGGAGACTTTTTTCGTCGGCGGTGCCGCTCGCGCTCGCCGCCGCGTGCGGCAGCTCCCCGCCCCCGGCGCCGCTCGTTTCGCTCGACGACATGCGCTCGCCCCCGGTTTCGTGCGCGTACACGTGCCCGCCGCCGCCCGGCGGATGCGCCGAGAACGCGACGCCCTACGCGTGCCCGGCGCTCGGCGCGTGGGATACGCTCGAGCACGACTCATGCCCCGATTGGGATGGAACGTATCCCGCCGTCACCCATGGCCAGTGCACCGCGAGCGATCCGAGCGGCGACGCGTCCGCGTACGCGGGCACGGCGAACGGTCACGTCATCCTCGCCGACGGTCGCTGGCTCGTCCCGTCGGGCGCCGACTCGGTCTTCACCGATTTGCCCGGCGGCCTCACGTCGGGGCTCACGCTCGTTCCCGGCACGACGCTCGCGCTCACGGTCGACACCGGTTACGACGATCACGTCGTTCGTCTCGTGGATCTTTCGGCGGTCGGCGCCGGCGATCCGACGCTCGCAAAAGTTCAGTTCGCCGCGCCCGAGACGCTGAACTCTGGCATCGCCTACGTCGCGCCGGATCTCGTGTACGTCGCGACCGACGACGGCGTCGTCCAAGCGCTCACGATCGACACGACCGCGAAGACGCTCGTGCGCGACGACACGAGAAACCTGCCGTTACCAAAAGCGACCGACGGCAATGGTAACGCGGTAACTTGGTACGCTTCGGGCGTCGCGGTCTCGCCGGACGGGAAAAAGCTCGCGGTCTCCTCGGTGAACTCGAACGACTTGCTCGTCTTCGACTTGACGACGAAAGAGCTCGCGGGCACGGCGGACCTCGGGAAACAGGAGACGTTCGGCGTCTGGTTCGACCCGAACGACGCGGCCGGCAACCACGTCTACGTGAGCGAGTGGCAAGACCACACGCTCGCCGAGGTCGACGTGTCGAACCCCGCGGCGCCGGCCGTGTCGCGCACGTGGGACACGCAGAAAGATCCGCAGTCGATCGCGTTCCTCGACGCGCGCTACGTCGTCGTCGGAAACGATCTCGGCGATTCGTTCACGGTCGTCGACCGCGTCGCGAACAGCGCGACGAACGTTCCGACCGATTCGCGGATGACGCTCTACGGGCAAGAGCCTTCGGCGCTCGCGTACGACGCGGCCAATCATCGCCTCTATGCGACGCTCGCCGGGTTCAACGCGATCGCGGCGTACGACGTCGCCGCGGGGACGCCGCCCGCGATCACCTTCGCCGGGCGTTTGCCGGTGGGATATTGGCCGTCGGCGATCGCGACCGAAGCCGACGGCACGGTGATCGTCACCAACCTGCGCGGTCACGGCGAAGGTCCGCGGCCGCTTTATTTCGACATCGGCAACGCCGACATCGGCGATCGCATGCACGGATCGATCGAGGCCATCGCGCTTCCGCAGTCGGCCGATCTCACGAAGGGCGACGCCGATGTCGCGACGTTCGCCGACGTCGCGGGGCGCGCGGGCGAGCCGGCGGTGAGCTGCCCGAGCGGCGCGAACGATTTTCCCGTGCCGGCCGACGACACGAGCGGCCCGTCGACGCGCATTCAGCACGTGTTCGTGATCGTGCGGGAAAATAAGGGTTTCGACGCGCTCTTCGGCGATTTTCCGAACGCAAACGGCGAGCCGACTTACGCGTTCAAGGCCGCGGTTCCGGGCCAGATGGACCAGATCTGGAACAACCTCCGCGCGCTCGCGCGCACGTTCGCGATGAGCGACAACTATTACACGCAGGCGATCTACTCGACGCAGGGCCACGTGTGGACGACGTTCGGACGCGCCAACGACTTCGACGAGCGCACGTGGATCGTCTCCGGCTCGCGCGCGAGCTCGCCGCGCCCGGTCCCCGGCGGCGGGCTCTTCGACGTGAGCCGGCCGGTCGAAGGCTCGCTCTTCGACTGGCTCGGCGACAACGGCGTGCAATACGACATCCTCGGGGAGATCGTTGGAAGTCCAACCAACATCCCGACCGACCACGACCCGATCGACGCGCGCTACCCGGGCGGGCCGTTCCAGAACATCGGGTACAACGATCTCGAGAAGGCTTGTTACACGGTCGGCCGCATTCGCGGGTACTGCAACCTCGGCACGGTCACGTACATGACGCTGCCGAACGATCACACCTTCGGGCTCTCGCCGACGAACCCGACGCCCGAGACGTTTTGCGCGGTGAACGACGAGGCGACCGGCATGTTCATCGACGGCCTCTCGCACAGTCCGATTTGGGCGAGCTCGCTCGTGATGATCACCGAGGACGATCCGTCGCAGGGCGGCGAGCACGTCGACAACCACCGTGCGCCGTTCGTGATGGTCTCGCCGTTCGTGAAACGAGGTTACGTTTCGCACACGCACATCGACGTCGCGTCGATGCACAAGATCATCGCGAACGTCGTCGGCAAGCCGTACATGAACGCGCTCGTCGCGAACGCGGCGATTCCGTTCGACGCGTTCACCTCGACGCCCGACTTCACCCCGTACACGTACGCGCCGCGCACGTTTCCGCTCGCGTGCGGGCCGAAGGGCATGTCGGGCGAAAACTCGCTCCACGATTTGTGGGACCTCTCCCAAGAAGACTCGCAGCCCGGGCTCGACGCCCAGGTCACGCGGTGGATGCACGGTCATCCGCTCGCGTCGGTGCCGCGTGACGCGCTCGATCGCGTGCGCGGGATTCAGGCGCGGCGCGCGCCGATGCGGTGAGGCGGCCGCGGCTCGTGGTGGAGGGCGATGCCGACGCCGTACGCGACGAGCCACGCGAAAGCGAGACCGAGGAGGTAACCCATCGTCGCGCCGGAGCTGCCCGCGCGAACGACCTTGAGCCGTATCGCGAGACGACGCCGAGCGTCGCGATGGCGGGCAAGAGCCCGAGGTAGAACCAGGTTCGCCCAGCCGAGCGCGTTCAATAAACGTCTTTGCAATATCGACCTTCGGCTTCCATCGCGCGGAGCCGCTCGAGGGCGCGATCGCGATCGGCGTCGAGGATGCCGAGGAGCTCGGCTTGCACGTCGGGCGCCATCTTTTGCGCGTCCCCGCAGACGTAGACGTGCGCTCCGCCGTCGAGCCACGCGCGGAGCTCGTCCTTCGCGGCGCGCATCTTGTGTTGCACATAAACGCGGTCCGGCTGATCACGCGAGTACGCGCAGTCGAGACGCGTGAGCGTGCCGCGATCGATCGCGCGGCGAAACTCGTCGGTGTAGAAGACGTCGTCTTCGTGGCGCGTGCCGAAAAAGAGCCAATTTTTGCCCTTCGCGCCGCTCGCCGCGCGCTCTTCGAGAAACGCACGAAACGGCGCGACGCCCGTGCCCGGGCCGATCATCACGATCGACACGTCGGGCGCGGGCAAACGAAAATGCGGCGCCGGCAGGAGATAAACCGAGAGCTTGGTTCCGGGCGGCGAGCGATCGGCGAGCATCGACGAAGCGACGCCCGCGCGTTTTCGATTTCGCATTTCGTAACGAATCACGTCGACCGTGAGATGTGCTTGCCCGGGATGCGCGAGCGGCGACGACGCGATCGAATAGGCGCGCGGCGCGAGCGGCCGTAGCGCTTCGACGAACGCCTGCGGCTCCGGCTGCTCGGTCTTCATGTGGACCAAATCGACGGCGTGAACGTCGGGCGACTTGGGCAGCCCGCACGCCGCGAAGAGCCGCGGCTCGACGTGTTGAATGTCGAGGTGATCGAGGAGCGCCTCGCGCAGGGTCATCGTGCCGCCGCCGTGCGCGCCCTCGTGGAGCGCGCCGCGCAACGTGACCGCCTCGTCCCCTTTCGCGCCGAGCGCGCGCACGATTTCGTCGACGACCGCCGGATCGTTCTCGCAAAAAATCCCGAGCGAGTCGCCCACCGTGTACGCGAGGCGCGGGTCGAGACCGAGCTCGACGTGAATCGTTTCTTTCGTCGAGCCGGGCGTCGAGAGCGCTCGCTTGTCGATCAGATCGGCCGGCAGCGGGTTCTTTCGCGTGCCGGCCGCGTGCACGCGCGTCTGCGAAGGCGCCGGCGGCGGGACGACCGACGTGACGCCCGTCGGAGCTTCGCCTCGCAAGGTCTCGAGCTTCTCGAGCACGCGATCGAGCCACTCCTGCCACGGGTCTTCGTAGTCGACGTCGCAGTCTTGGCGATCGGCGATGCGCGTCGCGCCGAGGTCACCGAGTTTTTTGTCGAAGTCTTTTCCGCACTGCGCGAAGTGGTCGTACGTCGTGTCGCCGAGGCCGCACACCGCAAAGCGCAGATTCGGGAGCGGCTCGACGCGCGACATGAGGGCGCCGTGGAGGGCCTCGGCGTTCGACGGCGGATTCCCGTTTCCGTAAGTGCTCGTCACGACGAGGAGCGTCTCGAGCGAGTCGAATTGCCCGACGTCGAAGCTCGACATGTCGCGAACCTCGGCCTCGAAGCCGGCTTTTTTGAGCGCGATGCCGGTGCGGTCGGCGAGGTCCGCCGCGTTGTTCGATTCGCTCCCGAAGAGCACGAAGATCGTCTGCATCGCGCGCCAGTCTCTATACTGCCGCCGATGCCGAAACGCGAAGATCGTCCGATCGAGCTTCTTTTGTGGGGCGCGACGGGTTTCACGGGTCGCCTCGCCGCCGAGTGGCTCGCCGCGCGCTACGCCGACGCGCGGGTCGCGCTCGGGGGACGCAGCGCGGAAAAGCTCGAGGCCCTTCGCGACACGCTGATCGCGATCGACGCGCGCTGCGCTGCCTGGCCGATTCGCGTGGCCGACGCGCTCGACGTTCCAGCGCTCGATCGCATCGTGCCCGAGGCCGCGGTCGTCGCGACGACGGCCGGGCCGTTCTCGAAATACGGCCACGAGCTCGTCGCCGCGTGCGCGCGTCACGGCACCGATTATTGCGACATCACCGGCGAGGTCCCGTTCGCGCGGGCGCTCCTCGATCGCAACCAAGAGCGCGCGCGCGACTCGGGTGCGCGGCTCGTGCCGTTTTGCGGGTTCGATTCGATCCCGAGCGACCTCGGCGTCTTCGTGCTGCAAGAATTCGCGCGGCGCGAGCTCGGCGCAACGTGCGACGAAGCGACGTTCGTGCTCATTCGCGCGCGCGGCGGATTCAGCGGCGGCACCGCGGCGAGCGCAATCGCGATCTCCGAGGCCGCGAGCAACGACGCGCGCGTCCGCGAGATGCTCCACGATCCCTACGCGCTCGCGCCCGACGACCACGGAAGCGGCGCGACCGACGCGAGCGGCGCGACGAAGATCGACGGCGCGTGGACCGCGCCGTTCGCGATGGGCACGATCAACTCGCGCGTCGTCCACCGCTCGAACGCGCTGCTCGATTTTCCGTACGGACGCGACTTCCGTTACGAGGAGCGCGTCGTTCTCGGCAAGGGCTCGCGCGCTTTCGTGCGCGCCGAAGCGATGAGCGTCGGCCTCGCGCTCGGCGAGCGCATCCTCGGTTTCGGCGCCGCACGCGCGCTCGCAAAACGTTTTCTCCCGGCGCCCGGCGAAGGCCCGAGCAAGGAGCGACGCGAGACCGGCTCGTTCCACGTGCGAATCCTAGGGAAAAATGCGGGCAAAGTAGTTGCAGTCTGCAACATTTCGGGCCAAGGGGATCCGGGCTACACCGGCGCGGCCAAGATGCTCGTCGAGTCTGCGTTCTGTCTCTCCCGTGACGTGAAGAGCGACGGCGGCATGGTGACGCCCGCGTCGTGCATGGGCGACGGGCTCACCGCGCGCCTCCGCGCGGCCGGCATCGCTTTCGACGCGTCGAGAGCATGAGCCTCAAACGAACCTTGGCTCGGACGCGCGCCGGCGCGCGCAACGCGCTCGAGATCGTGCGCTTCGGTCGCCTCGCCGCGCCCTACGGCGGCTCGTACCAAATCGTCCACGAGGGCAAAAACCACCGCCTCCGTCGCTACGGCGACCTCGCGTCGCCCGAGTCGGTCGTTTTGCTCATCCCGCCGCTCATGGTGACCGCCGACGTCTACGACATCGCGCCGGACGTGTCGGCTGCGTCGCTCCTCGCGTCGCGCGGCATCGCGCCGTTCGTCGTCGATTTCGGCGCGCCCGAGCGCGAAGAGGGCGGCATGCGTCGCACGCTCGACGATCACGTGCGCGCGGTCTCCGCGTGCATCGACGCGATCCGCGAGACGACCGGACGCGACGTGCACTTGTGCGGCTACTCGCAAGGCGGCATGTTCGCGTACCAAACCGCGGCGCTGCGACGCGGAGACGGCGTCGCGTCGGTCGTCACCTTCGGGAGCCCGGTCGATTTGCACCGGGGCCTGCCGAACGTGCGTCGCGACGTGACCGGCGCGATCGTCGAGCTCGTGGAGCCGGCGCTCTCGTCGATCGCCGCGCGCATCGAGGGCCTCCCCGGCGCGCTCACGAGCACCGGATTCAAGCTCTTGAGCGGGCGCAAAGAGATCCAACAGCGCATCGAATTTTTGCGCACGCTCCACGATCGGAGCGCGCTCGTGCGGCGCGAGGCGCGTCGCAAGTTCCTCGGCGGCGAAGGCTTCGTCGCGTGGCCGGGGCCCGCGCTGCGCGTTTTTCTCGACGACTTCATCGTTCACAACCGCATGCTCTCGGGCGGCTTCGTCATCGACGGGCGCACGGTGACGCTCGCCGACATCGACAAACCCATCCTCGCGTTCGTGGGTTCGACCGACGACATCGCGCGACCCGAGACGGTTCGCGCGATCGTGGACGCGGCGCCGCGCGCCGAAGTGTCGATGGTCACCGTGCGCGCGGGTCACTTCGGGCTCGTCGTCGGGAGCCACGCGATGGTGCAGACGTGGCCGATCGTCGCCGAATGGATCCTCTGGCGCGACGGCCGCGCCGAAGAGCCCGCCGCGCTCCGCGCTCCGGCGCCGAGCGTTCACGCGATCGACGCGGACGCGGGCGCGCCGAGCGAAAGCGATCTCGAGCTCTTGCTGGACGCGGCGACGAAATCGGCGCGCGCCGCGTGGACGCGTCTCGGCGACGTCGCCGCCGAAGCGTCGGACGCGCTCGACGCGATTCGCTACCAAGAGCCGCGCCTCCGCAAGCTCGCGCGCATCGCCCCGGAGACGAAGCTCAGCGCGGCGCTCGAGCTCGCCGAACGCGCCGCCGAGTCGCCCGACGCGACGTTCTTTTTGTGGAACGGCCGCGCGTTTTCGTATCGCGACGCCGACGTGCGCGTCACCCACGTGATGCGCGGGCTCTTCGCGTGCGGCGTTCGGCCCGGCGAGCGCGTGCTCGTCGTGATGGGCTCGCGGCCGAGCTTCTTGTCGATGACGACCGCGCTCAGCCGACTCGGCGCGGTCGCGGTCATCGCGCCGCCGGACGCCTCCGCGTCCGCGCTCCGCGTCGCGGCCGAGCGCGAAGACGTTCGTCACGTCGCGTCGGATCCCGAAAACGCCGCGCGCGTCCACGCCGCGCTCGAGCGGAGTGTGCTCGTGCTCGGCGGCGGCGGGTCCTCCCGCACGCTCGCGCACGGCCTCGTCGACATGGAAGCGATCGATCCCGCGGCCGTCGAGCTCCCGCACGACTTCGTTCCGAACGCGGGCCTCGCGCGCGATCTCGCGCTCGTCTTTTTGAGACCATCCAACGACGTCGAGCTTCGTGCCGCGCCGGTCACCAACCATCGCTACGCGCTCTCGGCGCTCGGCGCCGCCGCGGCGTGCACCATCAAGCCGAGCGACACCGTGTTCTGCTGCATCCCATTGCATCACCCGACGAGCCTCATGGCGAGCGTCGGCTCGGCTCTCGCGTCCGGCGCGCGTCTCGCGCTCGCCGAACGCTTCGATCCCGATCGTTTCGAGAGCGAGATCCGTCGTACGGGCGCGACGCTCGTCTTCTACGCCGGCGACATGCTGCGGCCTCTCTTGCGCAGGAACCTCGGCCGCTCGCTTCCGCTTCGACTCTTCGCCGGGAGCGGCATGCGCGGCGATCTCGCGCGCAAGCTCGGCGAGCGCCTCGGCGTCCGCACGATGGAATTCTACGCAGGCACGACGCACCGCGCGATCCTCGCCAACGTCGACGGCAAGAAGCCCGGCGCGCTCGGCCGCGTGCTGCCGGGAAGCGATCCGATCGACGTCGCGCGCGTCGACCTCTCGAAAAAAACCGCCGTGCGCGACGGCGACGGCAACGTCGTCTTCGCCGAGACCGGCCATCAGGGTCTGCTCGCCATTCGAGCGGACGACGAGTGGGTCGTCACCGGCGACGTCGTCCGTCGCGACGAGGATGGAGACTACTGGTTCGTCGATTCGCTCTCCGGGTTCGTCGGCGAGGTCTCGACGCGCGCGATCGAGGACACGTTCTACGAAGAGCTCGACGTCGACGTCGCGGCGGCCTACGGCGTGCGCGGCGAAGTTTGGCTCGCGTACGTCGGCGACGTCGCGCCCGAGCGAGTCGAAGCCGCGCTCGCCGAACGCGACCAGCCGCGCGTCGCGGTGCGCGTGGATTCGAGCCCGCTCACCGAAGGCTTTCGCCCCAAGAAATCCGAGCTCCCGCGAACCCGCTCGGATCCGCGCGTCCTGAGATATCAGCGGCGCTGACGGAAGCGCAGCGCGTGCGCGCGCGTTCTCCATGTGGGAACTTTTCTCGTGGCCCACGGTCGACCCTTCGTGCACGCGCTCTCCAATCGCAGAGCCCACCTCGTTTGCGCGCTCACGCTCTTCGCGGTCGCGAGCGCACGACTCGTCGCCGAGATGTGCGGCGTGGGCACGCTCTCTCCCACGGCGATTCGCGCGTGCACCGTGGCGGTGCTCGTTCTCGCCGCGCTGATCGTCGGCCGCACCTCGCGTATGCAGCACGGCTTCGCGCCGATGGTCGCGGTTCTTTGCTCCGTCGCCGGAGGCTGCGTCGGCTTGGTGACCGAGCAAAGCATCTACGCCGACCGTCCCACGGCCGCCCTCTCGTTCGTGGGCATCGATCTCGGCGGAGCCGGCGGCGTCGTCCTCGGTGCGATCGTCGGTCTCGTCGTCGGCGCGGTCTTCGCTGCGTTCGGCGTGGCCGCGCGCGCGCTCCATCGGCGCTCGCCCGAGCTCGCGTGCGTCGCCGGCTGGGCGCTCGCCGCGTCGGCGTCGCTCGCCGCGCGAACGTTCGTGCTCATCGTGCCGTGCGCGATCGGCGCGGCGATTCAGATCGGCCAGATGCGCCGCACGCGCACGCAGTCGATCGTCGTCGGGCCTTACCGCTGAAAAAAATCTCCCCGACGAACGGCGCGGGAGGGTGAGACCGCGCCGTTCGTGGGGAGCACAGCCGTGACCATCACGGCATGACTTTGTGAACGACCACCGGCGCGCCGTTCTGCGCGACGACCCAAACGACGTCGCCGCCGTTCGCTTCGGTGTCGAGGGTGACCGTGCTCGGCTTCGGCACGTACGGGCTGACGACGCCCGACCCGATCGCGTCGGCGGGCGCGAGCACCGTGAGCGATCCGGTGATCGCGGTTTGCGCGGTCACGTCGAGCAAGCCGGCGTTGCTCGCGAGCGCCGGCATTTCGCCGGTGCCGCCGCCGCCGGTCAGCACGATGACGACGCCGCCGGCGTGCAAGAAGGCGGCGACGTGTCCGTCCGCTTGCCACGCGGACCCGATCGTCGCGAGCGTCCCGGACGGCGCGCGTCGTTGATCGTGCACGAGGAGCACGTCGAACGCGTTTTGATCGAGCGTGCTCGAGACCGTCGACGAAGCGCCGACCGAAGCGAACGACACGGTTCGACCGAGCTGCTTCGCTTCGGCCGTGACGAGGCCCTCCGCGTTCTGCACCGCGGGCGCGTCGGCGAACTCTTCGTAGCTCATCACGCGAAGCGGGTTCGACGCGGGGAGGAGCGTCGCGTTGGTGAGGACGCGCGCCTGCGAGGAGAACACGGTCGGCGAAGTCTCGTAGTCGTGACCGATGACGACGACGTGCCCGGGCGCCGAGCCCACACATTTTCCCGCGACGCACGCGTTCGAGGGACACACTTTGCCGCACGAGCCGCAGTTGTTCGGGTCGCTCGAAGTGTCGACGCAGACGCCGCCGCAGACGATCTCGGGCGGCGTGCAGAGATTCGACGGGTCGATGGCCGTCGAGGTCGACGTCGTCGACGATGCGTCGCTGCCGGTCTGCGCGCCGCCGTCGCGCGAGCGGTCGCTGCCGCCGCCGTCGGTGTCGCCGCTGCCGGCGTCGGCGTTGGGCGCGCCGGCGTCGCCGCTGCCGGTCGCGAGCGGAGCGAGCACGCACGCGTTGCCCTGCTCGACGTAACCCTCGGCGCAAGCGCCGCCGACGACCGAGTTCACGTCGGCGCACGCCGCGAGGAGCGCGAAGGGAATCAATTCAAGGATTCGACGCATGGGCTTCTCCATCGAGATGAAAGGCTGCATCCGTGCTTCGCTGCACGTAGAACTCGACGCGACGATTTTCGCGGAGCTGGTCGATCGTCTTGCCGTGCACGCGCGGGTTCGTGTCGCCGAAGCCGTGCGTGACGAGGCGCGAGCCGACGCCGTACTGAATCAGCCAGGATTTGACGTTCTCCGCGCGAAGGCGCGAGAGCTCGACGTTGTATTCCTCGGTGCCGATTTGGTCGGCGTAGCCGTCGACGTCGACTTGCTCGATGTCGCCGCGCGCTTGGATGTATTCTGCAATTTGTCGGAGGAGCGGCAGGCTCATGGCCTTCACGCTCGGGCTGTCGAAGTCGAAGTAGATGCGATCGGGCAGCTCGATGCGGTCGCCGGTGAGCTTGAGGGTCGTGGGCGGGCAGCCGTTGGTCGAGGGCTCCGCGGGCGTCGGCACGCCGAAGACGTCGGGGCACGCGTCCTCCGCGTCGACCACGCCGTCGCCGTCGCGATCGCTCGGCAGCTTCGCCGGCGCAACGTGCGGGGGCGGCGCGGCCTTCGCGAGAAAGACCGGCGGCTTCACGTCGCTCTTTTCGCCGAACGAAATCTGGAATCCGAGGAGAAGAACCCGCGCGTCGCCGGGGCGCAGCGTGTCGCCGAGATCGGCGATTTGCGTGTAGCCGACGAACGGTCCGGCGTACCAACGACCGCGCGCGTGAAAGTCGTAGCCGAGGTTGACTTGCACCATCGGCTGCGCGCCGTTTCCGGTCGCCGCGACGCCGCCGGCGCCGTCGATCCACGCGTGACCGAGCGAGAAGCGAACGCCGCCCGTCACGCCGAACACGGTGCCGGCTTGGCGCTGCGCGAACGCCGGGTTCGACGGAGCCTCGCCTTGCGAGAGCGCGAGCGCCGCGCCGCCTAGCTCGAGGCCGAAGTACTTTCCGATGGGCACGTCGAGCACGAGCGCGCCGCCTCCGCCCCAACCGAGCTCGCTCGCTTGCGGCTCGGTGAGGGCGTGACCTGCGCTCGCCCTCGCGTGGAAAAACGGCCCTTCTGCGCGCGCCGATCCTGCGAGCGTCGCCAGGAGCGCGCTCGCGATGGTGATGGTTCGGGTTCGCATGGCATCACCGAACGACGATGCGTTGAGCGTGGATGGCGGCGGGCGACTCGGCCGACGTCGACTTCGCGTACGGTGCTCGCGCCGTCCCGCCTTCGGCGGATCCGGCGGCCGGCATCTGACCGGATTGCGCGGGCGTGCGGCGCGACGGCGGGACGGGCTCGGCCGGCTCCTTGAGCTCGCCGGTCATGAGCGCGACGTAGCGCGAGAGCGACGCGCGGAGCTCGCGCGATGCATCGAGGAACTCGAGGCCGATGGCCTGCGACGCGTACGGACGATCCGGTCGCGCGCGCACCCACTGGACGCGCGCCTTGCAGACGGCGACGCGGCCTTCGATCGGGAGCGCGAATCGCACTTGCACTTCTTCGTTCGGCTCGCACGCTTGGTCGGAGAGGAGCAACATGCCGCCCTCCGAGATGTCCTCGCAGCGACCGTCGACCTCGCCCCACCGCGAGAGCACGCGAACGGGCGTGCGGTACGGCGCGCGGTTGAATCGGCGGCGCGGCTGGGCGGGAGCTTGCTCGGCGAGGAGACGCGTCTTGCCGTCGGCCTCGGGGCACGCGATGCGGAGCGCGCTCGCGAGCTCGCCCACCGTGCCGTAACGGTCCTCGCGCTTCTTCGCGAGGGCGCGCAGGATGACCGCGTCGAGCGTGGCTTCGACTTGCGGCCGAACCAAACGCACCGACGGCGGCGCCGCGGGGCTGCACGCGGCCATCAAAACTTTCGGGTACGCGCCTTCGTACGGCACCGCGCCGGTGAGACACTCGAAGAGCATCGCGCCGACGGCGTAGATGTCGGCGCCTTCGTCGACGTCCTGCGCGAGGAGTTGCTCGGGCGCCATGTACGACGGTGTGCCGACGAGCATTCCCGGCGCGGTCATCTTCTCGGCGCCCGGGTCGGTCGGCTTCGACGTGCCGAAGTCGACGAGCTTCACGAGCTCGAGCGCTTCGAGGTTGCGGACGACGATCACGTTGCCCGGCTTCACGTCGCGGTGGAGAACGCCCACGGTGTGCGCCGCGGCGAGCGCGTCGCAAATCTGGAGGGCCGCGCCGACCGCGTCGGCGATGGCGAAGCGGCCGCGCGTCGCGAGCAGACCTTCGAGCGAGCGCCCCTCGAGGAGCTCCATCGCGACGAAGGGAAAGCCCTCGGAGACGCCCGCGTCGGTGATGGCGACGATGTTCGGATGGCGAATCTGGCCGAGCGCCCGCGCTTCGCGGAGGAGCCGCACGCGCTTCCAGTCCCGGCCCTCGGGGATCTGCGACGTCGCGACCTTGACGGCGTGACGCTGGCCGGTGAAACGGTGAATGGCCTCGAAGACCGTGCCCTCGGACCCTTGACCCAAGACGCGGCGCAGCTCGTAACGGCCATCGAGCAAGGCGCCGGTGCTCAACGTGCCTCGCGTTTGATTCTCCATCGATTCACCCTCCTGAGGACGCTCCGAAGCGGGAAGCGCTACGAGTCGTCATTCAGGAAAGCGGCCCGAGGAGGCCGCGCTTTAAGGTGCAGAATGCAAACAGGTGCGACATGGTGGTGACCGAGCGCTCATGACGCCCGACGACGCCGATTTGCTGCTCGCCCTCGAGGCTGCGCCCGAGGTCGAAGCGGTTTACGAAATGCCCAGCGCGCGGCCGGGTTGGCCGCGGCTTTTCGTGGCGCTCCGTTCGGACGACGCCTACGCGCTCGGGCGGGTCACGGCGCTCATCGTGCGTGCGCTGCCGCACCGCGACCGTGCCTACATTGGCATCGCCGCGACCGAGCGACTGCGCGAGCTGTGGTTGCCGCTCGGCGCGCCGCTCGGGTTGACGCGCGCGCAGCGAGTCGTCGCGGAAGCGCGCGCCGAGCGACGCGAGCTCGAATACGCCCGGGAGGACCCAGCGATTCACGTGCGCCTGGACCCGGAGCGCGCGCCGCTTTCCGTCCCGGTGATGACGCCTTTTTCTCCGCGACGCGTGTGGACGCTCAGCGATCGCACCGTCGTCGTGCTCGAGGTCGTCGCCGATCCCTTTCGCACGCCGACGGCACCGCTTCTCGTCGTCACGGACGACGACGCCCTCTTCGCGCGCATCGCACGCACGGCGCCGAAGACGATTCCGGTCGAGCGCGCGCGCACCGCCGCCGAAGCGATCGAGGCGATTCGAAAAAATCCGCCGCTCCGCATCGTCTCGGCCGAGCGTCTCGCGCTCGAAGCGGGCGGGCTCTTGGATTGGATCGAAACCGAGCGGCGCGATCTCGCGGCGCGGCTCGAGGTGGTTTGTCACGAAGGAACGTCCGATTGGATCGCGCAGCTCCTCGAATCGCGACGAACACGCCCGAGCGAAATCCTCGAAGAGCCTCTCGAGGACGAAGCGATCGACGAAGTCGTCGCGCGCGCCAAACGCGATGCGCGGTAGACTGGCCGGCGGATGGGAAAAGTTTCGTTCATCGGTGCGGGGCCCGGCGATCCACGGCTCCTGACCCTTCGCGGCGCGGAGCTGCTCGGGCAGGCGGACGTCGTGATTTACGACGCGGACGTGGACGAGGACGCGCTCGAGCTCGCGCGCGACGGCGCCGAGCGCGTTCGGATCGCGCGCGACGCGACGCCCGAAGGAAACGTCCCCGATTTGGTCGCGCGTGCGCGCGCCGGAGCGAACGTCGCGCGATTATTTTACGGCGACCCGTTCGCGTTTCGCGGCGGCGCGATCGAGCTCGCGGGCGTGCGACAGGCGCACGTCGACGTCGAGGTCGCCGCGGGCGTCATCGCACCGACCGCGGCGGCCGCGTATTCGGGCCTCGCGCTCTCGCGATACGAAGACGTCACGCCGAGCGTCGCGCTCGCCGTCGTCAACGACGCCGAGGAGCTCCACGATTGGCGCAAGCTCTCGCTCGCGACCGACACCCTCGCGCTCCTCACCGACATCGAGCAGGTGCTCGAGATCACCCACACGCTCACCTATTACGGCCGCAAGCCGGAGACGCCGGCTGCGCTCGTGCGAAACGTCTCGCTCCCGTCGCAGCGCGTCGCGCTCGACACGCTCGTCGGCATTCGCAAGCACATCGCCGAGTTCGCCGCGGCCGATCAAAAAGGAATGGTCCTGCTCGTCGTCGGCGAGTCGATCGCCGGACGCGAGAGCTTGCGTTGGTTCGACACGCGGCCGCTCTTCGGCAAACGCGTGCTCGTCACGCGCACCGAAAGCCAAGCGCGCAAGATGGGCGCGATGCTCCGCGAGCGCGGCGCCGAGCCGGTCTTCGTGCCCACGATCGAAATCCATCCGCCCGCGGATCCCGCGCCGGTGACGCGTGCGGCGCGCGAGCTCGACGCGTACGCGTGGGTCGTCTTCACCAGCGAGAACGGCGTGAACGCGTTCTTCGGCATGCTCGCCGCGCAAAAGCTCGACGCGCGCGCGTTCGGCCGGAGCCGCATCGGCGTCATCGGTCCGGGCACCGCGGCGGCGCTTCAAAGCCGCGGTCTCGAGCCCGACGTCGTCGCCAAAGAATTTCGCGGCGAGGGCCTCGCGAAGGCGCTGCTCGACGCGATGGGCGCGGAGGCGCGCGGCAAGCGCGTGCTCGTCGCGCGCGCCAAGGAAGCACGCGAAGCACTTCCGGAAGCGCTTCGTGAAGCCGGGTGCGAGGTCGACGTCGTCGCGGCGTACGAGACGCACCCGGCTCCGCGACCGGTCACCGAGCGATTGCGCGGTATGCTCGAGTCGCGATCGCTCGACGCCCTCACGTTCACCTCGGCGAGCACGGTGCACGCGTTTTGCGACGCGGTCGGCGCCGACGCCGCGGCGCTCGTCGCCAAGAGCGGCGTGCTCGTCGGCAGCATCGGACCGATCACGACCGAAGCGGCGGCCGCGCACCAAATCACGGTCCACGCAACGGCGGCGACTTACACGATCGAAGGCCTCATGACGGCGCTCGAGTCCGAGTTCACGCGAGCGGTCAAGAGCCCAGCATGATGTCGACGCGGCGGTCATCGCGCATCGTCGCGTCGTCCGTGCCCTTCGCGTCGAGCTCGCCGCGCGACGTTTGATTCATCCGCAAGGACTCGACGCCTTGCTGCTCGAGATATTTCCCGACCGTCGACGCGCGGTTCGCGCCGAGCACGAAGTTGTACTCCGTCGGCCCGCGCGAATCGGCGCGACCGATGAGCTGGAGGTGCCGCCCCGCGAGCGGTCCGTTCGTGAGACAGCGCGCGACTTGCTGGAGCACCGCGGTGTCCTCGCTCGAGAGCGCGCTCTCGTCGAAATCGAAGTGAGGCGCGCCTTCCTTCACCATCGGTTGCTGCGGTTCGACGCGCAAGTTGCAAAGGCGCAGGATCTCCGAGTCGAGCCCGAGGAGGTTCGTGACGGCCTGGGCGGTGTGCGGCTCGTCGACCTTCGGCTGCTCGACTTTTTGCGCGACGCGCACGGCGGGCGGCGGCGGCGTCGCAGCGACCGGCGGCTTCACTGTGTCCTTGCTGCAGGCTGCGGCGGCAATCGAAAGAGCAACGATGGCGAATTTGTAGCTCATGAAAACGTCCTTCCCGGCCTTTGCGTCGGACAACGGACGAAGTCGTCCGCTTCTTCCAAGAACCGAACGATGGCGCACAGCCACCGACACCGGCAAGTTTTCGGTTACCATCGGCGAATGGAAAAGCCCGTCCCGTCCGCCGAAGGCAAGATGTCGACGAGCGCCAAGCTCTCGCTCGCCGAGATCGCGCTCCAGCTTCGCGACGAGCAACTCCAAGCGCGCATCGTCCACTACAAGGGCGAGCTCGAGACGAGCCCCGAGCTCGACGCGGTGACGGCGCAGGTGATCGCCGAGCTCAAAATGCTCCAGCGCGCCGTGCCCGCGCGCGAGGCGGCGGTCGTCGACAGCGACCGCTCGCAGGTCGAGATCGATCTCATCGCGACGATGAAGCGCATGCTCGGAAAGCTCTTCGTGCAAGATCACGTGGCGAGCGTCGTGCAGCGCAAGCTCGGCGAGGTCTCGAAGCGCTTCGCGCGACTCTTCTTCGAGAGCGAGCTCCACGACAAAATCCGTGGCTCGGAGACCGAGCTCAAGACGATGCGCTACGGCGAGCAAGCGCTCTACCACGTGCTCTCGCACAACGAAGCGCGCCTCCTCGCCGAGCTCGACGCGTTCGAATACGCCGAGCCCGACGTGAAAGAAGACGCGCGCGACGCGCTACAAAATTGGGTCAAAGAGCTGCGAAACCAATTTTTGAGCCGCACGACGCCCGAGCTCAACGCGCTCGTTCGCATCTTGAACGAAGTGCTCACGCTGTTCTTCACGCAGGAGCTTCCGACCGCGGTCGGTGAGCTCGCGTGGGAGGTCGTCAAAGAAGCCAAGCTCGCCGACGAAGCGATGCGCGGCGGATACAAAGTGCCCGCCGAGTCGTTCGGGCGGTTTCGAAAAGCGTTCGAGCGGCGCTTTCTCCAGCGCCTCGTTCCGTTCGCCGCCGACGGCATGCTCAAGAAAGTGCACGCGAGCGAAGGAAAGTTCCGCGTCGAGACGCTCCGCTTCGTCGCCGACCCGCACATCTTCAGCGACGTTTGCGAGCTGATTTGCGAAGCGATGTACGACTTCCTCTACAACGAGGGATTTTTGGATTTGCCCGGCGACTGGCGGGCTCGTCTCTCGTCGAGCGGCGCGGTGTGATGCGAAGTCTGATCCTCGCAGCGATGGCGGCGCTGGCCGCCTGCGGTACCCAAGGCGCGTCGAACGACGCGGGCCCAGGCGATGACGGTGCGCCGGCCGAATCGGGAGCCGACGGCACGAGCGGCGGCGACGCGAACGTTCCCGACGACGGCGCGGGCCCGGTCGATGCGGGTTGCGGAACCGGCGTCCTCACGCAGCTCAGCGCGACGTCGGGCGCGGTCATCAGCGGAACGATCGCACACGCGGGCAACGGCGACGCGCTCGCGGTCTGGACACAGGTCGACAGCAACGACGGCGGCACGAACGGCGCGATGTACGCCGCCGAGCACCAAGGCTGCACGTGGGGCGCGCCCGTGCAAATCCAAACGCTGGGCAACGTCGCGCTCACGCCGCATCCGCCGTCGCTCGTCGCGAATCAGTCGACGTTCGTGCTCCTCGAGTGGCTCGGGTCTGCGACCCCGCCGCGCGTTTGGACCGGCAGCGGCATGACGTCCGCATCCGGAACGTTCGTGAACGGGCTCCTCGGCACCGACGGCACGACCTTCGTCGACGTCATGTTCAACGGCCAGCCCGGTTACACGTTTTCGACGAGCACCGACGGCCTCACCTGGACGGCGCCGGCCTCGGCGGAGACGGTTGGAACCTTCGAGGACCAGATCGCGAGCGGGCCCGGCGGAGTCTTGGCGTGGGCCACCGATTCGTCCACGAAACAAGAGCGCGCGCGCGTCTGGCGCCAGGGTGCATGGAGCGCGCCAGCGATGCTCTCTTCGTACGGTTACGGCGCGTGCCAAGCCGCCGTCGGAAACGCCGACGCTGTCATCGCCTGCCTCGGTCCCGGACTCGACGGCGGGGCGGACTATCTGGACGTCCAGCTCTACGACGGCAGCTGGCACGATCTGCCGCCGCCGAAACAAGTTGGAGCTCCAACCGTCGTCCTCTTGGCGAGCGACGGCGCGGACTACCGTCTCGATTACGGCAACCCGCCCGTCGGGATGATCTTGCACGCCGGCACGTGGTCACCCGCCGTGAACGACATGGCGTCGCCGTACGGCAGCGCGGGCCGCTCGGGCGAGTGGTCGGCGATCACCGTCGACGTGCAGAAGGGCTATTCGATTTCGCGCGCGACCGGCGGCGCGGCGTTTCCCACGCCGACGCCGCTCGTTCCGGTGTCGATCCCGACGGGCACGTGGGTCGGCGTGACCGGCGCGCCGTTTTCGGGCTGGGCCGGTCGCACCGACGTCGCGTTCGTCGACGGCAATGGAGACGGCGGCGCCAACACGCTCTACGTCGGGCTCGACCTCTGAGCGTCAAGGCGCGCTCAGGTATCCGAAGAGCCCGTTCGCTTCGTCGTTGGGACCTGCCGTGAAATAGAGGCGATCGCCGGCCGACGAAAATTGGAGAGCCCACAAGCCGTCGATCGCGAGCGCGCCCGTGGCGGTCGCTAGCGCGCCGAGCGAAGCGCCGCTCGTCGCGTCGAACGCGTGGACCGCGCCGTCGCCGAAGTTGCCGACGAGCAAAGTGCCCGACGAGAAGCCCGCGAATCCGGCGCTCGGGACGCTGACGAGCGCCCACGGCGAGTCGAGGACGCCGCCGGTCGCCACGAGACTCTTCACGAGCGTGCCCGTCTGATCGAACACGCTGACCGCGCCGTTGCCGCTCCCGGCGACGTCGTCGTGTTTTTGCGCGTCTTGCATCGCGTACGCGACGTACACCTTGCCGCCGAGCGCGGCGACGTCGAACGGCGCGAATCCCGCTGGGATGCTCGGGTCGCGTCGTCAACGTTTCGCGCAGAACGCGAAAGACAGCCGCGCTTTTCCGCGTGCCACGTTTCAAAATCGGCAACGCAGAATGTTCACGGCGTCAGCTCGACGACGCGCGTGTGCCACTGACAGTCGGTCGAGCTCGCCGAATATTCCTCGACCGCCCACACTTTCGTCGGGTCGGACGGGTCTTGAAACGCGTTGGTGTACGTGCCCCAGCCGACGGGATTCGTCGAGATGCACGTGAACGGGCTCGTGCCCTTCGCGACGACGAGCGGCGCGCTCACGAACCCGCTCGGGTCCGTCGTCTGGTGGGCGAACGCGACCACGCTCGGGTTCGTGCTCGGTCCGACCGACGTCGCGATCATCGCGACGTTGCCCATCGAATCGACCGCGAGCGACGGAAAGAGATAGCCCTCGGTCGCGCTCGAGACTTTCGCCGACTGCGCGAGCGACATGTTGCTCAAGTCGATGTCGAACCAGAAAAAGAGCTGATTCTTGTCGACGCCGGACTGCGGGCCCGAGCCGATGACCGTGTGGAGGTGACCGTTCTCGACGACCGACGCGAACGCGCGGTGGCTCTCTTGCGCTTTGACCGCGGGCCCGCTCGGCTGCGCGACGTCGACGGGCGTGTTGTAGAGGTACGGGCTCGCGACGGTCGCTTGCGCGAGCTGCTTGGGCGTCGCGCCGTTCCACTGGATCGCGTCGACGAGCACGTTGAACGTCACGTTCGTTCCGTTCTGCGTCGGTCCGCCGCGCGCGACGAAATACTCGGGGTCGGTCGCCTTCTTGTTCTTGTTCGGATCCATCGCGGGGCGCGACTCGTACGGAAAATTCTTGAACACGCCTTTCTGCTGGAGCGAGTTGTCGAGCGCGACGACCGCGTACGGATACGGCGCCGCCGAGCCCGCTTGAAACTCGCTCACGTAAACGCCGTTCTTGTCCCAACCGGGCCACATCGTGAGGTCGCCCGAGCTCACGCCGAGCGCCAACCCGGTCCACCCGCCGGTCGCGTCGGACGTGTCGCTCACCATCACGTAGTCGTTCGAGCACGAGCAGACGACGATCCACTTCGAGATGAACGGGTCGTACGTCATGCGCGGATCGGCGATCGTCGACACGCTGAGACCCATGCTCGTCATGAACGTGCCGAACGCGGTCTGCTTGAGGACCTTGCCCGAGTAGTCGAAGACGCTGAGGTTCTGTCCGGACACTTCGACGACCTGGGTGCCGTTCACGGCGATGCCCATGTCCGGGTGGTTGCGATAGGCGCACGCGCCGTTGCATCCGGCGCCCGGCTCGTCGACGTCGCCTTCGAAGCTCGTGACGATCGAGAGACCATTCGACGTGACCGGCGCGTCGCCCGCGGCGTCGGCCGGAGTCGAACCGTCGTTTTGCGAAGGCGCGTCTTGTGTCGACGCGGCGTCCGGAGCGAGGCCGGCGTCACCGTCGTCCGGCGCGACGGACGAGCAAGCTAGGACGAGAGAAGCGATGAAGAGGAAGACGGTGCGAGGCATGGCGGCCTCTACGCAACGTGCGTGCCTTCGCGGTTTCTGGCCTATTTCGTGCGATTCCGGCGCAGCGGATCGATCGAAGCGATCAGGGGTCTGATCGATTCGATCAGTCTTCGCAATCCGCTTCATGAAACCGGTTCGCCTCCGGAGCGCGCAGCGCGAAACCGAAATGCCCAGCTCGGTGATGCTCGGCGAAAGACTCATCGAGACGACCGAACGGCGCGTTCGCCAAGAGCGCAACGCGGACCTTCGGTCCAGAAGAGCTTTTTTTCATCGAATCAATCCGAGCGACTCGTCCTCGGTGCCCGCGTACTTTTCGGCGAGCCACGCGTCGACGATCTCGCTCGCGACCGGCTCGCTGAGCGTCCGAAGACTGAGCGCGAGGACGTTCGCGTCGTTCCATTTGCGCGCGCCCGCAGCGGTTTGCGCGTCGCCACAAAGCGCGCATCGCGCGCCGGGAACTTTGTTGGCCGCGATGGTGACGCCCGTGCCCGTCCAGCAGCAGACGACGCCTTGATCCGCCTCGCCGCGGGCGACGGCCTCGGCGACGTCGAGCGCGACACGCGCCCACGCCGCCACCGGGAGGACGCGCACGTCGTGGTTCTTTTCACGAAGACGCGCGGCGACGAACGCGACGACCGGTCGATCCTCGTCGGCCCCGACGACGAATCTCATCAATGCGACTCTGCGACCGCCGTCCCGTTTTGCGCAGGCGGGAGCGACGCCACGTATTTTTGCTCGGCGTGCGACGCGAGCGCGCGGGCGGCGCTCCGAGCTGCGTCGCGGAGCTCGGCGTCGACCATCGACTGCGGCGCTGCGAAGCCGGGCTCGAGCATCATGTCGACCGTCACGATCGATCGCCCCTGCCCCGCCGGACGAATCGTGAACGTCATCTCCGCCGCGTGGACGTTGCCGCGGACCAGCTTGCCGGTCATCGTCTCGGTCCCGTCGGCCGCGCGGTGCACGTCGCCGAAGCGGAGCACTTGCCAGAGCGTGAGCATGCCGTGGAGCACGGGGACCTGCAGATAAACGTCGGTCGAGCCCGGACGTTTGTCGACGAGACGCGAAGTGCGGATGCGCCCGTTCGACATGTCTTTGTAGTGCACGAAGTCGGTCGCTTGATCGCGCACGTAGATCGTCGGCGCGAGCGCGAGCGCTTCGGCGTGACCGAACCGTTCGCTGCGGCCGCGCGGGACGTAATTCCAACTCACGCTTCCGCCCGCGGCCTCGAGACGCGCGACCGCGTCCGTTTCGTCGGCGCGCACGTCGATCGCGACGAGCGCGAACGCGACAGCGAGGAGGGGGGTGATGCGCATGGTTGTCTTACGAACGAACGAAGCGCGCCCTGCCTTCCGATGCCCACCAATCGCGGAAACGCTGCTGGGCGCGCTCGCGCTCGCGTTTCGGAAGGTCATCATAGTACCCGAACGTCTCCTGCGTCAGGGTCTTCAGCTCGTCGCCCGCGGCACGGCGAATCCCAGGCGTTTCCGCCTCGAGCGCGTCAATCAACCACTCGATTCGGTGGCGGCTGGAATTTTGTCCCCACCAGGCGAGCCATTTGCGCGTGTCGAGCGCGAAGTCTTGCCGCGTGATCGCGATGAGCGCGCGGCGCGCGACGGTCGCGATCTCGGCGTCTTCGTCGCTGAGGTGACCGACGAGCAGCGCGACCGCTTTGGGCTCGCGCATGTCGCCGAGGGCTTCGAGCAGACCGAGGCGCGCGGTGCGCGACGTCGAAGGCTCGCGCACGATGCGCGCGATTTCGGCGAGGAGCGCGTCGTGCGCGGTCTCGGCCATCGCGCGAGCGGCGGCGCGCGCGACGAGACGGACTTTCGGATCCGGATCGAAGAGACGCGGCACGAGCAGACGCGCGCCCTCGGCGTACGGCAGCTCCGCGAGCAAATACGTCGCCCAAAAACGGCGCGACACGTCCGGCGAGCCGACCTCTTCGAGCACGTACGCGAGCGCGACCTTGCGTTGACGCGCGATGAGACGAAGGAGCGGCCCGCACTCGGACGCGCGCGGGAGGGGCTCGCGAATGTCGGCGCGCGAACGCGCGAGCGGCCCGGGGAAGCGCGCCATGATCGCGGGCATCGCGCTCGCGCCTTGGCGGAGGAGCTCGGCCTCCGACTGCCCGTCGTCTGCGCCCCCGAGCACGCGATCGACGAGCGCGGCGAGCTCGCCTTCGATGTCGACGATGATCGACGGCAACGCTTTTTCGCTGTGCGCAGGCGGCGGCCGATGCGGGCCGACCGAAACGGCTTGCTCCGACTCGGGCGCGGGCGGCACGACGTCGAGCAAGACCTCTTCGCCGTCCTCGGCGAGCGACTCTTCGGCGGTGCTGATTTCTTGGAGCACCGCGGCGGCCTCGGCGTCGTCGAGCGCGGCGGCCTCGAGCTCCGCGGACGGCTCGCGCACTTCGAGCACCGGCTGCGACTCGGGCTCTTCGCGCGGGATGGGAGGCCCCGCGGGAATGCGAACGGCGGCGGCTTGCGGCGGCGGCGGGCGGCTCGAGCGCGCGCGCGCGCGGCCCGCTTCGGTCGCCGGCATGCGATCCATCTGCGGCGGAGGCGCCGACGGCGGCGCGGAGAGAACGGGCGGGATCGATCCGCGCGCCGCGGGCGTCTCCGGATCGGTGCGCTTCTTGTCTCGCGGCTCGGCCTCCGGCTCTTGCTGCGACGGCTCCTCGAAGAGCGCGCGGCCGAGTGCGCCGGCGCGTTCGATCTTTTCGGAGGCGCTCGCCGCTTTCTTCGCGACCGCGAGTGAGCGCGCGTCCACTTTGCCGGCGGTGCTGTCGGGCGCGCCGCCGCTGAACCCGGCGAGCTTCTTCCGCACGATGAGCCGTTCGAAACCTTGGCCGACCGCCGCGGCGAAACGCGCGACCTCGTCGAGCGCGTCGCGATCCACGCCGCTCGTCGCGTCTCCGTAGAGGAGCGCGACCGGCCGCCCGCGCACGAGCACCGGAATGACCGCAGCCTCGACCGACGCCGGGCGCCGCAGATCCGAAATCAAAATCCCGTCGACGCCGTCGGGGCTCGGCCGCATGACGACCGGTTCTTTTCTCTCGCGCGCCGCTTGCAGGATGCTCGGCATGTCGAGCGGAACGCCGATGCCGACGACGCGCTCGCGCGGTGCGCCCTCGCCGGACGCGTCGCGCCCCTCGGCGATCTCGCCGTGCGCGATGAAGAGCGCCGCGTAGTCGAAAAATTGCCGCGCGAACTCGAAGAACAAATCGAGGAGCGCGTTTCGGTCGCCTGCGCCTTTCAGCTCCTCGGCGGCGATCGCCGCGGTGAGCGGCCCGCGTCGGCGGCGCGCGGGCGGAACCGAGTTGCTCGTCGGTTTGACGAACGTCGGCTTGGTCTCCGCCCAAGCGCCGGTCGCGTGCCCTTTGGGCGTGGGCACGGTCACCGGCGGCGCGGGAGCTTCGGGCGGGAGCACGTCGAGCGTCGGCGCGGGCGCGGGAAATCCGGCCGCGGTGATGTGACGCGGACGGCTCGGCGGCGGAGGCGGCGCGGGCGAGACTGGTTGCGCGTCCGGCGTGAGCTCGGGCAGCGAATCGGACTCGGGCGGCGGCGGCGGACGGCCCGACGAGGTCCCGTACGATGGGCTCAGCTTGAACGGCGGAACCGACGGCGAACGCGGTGGGTTGCTCGGAACGCGAGCGGACGGCGGCGTCCCATCGGCTTGCTTGCCGAGCTTTCCGAGCAGACGCTCGATGCGACGCTCGAGCGGAATGCCGTACGCGCGTTGAAGGCCCTCGCGCACGCGCGCCTCGAGCGCGATGCGCGGGTCGAGCCGAACGCGAAGCGACGACGCGATCTCGTCGACGTCTTCTTTGCGAAGCGGCTCGGCGGTCGCGACGATCAGCCGCTGCGCGTCGCCCGAGAGGGGGACGATGCCACGTCGCGCCGCCACCTCGCTCGGCAAGAGCGCGAGCGTCTCGGGCTTGGCGATCGCGAGCGCCCCCGGCGGCGCCGCGGCCACGCCGAACGAATCGGCGAACGTCACCGCGACGCGCCACTCTTCGACTGCCGCCACCTCGAGCAAGTTGGTCGCGAGATCGCCGCCGTAGAGCACCTGCCGCGCGAGCGCTTCTTCGACCTGGCGGATCGTCGCGATCTCGCGCTGGACGATGAGTGAGCTCAGCGACATGCGTGGGGACCCAGCGCCACGATCCAATGTCGGCCTTTGGGTGTCAATCTCGCTGCAATTTATCGGTGGGCCGGCGGCACGACGATTTCGCGGGCGCCGCGCGCGTCCAAGTCGATGACCGTCGGCTGACGCTCGCACTCCCAGGTCGTCGCGTTCACGAAGAGGGTCTCGCCGTGCCGCCAAACGCCGCCGTCCTGATGAATGTGCCCGAAGAAATGCGCTTTCGGCCGCACCGCCTGGACCCGCGCGAGGAGGTCCTCGCATCCCAAACGGCCCGCGACCGGGCCCCGATCGCCGATCCCCATCGGCGGGCCGTGCGTGATGAGGACGTCCGTCCCGTCGGGCACGAGCGCCCATTTTTCGGCGAGCGCGGCGCCGCGCGGCAGGTTGAAGGCCCAATCGTTGTACGCCGGCTGCCACGGGCTCCCCCAAAACGAGACGCCGTCGACGGCCGCGCCCGAGTCCTCGAGATAAACGAAGTCGCCGACGAGCGCGCGCGCTTCGGCCGCATGCTCGACGAACGCGAAGTCGTGATTGCCCGCGACGATCACTTTCGTCCGGTGCGGGAGGCCCCGGATCCAATCCACCGCTTGCCCGAGCTCTTCGAGACTTCCGCCGCGGCACAGGTCGCCCGCGTGCACGAAGACGTCGCCGTCGGGCACGACGAGCTCGTCGTGAAAGAGGTGCGTGTCGGCGACGGCGACGATGCGCATCGCGCCATCATCGCATGGTAGGCTGCGCGCGTGCGACGCGGACGCGCCTTCACGAGCGACGACGACGTCATCGTCGTCAACACGCGTCCCCACCCGCTGCGCGACGCGTACCACTCCGTCCTTCGGATGCGCTGGGGCTGGCTGCTCGCGCTCATCGCGGGGCTCATCGTGTGCGTGAACCTCGTATTTGCTGTAATCTACACGCTTCTCGGCGGCGTCAGCGGCGCGGCCCCCGGCTCGTTCCGCGATGCGTTTTTCTTCAGCGTCGAGACGATGGGCACCATCGGGTACGGCGCGATGTACCCGACGGCGACCGCGACGCACGCGGTCGTCACGATCGAGTCGATCGTCTCCATCATCGTGACCGCACTGGTGACCGGCATCGTCTTCGCGCGGTTCTCGCAGTCCACCGGGCAGCTCGTTTTTTCGGACAAAGCCGTCATCGGCTTGATGAACGGCGTGCCGACGCTCTCGTTTCGCGTCGGCAACGACCGCGCGAGCACCGTCTTCGAAGCGCGCGTGCGCGCGTCGCTCATCCGCACCGAAAAAACGCACGAGGGCGTCACGTTTTATCGGCTCGGCGATCTCGTGCTCGCGCGCGAGAGCACGCAAGCGCTCGCGCGGTCGTGGACCGTCATGCATCCCATCGACGAAAAAAGCCCGCTCCGCGGCGCGACGCCCGAGTCGTGGGAGCGCGAAGAAATCGAGCTCATGGTGAGCGTCGTCGGAACCGACGACACGTCGCTCCAGCCGGTGCACGGCCGCACGCGCTACTTGCTCGCCGACATCGTCTGGGGCGCGCGCCTCGCCGACGTGCTCAGCGAGCGGCCCGACGGGCGCCTGCAGCTCGACGTCTCCCAATTCGACGGCGTCGTCGCCACCGAGCCCACGTCGGATTTTCCGTATCCGCGCAGCTGATCACGCGAACACGAGACGCGCGACGGCGTGAGCGTCGCTCGCCGGCGAGCCTTCGGGCGCGATCGCGCAGACCGCGCCGAGCATCGCGTGGTGCTCGATGGGATGCACGTGCACGCGCATGCGATCGCCCGCAAAACAAGGCTTTCGGTAAGCGATCTCGAGCTTGCGGGCGAGCACGCGATCGCCGCGGCCGATCGACGCGAAGCGGCGCAGCGCGGCCTCTTCGAAGAGACGCAAGTAGACGAGCGAGTTCACGTGGTGGTTGCTGTCGGTGTGAACGAGCCCGAAGACGACGGGCGCTTCGTCGGGCGCGAGCTCGCCGAGGACCCGCGCGCCCGGTGGGAGCTCGAAGCGCGTCGCGAACGATGGCGCGACGTACGACGCGAACGACGCGGGCGCGCCCTCGACGTCCAATTTTCGAACGCGGCGCTCCCCCGGCGGCGCGAAGAGACGCGTGAAGACGTGCTCGCCGAAAATTCGGCCGGCCGGCGCGATCCTTCCGGCGTCGTCGGGCTGCGGCGGATACGTGCGCCCGATCGGTCCCGAGAGCTCGGCCCACATGTTGAGGAAGACGCGCTCGCCGGCCGTCTGCGCGAGCGAAAAACGTCCGAGCACCGAGAGCGGCGTCGCGATGCCGAACGGACCGGGCTCGCCTTCGATCACGAAACGCGTGAGGATCGGCACGACGCCGGTCGCCATGCACTTCATCGCGAACGAGTCGCCCGAGAGCTGCGCCGACCACACCGCAGCGCCGAGCGCGTTCGGCATCAATTCGAGCAAGAGCCGTCCGTCTTGGCTGACGTCCTCGTAACGAAGATGCACGCGTGCGCGCGCGGGCTCGGTGGCGGGCGGCGGCGGCGCGGCGATCCAGTCGGTCATCGACGACACATAGGCGCTTGCACGCGAGCGCGCCAAGGGGTGAAGATGCGCGTCGTGAACGGGAGGCTCGCGCGGATCGCGTGCATCGTGTGCGCCGGCGCGTGCAGCGGCCCGCCCTCGAGCGTTCCGGCCGCGATCATGAACGCGACGCCGAGCAGCGTGTGCGCGGGCGATCACTTCGCGACGTCGATTCACCTCGACTCGCAAGGGAGCTCGCCGGTGCTCACGCTCGTTTACTCGCCGCCGGCTCCGGACGCTGGCGCGATTCATTTCGCGTGGTCGTTCTCCGGCGCGGTTTGCACGGGCATTCCGGCGAGCCCCGGCGATTGGACGACCCTCGGGGGACAAGCGGCGAGCGATTGCGACGTGTTGATCGATCCGGGCTCGGTCGACGCGCTCGGCGACGTCGCGGGGAGCGACGTGATCCTCGCGATCGCCGGCGATCGCCCGGTCGACGTCACGCTCGTCGTCACGAGCGACGCGGGCGGAACGCTCACCGCGCGCCGAACGATTTCGATCACCGCGCTGGACGACGCGGGCGCGTGCCCGCTGCCGAAGGCGAACTGATGCGTGCCCGAGCCGCGCTCTCGATCGCAGCCATCGTCCTCGCGCCTTCGAGCGCGCGCGCCGCTGCGGGCGCCGCGTTCGGCGAAACGTCGCGCGTGGCAGCGCTCGGCGACGCGGTCACCGCGCGCCCGGGAGATCCCGGCACGACGCTGCTCAACCCGGCGGGCCTCGCGGACCTCAAGGAAGCATCGTTTCTCTTCGGCGGTCACGCCGATTACGTCTCGCAGTGGATGCAGCGCGCCGGCGATCCCGCGTCGCAAGATCGAAGTCGCGGCTTCGGCGGATTTTATCTCGCGGCGGCGACTCCCCTCCCCGGCCCCGCGTGGGCGCATCGCATCGGCGTGGGCTTCGCACTCGACATGCCGGCGCAGTACCTCCTTCATCTCGACATTCCGGTGCGCGCCGATCAACCGATCGCGCCGACGTACGACAGCCGCCCGGACCGGCTCGCGGGCGCGTTCGCGCTCGGCGTGAAAGTGCTTCCGCGCGTCGAGATCGGCGCCGGCTTCGCGTTCACGCCGTCGCTCGTCGAGCCTGCGCTCATCACGTACGAAGCGGGCCGCGCACCGAACGTGAACGGCAACGTGCAGGTCCGCATCGACACGACGCTCGACACCCAAGTGAGCTCGTACCTCGGCCTGCGCGCCGAGCCGTTCGACTGGCTCGCCGTCTCGCTCGTCTGGCGCGACGCTCAGATTTCGCGCGCGAGCGGCCAGCAGACGACCACGGCGGCCGGCATCTCGGCGGCCGGGCCGTTCAACTTTTATCAAATGTGGGATCCGTCGACGGTCGTCGTCGGAACGGCTTTTTATCCGTCGAAACGGATCTCGCTCTCGCTCGACGTCGCGTGGCAGGGATGGTCGCAATTCCACGATGGATTCGATCAAGCGCTTCCGCCGGCGATCGCGTTTCACGACACGGTTTCGGTTTCGAGCGGCGTCGAGATCGCGCTGCCGAAGGGCGTCGCGTTGCGTGGTGGGTTGTCATTCGAGCCTTCGCCGATTCCGGAGCAGACCGGCGAAACGAATTATCTCGGAGGCAACGCGATCATCGCGGCGCTCGGCGCCGGTTTCGATTTTCGTGCGCTGGCGAAGCTGCCGTTCGCGATCGACGCGCACGTTCGGGTGCGCGCCGAGAGCGTCGAGAGCGCGACGAAGGACGCGAGCACGCTCCCCGACGCAGATCCGCAGCTCGCCGGCACGCAGATCGACAACATGGGCTACCCGGGTTTTCGCTCGCAGGCATTTCTCGTCGAGGGCGGCGTGACCGCGACGATCTTCATCGGAGGCCGCCGATGAAACGTGCGCTCGCCGTCGCGATTTTTCTCTTGGCCGCGCCCGCACGCGCGGGCTTCGAAGATTCGCTCGGCGTCGGTCCGGAGGCGATGGCGCTCGGCGGATCGTTCGCCGCGCGCGGCGGCTCGTACGCGTCCGCGTATTACAACCCGGCCGGCCTGTCTCCGCTCGGGGAGCACGGCGGTTATCTCGAGCTCACCGTCGGCGGCGTCTACGCGCACCCGGTGCTCCACGCGACGAGCGCGTCTGGACAAAATCTTTTGACGCCCTCGGCGACACAAGGCGGCGCGCCGATGGGCGTGCCCGACACCGGCGGCTTCTTGCTCGGCGCGCGATTCTCGGTCGGTCGCCCGCTCAAAATCGACGGCCTCGACTTCGGGCTCTCGCTGTTCCTGCCCGGACATTTTTTCAGCTGGCTCGATCGGCCCGACGAAGATCTCGGCTGGGAGCTGCTCGGCGATCGCACGCAAGCCCTCTCGGTGCACGCGGGCCTCTCGTATCGCATCAACCGTTTCATCTCGGTCGGCGTCTCGGTGCGCGCGCTCTTCAACACGCAGACGAACGTCACCGGCCAAGTGACGTCGCTCGCTCTCGACCCGAAGACGGGACAAATCAACGTGACGACGCAGCTCGGCGTCGACTCGCAAGTCTACGGTCAGGTGTCGCCGATCTTCGGCGTGCTCATCACGCCCACCGATCGGCTGCGTTTCGGCGTCGTTTATCATCACCCGAGCTACGTCGACGATTGGGGTACGACGGTGATCAACGGCGTGCCGGACCTCGGGAGCATCGGTTACTTTTCGCACTTCGCGCACTACTACGAGCCGCTCGAGGTCACGCTCGCCGCGTCGTTCGACGTGACCAAACGCTTCGACGTGTCGGCCGACGTGACCTACGCGCGCTGGTCGGACGCGGTGAGCAACAATTTCAATTTTTGGGGCACGGGCCGCTGGGGCGACACCATCGTGCCGTCGGTCGGCGCGCGATTTCGCGCGACCTCCGCGCTGTCGGTGCTCGCGGGCTACCGGTTCCAAAAATCGCCCATCGACAACTTCGGCGGACCGACCAACATGCTCGACTGCGATCGTCATGTGGCGTCGGTCGGCTTCGACGTGAACCTCGGCAAGTTGATTCGGCAGCCGTCGTTCGACGTGCGATTCACCGGGGGCCTGCAGTACACGGTGCTCATCGATCGCACCGAAACCAAGAATCCGGCGCTCTTTCCGACTGACGCGCTCTTCACCTCGAACGCGGGCTATCCTTCTTACACGTACGGCGGGCACATGTTCGGCGCGCAAGCTGCGCTCGAGGCGCGATGGTGACGCGACGCAAGCTCGCGTGGGCGGCGCTCGGCGCAGTCGCGATCGGCGGCGCGTTCGTCGCGTGCGGGCCGAGCGCGTCGAACGTGCCCGTTCTGCGGCCGGACGGCGGCGGCTGCTTACCCGGCTACGGCTGCAGCGACGGCGGCCTCTCGCTCGACAGCGGTCCGATCACGATTCCTCCCGAGCCGCTCGAAAACTGGGACGCCGCCGCCGACGGCTCCCTCAGCGGAATCTTCGCAGTCGAAGCGACGGTGACCGCGCTCGCGGGTGTGACCGTCACCAGCAAACAACTCTATCGTCTGCGCATCGCCCAGAGCGGCACGCACATTCATCAAAAGACGACGCTCTGCGACCTCAGCTTGCCGAGCACCAACATCGCGACGCTCGCCATCCCGCCCACGCTGCAATCGATCATCGCGTCGCGCTCCGTCGAAGTCGACGGCGACTATTTGTCGAACGCCCAAGTCCTCGAAGCGCAATATCTCCCACCGCAATTCGTCGAAGTCCTCGGCGCGAACCTCGCGAGCCCCGCGACCGACCCGCTTCCGTCGATCGACGCAGGCGTCTCGGTCGACGACGACAACGACGGCAAACCCGGCGTCACGCTCGTCGCGCAAGTCGTCACGTGCACGAGCCTTCAAGAGCTTTATGTCGCGCTCCGAGCGAGCGGCGTTTTGAGCGGCACCGTCCAGACGCCGGACCTCATCAAAGGCTACGCGCAGATTCGCCTCGACGAATCAGTCCTCGGCTACAGCGACCCGTGCCTCGCCGCCGCCGCGTCGATCAAAATCGTCGTCCAGCCCGACAGCCCCTTCCGCGCTCAGCGCGTCGGCCCCGCCGAAGACGTCGACCAAAACGGCAACGTCTCGTGCCCCGAAATCGTCCTCACCGCCCCCACCATCTTCCCCGACTGGAACCAATAACCCACCGGGCACACGAGTGCGTCGAGGTCGAAACTCCCGGTGCAAAAACGCAGTCGAGTGAGTCTCGCCCCACCGGGCGACTTGCAAAACGCAAAGCTGAGAAACGGTAGTCCTGGCCGACTGCGAGCAAATTTCTAACGCGGCACCCTCGTTCAGGCGCCAGGTCCTGCTCCACTCCGCGTACTCCACCCTCACGCGTGCTCGCATTGAAGCGATGGGGGTCCTCGAAGCATGCAGGTCGCCATCGCAAAGGCGCTCTGTTCGCGCGCCACGCGGCCCGAAGGCCGCCCGATGACCGGTATGGTGGGTCCCGCCCACACGTGAGCCCGCTTGCCTCCGTCTCTGTCCCGTTGTGCAAGCCCTAGCAATCCAACTCCTTCAACGCATCGATCCTCCTTGTGAGTCGATGAGAAAATGAAAAAACGCGCGCGCACCGCGCCGGTGAGCACCGCGCGTGCCGCGCGAATTCGCCGAAAAACTCACGAAGCAGGGTGGCCCGGCCAGGCCCGGGCCGGCCGCGGGCCACGCGTCAGGTGAGCTCGCGGGTCATTTCGATCATCGTGCGACGGAAGCCCATCGACTCGAAGAACTTTTGCGCGCTTTCATTTTTCGCGGCGGTGCTCAGCACGAGGCGCGGCGCGCCCTTTCCTTTCGTGCGCGCGCAAATCTGCTCGAGCAGCGCGCGGGCGACACCATGCCGTCGCGCTTCGTCGTCCACCCAGATGTCTTGGAGCACCGCGCACGCGTCGAGCAGCATCATCCAGTCGCGGTCTTCGAGCGTCGCCCACGCGTAAGCGACGACTTTGCCGCCGAGCTCTGCGACGAGAACGATGCTCTTGTCGCTCTTCGACGTCCGCACGAGCCAACCGCCGTAGCCTTGCTCGATGGGCTCGACGAGAAAGAATCGTTGTGGGTCCATCGCGTGATGCATCCGCACGAGCGCGCCGGCCATGCGGCCGAGCGGCACGAGATCGTCGTCGGTCGCCGGTCTGATGACGAAGTCCATCGGGACTCCGCTGGTACTCCTCAGGCCGGGCGCGCGCAACGCCGTCGGCGAATGGCGAAGACGCCGAGCGCGAGCGCGAGCCAACCGACCGAGCGCGGGCCGCGCGAGCCGCGAGAGCCGATCGAGCATCCGCTGCCGTCGCTGGTTCCGTCGTTGCCGCTGCCGGGCGGGCTCGTGCCGCCGTCGCTTCCGACGTGCGGGGCCGGCGGCGTCCGCGTGCGCACGCCGGCGTAGCGAATCGTCGCGTAATACGGCTCCGAATCCCATCCATTCGGGTTCGACCACGCCGCGCCCGGCGTCAGCGCGCCGAAGCCAGTGCCGGTCGAGAGCGCGCACTGCAGGCCCGCCCAGCCGCGCGCACAGACGTCGTCTTTTCCGTCGCCGTCGATGTCGGCGAATCCGATCGTCGAGTCGTATTGCGGGTCGTCCCAGCCGCCCTGCGAGCTCCAATCGGACAACCCGGTGATCTGCGTCGAAAACGATTTGCCGTCCGAGATGCCACACACGATTCCCGCGGCGCCGCGTCCGCACAAATCGGCTTTACCATCGCCGTTCACGTCGGCCGTTTGAATCGTCGACCAATATTGCTGCGCCGCCCAACCTTGGTCATCCGACCATTGCGGTCCGGTCACCTCGGTCGGAAAGCCGTTTCCGTCGGAGAGCTCGCAAAGCATTCCCGCCGCGGCGCGACCGCACACGTCCGCTTTGCCATCGCCGTCGACGTCGGCGAAACGAATCGTCTCCATGTATTGCGGTTTCGCCCAACCTGCCGCGTCACTCCACGCCGGCCCGCTAATCTCTCTGCCGAATCCGGAGCCGTTCGATATTTCGCAAACGATCCCCCCGGCCGCGCGACCGCACAAATCGGACATGCCGTCGCCGTTCACGTCGACGAGCTGGATCGTTTGATAATATTGCGGCTGGTCCCAGCTGCCTTGATCGCTCCAAGCCGGTCCGCTGATCGGCGCGTCGAAACCTTTGCCGTTCGACATCGCGCAGGTGATTCCCGCGGCGGCGCGCGCGCAAACATCGGCTTTTCCGTCGCCGTTCACGTCGCCGAATTGGATCGTCGAATAGTATTGTGGCTTCGCCCAGCCGGACGCGTCGCTCCAATTCGGACCGCGCACCTCGCCGCCGCCGAAGCCGTCACCGGTCGAAATCTCGCATACGATTCCTTGTGAATCGCGCGCGCACAAATCGCCTTTTCCGTCTCCGTCGACGTCGGCGACTTGGATGGTCCAATAATATTCTGGTTTGTTCCAGCCGCTCGCGTCGCTCCACGACGGGCCTTGAATTTCGTTTGCGCCTACTTCGCATACGACGCCCGCGACGCCGCGCGCGCAAATGTCACTTTGACCGTCGCCGTTGATGTCGCTCGCGCCGCGATGAACGATGATTGGATAAGCGGGCGCAGGCGCCGCGGCGAGCGCTTGCAAGTCGGATAACGCACCATTGAATACGTCGTGGTCGAGCGAGCCGTTGCCGTCGCTGTATTGCCAGAACGTCCAATTGGACCATCCCGGCGGAATGAGCGGACAGCTCGGCCCGTAATCGGCGACCCAGAGCGGCGTCCCGCCGAACGCGGTCGATCCGACGTTGTCCTGCCAAAAATAAGGGCCCGTGTAGATGATTGGCGCTTTGCCGGTTCCCGCTTGAACGAGCTGAATCCAGTGGGCGACTTTGCTTGCGATCGTGCCCCCCGATTGGCCGCCGGTGACCTCGACGTCGATCATGCACGGCAGGTCCCCGTCGCCGAGCTGGCCGACCGCGCCGATCATCAAGTTGGCTTGCGCGACCTCGTCGTCGCCGGGCTCGAAGAATTGATATGCGCCGCGGAGGACGCCGGCCGCTTTCATCTTCGACCAGTTCGGAGCGAACTGGCTATCGCCGCCGAGCCCGTCGCCGATGCGCGCGTAGCCGAAGACGACACCCGCCGCTTTCTCCGCGTTCCAATCGAAATCGCCTTGATAGACCGACACGTCACGCCCTTGCACCGGGCCGGACGGCGCCGCGCCGCACACCGTCGTCACCGCGGCGCTGCTCGCGCCGATGTCCTCGGGAGTGGGCGCCGCGCTGCACGCGATGAGACATGAAACGAAGACGACTGCGAGCTTGCGCATGGGGTGCCGAGCCAAGAGCAATTGTTCGGCCACACGATTCTAGCCTTATTTTTGGCTGGATCGCGAGTACGGCTCGCGACGAGCCGCGAGCGCTCGCGATTTTTCGCGAGCTTCGAAACGGGCTCAGCGAAGGAGCTTCATCACGCGCTCTTTCTCGCGCGTGAGAATCGCGATCGAACGCGAGAGCCCGAGCTCGCTCGCGACCGCGACGAGACGCGCCTCGGCGTCCTTCGAAATCCGCGGTGCCGCTTCGCGCTTCGTCCCGTCGAGTCGCGCTTGCGAGCGAATCACGTAGACGTACGCCGCCGTCAGCTTGAGGCCGGCCTCCTTCGCTTTGTCGACGACCTCCTTCGCGGGCATCGTCGCGGGCAGGCCTCGGACGAAGCTCGCCTTCGTGTCCTTCTTCGGCATGGCCGCGAGCTTAGCCGCAATCAGGCGGGCTTCGGGTTTCGATTTGGCGCGAGGAGCTTCACCGCGCCGGCGGCGACCTCGACGATCGTCTCGCCTGCGATCTCGCGCGGCTCGTCGTCGACGTGCGCCCAACCGCCGCTCGCGCGAATGCGAACTTTCTTGGCGCGCATCGTCTCGAACGCGGGTAGCGCGACGTCGCCCTTCTCGGCCGCGCGTCGCAGGTGCGCGAGGAGCGAGCGCTTCGCGTCCGGCCGAATGAGCACCACGTCGAGCTCGCCGTCGTCGCATTTGGCTTCGGGCGCGACGCCGAGCGCGGGGCCGAGGCTTCGCGCGTTCATCACGGCGACGAGCACGTATTTTCCGGAGTGATCGCGTCCGCCGATTTCGATCTCGAGCGACTGCGGCGGAAACGTCTCGAGCTCGTCGGCGATGAGCTCGAGCGCTTTCTTCGGCTCCTTGTCTTTCTTGCGCGCGCGCTCGGCGAGGACGTGCGCGAAAATACCGAGCCCGAAGCCTTCGAGAAAATAGTCGCGCTTCATCGAGCCGTGGACGATGCCGAGGTCGATGCGGCGCTCGCTCGCCTTCGCGAGATCGCGCACCGCGTTCGCCGGCTCCACACCGATGCCGAGCGAGCGCGCGACGTTGTTCGCGGTTCCCATCGGCACGATCGCCATGGGAATGCCGGTCCCCGCGAGGCGCTTCGCGACCTTGGCTACGGTCCCGTCGCCGCCCGCAACCACGACGACGTCGGCGCCGTGGCAGAGGCAGTCGTCGAGATCTTTCTTTTCGATGCAGCGGTCGACCTTCCAGCCGATCTTCGCGAAGCGCGAGACGAGCTCGTCCTCGGACGCCGCCGTCCCGGACTTCGCGTTGTGAACCAGCGTCGCGCGCATCCCCGCCCGCGTGCATGGAGCGCGCCGTGCATCGACGGTGCGCATGCGCATCCTCGTCACCAACGACGACGGCATCTACAGCCCGGGGCTCAGCTTGCTCGCCGAGGCCGCGAAAAAGTTCGGCGAGGTGCGCATCGTCGCGCCGGCGATCGAGCAGTCGTCGATGGCTCATGCGATCACCGCGTCGCGTCCGCTGACGCATCGACGCACGCGCGTCGGCGCGTTCGACGCGTTCCGCGTGGACGGTACGCCCGCCGATTGCGTGGGCCTCGGCATGTTCGTCTGGGGTCACGTCGACGTCGTTTTCTCCGGCGTGAACCTCGGCCACAACGTCGGCAACGCGATGTGGCACTCGGGGACGCTCGCCGCGGCCAAGCAGGCCTCGCTCCTCGGCGCGCGCGGCATCGCGTTCAGCGCGCCCGACTTCGGCGACGACGACTCGCTCCGCGCGCTCCTCCCGAACATCGAAGACGTCATCGCGCGCTTGCTCCAGCGGCCCGACCTCTGCCTCGTCAACGTGAACTTCCCGGCGAGCCCGCGCGGCGTCCGCTACACGCGCCAGTCGGTCCGTCACTACGACGGCCAAATCGAGAAAGCGCACGACCCGCAAGGGCGCGACATCTTCTGGTTCGTCCCGCGACCGCTCGAGCGCCCCGACCCGGACACCGATCGCTGGGCGATCGAACAAGACTTCGTCTCCATCACGCCGCTGCGACTCGATCTCACCGATCATCGAGAGCTCGAATCGCTCCGCGCGCAATAACACAAATTGCAACAACGGCTCACGCACGAGCGGCGCGCGATCGCGCGTGTTTTCGCTGGTTTCGTGCATCGGCACATCGCGTGCACTTCGCCGCGCGCATGAAGACCAAGCTCGCGGCCGCATCGATCGCCGCCATCGCACTCGCATTCGCTCCGCGCGCTCACGCGCAAACGGCAGAGCAAGGCGGGCGAATGCTCGCCGCGCCCGCCCGCGCGCTCGAGGTGGTCGTCGGAACCGGCTACACGCAAGGCTTCGGCATGCTCCAGCCGGGCGTCGACATGCGCAACGTCGTCAACGCCGGCGTCGGCGTCGACCTCGGCGTGCTCTATCGCATCAATCCGCGCTGGGCCGTCGGTCTCGTCGGACAATACAACGAGCTCGACGCCGAGCGCGCGACCGCCGCGCGCGGCTTCACGACCGGCTTCGCCGCGATGTTCCACGCCGCGCCGTATCGCAGACTCGATCCGTGGGTCCAGCTCTCGACCGGCTATCGCGGTCTCTGGGAAATTCACAACGACGGCACGCCGACCATCGCGACGCACAGCCTCGAGCTCGCCAAGCTCTCGGTGGGCGTCGACCTGCGCGCGTCGCGCGACGTCGCGATCGGTCCGGTCATCGGCGCAGATCTCACGCTGCCGCTGTGGCAGTCGAACGGCGGCGGCGCGGCCAACGCGATCTCCGACCCGCGCGTCGCGACGTTCGTCTTCGCCGGCGTGCAAGCGCGCTTCGACGTCGGCGGCGAGCGCGTGCGACCCGAGCAAACCGGAAACGAAAACGTCGTCGTCACCCAAGCGCGCATCCGACCGCAGCCGGTCCGGCCCGTGAGCCCGTCGATCAACGTCTCCGAGCAGCTTCTCGCGGCGTGCAACATGGACCTCGCGGACGTCGGCAAGGCCCCCAAGTTCGACTTCGACAAGAGCGATCTCCTGCCCGCGGACCGAGCCGTGCTGAAAAAGATCGCCGAGTGCTTCACGACCGGACCGCTCAAGGGCAAGGGCCTCTTGCTCGTCGGCCGAGCCGACCCGCGCGGCACCATCGCGTACAACGATCGCCTCGGAATGCGCCGCGCGAACAGCGTCGCCGACTTCCTCGAAGAAAACGGCATCGAGGACCGCCGCATCGAGCACACTTCGCGCGGCAAGCGCGACGCGACCGGAACGGACGAGGCCACGTGGGCCATCGACCGCCGCGTGGACGTGCTGCAGAACGAGTGAGCTAGGTTTTTTTACAATGGCCGAACGTTCGGCCAGCGCGTCATGACCCTATAGTGGACGGGCCATGTGGCTCGTCCGTCTCGCGCTTCGACGACCGTACACGTTCGTCGTCATGGCGATGCTCATCGTCGTCCTCGGGGTGGTCACCATCATCCGGATGCCGACGGACATTTTTCCGGACATCGACATCCCAGTCATCTCGGTCGTCTGGAACTACACGGGGATGCAGCCGGAGGACATGGAGCGGCGCATCGTCAACAACTTCGAGCGCGGGCTCACGACGACCGTCAACGACATCGAGCACATCGAGAGTCAGACGCTCACCGGCGTAGCGGTCATCAAAATTTTCTTCCAGCCCGACGCCAAGATCGAAGCCGCGACCGCCCAAGTCACCGCCATCGCGCAGACCGCGGTGCGCTCGATGCCGCCCGGCACCGTGCCGCCCTTCATCATCCGTTACAGCGCGTCGAACGTGCCGATCATGCAGATCGCGCTGCAAAGCCCGACGCTGAGCGAGCAGGAGCTCTTCGACTACGGCACGAACTTCATCCGCGCGGACATTTCGACCGTTCCGGGCGCGCAGCTCCCTTGGCCGTACGGCGGCAAGCAGCGCCAAATCATGGTCGACATCGACCCCCAGAAGCTCTTCGCCTGGAGCCTGAGCCCGCGCGACATCCAAACGGCCCTCTCGACGCAAAACGTGATCGTGCCGACGGGCACGGCCAAAATCGGCAAGCAGGAATATCCGATCACGATCAACTCGAGCCCCGAGCTGCTCGACGAGATCGCGGACATCCCGATCAAGGTCGTCAACGGAACGCCCATTTATTTGCGCGACGTCGCCAACGTGCGCGACGGGTACAGGCCGCAGCAGAGCATCGTGCACGTCGAGGGCGTCAAGTCGGTCCTCATGACGGTGCTCAAGAACGGCAACGCGAGCACGCTCGACGTCGCCAACCACGTGCGCGAGACGCTCCCGAAATCTCTCGCGCGCCTGCCGAAAGACCTGAAAGCGACGATCCTGTTCGATCAGTCGTTCTTCGTGCGGGCCGCGGTGAACGGCGTCGCGCGCGAGGCGGCGATCGCCGCGGGCCTCACGGCGCTCATGCTGCTTCTCTTTTTGGGAAGCTGGCGGAGCACGCTCATCGTCGTCATCTCGATTCCGCTCTCCATCCTCGTCGCGATCATTTTGCTTTCGTATCTCGGCGAGACGCTCAACGTGATGACGCTCGGCGGAATGTCGCTCGCGGTCGGAATTTTGGTCGACGACGCGACCGTCGAGCTCGAGAACGTCCACCGCAACATGGCGATGGGCAAGCCCATCGTCCGCGCGATCCTCGACGGCGCGTCCGAAATCGCGGTCCCCGCGTTCGTCTCGACGCTGTGCATCTGCATCGTCTTCGTGCCGGTCGCGTTCATCACCGGCGCGGCCAAATCGCTCTTCATCCCGCTCGCGCTCGCGGTCGTCTTCGCGATGATGACCTCGTACTTCCTTTCGCGGACGCTCGTGCCGACGCTCGTGCGCTACCTCCTCGTGCGCGAAGCCGAAGCCGCGATGCACGGCGAGCACAAGAAGGGGATCTTCGCGGCCTTCGATCGCGTCTTCAATCGGCTCCGCGCGTTTTACGGCCGGTGGCTCGCGTTCGCGCTCCACCACCGCGGGATGGCCATCGGCGTGTTCGCGATTTTCGTCGCCGGGTCGGTGTCGCTTTTCCCGCTCGTAGGCCGCGATTTTTTTCCCAGCGTCGACGCCGGGCTCATCAAGCTCCACGCGCGCGGCGAGCCTGGCACGCGCATCGAGGAGACCGAGAAAAAATTCACCAAGATCGACGCGACGATCAAGAAGGTCATCCCGCCCGGCGAGATCGACACGCTCATCGACAACATGGGCACGCCCAACAGCGGCTTGAACCTCTCGCTCAGCGAGGGCGCGCTCATCTCGCCCGCCGACGGCCAAGTCCTCGTCGCGCTCAAGGAGCATCACGGCTCGACGCCCGAATACGTGCGCAAGCTCCGCAAGGAGCTGAACAAAGATTTTCCGGGGACGACCTTCTTCTTCCTCGCGCCGGACATCTCGACGCAGGTCCTCAACTTCGGCGTCGCCGCGCCGATCGACGTGCAGGTCGTCGGGCCCATCGGCCAAGAGGCACGCACCTACGCCGTCGCCGAAAAACTGCGCGATCGCATCGCGCGCATCCCGGGCGCGGTCGACGTGCACCTCGCGCAGGTCGTCGACCAGCCGCAGCTCGACATCGACATCAACCGCACGATGGCAAGCCAGGCCGGGCTCACGACCCAGGACGTCGCGAGCGATCTGCTCATCTCGCTCGCGTCGAGCGGCCAAGTCTCGCCCGGCTACTGGATCGATCCGAAGCGCGGCGTGCAGTACTTGGTCGCGGTGCAGACGCCGCAATACCAGATCAATTCGATCGACGCGCTGTCCTCGACGCCCATCGCGCGGCCGAACGGCGCGCCCGAGCTCCTCTCGAACGTCGCGACGATTTCGCGCTCGACGAGCCCGGTCAACATCACGCACTACAACGTCGCGCGCACCTACGACGTCCAAGCGAACGTCGACGGCACCGACCTCGGCACGCTCGTTTCGGGCGTGAACCGCGTCATCGCCGAGGCGAAGCCGACGCTGCCGCGCGGCACGAGCGTCACCGTCAAAGGCCAAGCCGAGAGCATGGACTCGTCGTTCAAAGGCCTCGGCTACGGCCTCATCTTCGCCATCCTCCTCGTCTACTTGCTGATGGTCGTGAACTTCCAGTCGTGGCTCGACCCGCTCATCATCTTGATGGCGCTCCCGGGCGCACTCTCGGGCATCGCGTGGATGCTCTATCTCACGCACACGACGCTCAGCGTGCCTTCGCTCATGGGATCGATCATGTGCGTCGGCGTCGCGACCGCGAACAGCATCCTGGTCGTCACGTTCGCGAACGATCAGCGCAAGCGCGGTTTTGACGCACAAAACGCGGCGCTCGCCGCCGGGATGACGCGCCTCCGCGCGGTCATCATGACCGCGCTCGCGATGATCATCGGCATGCTCCCGATGTCGCTCGGCCTCGGCGAAGGCGGCGAACAGAACGCGCCGCTCGGTCGCGCGGTCATCGGCGGCCTCCTCGTCGCGACGGTGACGACCTTGTTCTTCGTTCCCGTCATGTACACAGTGTTACGTCGCAAAGACGTGCTCTCCGAAGAGCGTTGGGAGATCCCCGAGTGAAGCCCGAAGAAGAAGACGATCCGCGCCCGACCTCGCCCCCCAACGGGCACGAGCTCGGGTTCGAGCTTCCGCCGCCGGCGACGCTCTCGCCGACGCGCGCGCTCCTCTTCGGCGCCGTCGCCGTGGGCGTGCTCGGCGTCGCGTTTCTCGTCGCTTGGCTCCCGCGTCACAAGGCACAAGGCTCGCTCGCGCAAGAGACGACCGAGGCCGAGCACGCGGGCATGCGCGTGAACGTCATCTCGCCGAAGGTGATGTCGAGCGATCGTGCGCTCGTCTTGCCGGGCACCGTCGCGCCGCTCGCGTCGATCACGATCAACTCGCGCGCGAACGGTTACGTGAAGAAGTGGTACGTCGACATCGGAGATCGCGTGAAGGAAAACGATCTCCTCGCCGAGCTCGAGACACCCGACCTCGATCAACAAATCGCGCAATCGCGCGCGCAGCTCGTACAAACGCAGGCCAACGTGCAGCAGGCCGTCGCCAACGCCGATTTCTCGAAGGCGAACCTCGAACGCTACGAGCAGCTCACGGCGCAGGGCCTCGCGGCGCAGCAGGATCTCGATCAGAAGCGCGCGCAAGCGAAGGTCGACCAAGCGAGCGTCGCGGTCGCGAAGGCCAACGTCGACGCGCAACGCTCGAGCCTCGGTCAGCTCGAGCAGCAGAAGAGCTTCGCGCGCGTCACCGCGCCCTTCGCGGGAACGATCACGTCTCGCTCGGTCGACGTCGGCGCGCTCGTCACCGCCGGAACCGGCACGCCGCTCTTCACGCTCGTCGCGGTCGATCCGGTTCGCGTCTTCGTCCCGGTCCCGCAAGACGTCGCGCCGAGCCTCCGCACGGGCGCGCCTGCCGAGGTCGACGTGCGCGAGTATCCGGGCCGCAAATTCTTGGGGACGATCACGCGCACCGCGGGCGCGCTCGACCCGACGACGCGCACGATGAACACCGAGGTCCGCGTGCCGAACGCCGACAACGCGCTCCTCGCGGGCATGTATGCCGAGGTTTTGCTCTCGCTGCCGAACCCGCACAAAGTCTACGAGGTCCCGGCGACCGCGGTCTTCGAGGACTCGCACGGCGTTCGACTCGCGGTCGTCGGCGAGGGCAACCGCGTGAAGATGACCAAGGTCGTCCTCGAACGCGACACCGGGCCGACCGTGCTCGTCTCGACCGGCATCGACGAATCGGCGCGCATCGTGTCGATCGCGCGCGCCGAGATCACCGACGGCACGGTCGTCGAACCGATTCAGTGATCGGCTGAGCCAAAAGTGTCGGGGGCATCGCGCTTGCTTCGGTCGGACCTTCGAGATGTCCACCAAGAAGCTGCTCGTCGTCCTCTTCGCACCAATCGTCGTCTTCGCCGCGTGCGGCGGCGCGCACGACACATCGAGCACGGCGTCGTCCGCGCTCACCGCATGTCCGTGGGACCCGGGGTTCGGGCAAGACCAATGTGACCAAGGCGATTGGTGGCTCGAATTTTCGGTGAGCGACGCGGCCACCACGTCCATGAGCGCCGAGGTGAGCGATCCGAACGGCAACCGAACGATCGCGCTCACGAACGAAGTCGATCTCGGCGACGGCAACGTGAAATTCACCGGCGGCCCCGACGATGGCCCGGTGCCCGCGGGCACGCTCATTCGCCTCACGGCGACCAAGGGCCAAGCGACCGCGCAAACCGGATGGTTCGCGTACATGCAAGACGCGCCTGCGATCGATTGCTCCGGCTCGGCCGATGGTGGAACCGACGCCGCGCAAGACTCCGGCAGCACGAAAGACGCGGGCGTCGACGCGACCGAGGCGTGCGCGCCGAATTGCGCGGGCCGGCAGTGCGGCAGCGACGGATGCGGTGGAACGTGCGGGACCTGCACGGGCGGCACGACGTGCTCGAACGGCGCGTGCGTCAGCGGTGGCGGCTGCGTCGCGCCGTGGAGCCCGTTTTGGCAGCAGACTTCGGACGCCGGCTCGTGGTGGGTCGAATACGTCGTCGCGGGCGGCGGCAGCCTTCCGGTCAGCGTGACGTTTCAAGTCGTCGGCGGCAGCTCGTATCCGCTGAGCTATGCGTACGGCAAATGGACCGGCGGCCTCGACGGCGTCGCGTCGGGCACGAGCGCGATGCTGCTCGCCACCGACGCGACCGGCGCGACGGCGAAGACGCTCCCGTTTCAGTATCTCGTCGATCAAAACCCGTCGACCGATCCCTGCGGCGGCACGCCGAGCAAGAGTCAGAGCTGCCTTCCGCTCACGCGCGGCATGCTCACCATCACGATGGACGATTCTTACGAGTCGCAAGACACGCTCGCGAAGCCGGTCCTCGACAAGTACGGCTACAAGGCGACCATCTACAACATCACGCGCCAGCTCGATCAATACGGGGACCTGCCGTTCGCGAAGGACTTGGCCAGCGACGGCATGGAGACCGGCAGCCACACGGTGACGCACCCGGATCTCACGACGCTCGACGCGCAAGATCTCGACGACGAGCTCCGTCTCTCGCAGCAGTACTTGCTCGCGAACGTCGGCTCGCCCGTCGCATCGTTCGCGACGCCGATGGGCAACTACAACCCGACCGTGCTCGCCGCGATCAAAAAATATTACACGTCGCACCGCACGGTGAACCCCGGCCTCAATTACATGGGCAGCGACGTCTTCCAGCTGAACTCGGACGGCGCGTACGACAACGATTCGGCGAGCACCATCTGCTCGTGGATTCAGAACGCGGCGACCCAACGCGGCTGGGAGATCCTCATGTTCCACGACTTCACGACCGACGCGACGTCGAACATGGACCTCACGTATCCGATCGCGGATTTCGAGAGCATCTTGCAGTGCGCGAAGGCGACGGCGGGCATCGACGTCGTCACGACGACGCAAGGCGCCGACGCGATTCGCTGCGCGAGCCCGTGACTCACCAGCGATGGTGGACACGAGCAGCGCGCTCACCGTTCGAAGTTTATCCGGGAGCAGGCGCGTACGGCGCGGCGCTTTGCGTCGTCGAGATCGGATGAAAGCGACTCTAGCGACGTCGCCTTCGCGTCTTCGAAGCGCCGCCCGTGGCCGCTCCGCCGCGAGCACTTCTCGCGCCGCGCCCGCGACGCGTCCGGCGCACGGCGGCTCAGTATCTGCCGACCGAAACGGGGGGATTGGAATGACACTGCGGCCCTTCCCACGTGTCGACGAGGTGTCGGCCGGGCGGACACGGATCGCTCTTGTGACCGTCGACCAGGACCGCGATGATCGCGACGCCGAACATCAGCACGGCGGCGACGATGACGACGAGCGACAGCGACGCTTGGTTCTTGTCGCGCGGCGCCGCCGATTCGTTGCGCGACTCGAAGACGACCTCGCGCGCACCGTTGCGATAAGTCGAGGCCGTCGGCACGCGGACGATCTCTTCGCCGTGCGCGGTCGTCTCGAAGCGGTAGCCAGGCTCGACGCCCGCCCGAACCCGCGCGACGAACTGCACGCGCTGGGCGAGCCGGAATGTCGCGAGGAGCGCCGTCGCGGCGCCGCACCCGATCGCCGCGAGCGTCCATCCGACGAATGCAGCCAGGCCGAGGCGCGGAAAATCTTCCTCCGGCGGCGTGCCGACGTATTCGCCCATGGAAAAAAGCGCCGCGACGAGGGCGCTCACGATGCCGACGCCGAACGCGACGAGCCCGACGAGCCGATCGCCGCGCTCTTCGTCATCGAGCCCCTTGTGCGCGAGGCTCCGCGCGATCCCGAGCGGGATCCCGAAGAGGACGAGCACCGCGAGCAGCGCAGGCGCCCAGGCCATCAGCGAATACGTTCCGCGGAGGAGATCGGTCGCGAGCGCTCTCACCGACGGGTGGCGCAGCGACGTCAAGATCGACGACATCGAGATCCACGCCATCGCGAGCGGCACCGAGAGGACCCAACCCCAGCGCACGTCGAGCAGCGGCGCGCGTCGCTCCGACTGCATCATGACGACCCACGCGCCCGCCGCGACGAACGCCGGCATGCCGACGAGCACGCCGCACGACCACATGTCCGACTCGACGACGTACACCACGGTCGCGCCCGCGGCGATCGCGCACGCGACCGCGAGCGACGCGAGCTCTCGGAGAGCCCGCGTTCGCTCGAACGGATGCGACGGCATGTGTCGAGCTTAGCGCTCGAACGCTTCGTCGGCGATGGCGAGCGCTTTGTCGATGACGTCGAAGCCTTCGCCGAGCTGCTCCTCGGTGATCGTGAGCGGCGGGTTGCACATGATTCCGCCGAGCTGAAGCACCGTGTAAAGGCCGTTTTCGCGGAAGAACTTTCCGATCTTCGCCATCACCGGATGGCTCGACGCGTACGGGACGAGGCGCTCGCCTTTGGCGTTTTTCTGCAGCTCGATGATGCCGAAGAGACCGATGTTGCGCGTCTCTTTGATGCTCGGGTGCTTTTGCTTCAAGCGGCCCATGCGCGCGCTCATGATTTCGCCCATGCGCGCGGAGTTCTCGACGAGCTTCTCGCTTTCGATGACGTCGATGACCGCGTCGGCCGCGGCGAGACACATCGGGTGCGCGTTGTACGTCAGGCCGCCGTAAAAAACATTTTCGCGGAAATGATTGGCGATGCGATCGGAGAGGCCCATCACGCCGAGCGGCATGTACGAGCTCGTGAGGCCCTTCGCCATCGTGACGATGTCGGGAACGATCCCGCCGTGCTCGAACGCGAAGAGCTTGCCCGTGCGTCCCCATCCGCACATGACCTCGTCGCAAATCAGCAAGATGCCGTACTTGCCGAGGAGCGCTTTCAGCCCCTGCAAATAGCCTTTCGGCGGCGGCAAAATGCCGTTCGTGCCGGTGACGGTCTCGATGAACATCGCCGCGATTTTATCGGCGCCTTCGTAGTGGATGACCTCTTCGAGGTACGCGAGGTTGTTGCGAACGATTTCGTCGTCGCTCTTGCCGAACGAATAATCGTACGGCACCGGATCCATCACGCGGACGACGCCGGACATGCCCGGCTCGTTCGGCAAGCGACGCGGATCGCCGGTGAGCGACATCACGCCGTGCGTCGCGCCGTGGTAGCTGCGATAGCGCGCGATGATTTTGTGGCGGCCGGTGAAGAGACGCGCGGCTTTGATCGCGTTCTCGTTCGCCTCCGCGCCGCCGAGCGTGAAGAAGAAGGTGTTGATGTCGCCGGGCACCATCTTCGCGAGTCGCGCGCCGAGCTTCGCGCGGATCTCGGTCGCCATGCTGGGACCTGCGTAGCAGAGCGTCTCCGCCTGCTTTTGGATCGCCTTGACCACGTGCGGGTGGCCGTGACCGATGTTGACGCTCATCAGCTGACTGTTGAAATCGAGCCAGCGTTTTCCGTCGGGCGAATAAATGTAAACGCCCTCGGCGCGCGCGATGGGGAGCGGGTCGACTTTGCCGGTCGCCGACCAAGAAAAGAGCGTGTGCTTCAGGCACAGCTCGGTCATTTCTTTGGATTCCATGGGCTCGCGCTAGCACACGTGCAGGCGCTGTGAAAGGCTTGCTGCATGCGTGCAATGCTCGCAGCGCTGGTTTGCGCGCTCGGCGTGACCTGCGCGCGGAGCGAGTCGCCGGATGCGCGGCCGCCGTTGCACGAAATTCCGGCCGAGCTGGTTGCGCCGGTTCAGTCTGCGGTCGTGACGCCGGCGCGCGGCGGGCCGTTTTGGGAGCCGGATTCGACTGGCCATGCGGTGGCCATCCTTCGCGCCGACGCTCCGAACATGCGTTACGCCGCGATGGATGCGGCGACTTGCGACGCCGAGCTCACGAAGCGAAATGTTCCGTTCGTGCACGCGGCGCCGACCGAAGGCGTGATGGACCCAGTTCGTTTGCGCGGGCCTCTCTCGGGCGGCGTCACGATTCATTCGATGCTCAGGCCGGCGGCGCGCGAGACCGCGGCGATGGAAATCTTCGACTGCAGGCTCGTGCTCGCGCTCGATGATTTCGCCGCGATGCTCGCGCCGCGCGGCGTCGCCGAGATGATTCATCTCTCGGCGTACCGGCCGCGCAAGCAGTTCGGTTGCACGAAGAAATACGACGGCAAGCAGCATTGCGGCGCGCTCGCGGTCGACATCGCCGAATTCAAGAAGAAGGACGGAACCGCACTCGTCGTGCAGCGCGACTTCCACGGAAAAGTCGGCGAGCCGACGTGTCCGTCGCGACCGAACGAATTGTGGAGCATCGTCTGCGACGCGGCGGACCGCGCGATCTTCAACGTGATGCTCACGCCGAATTTCAACGCGCAGCATTTCAATCACGTGCACGTCGAGATCACGCCGGACGCGGGGTGGATGCTCGTTCACTGACGACGTCGAGGAGGCCGGCGGCGAGCGCTTCGCGAGTTTGCTCGAGGTTCGCGCCGGCTGCGCCCGGTGAGCCCGCCCGGGCGACGCGTTCGGCGCATTCGACGACGCGCGCATCGACCACGACCGGCGGCAAGAGCCGATCGCGCGCGGGGCGCACGACGACTTGGCCCGCGATGGGTGCGTCGCAACGCACGTCGGCGGGAATCGCGAGGCGCGCGTCGGCGAGCGCCTCGGGCCGCGCGAGGAGATCGCGCGAGCGCATCACGCGATCGATCGCGACGGCGCTCGGCGGCGCGTCGGCGAAGTGACCGACCGAGACGAGCGCGGTCCACGCGGGGGCCTCCACGCGCTCGAGCACGTTGATCGCGAGGCGCAAGCTTCGAACGCCTTCTGCCTCGAGGTGATCGCGCATCGCGAGCGCGGCGCGCGCGAACGCGTCATCGAGCGTCGGATGCGCGGCGGCGGCGTGCAGTGTGCAATGATCTTCGAGGCTGCGCGCCGGCGACGCGAGGACGAGGCAAGCGAGGTCGACCTCCGGAATCGCGCGACGTACGCGAGCGTCGATTGGATCCGCGTCCACGACGGGCCAATCGACGAGGACGATCGCGCGGCCGCCTTCCCCGATCGCGTCGCCGATTCGCGCAAAGAGACCGAGCGCGATCTCGTCGCCGCGGCGCCCGCCGTGGAGAAAGGGCGCGTCGCCTTCGCCCGCGCGGCGCGCGACGAACGGCGGCTGCGACACGACGAGATCGAATCGCTCGCCGCGTACGGGCTCGAGCCAGTCGCCACGCCGAAGCTCGAGGTTCGCGACGCCGTTGAGACGCGCGTTCGTCTCGGCGAGCGCGAGGGCGCGCGCGCTCACGTCGGTCGCGACGACACGCTCGGCGCGGTCGGCGAGCGCGAGCGCGATCGTTCCGGCGCCGCATCCGAGATCGAGCAGCGATCCCACGCGCGCGCTCGGTCGCGCCGCGAGACACGCGTACACGCTCGTCGCGGCCGGGCCCATCACCGCGTCGCCCGAAGCCGCGAGATCGTCCGCGAAGACGAGTCGATCGAGCGCGAACGCGAGCCGAAACGGACAAGCAAAGCCGTCCTCGCGCTCCGTGATCAAGCCCGCGTCGAGCCACGGCGAGAGATCGCCGACCGCCGATTCCGCTTCGGCCCGCGCGAGGACGTCACCGAAGACGAAGAGCCTCGCGCCGAGCGCCGCCTCGTCGCGCGCGCGACGCAGGGTCCAGAGACGCATCGGCGCGCGCATCGCGTCGTCCACGCGCTCGCCGACGCGCAGCACCCGCGCCAAGTAACGCGCGTCGAGCCCGCTCGCGCGAAGTCGCTCGCCGAGCTTCGCCCACCGCGCGCCGTCGAGCGAGAGGAGCCGCGAGACGTCGGGCAGTTCGCGCATCGAGCGCGAGCGTACCGCTCAAACCGGCTTGGCGCAGCGCCCGGCGAAGAGCACGAGCCCGCTCGCGCGATCGCGCACGAAAAAGAGGAACGGATGGTCCGCGCGAAACTCGGTCTGCATCATGACCGCTGTGGCCTTGACGCCCACGACGCCCGTCGCGGCGGCGGCCTCGGTGCCCTCTTCGTTCACGACGGCGAACGCTTGGTGAATCACTTTCGAAATCTTCACCGGCTCGGTGCGCGTGATGCCGCCGAGCTCGGCGTCGTCTTCGAACGCCTTGCGCATTCCCATCGCTTTGAGCGCGTCGCCGAGCTCGAGCGAAGAAGTCATCTTCATCTTGGGTATGCTCACCTCGACGTCCTCGGTCTCGGACGTCGCGGCGACGAACGGCGCGATGCCTTCTTTTTCGTACGTGGCTTCGACGTCGGCGAGCCCGGCGCGTGCGTCGGGCAAGACGATCGTCATCGAGAGCTCGGGGCCGTGCGCGCTCTTGTACGGCAGATCCAAGACGTGCGCGCCGCCGTGCGCGCCGTATCCGGCGGAGAGCGTCGCGTGCATCGTCGGCGCGTTTTCGTCGACGTCGGCGTGAAAAACGTCGTCGCGCGTCGCGCCCGCATCGAACCGCTGCGCCCACTCGCCTTTGAAGTACACCGCGTTCACGATCACGAAACGCGCGTCGCCGGTGAGCACGCCGGGCCCGATGAGCTCCGGAATTTTCGCGTGCGTTCGATCCGAGACCCACGCGTCGATCTTTTTGCGTGCACCGTCGGAGTCGTTTTTGAAGTCGACGGTCTCGTTCGGCGCGAGCGCGGCGAACGCCGGATCGATCGCGAGCGAGCGCTCGAAATACAGACGATCCGCGATCCCGATTTCGGGGCTCGCGCTCGACGCAAGCGCGCTCTCGAGGCTCGCGTATGCGACGGGCCCGGAGAGATGCAGCACCTTATCCATCTCCGCCTTCGTCGAGCCCGCGGCGCCCTGGTCGGCGATGCCGAGCGCGATGGCGATGCTCGCAGGGGAATAAAAAAGATTCCCGCTCTTCGGCAGCGCGGCGTGCAAATCCGCGGCGAAAGCGTCGACCGTCGTGGCCGCGGCGCGCGCGTCAGGGCTCGCGAGATTCATGGCCGGCGCGTGGGCCGGGCTGACCGACGAAGTCGGCGTGCACGCGACGAGCGCCGCGGCGAGAGGAAGCATTTTTCGCATGTTCTCTCTACGAACGAACGCGCCCGGCGATCTCTTACACCCGCGCGGCCGCGTTAAGCGACCCTCGACGAGGCGATGAGCGCCTCGATCGCCGCGGCGTCATCGGCGCTCGGATCGAGCTCGAGACCGAGGCCGCGATCGTCGCGCCAGCGCACGACGCCCGCGAGGTCGAGACCGCCGCGCGGATACGACGGCGTGACCCGAACGACGAGACGCGACCCGACACCTTCGGCCGAGTGCGCGAGCGCGACGAACATCCCGCGCTCCGACACGTCGCAGATCTCGCCGACGAAATCGCCGCGCGGCGAAACCAGGATGACCGGCTCGGTGACGCGAACGCGCTGGGCTCGGCGACGGTCGACCATCTATCCTAGAAAGGATAGGCCACTGCCGGGCGAAGGAAAGTCATTTCGTTCACGGGGCGGCAATCTTCGAGAGCGGCGGGGCGAGCGTGAAGGTGCCGCCGGCGAGATACGTCGGTGACGCGACGCCAGCCGCGAACGCCGAGAGCGAGCTCGCCGACGACTCGATCGGAAACGGCTGGTACGCCGCCACGTTGTTGTCGGTCTCGTAAAAGCGCCAATTGAACCAAACGAGCGCACGAATCTGCGGGAAATTGGCCGGAAGCTGCGTCTCGAGGAGATCTTTGATCCACGCGGCTTTGTCGCCCGCGGCGTACTCGAGCGAGCCGATCTCGGCGATCATGATGGGCTTGTTCGAGAGCGCGGTGAGCTCGGCGTAGCTCGGCTCATAGAGCTTGGCGAAGCTCGTCGAGGTCGCGCCTTTGTTGTAGCCGTCGAGCGCCATCCAATCGACGTACGCGTCGCCCGGGTAGTAATCGCCGATCGGGTGCGGCCCAATTTCGAGGTTCGGGCAGAAGACCCACGTGACGTTCGTCGCGCCCGCGGTCGTGACGACGTCGTGGAAGTGGCGCCACGCCGCGACGAAGTGGGTCGGGTCCTGGCCCCATGCGTACCAGTCGCCGTTCATCTCGTGCGCGAAACGCATGAAAAACGGCTGGCCGTACGCTTTGACGTTGGCGGCCCAGGTCGCGATCGCGGCGTCGTATTTTCCGCTCGCGACGTCAGCGAGCGTCGCCGAGCCCGGATCGATCGTCAGAATCGTGTACGCGCCGCGATTTCGGACGATGTCGAACGTGCCGCCGTAGACGGTCGTCTGCTCCCAAGGCGGCGGCTGGCCCCAGCCGAGGATCGATATTTTTTTGCCGGCGTTGGAGTCGAACTTGTCCATCGTGTTGCCGGCGTTGCCCCACGGCGCGTTCGTCCATGGGCCCGCGTCGGGATAATAAAAGTCGTAGGTGTCGGGGCCGTCCTCGATCGCTCCCCAGAGGATCGCGTGGCCGGTCGCAGCGTCGACGGCCGCGTCGAGCCCTGCGTCCGATGCGGCCTCAGTCGCCGCGTCAGTCGCGACGTCGGGCGTGAATTGGTCGAGGCTCGCGTCGGCCGGGCCCTCCGGCGCGCTCGTTCCGCACGCGACCGTGAAAAGGAGCAGACCGAGACGCCTCACCCGTCGAGCCTACCACCAGACTTGCAGAGATTTCGACTCGCGCGCTCGAACCAGGCACGCTTCGATCTTGGTTTTTTCGCGCCTGTCCCTCGCCTCGCTCTTTCTCTTCGTGACCCTCGCTGCGACTGCGCACGCCGGAAGGCATCGCGCGACGCATCCGCATCTTCCGCGGGGCGGTCGCACGCTCTTTCCGCATTATCGGCTCGTCGGGTTTTGCGGCACGCCCGGCGCGCCCGCGCTCGGCAAGCTCCGCGGCGATCTCGCGGCGCGCGGTCGCGAGATCGAAAAGCTCGGCGACGAATACGCCGGCGGACGCGAAGTGCTCCCGACGTTCGAGCTCATCGCGGTCGTCGTGACGGGCGATCCGGGCCGCGACGGTCTCTCGCGACGTCGCGTCCCCGACGCGGTGATCGGCGATTACCTCAAAGCGGCGCGCGCGGCGAAGGGCATCCTCTTGCTCGACATCCAGCCGGGCCATTCGGATTTCATGACCGAGGTGAAGGCGCTCGAGCCGTGGCTGCGCGAGCCCGACGTGAGTGTCGCGCTCGACCCCGAGTGGGCGATGCCCGGCCCGCGATGGCATCCCGGCGTGCACTGGGGCCACACGACCGGCGAGGTCGTGAGCGAGGTCGCCGCGTATCTATCGACGCTCGTGAAGCGCTACGATTTGCCGGAAAAAGCGCTCGTTTTTCACCAAGTGAACGATCACGTCTTCGCCCACGACGACGCGCTCCGGCCCGCGCCCGGCGTCGTCATCGTCAAGAGCATCGACGGCCGCGGCGTGCGCGGCGCGAAGGTCCACACCTACGACGCGCTCGTGAAGCCGATGCCGCCGAGCGTGCACGCCGGCTTCAAGCTCTTCTTCGACGAAGACACGCGCGACGGAAGCAAGCTGATGAAACCGAGCGACGTGCTCGGCCTCACGCCGGTGCCCGAGTACGTGATGTACGAGTGACGGCTCACTGCACGCCGCCGCCGAGACACACCGGGTACGACGGGAGCGACGTCGTGCTCACGCCGCACGATGCGTCCGCTGGGCAATCGGCGGCGCCGCTCGGGCCTCCGCACAAAACGAAGCGGTCGTTGGCCGCGTTGCAATCGGCCGCGGGAATGCACGAGACGCCCATCGCGACGACGCCCGCCTCGGTCGCTTCGTAATCGGCGCAGCAGACGATCGCGCCGGCGTCACCCTCCTGCGCGCACTGCGAGGAGCGATCGCACGGAATGAAGAGACCGCTGCACGTCGTCGTGGCGCTCGCGCAGGTCTGAGCGCCGCTGTCGTCGTCGACGCAGCAGCTCTCGAGCGCCGCGAAGTTGCAGCTCGTGCTCCCGCAGTGGAGCGGCACGAAGGCGTCGGTCACCGCGACGTCGGCCGGGCTCGCGTCGGTCCGCGGAATGCCGTCGTCGATTCCGAGAAGATCGGAGCAGCCCGCCGTGAGACAAGCGACGACGAGCAGATAAGTCCGAGCGCGCACCGCACCAACGTAGCGCGGATCGCCGGCGAACCGCGTGGATAGGTCGCGTCTCGTGGGGCTCGACCCCCACCGCGGGGGATTCGTCCCCACGGTGAGAATTCGGCGGCATTTTGCGGGATCCGTGCGTCGCTCGAGCGGCATGCGTCGTGCTCATTCACGGATCATGCGCACCGCGATCCTCGCCCTCTTCGCCGCCGCCGCCCTCGCCTGCGGAGCCGGCTCGAACGGCACGACCTCCGAAGCGCTCACGAGCGACGAGCTCCCCGCGTACGGAATGAATTACGGCGGACTCAACTGGGATCAGATCCATCCCGAGCTCCTCGCGGGCGCGCACATGGGTCTCGAGCGCGCGTGGTGGCCGCGCGTCGACGACGTTCACTCGTTCGACGGGCTCATGTACGCCGCGGCGAAGTCGAACGTGTCGGTCGTTCCCATCGTGTTCGCGTTTTATCAAGTCGGCGGCTACACGCCGGCGAATCGGCCCGATTGGAAAAATTATCTCACCGCCGTCGCGCAGCGCTTCGGTCCGGGCGGCTCGTTCTGGAGCGATCACACCGACGTCCCGTACTTGCCGGTGCGCGCGTGGGAAATCTGGAACGAAGAGAACACGCCGATGTTCTGGACGGGCGACGACTCGGGCACGGTCTCGCCGGCGAACTATTACGACGCGCTGCAGGCCGCGCACCAAGCGCTTCGCGCCGTCGATCCGAACGCGCGCATCATCTTCGGCGGCATCACCGATTTTCCCGACAGGCATCCGCACGACGCGCTCGACTTCTTGGCGCAGATCACGAACATGCCCGGAGGCAACTGTCTCTACGACGCGGTCGCCGTCCACCCCTACTCCGAGACCGTGCCGCTCGCGGTCAGCCGCGTGCAAGCGACGCGAACGCGCCTCGACGGGCTCGGCCTACCCGACGTGGACATTTGGATCACCGAGATCGGCTGGGCGCTCGCCGGGCCGTGGCAACGCGACGCGAGCGGGCTCATCACGCAGACGCCTTTCACGACGCCGGACCAATATTACCAAGCGAAGCACTTCGCCGATTTCGCGACCGCGATGGACGCGCACCGCGCCGAGTGGCACATCGGCCCGACGATTTGGTTCAACTACCAAGACGTCGGCGACTGGGACGGCAACGACGGACGCTGGGATTATCACTGCGGCCTCATGGGCCTCGATGGCGCAGGTCAGCCGACCGTGACGCGCAAGGCGTGGCACGCCGCCGTGACCGCCGCGACGCGAACGCAGTCGGTCAGCCTCCCCAAGGTCCGCTGCGCTCCGTGATCGCTCAAATTCCGAAGCGCTTGATCCACCGCTGAATTTGCTGGCGCGCCTTGCCCATGTCGCGTGCGATTTGGCTCACGTTGCGGTGGGTCTCGGCGAGACGGCGAACGAGCTCGTCGCGCAGGGCTGCGTCGTCGTCGTCGAGATCGCGCGAGGCGGGGCCGACGATCGTCTCGGGTAAATCCGCGGGGCCGACGACGCCGTCGGCGAGGACCGCGGCGACGTTGATCGCTTGTTTCAGCTCGCGCACGTTGAGCGGGTAATCGTGGCGAAGCAGGCTGTACGCGGCGTCCGGCTTGAACGTCATCGACGCGGGGGCCATGCGGCCGATGAGCTCGCCGATGTCGAACGGGCGATCGCGGAGCGGCGGCAGCGTGAACGAAAAGCCGCGCAGGCGCGCGAAGAGATCGGCGCGAAAGGCGCCCGAGCGCACGTGATCGGCGAGCGGCTTGTGCGTCGCCGAGACGATGCGCACGTCGACGCGCACGCCGTGAAACGCGCCGACCGGCGTCACCTCGCGCTCTTGGAGCACGCGAAGGAGCGTCGATTGCGCGGCGGGCGGGAGATCGCCGATCTCGTCGAGGAAGAGCGTTCCGCCATCGGCGGTGCGGATGAAGCCGAGCTCGTCGGCGGTCGCGCCCGAGAACGCGCCGCGGCGGTGACCGAAGAGGAGCGACTCGACGAGCTCCTTCGGAAGCGCGCCGCAGTTGACCGGCACGAACGCGCCGCGACGCTTCGACCGCTCATGGAGCGCGTGCGCGAGGACTTCTTTGCCGGTGCCGGTTTCGCCGAGGAGAAGCACCGGCAGCGGCGACTGCGCGATGCGCTCGAGCTTGCCGAGATCGCGCGCGAAGTCGGCGTTGGTCGTGAGGAACGGCCACGCGCAATCGAGCGCCGGGCCGACGTCGGCGACGCACGTGAAGAACGTGTGACCCGCGCGGAAGAGCGTGCCCGCGTCGATGGCTTCGGACTCGATGGGCCGCTCGGCGACGAGCGTGCGGTTGCGGGAGCCGCGATCGACGACGCGAAAGCGCGCGCCTTCGCGCACGATCTCGAAGTGCTCGCGCGAGAGGTGCGAGTCGGGGATCTCGACGCGCCCGTCGCGAAGCTCGCGCACGGCGCCGCGGCCGACGCGAAGGCCGCTTCCGATCGGCGCGACGAACGCGCCGCCGCTCGGTCGCTCGCACTCCATCACGACGACGAGCCCCGGGATCGGCGCGGCGCGCTCGTCCGACGATCGATCCGTCGGAGAAGTGTCGCTCTTGGTGCCGCCGCCCATCAGTAATAACCCGCCGACATGCGTATGTACGACGTTCCCGCGGCGTCGTCTTGTCCGTCGGGCGCGGCGATTTTCGCGGCGTCGAAGATTCGTTTGGCGCACGCCTCGATCTGCGCGTTCGCGAGCGGAGCGCCGTTGCGGCGCGCTTCGAAAGCTTCGGTTCGCGCGCCGCCTTTCGGCCAGGTCGCGTCGAGCGCGATCGTCCAGCGCTCGCCCGCGGCCGGCGCCGGCAAGCATGGCTTCATCGCGCGGAGGGCATCGACCACGTCCGACTGGGTCGGCTGATTGCCCATGCCCGCGACTCGGCCGAGCACGACGTCGAACTCGGGCGCCCGCGCGACCGGCGCAGGCGCGGGAGCAACAGACGTCTGTTGAATTTTGACAGACGTCTGTCGTGCGCTCGAAGCCGTTGGGGGCGGCGAGGGCGGCGCGATCGCGACCGATGACGGCGTGGACGCGCTCATCGTGGGCGTGGGCACGCTCTCGCTCGCGACGCTCGCCGGCGGCGCGGACCGATGCGCCGTGAAGCGTACGATCGCGAGCGCCCCAATCGCGACCGCAGAAAGGCCCACCGCGGGCGCCAGCCACGCGCGACGGCGCGCGACCGGCATCGCGTCGTCGCGCAGCCCGACGAGCACGCGCTCGACTTCGTCCATCGACGGCCGCTTCGACGGCTCGGTCGCGAGCATCGTCATGACGAAGCGCCCGAGCGCGCCGGCCTCGGGCACGCGCTCGGCGAGCGGCACGATGCGGCCCGACGTGATCGCCTTCAAGATCTGCCCGACGCCGCCGTCGACCGGCCGAACGCCGGACAAGCACTCGTAGACGATGACGCCGAGCGCCCACACGTCCGCTTTTCCGTCGAGATCGCGCTCGCCGTAGATTTGCTCCGGCGCCATGTACGCGGGCGTTCCGAGCATCGCGCCGGTCGAGGTGAAGGTGTCTTTCACTTCGTCGGCGCTGAGGCGCTTGGCGATTCCGAAATCGAGGACGCGCACGCCGTCGGTCGAGAGAAACACGTTCTCGGGTTTGAGATCGCGATGCACGATGCCCGCTTCGTGCGCCGCGCGCGCCGCCGACGCGACCGGCGCGAGGAGCGCGCCGCACTCTCTCGGCGAGAGCCGCTGCGCGAATTTCATCCGCGCGCGCAGCGACTCGCCTTCGAGCAAATCCATCACGAGAAACGGCGTCCCTTCGAGCGTGTAATCGATCGCGTGAACCCGGACGACGTTCGGGTGCGTCAGCTTGGACGCGAGCTCGGCCTCGCGGAGAAAGCGCGCGTGGCTCACCGGGTCGTCCCTTCGCACGTCGTCCAAGAATTTCAGCGCGACGCGCCGCCCGTCGCGCTCGTCGACCGCGGCCCACACGACGCCCATGCCGCCGCGCCCGATGACGCGCTCCAACCGAAAGTGCCCGACGAGGGCACCTTCGGCGAAGCGTTCGGGCGCGACCATGGCGCATCCTAGATCAGGGGCAGGCGATCTTCTCGATGAACGCGGCCGTCCCGTCGGCGTGCCCGCGGACGTACACGGCGCCGTCGTGATACGCGAGGTGATAGAGCGAGCCCGTGCCGTTCTCATCGGCCGAGCCGAGCGCCGCCGGCAACGCGAGGTCGAGGGCCGGGTGCGGCGCGGCCGGATCGTAGCCGGACGGAAAGTTGTCGATGTCGAAGCCGGTCCCCGCGACGAGCGTGAGCTTGCCGTCGAGGCCGAGATACCAAACGTAGCCGTAACCGGCGACGATCAGGTTGGTGCCGTCGTTCGTGATGCCCGAGACGGTCGGATCGGAGCCGTCGTCGACGGGGTCCCACGCGCTCGAGTCGCCGCTGTGGATCATCTTCATCGCGCCCGATGTCGTGTCGATTTCGAACACGTACGAGACGTTCGCGCCGTCACCCGCGGCCGCGTAGAGCTTGCCGTTCATGATCGTGAAGTTATGGATCGAGTCGGGCGTGCCGTCGGCTTCGGTGAGCTTGAGCAGCGTCGTCACGTTTCCGGACGAGTCGATCTTGCGAACCGTGCTCGGCCCGCCGACGACTGTTTTGTCGGCGACGTAGATCGTGCCCGACGCGTCGGCGATCATCGCGCCGAGCTCGGTGAAGGTCGCCGCGCTCCCCTGCCCGTCGGCCGTTCCGCTCGGCGGATACGTCGACTCGTCGCTCGGATCGATCGCGGTGTACGGCCCGACGTTTCCCGCGATCGAGCTCACCGCGCACGTCGAAGGGTTGTCCGGGTTCGCGATCTTCACGATCGCGCTCGCCCAGTAATCCGACGCGACCAAGCTTCCGTCCGGCAGCGCCGCGAGGCCGCGGAGCTGCGTGAGCGCCGCGCTCGAGCACGGGCCCATCGAAAAATCGTACGTCGAGCCCGCAGGCGTCGAGCCCGCGAGCTTCGTCTCGACCGGGCTCGAGGCCGAAAGATCGACGCTCCACACTTCGCTCTCTTGGCGCGTGTAGAGATGACTCCCCGCGAACACCATCGTCTGCCACTGAAGCGGCGGCCCCGAGAGAATGCCGGTGCCGCTCGTCGGACGATCCGACGGCTGCCCGTCGTACGTCGGATTCCCCGCGAAGAGCGTCCCCGTCCCGCAGCTCGCGGTCCCCGATTGCCCGCCGTCCGGATTCGTTCCGCCGCCATCCGGATTCGTGCCGCCGCCGTCGGGATTCGAGCCCCCGACGTTCGCGCTGCACGCCGCAACCAAGACCAAAGTGCCGACAAGACCAATCGCTTTACGCATTGAAGAACCTCCGTTGCATTCGCTTTGCAACGGAGGTGCCGCTCACGATCGCCCGCATTTTACGTACGATCACGCGTCACCGAAGGCAGGTGCAACGTTGCATGCAACGGATTGTTCGATGAGTTTTGCGTCCGGCGGGAGTCGTTACTTCCGAAGAGGTGACGACGATGAAAAAGTGGACCATCGGGAGCGCGGCGATCGCCGCGGCGTTGCTCGGCTGCAGCAGCGGCGACGTGACGACGACGACCGACAGCGGCGCGATCGACGCAGCCGTCCCCGACGTGGCAACGGCCGACGCCGATGCCGGAGCTCCGATCGAATACATGGCGCTCGTTCGCGGCGAGCTCGCGAGCGCGGGCGACGCCGGCGTCGATCTCGCGCAGTCGAAAGCGACGCACGATCAGATCGCGAAATCGGGCGAAGCGACGGCGAAGGCCGCGGGCGACATCGCGCACGCCGTGCTGCTCGGAACGGCCATTCTCGACGGCACGCCGAACGAGTTTCTCGCGATGGATCGCTGGACCGACGCGACCGCGATGAAATCGTTTTATGCGAACCCGCAGATCCAGCAGGCGTTCGGAACGCTCTTCGCGTCGCCGCCGACGATCGATTTTTACGTGAGCGCAGCCGGCTGGGTGAGCTGGGGCGACATGCACTCGGGCGACGCGTACGACCCGCATTACGTCCACCTCGCGCTCGGCACGCTGAGCTCGTCCGACGCCGCGACCAACGAAGCCGCGCACAATCAAGTCGCGTCGGCCGGTCAGGCGCCTTCGATGCAGGCGGGAAACGTCGCGCACGTCGTGTGGCTCGGGCAGGACGACGCGCGTCAGTTCAACGGCGTCGACATCTGGTCGTCGGACGCGAACATTCAGGCGTTCTATACGAACCCGCAATTCGTCGCGGCGTTCTCGTCGCTCTTCTCGAGCGTGACGCAACCGGTTTACGAATCGACGGATTGGTATCAGTGGTGATCACCACCGAATGGGCCCGTTCGGAAGGTGCTCCCACAGAACCCAGCGCGTGAGCTCGCGACGCGGGCGCACGCCGTCGACGCGGCCGGGGAGCTCTTCGACGTACGGATCGTAGACGTGCACGAAGCCGGCGTACGTCGCGAGCGCGAGGCGCTTGCTCTCGGGGCAGAAGTCGATGCTGCCCGCCGAGGACCCGAAACCCTGCGCGACGCCGACGGCGCCCTTCAGGTTCACGATGCGAAGGATGCCGTTGCCCGCGAGCGCGAACGACCCGGCCGATTTCGCGGGACGGCCGAGGATCGCGTCGACGACCGGCTTGTCGAGCCATGCCGCCGCGTAGACACGTAGCGCGCCGTCGATGCACGGCATCTGCTCGTCGTCGTCGTTCGACGCATCCCAGTCGAAGCAGCCCGTCGCGCCGTTGTAGAAGTGGCACGCGTTCAATGCGACGAAGCGACCGTCGTCCGAGAAGCAAGCGTAATGCGGATATTCGCTCAAAGGCTCGGCGATGCCGCGCGCCGCGACCGCGCCGCCTGCGCCGACCGTCGCGAGAAAGTGCCCGCGGTCCTGGCAGCCGAACGCGAGCCGCGTTCCGTCACGCGAGATCGCGACGTGGGTCATGTCGCCCGCGCGCGGCAGGTCATCGCCGTCGTTCTCGAACGGTTTCGCGGCGGGCCAGAGCACCGTCCACGCAGGCTCGCCCGCGTGCAGCGAGCCGAGCAGGATGCCCTGCCGGTAGCAGCTCACGACCACGCGTTTGCCGTCGTCCGAGACCTGGAGGCTCTCGATCGCGAGCGGCTTCTCGGCGCCCGGCAAGATGCTCGGCTCGGGCCACGGCAACGTCGCGATCGGAGTCGCGGCGAGGTCGCCGATGCCGGCGCGCGCGTCGCGGATCTCGAGCCCTGCGGCGCGTGCGAGCACGAGAAAATCGCGATTGCGCGATCGACAAAACCCACGCACGTCTTCCACGCGGCTCGCTTTGCCGCCGTGCAAATGGAACGTGATCCCGTCGCTCCACGGCTCGCCGCGAAACACGAGGAGCTCGTCCGGTCCGAGGATCGTCACGAACCCGAACGATCGCTTCGACTGTTTGATCCAACCGAGCAGCGGCGTGTACGCGGGATCGAACAGCTCGCGCGCGCGCTCCCACTTGCCTTGCGCGTTGAGCTCGATGACCGCGCGCATCGCCTCGTCACCCATTTCCGTGGTGCGCGGATCTTTCATGTCGGCGTCCACGCCCTGCTCGCCCGCGTAGAGCTTGGCGAGGCGCGACGAAAACTCCGTGTAGTATGCACGCCCGGATTCGTTCCAAGACGACGAGAGTGATTCGAGATCGGTCACGCGTCTCGAGATATCACCAGCGCGCCGTCAATACGACCGACGACGGCGAGACCGCGACCGACGCGCGCCACCCGTGGGGCGCGGTGAGCGCGACGACGATGCCGGTCGCGGCGAGCGCGCCGGCGAACGCGAAGCCGACGATCGACACGATCTGCCACGTGCTCGCCGCGTCGATGTGCGATTGGCATCCCGCGGGCTGCGTGGCAGACGCGAGACCCGGGCACGTCGCGTCGGCGTTGTACGCGGAGACCTCGGACGCGCGGATGCCGATGCCGACGAAGCCGAGCGCGAGCGGCGCGGCCGCCGACAGCGCGAGCGCGATTCCGATCGTGCGACGCGCGCTAGAGACCGGGACACGCTCGGGCGCGCGCAGTAGCGGCGGCGCGACGACGGCGCGCATCGCGGGTGCCTCGACGCGAACGTGCATCTCGATGCTCACCGCCGCGGGCGCGTCGGCGCGGATCGTCACCGGCTGCGACCAGGGATAATAGCCGTCGGCGCGAACCTCGAGCGTGTGCGTCCCGACGACGAGACGCAGCGGTCCGCTCGCCGGAAGCGTCGCTTCTTTTTCGCCGTCGACCTTCACGTCGGCGCCGGCGACGCCGCCGTTCAAGATGAGATCGCCGAGGTGCGTGCGTGCGGTCGTGAGCGCGCCTTGGAGGGCATCCTTGTATTTTGCAATCCACGGGTCGGCGTCCGACGCGAGCGCGGCGCCGAGATCTTTTTCGGCCGCGGCCCACCGCCCGAGCGCTTGCTCGGCGAGCGCGATCTGCGCCTTGGCGCGCGGGGTCGGCGCTTCGGCGTAAGCACGCTCGAAGAGCGCGAGCGCGTCGGCATCTTTTCCCTGTTCGCGAAGCTGGAGGCCCTGATCGATGAGCGCGTCCGCATCGTCGGCGCGCGCAGGCGAAGCCCAGCCGAGCGCGAGCCCGACGAGCAACCAACTTGCCATTTGCCGCCGCACGCCGCGGATCATACCCTGTCACGGCCTGCATCATGCGACCCGAAGGTCTTCCCATTCGTTCGGGTGACGTGCTCGCCGGCAAGTACCGCCTCGAGCGCGTGCTCGGCGAGGGCGGCATGGGCGTCGTCTTCGTCGGCCTGCACGTCTCGCTCGAAGATCGCGTCGCGATCAAAGTCCTGCATCCGCGGCGCGCGCTCGATCCGCAAATCGTGACGCGCTTTCTCCGCGAGGCGAAGACCGGGTTCAAGCTGCGCAGCGAGCATGTCGCGCGCACGCTCGACGTCGGCACGCACGGGGACCTGCCGTACATCGTGATGGAGCTGCTCGACGGCCAGGAGCTCAGTCATCGCATCGACTCGTTCGGCGCGCTGCCTGTGGCCGAGGCGATCGACCTCGTGCTCCAAGCGTGCGAAGCGCTCGCGAGCGCGCACGCGCTCGGCGTCGTGCATCGCGATCTCAAACCGAGCAACCTCTTCTTGATCGAAGGGCCCGACGGAAAACCGTTTCTGAAGGTGCTCGACTTCGGCATCTCGAAAGTGAACGAGCTCGCCGACGCGACGCCCGGCGTGACGACGACCGACGCCGTGCTGGGCTCGCCCGGTTACATGCCGCCCGAGCAGCTGCGCGCGTCGCGCGACGTCGACGCGCGCGCCGACATCTGGTCGCTCGCGATGGTCCTCTGGGAAATGCTCGTCGGCAAGCCGATGTTCACGACCGAAAATTTTCCGGAGATTTGCGGCAAGGTCCTTCACGGCAAGCTGCCGACGCCGCGCGAGGCGGGCGCGAAGATCCCGGAGGGGCTCGAGAACGTGATCATGCGCGCCCTCGCGCGCGAGCCCGACGCGCGCCACCCGACCGTGCTCGCGTTCGCCGAAGCGCTCGCGCCGTTCCTCGGGCAGAACCCGAGCTCGCGTCTCTTGCGCATCGGCAACCTCTCGAAGACGCCGGCGGCGCGCGGGTCGAGCGTGCCGCCGATCTCGCCCGAGCTCGCCGTCGCATCGACCGCGACGTCGCACCCGCCGCACGCGCTGAAACGGACGACGACGCCGACGCCGTGGGGCGTGACCGAGTCGCGCGTCGAATCCGATGCGCAGCCCGGCCGCGGACGCGGACGCACGATGTGGATCGCGCTCGGCCTCGCCGCAGTCACCGCGGGCGCGCTGACGCTCGGCGTGCTCGCGCGCGCGCATCACGGAGAAGAGAGCCGAGCCGCGGCGCCTTCCACGTCGATCGCGCCGCCACCGTCCGCCCCGCCGGCGCCGACCGTCCCCGCGAGCGTCGCGAGCGCGCCGGTCGTCCCTTCGCCGCCCGCGTCAGTCGTGGAAAAAGAAGAGCACCACGCGCGGCCCGTCGCCCACGCGACGCCGTCGGCCTCGGCGTCCGCGCCCGCGGCGAGCGCGAGCTCGCGCACGAGCACACCCAATGGCGCGCCCATTCTCTGGTAAGCGCGCGCTCCTCGCGTGCGCGCTCGCGTCGGCGCTTTCGTGCGACGATTTCCGCGAAGGACCGAGCGACGCCGCGCCCGAAGCCGCGGCGAGCCCGTTCACGGTGATTCAAAGCGGCGACTCGACCGACGCGCTGACCTCGGTTTGGGGCGCCGACGCGACGCACGTCTTCGCCGTCGGCACGAACGATCTCCGCTACGAATGGGACGGCGCGCAGTGGAGCCGCGACAACCAATCCGTCGTCGGGCGCGACTTCCACGATGTCTGGGGCCGCTCGGCGAACGACGTCTACGCGGTCGGCGAGATCGTCGCGACGCACCAAGGCGTCATCGTCCACTTCGACGGCACCGGTTGGCGCGACGAGTACATCGCCGCGACGCCGCTCTACAGCATCTGGGGTGACGGCACGATCGTGCTCGCCGTCGGTCCGAAGGGAATGCTCTACGGCAAAGCCGACGGCACGACGGACTGGGCGATGCGTCTCGCGAACCCGCTCCCACCGAATCCCGACGTCACCCAGGGCCCGGACGATCCGGTTCTGTGGGGAATCGCCGGCAGCACCGCGGATGATTTCGCGCTCGCGGCCGGCGTGGACCGCGTTTTTCATTGGGAGCCGCCGAATTTCGTGAACCTCGACCCGACCGTCGACAAGACGCGCACGTTCGACTGCGTCTTCGCCGTGCCCGGAAGCAAACCAACGACTTACTTTTTCGGCACGAACTACCTCGGCCTCACGTGGCTCGCGAACTCCGGGCCGCCCGACGCCGATCTCGTCAACGGCTCGATGTTCGACATCTTCCAAGACCGCAGCTCGGCCGACGCCGCGACGCTATTCATCCGCGGGATCTGGGGCGACGGCTCGCGCGTCGTCTTCGTCGGAGACGAGAGTCACATCGGCGTCTACGATCCCGTCGCGAACGAGCCGACGACCGTGCCGGCACCCATCGACGGCGTCTCGTTCGGAGGCGTGTGGGGCTCGACGATGTCGGACGTCTGGATCGTCGGCTCGAACGACACGATCCTCCACGGCTCGCTATGACCACGCTGCGCATCGCCTTCGCGCTCGCTCTCGCGCTCGCGTGTTGCACGGATTTTCGCGAAGGCCCCGCCGACGGCGCGATCGACGACGGCGCCGCCGACGCAGGCAGCCCCTTCACCGTCGTCCACGCCGTGCCCGAAGGGAGCGCGTTCTATTCGATCTGGGGCGCCGACGCCGATCACGTCTTCGCCGTCGGCGCCGACAACCTCCGCTACGAATGGGCCGGCGGAACGTGGACTCCGTTCACGCCGATCATCGCCGGCCAAGATCTCGACTGTGTCTGGGGCACGTCGGCGACGAACGTCTACGCCGCCGGCACGATCCAGAGCACCGGCCAAGGAATCATTCAACACTTCGACGGCACCGGCTGGACCGACGAGTACCTTGCGCCGACGCCGCTCTCGGCGGTGTGGGGCACCGGCTCGCTCGTCCTCGCCGTCGGCGCGCGCGGCGAGATTTACGGCAAAACCGAGGGCACGACGGCCTGGGCGCCGCGTCTCTCGAGTGGACTCCCATTCAATCCCAACGTCACCCACGGCGCCGACGATCCCGTTCTGTGGGGCATCACCGGTTCGAGCATCAATGACTTCGCGATGCCCGCCGGCCTCGACCGCGTCTTCGTCTACGAGGACGGCGGCTTCGTCAACCTCGACCCGGTCGTCGATCGCACGCTCGACTTTCGCTCGGTCTTCGCCGTCCCCGGCAGCCAGCCGACCTCGTATCTTTTCGGCACGAACTATCTCGGCGCGACTTGGCTCACCGGCAGCGGCCCGCCCGACGCGTCCGTCGTCCTCGACGGGATGTACGATCTCTTCCAAGATCGCTCGAGCAGCGGGACGTCGAGCCAGTTCATCTACGGCATCTGGGGGACCGCGACGCGCTTCCTCTTCGTCGGCGATCAAGGTCGCATCGTCACCTACGACGGCGCGAGCAACGAGACCGCTCGCGTGCCCTCGCCGGTGACCGACTCGCTCGTCGCCGTGTGGGGCTCGTCTTTTTCGGACGTGTGGATCGTCGGCGACCGCGAGCTCATCTTGCACGGCTCGCTGTGAGGTAGAGTCCCCTCGCCATGCCGCGGGACCCCGACAAACCGGACGCGCCGGCGCGCTCGCGCTTTCAGAGTCTGCGACGCATGGCCGGGTTTCCCGCGCCGGTGTCGGTCGGCGTCTCGTATCCTTCGATTCCACCGCCGCCGGTCGAGCCCGCGCCCGCGCCTGTGCCCGCGCCGCCCGCCGAGCAACTGTGGAGCGGCCGCTTGCGACCCGGCGAAGAGGTCGGAAGCGGAGCGACCGCCAGCGTCATGCGCGCAGTCGACACGAAGCTCCGCCGCGAGCTCGCGATCAAAGTGACCACCGAGCCGCGCGACAAGATGCCGACCGCGCTCCTCGCGCGCTTCGTCGAAGAGGCGCAAATCACGGCGCAGCTCGAGCACCCGAACGTCGTCCCGGTGCACGACATGGGCGTCGACCCGCAAGGGCGCGCGTACTTTTCGATGAAGCTCGTGCGCGGCCGTTCGCTCGAGAGCATCCTCGAACGTCGCATTCAAGGCGACGCCGCGACGCTCTCCGAGTTTGGCCTTCGCCGATTGCTCGACGTGTTTCTCCAAGTTTGCCAAGCCGTCGACTACGCGCACGCGCGCGGCGTCGTGCACCGCGATCTCAAGCCGGCGAACATCATGGTCGGCGACTTCGGCGAGGTGCTCGTCATGGACTGGGGCATCGCGAAGCTCAAGGGCCGCCCCGACATGCCGAGCATGCCGGACGTCACGTCGATCCGCGCGGAGAACGACTCGCTCGCGACGCACGTCGGCGCGGTCCTCGGAACGCCCGCGTACATGGCGCCGGAGCAAGCGCTCGGCAAAGACGTCGACGGCCGCGCCGACGTCTATTCGCTCGGCGTCATCCTCTACGAGATCCTTTGCGGCGCAGTTCCGTTCGAAGACGAAGATCCGGAGCGGCTCCTCGCGCGCCTCGTGAGCGAGCGTCCGCGGCCGCCGTCGCAAATCGCGAAGGACACGCCGTCGGCGCTCGAGACGCTCGTCATGCGGTTGCTCGAAAAAGACCCGGAGCGCCGCACGCTCACGATTCACCAGATCCGCTCGCACGTGCAGGACTACATCGAAGGCATCGGTCACGAGTATCGACGCGAGAGCCTCGTCGCGCGCGTTTTGTGGCTGCTCGGCGCGCTCGCCGCGTTCGCCTTTCTCGTTTGGTACCTCACGGGTCAGTCGGTCGCGACGTTCGTCGCGGTGACGCCGGCGGTCGTGTTCAACGCGATCGGGTGGCTCCTCTTGGCGATCGCGGTGAGCTATCCGCTCTGGGCCGCGTGGGTGAGCTTTCGCACCGGCCGCGCCGAGCACGATCGCTTTCGCGCGCCGACGTCCGAGGAGCTCTTCGTCTCGGGCTTCCTCGCGCAGCGCACCCGCGCGGCCGCCATCGCGCCGCTCTTTCAGCTCGCGTTCATCGTCGACCTCGTCGCCGTGACCATCACGCGCGCACGACGCGGCGCGCGCTCCGGCGAAATCGTGCAGACGGTCGTGGCGCAGATGCGCGCCGATTGGTCGCACACGCTCATCGTCGTCTTGCTCTTCCTCTTCGCGTATCTGCTGCTTCTCTCGACCGAAGTTCGCTTCGCGCGGCGCATCGACCGTTACGTGCTCCTCGCGCGGCGCGCGCGGTGGGAGTCGCTGTGGCCGTCGTTCTTGATCATCGTCCTCCTCTCGACCGTGATCGTCACCGACGTCGCGCAGTGGATGCTCGCGTCCGGCCATCGCTGGACGTTCTTCCGCGAACGGCTGCTCCTTCCACGGCTCGATTTTTTCGACATCGTGAAGACGCTCGTCTTCCAAGGAACGTTTCTCCTCGGCGTCGTCGCGGCTGCGCTCCTCCTCGCGTTTCCATTTCCGGAGGTCCTCGCGTCGCTGCGCATGGCGTATCAACCGGGCGACGACGCGTCGGTCTCGAGCCGCAAGCAATATTTCTTGCGGTCGATGGCCGTGTTCGAGGTCGCCGGCGCCAACTGGCTCTACGGCGGCGCGATGATCGCGTGCGTCACCGCCGTGAAGATCCTCTCGGAGGCCTCGGAGCGTCCGCTCGTCGAACAAGTGCTCTACATCGTCGGCCCTTCGCTCATCGGCTTCGCGGGCTACGCGTTCACGCGGCGATACAGCGCCGCGCACCTCGCAAACGCGCCTGCCGTTCGGCGCATGTTCCAAGAAGAAATGCGCGCGGCCGTTGCCGAGCAAGCGCGCGCGAACCTCGAGCAGCTCGGCGCCGCGAGGTGGCGCTGGCGTCTCGTGCAAGTGGCCGTGCCCATCGCGTGCGTGCTCGGCTACCTGATTTGGACGGGCAGCGGCATCGGCCGACGAGCGATTCGCGATCTCGTGATGCCGGTGAGCGCGAAGGGTTGGCTGCTCATTCTTCCGTATGCGCTCCTCGCGCCGCTTCTTCTCGTGCGCGATCAAGTGCAGCGCTTTTTTCTCGCGCGCCGCTCGCGCACCTGAAAATCACGTCGCGCGGCTCGGTTCGCGGCGAGCTCGAGGACGAAGCGCGTGCCGCCTTCGGGCGCGCGGACGCCGAGCACTTCGCCGAACGGCTTGGTCTCCAGCGGCCGGCTGATGGGCGCGTCCGAGCCGAGCTCGCGCGCGAACGCTTCGACGTCGTCGACGAGCCAGTAGAGCTCGGGCTCGTTTCCTTCGCCGAGTCGCTCGTCGCTCGCGAGCGCAAAATGCTCGAACTGCACGAACGTCGGAGCCTCGCGCTCGACGCGCAGCCCGAGCACGTCGGTGTGGAAGCGCTTGGACTTCGCGAGGTCGCTCACGTAGACGACGACGAAACCGAAACGAGGCGTGTTTTTCATGCCTCGAAACATAAATCTCGCGACTGTCAGCAGTTTGTCAGGTTTTACGGACGAGGTCGGCGGCGCAAAAAGAGGAGGCCCACCAGGCCGAAGACAAGCGGCCATGCGCCCCGCGTCGGAGCCGTGCTGCAGCCGCAGCCGCTGCTCGACGGGCCGCCGCCGCCGGTGCCCGCGTCGCCGCTGCTGCCGCCGTCGGCTCCCGCGTCGGGCGCGCCGAGATCGGGCGGAGGCGTTCCGAGAAGCGAGCCGAAGACGACTGCGGAGATGACGATCGTTTGATGAATGGTGAACTCGCACGACGCTATCCCCGTACGCTGATCGAACCAGCGCTCGTGACCCGGCCACGTGTCGATGTCCGCCGGATAGACGTCGGTGTTCGTCCAATTCGAGCCCCACGGCCCCGTCGGCGTCGCGCCCATGAAGTCGCGCGCGACGGCGACCGGACCGTACGGCACGAGGCCCATCGGCGGGTACGTCGCCGGTTGCGCGAGCCCGTCGAGATAAAACGGACCGCGCGGCGAGCGCGGCCCGAGCCCGCTGACCCAGGTCATGTTGAGCGGGTTCGTTCCGAGAAAATAATCGCCGGTCGTGTACGCGAGCGAACGCATCGTCGCGCGGTCTTGGTCGCTCACCGCGTCGGTCGCTTCGAGCGCGAGCACGGCGTCGCTGATGAGCGGCGTCGAGCCTTGCCCGAGGAACATCGGCATGTAGAGATTTCCGCCCCAGCGGAGCGCGCGATCGGCGGTCGCGCCCTCGAGATCGTCTTTGGCGCGCTGCGCGAGCGCGGCGACGACCTTCGCGCGAATGGTCGGGTCCGCGTTCGCGACGCGCGGGTAGAGGAGCTCCCAGTACCACGAGTTGCCGTCGTACTTTTCGGTCGTGATCGCGAAGTCCGCCGCGAACGCGTTCGCATACGTCGCGTCGCCGGTGAGCCGCAAGAGCGCGACCGCGGCGTGCATGCGCACTTGATGAAGATCGAAACCGAACGCGCTCGCGGTGTCGTCGCCCGGCTTGGTGTTGGCTTGCGCCCAGGTCCACGCGGCGATCGCTTCGGCTTTCCAATCGATGCCTTCGGGGTCCGGCTTGCCGATCGACTGGAGCACAGTCGCGAGATGCGCGGCGAGCGCCGCGTAGCGATACGTCGTCCACGGATCTTCGCCGGAGACGATCCACATGCGCTTGGTGTCCTGCCACGATCCCACGACGACGCCGTCCGGCTCGTCGCCGCCCCAGAGATCGCCCATCACGCGCGCGCCGCCGACGCCGCCGGTGCCGTAGCCCGCGTCCATGATCGCGTGCCGCGTGCGGTGATAAAAGCGAATGAGCCAGCGCGCCTCGTCGACGACGTCGGGGATGCCGTTGCCCGACTCGGGAATCTGCAGCTCGCCGTCGACGAAGTGGTCGGGGTGCTGCTCGTAGAGCGTGAGGAGCAGCGCCGGGATCGACGCGTGCGTGAAGTACGCGTCCCAATCGCCCGCGTCTTGGTACCAGCCCCACGTGTCGATGGGGCCTTTGATGCCCGCCTCCCACGTCGCCTTGTCGGAAGCCGATGCGTCGGAGCTCGAGACGTCGAAGTAGCGCGTCGACGTGTACTTCAGCTGACCGGCGAAGCCGGGCGTGACATCGGGGTTGTGCGGCGCGGGCCGCGTGAAACCTCCGGCGTACTGCGATTGGATCTCGATCCCGCTCCGATGAATGTAGAGGCCCTTCATCGCCGCGTAGAACGGCTTTCGAAACGCGTCGGCATCGATGCGAAACGGAAAGGAGCTCCCGACGCCGTCGACGACGAGCGCGTACTCGCCCGGCGTCGTGAAGCTCGAAAAGTCGCAGTCGGCGACGTCCGAGCCGAGAAAGTTTTGATTGGGCGTGTCGGTCGCGTATGCCGTCTCGACGTTCGTCTTCGCTTTGCGAAACTGGAGCGTCGCGTCGAAGACTTTCGCGCCGTCCGACGTTCGCATGACGTGGCAGCCGCGGCCGACGAGCGACGACACGTCGAGCCCGCCCATGTCGCCGAGCCAGTGATAGACGTACCCGTACTTTGCCGGCGCGTCGGCGGCGTAGGCGACGATGTTGACGTGGACGGCCTCCGAGCGGAGCTTCGTCACGTCGAACGTGAGCGTCGTCTTCGACGCGTTGGTCGCGAGCGAGCCGGTGTCGATCGTGTACGTCTTGCCGGGTTGGAGCGGCGTCGGCAAAACGAGATAAACCCAGTGCTCGAGCGCCCGATCGGGCGACGTGTTGACGCACGCGCTGCCGTTCCACGTGTCGCAGTGATTGGCGAACTCGGTCCCCTTCGACTTGCGGCCGACGGCCGTGGGCTTCTGCGGCGTCGCGTAGGCGGCGTCGTCGGTGCTCGAGATCGAATACGAGGCGACCGACGATGCCTGCGTGCGATCGATCGGCGCGACGTTCACGACGTCGGCGTGGACGTCTTGACCCGGCTGCGCGAGCGTCACGCTCCCGTCGTCGAAGTGGACCATGAGAATGTGGTCCGTGAGCGGAAGCACTTCGACGAGCTGCGACGCGTCTGCGCGCGCGGTCCAAAGCGCGACGCCGACCACGACTGCCAACGGCACGCTGCGGACAAAAAGGCTCATGGGTCGAGGCACTCCGATTCGAAGTATACGGTCGCTCGAGGCGTTCACGTCATCGATCTTCGCAGTCGTGCGAGAGCGACGCGCCGTAGATCGCGCGGTAGCGTCCGACCGTGTCGCGCGTCGCGCCGCCGTTGCGAGCGCTGCACATGTCTTCGGTCGTCGTGCCCGAGCCTTCGAGCATGAACGCGGTGACCGTCGTGCCGACGACGTCGAATGATCCGTGCCACGCGAAGTCGGCGTGCACGCCGTGGCAAGTCGCGTAGTCGTCGGCGTGACCCTTGGCGTCGAACGAAACGCGGACCGTCGCTCCGCCGTCGGCGAGCGGCGCGCGGCGCAGCTTGGTTTCGAAGCGCGGCGGGTCGCTCCCCACCCAAGGCTCCATGACGCGAGCGAAGGCGTCCTCGAGCGCGTGCGGATCGCCGGATGCGACGGCGTCACCGAGCGCGCGGACGTCGAGATGCAGCGTGCTCTCGGGCGCGAGCATGAACGTTCGGTCCTGCCCGGTTCCTCGAAGCTGCGCGGCGAGCTCGGGCAAACGTTCGGTGAACGCGATGCACCTGCGAGCGGGCGCGGCGTCCGGCTCGGCAGTCGCAGGCGCCGTCGGTGCCGGCGTGACCGCGTCGGCATGCGCGCCGACGCGAACCGGAGCGCGCGTGGCACATGCCGCGAGCGCCAGCGCGAGGATCCCATGACGCATGCTTGGATAACGCTTGGGCCGGCTGAGCTCTTCAAGTGAAACGTTCCCGCGCAGGGGTGGAGTACGATGCTCGGCGATGGACCACTCCCGCGCCGCTCGCGCGCTGCTTGGTTTCTCGCGCGGCGTCTTCGTCGCGCGTCGCGCGCTCTCGCGCGGCCCGCACGAGTCGCCGGCGCCGCAGCCCGAGCCGTCGTCGCGCCGCAACATCCTCTTCATCACGACCGACCAGCAACGCTACGACTCGCTCGGCGTGACGGGAAATCCGCTCGCGCGCACGCCATCGGTCGACGCGCTCGCGCGGACCGGCATCCTCTACCGCCGCGCGCACGTGCAAAACGTCGTCTGCATGCCTTCGCGCTCGACGATGATCACCGGTCAATATCCGCTGACTCACGGCGTGGTCGCGAACGGCATCTCGCTCGACGATCGCTCGCCGAACGTCGCGCGCACGCTCCACGACGCGGGTTATCGCACCGCGCTCGTCGGAAAAGCGCATTTCGATCCGCACCTCGATCCGTTCTTGCGCTTTCCCGAAAATCGTCTCGCGTCGAAGCGTTCGACCGGACCGTGGCGCGGCTTCGATCACGTCGAGCTCGCGACGCATGGGCCGCTCGGCGGACAGCACTACGCCGCGTGGCTCTGGGACGAGCACCGCGAGGACGTCGCCGGCTTCGGCGCGGTGCTGACCGGCAGCGGCGGAGGCGAGACCGGCGCGCCGGAGGTGAAGCACAACCCGATCGCGCGCGAGCGTTATCACACCGATTGGATCGCCGAGCGCACGATCGCGTGGCTGCGCGCGCAAACGCCCGAGCGACCTTTTTTCTGTTGGATGAGCTTTCCGGATCCGCATCACCCGTTCGATCCGCCGGAGGACGAGGTCCGAAAGCGCGGCGACTTCCGCGCGCGTCCGCTGCCGCCGGGCCACCCGGGCTCGCGCGAGCGCATCCGCGCGATCCTCGAGAAGAAGCCGCGCCACTGGCTCGATTGGTACGACGGCCGCCATCGCAACCCCGAGGGCGGGCCGACGAGCTTCGAGCCCGCGCGCCTCGAGCCGGATCAGCTCCGCGAGGTCGAGCACATGATCCAAGTCGAGAACGAGCTCGTCGACGACGCCGTCGGCCGCGTGATGCGCTTTTTGGCGGAGGCCGGGCTCGACGAAAATACCGACGTCTTCTTCACGTCGGATCACGGGGACCTGCAGGGCGATTTCGGCCTGCTCTTCAAGGGCCCGTATCACGTCGATGGGTTGATGCACGTACCGCTCGTGTGGCGGCCCGCGCCGATTGCGGGCATCGCGCCCGCAGCGATCGACGAGCCGGTGGGGCTCGTCGATCTCGCGCCGACGTTTTGCGCGATCGCCGGGCTTGGCGCGCCGCGCGAGATGGAAGGCGCGGCGCTCCCGATCGCGAAAGGCTCGAACCGCGAGCGCGTCATCACCACGTTCGACAGCCAGTTCGCTTCGATCGGCATGCACCTCCGCACGATTTACGAGGACGGGATGATCTGCACCGTCTACGAGGCGAGCACGACCGATCGCGGCGGGCGCTTTCCATTTTATTCGTCGGTGTGGCTGCGCGGCTCCGAGCTCCCGCGTTACGACGGCACCGAAGGCGAGCTCTACGACCTGCGCAACGATCCGCACCAGTGGGAAAATCTCTGGAACGATCCGTCGCGGCGCGCGCTTCGCGACGACCTCGTCGCCGATCTCCGCGCGCACTTGCCGCGCGAGCGCACCCCGCGGCTCCGCGTGTCGGCGCCGACGTGATTAGAAATTACGCGGGTCGATGAACGGTCGGCCGCCATCGTCGAGCGTGTTCGGCGGGTCGACGGTCACGACGATGTCGTCGATCCAGAAAGATCCGGTCGATGCGTTTTTGATCCACGCGCCGCCATTCCAATAATCGCCGATACCGAACGATTGAACCGCGTAGTCGCTCGGCACGACGCCGGCGCCCACGCACTCGCCGACGAAGGTCGCGTCGGACCAGACGCGCACCGACGCCGTCGCGTCCGTCTCCACTTTCCAAGCCATTTGCAGGGCGAACCAGCGATCGCGCGGGAACGCATACGAGTCTTGTTCGAGCTGACAGTAGCTGTCGCCAAGTCCGTCGTGATTGACGTAGAGACCGGTGCCGATGAAATTCGGTTGACCGTAGTCGACCTCGTACGAGCTCCGCGGCTGGATGTACATGCGCGAGCCGTCGTGTTGGTACTCGGCCATCACGAGAAATTTGTTCCAACCGAATCCGTCGCCCGAAACGTCGCCGTACGAGAGCGAGAGCGTCGAGGGCATGTACAGATAAACGCGATACCAAACCGTCGAGCCCGGCTTCACCGCGGTCGGCATATTCAGATAACCGCCATAACCGTTTTTCTGATCGCGCATCAAAACTTGGATTGAGCTCTTGCCGGAGCGCGCGTGCGCGTCGTCGTAGGACATCGGGCCGCCGGTCGTCGAGAGCCAACCCGCGTCGGTTCCCGGCGGTTTGCCGTCTTCGAAATCGAGATGAACCATCGGCGTGTACGTGGTGACCGGCACGTCGGCGTCGGGCGTGGGCGCCGCGTCGACGGCCTGCGACGCGTCGTTCGCCGGTGAGCCGCCGTCCGGAGCGGGCGGGCCGCCATCCTTCGACGGCGTCGCCGCGCCCGACGAGCACGCGGCGCAGATCGCCGCGATAAACGCAATCGACGTCTTCACTCGACACCTGCGATGATCGCATTGCCCGCCGAATCTTTTTCGGTGAGCTTGCTCATGTCCTTTTCGATGACGACGCGATCGACCCAAGCGTCTTGGGCTTGCGTCGGATACATGCCGTCCTCTTGGCCGCTGTTCCAATACGTGAAGACGTAAAACCCATCGACGAGATCGCTCGCGGCGCCGAGCGTCTTCGTGTCGGTGCGCTCGAGCGCGAGGCGCATCCCGCCCGGCTCGGAGATCCAGATTCGCACGCGGCCGGTCCCGCCCTGATCGATCGCGACGTCGTCGAGCACGAGCTCGTATTCGACGACCTGCCAGCAACCCTTCACGAGCACGGCGCTCGACGACTTCCAGGTCTGCTGACCTTCGTAGATGTTGTTCAGCTTCTCGTTGTAAATGTAGATGTCGTCGTAGCCGTGGTTGGTCGTTCCGTCCGACGCCATCGTGTGGACGCGCAGAAACTTGAGCCACGGGTCGGCGCTCCAGTCGAACGTCGTCGGGAGGTAGAGCGCGATTTGCGCGTGAATCGTGTCGCCCTTGTGAAGCGCGGGCGCGATCGATTCGATGGCGCCCCACGAGCCGTAGAGACCGCCGTTGTTCGGCGTGCCCTTGTCGGCGTGCATCTTGAAGGCGTGATTTCCTTCGAACACGAACGTGTCGTCGACGGTCGCTTTTCCGTCCGCGTCGGACCATGACTTGCCGTTGTCGGCGTCGAGCAAGATCCACGGCGTGAACGAGAGCGGCTTCGCGTGCGCGCCGCAGCCGGCGTCGATCTCCGGCGCAGCTTCGGTCGGCGCGTCGACCGCGTCGGCAGACGAAGCATCGGGCGGCGAAGATGCGTCGCTCGGATCGGCCGGGTTGCTCGAGCAGCCGAGCGCGAACGCGAAGACGACGACGAGTCGCATGCCGGAAGACTCAGCAAACGTCGTGCCGCTAAAATCGAACCAGCAAAGCGACCGTCGTCGGCGAAGCGCTCACTTCGAGCTTGCGCGAAAGCGAGAGTCGAACGTCGACGATCCCCCACACGAGCCCGGCGACGGCGATGGCGCTCCCGGCGACGAACAAAACGTTCGCCGCGAGCGCGAACGATTGGGCCGTCCCTTGCTGCGACTCGGCCTTCGACGCCGAAGGCTCGGCGACGGCCGACGCGTGGGTCGAGAGCGCGAGCGCGCCCAAGACGCTTCCGGCGGCGACTGCGCCGACGCCCGTTCCGGTCACGATCCACGGCCATGCGCTCGCTTTGTGCCTCGCGCGTTCGTTCGCTTCGCGCGCGGCCTCGCGGGCGCGGCGCGCGTCTTCGGCTTCGCGCGCGAGCCGATCTCTCGCGGCCGCGGTCTGCGACTCGAGCTCGCGATCGCGAGCGATCTGATCGTTCAACTGACGAATCGATTCGCGCACGGCGCCGGCGTCCGCCGACGTGGGCTCGCTGCGGAGGTAGCGCTCGTACGCGTCGACGGCCTGCGCGCGCCGGCCGGCCTGTTGGTACGCGCGCCCCAAGTTGTAGAGCAACACGGGCCACGGCTTGAGCGCATAAGCGCGCTCGAGAAGGCTCGCCGCGGTCCCGAAATCGCCGGAGTCGAACGCCACCTTCGCGCGCTGGGTGAGCGCGTGCGGATCGTCGGCGCGCGCGACCGACGTCACGACGAGCACGCCCAAGAGGACCGCGACGCGAACGACTTTCACCATTTGGCCGGCGGCTCGTCGGTGCTCTTGCGGGGAGCGGGTCCGGAGACGTGCGCCGCGGGCGCGCGACGTTGAAGCGGCAGCTTGATCTTTTGGTCGACGTCGGCGGAGACGTCCTCGCGCGCGTCGGCGTAGCCGTTTTTCTGGACGACGACGGCGTGCTTTTCCCCGCGCGCGAACGCGAGGACCGCGGGCGTCGTGCCGGTCGCCACGCCGTCGACGAGCACGGTCGCGCCGCCCGGATCGCTCTCGACCGTGACGTGAATCGGTGCCGGCGCGGCCGACGGAGCGACGGTCGCAGCCGCGACGCTCGGCGCGAGCGCGGGCGCGATGCGAGCGCGCGAACGAGCCCACGCGAGCGCGCCGCCGACTGCGAGGACCGCGACCGCCACCGCCGACCATCGCCACCGGCGCGCAGCGGACGGCGACGGGCCGAGCGTCGGCGCGACCGGAATGTCGACGTTCATCTCCGCTTCGGGCGAGGGCATGTCGGTGGGATTCGAGCCTTCGCGAATCCGAACGAGCATCGCTTCTTTCTGTTCGCGCCGATCGGCGAGCGCCGTCTGCATGAGCGCGGCGAGCTCCTCTTCGGGCAGATGGTCTCCGCCGATCGCCGCGACGGCAGCCATCAAATCGCGCCGCATCTCGAGCGCCGTCGCGTAACGCGCGCCCGGCTCTCGCGCGAGCGCGCGCATGCACACCGCGTCGAGGCTCGCCGGACAATCCGGCGCGAGGCGCGAAGGCGGCACGATCGGATCATGGAGCACCGCGCGCACCGTCGCGGCAGGCGACGGCCGCTTGAACAACCGCCGCCGCGCGAGCAGCTCGTAGAGCACGATCCCGAGCGCGAAAACGTCGGTCCGCCGATCGAGCGCCTCGTTCTTGCATTGCTCGGGCGACATGTACTCGAGCTTGCCTTTGACGTCGCCGGCCTCGGTCCGCGCGATCCGATCCGCGGCCTTCGCGATGCCGAAGTCGATGACCTTCACCGCGCCGTCGAACGTGACGAAGACGTTCTGCGGCGAGACGTCGCGATGGACGACGCCGAGCGGATTTTTCTCGTCGTCCGAGAGCTCGTGCGCCGCGTGGAGCCCCGCGCACGCTTCGGCGACGACGAACGCGGCGAGCCGCGGCGGCATCGTCTCGTTGCGGCTGACGAGCCGTTTGAGCACGCTCGAAATCGACTCGCCCGCGAGATACTCCATCACCATGAAGAGCTCGCCCGTCTCCGTCCCGAGCTCGTAGACGTCGACGACGTTTGGGTGGTGGATGCGCGCGATGATGCGCGCCTCGTCGAGAAACATCTGCACGAACGACGAGAGCCCCGCGAGGTGCGGGAGGATCCGTTTGAGCACGACGACGCGCTCGAACCCACTCGGGCCGCTCAGGCGCGCGAGGAGAACCTCCGCCATTCCGCCGCTCGCCAAGTGACCGGCGATCTCGTATCGCCCGACGCGCACGACCCGACCAGATTACCACGAACGTGTTAACTTCACCCGTCGATGAGCGACGACACGCGCACGAGCGTCATGCGCGGCGCGGCCGACGATCGCGCTCCGCCCGCGCGCTTCGTCCTTCGCGTCGTCAGCGGCGCGAACGTCGGCGCGACGTTCGTCATCGATGGGAGCCAGCCGCGCATGCTCCTCGGGCAAGGACCGGCGTGCGTGATTCACATTCCGGACCCCGAGGTCTCGCGCCGCCACCTCGCGCTCGAGCCGACCGACGCGGGCGTGCGCATCACCGATCTCGGCTCCACGAACGGCACGTTCGTCGATCGCGTGCGCGTGATCGACGCCGAGCTCTTCGGCGAAGAGCTGATTCGCGTCGGCGGCACCGTCCTCCGTTTGGATCGCGAGGAGGACGCCGGCCGCGAGCCGCCCGCGTCGACCTCGTTCGGCAAGCTCGTCGGCGCGAGCCCCGAGATGCGCCGGCTCTATCCGCTCTGCCAACGGCTCGCCGAGTCGAACGTCCCGGTCATCATCGAGGGTGAGACCGGCACGGGCAAAGAAGTGCTCGCCGAATCGATCGTCGCGCTCGGGCCGCGCGCGGGCAATCCGTTCGTCGTCTTCGATTGCACCGCCGTTCCGCCGAATCTCGCCGAGAGCGAGCTCTTCGGACACGAGCGCGGCGCGTTCACCGGCGCGCTCGCGGCGCGCCGCGGCGTCTTCGAGCAAGCGCACGGCGGCACGCTCCTCATCGACGAAATCGGCGACCTCGATCTCGCGCTCCAGCCGAAGCTCCTCCGAGCGATCGAGCGCGGCGAGGTGCGCCGCGTGGGCGGCGATCGCTGGATTCACGTCGACGTTCGGCTCATCGCGGCGACGCGACGCGATCTCGATCGCGAAATCATCGAAGGCCGCTTCCGCGACGATCTCTTCCATCGGCTCGCGGTCGCGCGCATCGAGCTCCCCCCGCTCCGTCGGCGCACGGGCGACGTGACGCTCCTCGCGCGGCACATCTGGGAGCAGCTCGGCGGCGAGCAGCGGCTTTTGCCCGAGTCCCTCCTCGCGCAGTGGGACGCCGAGCCGTGGCCCGGCAACGTCCGCGAGCTTCGCAACACGGTCGCGCGTCACTTCGCGCTCGGCGATCTCGCCGACATCGCCAAACAAGAAGCCATCGCCCGCGCGATGGAGCCCGCCGAAGCGCCGATGCAGGACGCCATCGAACGCCTCCTCGGCCTCGGCCTCCCCTTCCCGCGCGCGCGCGACGAGCTCCTCGCCGAATTCGAGCGGCGTTACGTCGCGCGCTTGCTCGAGGCCCACGGCGGCGACGTCGCCCGTGCCGCCGAAGCGTCCGGCATCGGCCTCCGTTACTTCCAAAAGCTCCGCCAGCGCAGTCATTGAGCGAACGATTCGTTCGTCCGGCGAACGATTCGTTCATTTGGTGCTGACGTAGAGCTGATCGAAATCCCAGTAGTCGCCCGCGAGCGGGTGCGTCGATTCGGGCGCGCCGCCGAACGTCGGATCCACGAGCCAACCCGTGATGCCCCAGGTTCCGCCGGCCGCGACCCAGAGGACATCCGTGTATTTTGCAACTAAAACGCCGTCTTCGTACGCGAGGTACTGCCCATCGCCCGCGCCCGGCGCGCTCTCCGCGACGAAGATCCGCTCGTCCCAATGCCACGCGCCGTCGCTCAGATTTCCCGGCGCGTTCTGGTTGATCCCGAGGTCGCGAAAAATGTCGTTCGGACCTTGGATGCCTTCCATCGCCGACATCTGATCGTTGGGGGCGCCGTTGGGCCACATCATGAGGATGTCGTTGGTGCCGGTCCCGCCGCCGCCGCCCTGATCGATCGCTTGCGGCTCGCACATTTTGACGCCGTTTCCGTTTCGCGGCCCCGCCCAGTTGGGCACCGTGCGAACGCGCCAGCGCTGGTAATACGTGCTCTTTCCCGGCGACGCGATCGCCGCGCCGAAGCGCACCGGCGACCAGCCGCCGGAGAGCGACGGATTGTAGAGAATGCGAAGCCCGCTCCCGCACGGCACGCGCACCAAGTTCGCCGACGATTCGCCGTACTGGGTCGGCGTCACGGGGCTGTCCATCTGGAAAGTCGCGTTGCCGTTCGTCCACGTGCCGGTCGCGGGCGGCGTCGTCGTGAGCGGGCCGGTGTCGATCTGCATCGCCATGCCGGGAGGCTCGTGCGTCGTCGTCGGCGTCACGCCGTTGGAGCATCCGTAGTTTTCGGCATCGAGAACTGCTGCGTCGCCCGGCGCCGCGTCGGTCGGCGACGCAGCTTCGTCCTGCACGCGCGCGTCGCTTCCCGCGTCGACGGGCGGCGGCGCTCCCGGGTCGGAAGAGCACGCCGCGAGGAGGAAAAGCGAAATCGCATATCGCATGCTCGAACGATTCAGCAATCGACGTGCCGCGGTTCAGCTATTACAATGAAGCGGCCCATGCGATCACTCCTGCTCGTGGCGGCGCTCGCCGCTTGCTCGTCCAACCCCGACGTGCCCACGCCCGACGGCGGCTCCCCGCCCGGCGACGCGGCAGGTCCCACCTCGGACGGCGGCGCGACCGAAGCCGGCGAAGCGGGACCAACGAACGACGCGGGCACCGGCGCCGGCCTCTCCGCGAAGTACCCAGGCGACGTCGGCATCGCGAGCGATCCGTCGGTCATCTGGGCAGAGCTCTTCGACGAAGGCACCGTCGGCGCATTCACCGCGCGCTACGACTCCGCGGCGAACCCGCCGGGCATGACGCTCGTCCAAGATCTCCCCGCGAAGAGCAAGAGCCCCGCGTCGATTCGCCTGACCGCGAGCGGCGACGGCGCGAACGCGACGGATTTCTACAAACGCTTCTCGACCGGTTACGACGAATGGTACGTGCGCTGGTACGTGAAGTACGACGCGTCGATCGCCTGGCACCACACCGGCGTCTGGTTCGGCGGCTACAATCCGCCGACTCCGTATCCGAATCCGCAAGCGGGCTTGAAACCCAACGGCGACGATCGCTTCAGCGTCGCGATGGAGCCCGTCTGGAACGTCGGCACCGCGAGCGCCCAGTTCGACTTCTACAATTATTGGATGGGCATGCATTCGTGGATGGCGCAGCCCAGCGGGTCGACCGCGTACTACGGCAACGCGCTCGTCAACCAAACGAAGTTCTCGCTCGACGAAACGAAATGGGTCTGCGTCGAGGTTCACGTGAAGCTCAACTCCGACGCGGCGTCGGCGAAAGACGGCGTGCTCGAAGTCTGGAAGAACGACGCGCTCGTGAGCAGCTTCACCGGCTCCGGGCCGGACGGTTATTGGATCCGCGACAAGTTCTGCACGCCCTCGGCCGACGGCTCGGAGTGCACCGATTATCCCGCGCCGTTCAATACGGTGCTCGATCTCCAGTGGCGCTCGACGCTCGCGCTCCAGCTCAATTATTTTTGGCCGCAGAATTACGTGACCGACAGCGGCGTGACCGGCAACGTCGGCTACGCCGACATGGTGATCGCCAAGGAGCGCGTCGGCTGCATCCAGTGATAACCTCCGAGTGATCGTGAGGGTCGCGAAGGTCTGCGCGCTCGGCATTCTGCTCTCGGGCGCGTGCTCGGTTCCGGACGTGTCGTACGAAGGCAAGACCTGCACGGACACGTGCCCCGCGAGCCTCACGTGCGTGGACGGCGCGTGCCGGCAGATCGACTCGCTCGTTTACGTCACCGATTTTCACGTCGCGTGGGCGACGCCGAGCTCGGTGCGCTGGGCGTGGACGCTCGAGGGCGACGGGACGAATCTCGTGAGCTACTCGCTCGCGGTCACGAGCCCGGTGGCGGGCGCGCCGGGCGCGAAGACGTGGACGAGCGCCGACAACGAAGAGCTCGGCGGTTATCAAATCAAGCAATCGTCCGGCTACGACATCGTCACCGGAACGATCACGTCCGAGATGCAGCCGGCGACCGAGTACGACGCGGTGCTCACGGTGACCGACGTCGACGGTCACACGTTTCAAACGGGATCCGTGCGCGCCGAGACCGACAGCCCGCGCACGCGCGAGCTCGTCGATTTCGACGGGGTCCTCCCGAACGGCGCGATCACGATCCCGCTCGCTCCCGCGTTCTCGATCGCGCCCGACGGCGGCGTCGACGGCGGTCCGAGCCTCTTTTTTCCGGTGCCGCCCGGCACCGACTTCGAGAACTTGCGCGAGGCCGGCCTCGGTCTCCGCATCGACGGCCTCGGCCTCAGCGACAAGCTCTTCGCGACCGCGTACCTCGAGCTCTTCATCCGCGGCATCGGAACGCCCGCGTCGACTTGGTCGGAGGTTTGGATTCGTCTCTACAATCCCGACGGCTCGAGCTGCACCGATTTTTCGACGTGCATTTATCACTTCGCGACGCAGTGGCTCTATCACCCCGACCCGCAACCGCCGGGCGTCTATCGACGCGTGCAGATCCCGCTCGCACAGTTCCAGCTCGACGACGGCACGCCGCTCTCGCTGGCGGCGCTCGGCCTCGGCATCGACGAGATCAACGTCGGCTGCCCGTTCGGCGCGACCGACACGTCGACGAACCTCGACCAAATCGCGATCTGGTGGTGACACCTTGACGTGAAGTGTCTTGATGTCAAGGTTTCTGGACATGGCTTCCGGCACCCATGTCTGGCTCGTCCTCATGAAGGCGCACCGCTCGCTTCGCAGGCACGCGGTCCAAAGCATCGAGGCGCTCGACATGTGCTTCTCCGATTTCGCCGTGCTCGAGCTGCTGCTGCACAAGGGGCCGCAGCCCGTGAACGAAATCGGACGGCGTGTCGACCTCACGAGCGGGTCGATCACGACGGCGATCGACCGGCTCGAGGGGCGTGGTCTCGTCGAGCGCGGGTTCGACCCGAACGACCGGCGCGCGCGCATCGTGTCGCTCACCAAGCGCGGCACGGCGCGCATTCGTGAGGTGTTCGCCGAGCACGAGCGCGCGATGGATCGCGCAGCCGCGGGCTTGTCGAAGGCCGAGCGCGACACGCTCGCGAAGCTCTTGAAGAAGCTCGGCACCACCGCAGATGAAAAGGAGACCGATCATGTCTCGTCGTGAAATCGTTCGAGTCGTTCGAGCGCATCGTCAAACCGAGGGCGGCGGCTTCGTCGTGCGCCGTCCGTTTCCCACCGCGGGGCTTCGTCACGCGGACCCGTTCCTCTTGCTCGACGAGATGGGGCCCGTCGACTACGCGCCGGGCGAGGCCATCGGCGCGCCCGATCATCCGCACCGCGGCTTCGAGACCGTCACCTACGTGCTCGACGGCGAGATGGAGCACGAGGACTCCGCGGGTCACCGAGGCAAGCTCGGGTCGGGCGACGTGCAGTGGATGACGGCCGGCCGCGGCATCGTTCACTCCGAGATGCCGTCAGCGGCGTTTCGCGAGCGCGGAGGCCGCATGCACGGCTTTCAGATCTGGGTGAACCTACCGAAACGCGACAAGATGATGTCGCCGCGTTACCAGGAGATCGCGCGCGACGCGATCCCCGAAGGCGCGAGCGCCGACGGCCTCGCGAAGGTCAAGGTCGTCGCCGGCGAGGCGCTCGGCGTCCGCGCCGTCATCGAGACACGCACGCCGATCAGCTTTCTGCATTTCACGCTCGACGCCGGCGCGAAGGTCGACGTCCCGCTTCCGCGCGAGCACGCGGCGTACGCTTACGTCTTCCGCGGCGACGCGAAAGTGTCCGGCAAAGACGTGCGCGAGGGCGAGCTCGCGATGCTCGGCGAAGGCGACTCGATCGAGCTCGCCGCGTTCGAGTCGGCCGACCTCCTCGTTCTCTCCGGAATTCCGTTGAACGAGCCGGTCGTGCAGTACGGCCCGTTCGTCATGAACACCGAGAGCGAGATCCGCCAAGCGATCGTGGATTACCAATCGGGCCGCCTCGGCGAGATCGCGCGCTGAATCAGTTCGGCGACCAGATCAGAACGTTGTCGTACCAGGTGTACTCGGTCGTCGTCGGCGGGTCGTTGAAGTAGTCCTCGAACTTCACTCGGTTCCACGCGAGCGTGCTCGCGGTTCGCCAGCGCATGCCGGTTTGCGAGAGAACTTTCTTGCCGTCGATCCACACCTCTTGCAAACCGTCGGCGACGACCGACGGCGTGACCGTGTTCGCTTTGCCGTGGAAGACGACGCGATGCCACTGCGCGTCGTCGAGGTCGACCTTCGGCGCGGTCTGAAAGAGAACGCCGCCGTAGCAGTCGTGGTTCGACGACGAGTAGTTGCTCGGACACGGCATGTCCGGCCAGTACGTGTAGAACATCGGATCCAAGATCGAGCGCGAGCCGGCGGTGCCGGGGCTCTCCGGGTCGACGCCCGTGATGAAGAAGTCGGTGCCGCTCGGACGAATGCCCGCGGTGCCGTCCGAGGTCCACATGTCGTTCGTCTGGTTGCCGGAGATGTCGACTTGGTGATCGCTGCAGCAGTCGTTCGTGTCGTTGACGAAGCCGGCCGAGAACTTCACGTCCCATTGGACATAGAGCTCGTCATACCCCGGTAGGAACGCGACGTTGATTCCGTACTGCGGGTCGCCGGCGCCGATCGTCACGCGCGCGGAGTGACCGCTTTGATTTCCGGTCGCGTCGACGATGTAGCGCGCCGCGACCTCGGCGTAGGTGATGTGGCCGGCGGTTTTCCATTTGGAAAAATCGCCGGTCTCGAAGTCGTCGTCGAAGACGATCGTGTCGCCCGCTTGCGGCGTCGGGCTGCCGCTCGCTTCCGGGCCGGAGTCGACCGCAGAACTGCCATCGGCGAGCGGGGCGGTGACGTCGGCGGCGGCAGCCGCGTCTCCGCCGGGAACGTCGCTGGGACCGCCGTCGCAGGCGACCGCGACGAAGAGAAGAAGCACGCACGCACGCGCCATGAAGAGAGTCTATCCCGCCGCGCGAGATTCACCACGTCGACCAATTTGCAATCGCGCGGCAAACAACGCATCGCGGAACGCCGCCGTCGGAGAGCTCCTGATAACGGAACGTGATGACCGATCCGATCGGCGAGGTTTTGCACTCGGCGTCGCGCGCGCGCTCTTCCTCCCCGTGATACGAATCGGCCATGGACGACTTCAGTGCGCTCGGCCTCGAAGAAGCGACCGAAGAGCAGATCGACGAAGCGATCTCCGACGAGGACATTCGCGGCTGCGTCGACGAGGCTTCGATCCGCGACGGTGACTTGAAGATCGACGGCGACCTCTCGCTCTACGACGGCAAGGTCGTCATCGTGACCGGCAACCTCGAGGTGAAAGGGAACGTCGCGACCGACGAGACCGCGACCCTCGTCGTCGGCGGCAACCTCACCGCGCGTCACCTTTTCCTCGAAGGCAATCTCGAGGTTCACGGCAACGCCACGCTCCGCGGCGTAGTCTACGGCTTTTACGAAGCGGGAATTTCACACGTCCACGGCCGAACGACCGCGCAAATCGCGGTGATCGGGAACCACTCGTGGGAGTGCGAGGACGAGCGCTACGAGCTCGACGTCCGATTTTCCAACTTCAGCAAGCTGCGAAAAGGCGATCCCGATCGACTTCGCGCGCTGATGGGTGACGATGGGTTTCGAAAGATCGCAAAGTTGATCGGCGCATCGAATGAAGAGCCGCCGGAGGGCAACGCGGCTTGGGGCTTGGGCCCGTTCGACGCCGTCGCGCGCTGACGTTACCATCACGCCATGAAACCGTCGGTCGTCTCCGCCGCTGCGCTCGCCGTCGCTCTCCTTTCATCCGCGGCCCGCGCGGGCACGCTCACCGTTCCCGGCCAGTACGCGACGCCTTGCGCCGCCATCGCCGCCGCGCAACCGAACGACGAGATCGACGTCTCGGGCGGTCCCTACACGGACTCGTGCGAGATCAACACGGCCGGCGTCACGCTGAAGGGCGTCGGCGGGCAACCGAAGATCGATCTCTCGGGCACGAATCATCCGGCCGATTACAAAGGCATTTACGTCATCTCGGCCGACGACGTGCGCGTCGAGAACCTCGAGCTGACGGGCGCGCACATCGACGACTCGGAAGGCGGCAACGGCGCCGCGCTGCGCATCACCGGCCACGGCGTCGTCGTTCACGGCTGCAACATTCACGACAACCAGAACGGCGTCCTCGCCGCGCCGCTCACCGACGGCGGCACGATCACGATCGAGTACACCGAGCTGTCGCACAACGGGATGGGCGACGAGTGCGATCAATCCGGCTGCACGCACAACGTCTACATCAGCAAAAACAGCTCGACGATTCGCTACGATAAAACGATCTTCCAGTTCAATTGGTCGCACGACATCTCGACCGACACGACCAAGGACAAAGGTCACCTCTTCAAGTCGCGCTCGCGCGAGACCGACGTCCTCTACAACCGCATCACCGGCCAGCAAGGCGGCGACAGCTACGAGGTCGACGTGCCGAACGGCGGGCTCGCGATCATCGTGGGCAACATGATCGAAAAAGGGCCGAACGCCGACAACTCGATCCTCGTCGCGTACGGCGAAGAAGGCATCGACAACACCGACAAGCGCATCTTCGTCGTGAGCAACACGATGGTGAACGACTTCACCGGCGGGACGTTCATCGACGTCGCCAGCGGCGGGACGCTCACCGCGCACGACAACATTTTCGTCGGGCCCGGCACGCCGTCGAGCACGGGCGCGCTCTCGAGCGACAACATGAGCGGCACCGACCCGATGCTCGTGGACCAAGCCGGCTTCGATTATCACTTGAAGGCGGGGTCGCCGGCGATCGGCAAGGCAGTGCCGCCCGGGTCGGCGGATGCGTTCTCGCTGGTTCCGGTCTTCGAGTACGTGCATCCGCTCGGCGCGACGCCGCGCGCGGCGAACTCGGACCTGGGCGCGTTCGAATACGGAACGGTCGTGAGCGACGCGGGCGTGCCGCCCGGTGACGGCGGGTCCGCCAAAGACGGCGGTTCGACGGGCAACGACGCGGGGCCGACGGCCGACGGCGGGACGACCGACGACTCGAGCAGCGGCTGCGGGTGCGGCGTCGCCGGCAGCCGCGAGCGCCCCGGCGTCCTCGCGCTCGCGATCGCAGCCCTCGCCCTGATGGGCGCAAGGCGTCGCACGAAACGCTGACGCGTTTGCGCACACTGCCTCCTCGCGGCAGATTTTTGTTCGCGCGCGGACGTTGACAGTCGGTGCGCTTCGTTGATTCATGGGGCAATGAGCTCCTTTGCCGTTCGTTCGCTTTTTGCGCTCTCGAGCATGGCCATCGTCGTCGCGGGCGCGCTGGCCGCGTGCGGAGACAGCGGCTCGGACGTGTTCGACGGCGGCGGAGACGCGAGCTTCGCCGACGCGAACGACGGCGGCGGCAACGGCGGCGACGCGAGCGTGGACGGTTTCGGATTCGGCGACGGCGGCGGCGGCTGCGCGGTCGGCCAAGCCTGCGGCGACGGCGGCGTGTGCACCGGCAACGACGTCTGCTGCGCGGCGTCTTCGGCGTGCGGGACCGCGTGCTGCGGCAGCGGCGAGGTCTGCTCGTTTCAGAAATGCGTTTCGCCCGGCGGCACTTGCTTCGACTCGACCGATTGCCCGCAGGGCCAGTACTGCGACTACTCGCTCGGCGACGACGACGCCGGGACGCTCGAAGCCGGTTGCACCGGCGGCGCCACGCAGAAAAATGGACGCTGCCTTCCGACGCCTCCGCTCTGCGCACCCGACGCCGGCACGCCCGACTCGGGCGCGCTCACGTGCCTCGAGCAATGCGACTATCACGGCGCCGGCACGTTCAACCCGACGCTCAAGTACGCGTGGGGCGGCCAGCTCGTCTCGCCGTTCGCGACCGACGTCATGATGGCGCCGATCGTGATCGAGCTCGACGACGACGACTGCGACGGCAAAGTCACCGAAAAGGACATCCCGGAGATCGTCTTCTCGACGTTCGCGAGCGGCCAATATCACGGGCCGGGCACGGTTCACGCGATCTCGATCGTCGGCGGCGTCGTGGTCGACAAGTGGAGCTATCCGGGCGTGGTCGATCCGGGCAAGCAGATCGCCGGCGGCGACATCGACGGCAAACCCGGAAACGAAATCGTCATCTGCGGCACCGACGGCTACGTCCACGCGCTCCACGGCGACGGCACGCCATTCTGGACGTCGAGCGCGCCCGAAGCGTGCGTGATGCCGAGCATCGCCGATCTCGACGGCGACGGCTTCGCCGAGGTCATCGTCGAAGGCGGCATCCTCGACGGCGCGACCGGCACGTTGAAGCACGCGTTCTCGACGCCGCTCGACAGCTCGTTCGTCATCAGCGATCTCGACGACGACGGGCAGCTCGACGTCGTCACCGCCGCGCGCGGATATCACGCCGACGGAACGCTCTTCGTCGACACCGGGCTCGGCTCCGGGAATTCGTTCGCGAACACGGCCGACTGGAAAAGCCCGTGGCCCGCGGTCGCCGACTTCGAGGGCAAAGGCTTGCCCGAGGTCGTCGTCATCGACAACCTCGCGCACACGCTCTTCGTCTGGCGTTACGACGCGCAGGCCGCGAACAAATTCGACGTCGTGCGCGCGCCGGTCGACATCAACTCCAAATTCGCGACCAACACGTGCGCGGTCGGCTCATGGGGCAACACGCACGGCGGCGGCCCGCCGACGGTCGCCGACTTCAACGGCGACGGCGTGCCCGACGTCGGCACCGCGGGCGGAATCGGCTACGTCGTCTTCGACGGCAAATCGCTCGTGAACCCCGCGGTCACCGGACCCAACACGATCTTGTGGGCCGCGGCCACCAACGACTGCTCGTCGGCGTCGACGGGCAGCTCGGTCTTCGACTTCAACGGCGACGGCAAGGCCGAGGTCGTCTACTCCGACGAGACTCACCTTCGCATCTACGACGGCCCGACAGGCAACGTTTTGTTCTCGACGTGCAACACGACGGCGACGCTGATCGAATATCCGATCATCGCCGACGTCGACAACGACGGCCACGCCGACATCGTCGTCGTCTCCAACGCGTACGCGAAGGGCTCCATCCAGTGTAACGACGGGCAGAACGTCGCGCAGGCCGGCGTGCGCATCTTCGGCGACCCCGACGAAGCATGGGTGCGAACGCGCCGCGTCTGGAACGAGCACGCGTATCACATCACCAACGTGAACGAGGACGGCACGATCCCGAAGAGCGAGCTCGCGAACTGGACGCAGCCCGGCCTCAACAACTTCCGCCAAAACAAACAACCCGGCAGCGAGTTCGCCGCGCCCGACGCGGTCGTCTCGCTGCGTCCGGTTTGCACGAGCCCGTACGAGCTCGTCGCGACCGTGACCAACATCGGCGAAGCCGCGCTGCCCGCCGGCATCGACGTCGGGTTCTACGAAGGCGCGCCGCCGACGGGAACGCTTCTCGGCAAAGCGAAGACGACGCAGGTGCTCTACTCCGCGCAATCGGAGAACGTCGTCCTCACCCTCGCCAATCCTCCGGCCGGCGTGACCGACGGCTCGCAGCCGCTCTACGCCGTCGTCGACGACACGAACGTCGCGCACCCCTCATGGCACGAGTGCCGCACCGACAACAACACCTCGGCGACCACGACCGGCTCCTGCGGCGTCGTTCACTGAATCACCCCGCGAGCGGGTAGTGCAGCGTGAGGCCGAAGACGGTCACCATCACGAGCACGACCGGGACGAGCACGACGAAGACGAGGAACGTGTATCCCATCACATCCCGCGCGCGCAGACCGAAGAGGCCGAGAATCGGGAGCATCCAGAACGGCTGCACGAGATTCGCGAGCGCTTCGCCGAGGTCGTAGACCGAGACCATCCAGCCGAGGTGCACTTTGAGATCGTGCGCGGCTTGCATCACGTACGGCGCTTCGATGACCCACTTCGAGCCGCCGCTCGGCACGAACACGCCGAGCACCAAGCTGTAGACCGCGATGACGCCGGGAAACGCGGCAGGTCCCCCTGCGATTTTCGCGAGCGCGTGCGCGATGTGCTCGTTCAAATGCGTCGTCGTGATGATCGCGGCGATCGCGCCGTAAAATGGAAACTGCAAGATGACGCCCCAGACGCCGGGCGTCGCCTCTTTCACGGCGCGCATCAAACGCGCGGGCGTTCCGTGGAGCGCGACGCCGATCGTGAGGAACGCGAGGTTGATGCGATCGAGATCGAGCGCGTAGAGCGGATCGCTCGCCGCACGAAAATATCGAACGAGGTACGCGGTCGCGAGGACGACGAAGAGCATCGAAGGCACGGTCGAGTGCTCGAGCGCTTCGCCGGGCGTGCCCTTGGACGCGGGCGCCGGACGATCGAGCGGGGACTCGCCGAGGTCGATGCCCATTTGCTCCGCGGTGCGCGCGCGTTTTCCGACCGGCGTCGCGAGGTACATCACGGCCGTCACGAGCGCGATCTCCACGACGACCGAGAGAAGGCTCTGCCAGAGGAAGATCGTCTTCGTGAGCGGGATCATTCCGCCGGGGACGAGATCGCCCGCGGCGACGATCGCGCGAATGTCTTTCGGGAGCGCGCTCGGCGTCGCCATCTGGAGCGCGGCCGAGCCCGACAAGCCTTGCGCCCAAACGCTCCCGAGCCCGAGAAATGACGCGGCCGCAGCGGCGCGGTAGTCGACGCCCTTCACGCGACGCGCGACTTCTTTCGCGAGCATCGCGCTGAAGACGAGCGAAAAACCCCAATTGAGCCACGACGAGCCCATCGCGAAGATCGCGATCATCGCGACCGCGCGGCGCGGCTCGCGCGGCAGCGACGCGAGCCGCACGATGAGACGGCCGACGGGCGGGCTCGTCGCGACGACGTAACCGGTGATGATGACGAGCGCCATCTCGATCGTGAACTTCAAGATCGCGGCGCTGAAAAATCCTTGCCCCCACGCGCCGACGACCTCGCCGGTCGCTGCGGCGAGCCCCGCGTGCCCGGCGCGCGACGCGACGCCCGCGACGAGCACGACGAACGTCGCGAGCAGCGCGAACACGAACGCATCCGGAATCCAACGCTCGGTCCACGCCGTGAAGCGCGACGCGACCCGCGCGAGCGCCGAGCTCGGCTCTTCTGACATCGCGCGCAGAATCGCATAATCTGCCGCCGCGTGGAGCCGGTCCGTGAGCGGTGGGGTTGGTACGCGCTCTTGCTCGTGCCGTTCGTCGGCATGCTCGCGGTGCCGATTTATCTCCGAAGCGATCCAGAGCTCTTCGGCTTTCCGTTTTTTTATTGGTACCAGTTCGTCTGGATCCTCCTCGGCGCGGTGATCACGGGCGCCGTCTACTGGGCGACGCGACGATGAAGGGCGTCAACGTTCCCGCGCTCGTCGTCTTCGTCGTCCTTTTTTTGCTCGTCACGGTGATCGGATTCTTCGCCGCGCGATGGCGGCGAGGCGATCTCGATCAGCTCCACGAGTGGGGCCTCGGCGGACGCCGCTTCGGCACGGTCGTCACGTGGTTCTTGCTCGGCGGCGATCTCTACACCGCGTACACGTTCGTCGCGGTGCCGGCGCTCGTGTTCGGCGCGGGCGCGATCGGCTTCTTCGCGCTTCCGTACACGGTCATCACGTATCCGTTCGTCTTCGTCGTGATGCCGCGGCTCTGGTCGGTGTCGCGCAAGCACGGGTACATCACCGCCGCCGATTTCGTGCGCGGGCGTTACGGCAGCGGCTCGCTCGCGCTCGTGGTCGCCGCGACCGGAATCCTCGCGACGATGCCGTACATCGCGCTCCAGCTCGTCGGCATTCAAGTCGTGCTCGGCGCGATGGGCCTCGGCGGATCGGGCGGGCTCGCGGCCGATTTGCCGCTCGTCGTCGCCTTCGCGATACTTGCAGCTTACACGTATTCGAGCGGGCTCCGCGCGCCGGCGATGATCGCCGTCGTGAAAGACGCGATCATCTACATCGCGGTCATCGCGGCGGTCATCGTGGTCCCGGCGCGCCTCGGCGGATACGGCAACGTCTTTCACGCCGTGCCGGCCGACAAGCTCATCTTCGCGCCGCCGCACGGCGGCAGCCTCGGGCAGAGCGCCGCGTACGCGACGCTCGCGCTCGGGTCGGCGCTCGCGCTCTTTCTTTATCCGCACTCGGTCACCGGCGTTTTGTCGTCGAACGGGCGCGACGTGATTCGTCGTAACGCAGCCATCCTGCCCGCGTATTCGCTGCTCCTCGGTCTCATCGCGCTGCTCGGTTACATGGCGATCGCCGCCGGCGTCGGGAAGATGCCCGAGTACGCGCCGCTCTTTCAGCGCTACGGCCCGAACTTCGCGGTGCCCGCGCTCTTCCTTCACGCGTTCCCCGCGTGGTTCGCCGGGTTCGCGTTCGCGGCGGTCGCCATCGGCGCGCTCGTGCCGGCGGCGATCATGTCGATCGCCGCCGCGAACCTCTTCACGCGCAACGTCTACAAAGAATATCTGCGGCGCGACTGCACCGATCGCGAAGAGTCGCGCGTCGCGAAGATCGTCTCGCTCCTCGTGAAGTTCGGCGCGCTCGCGTTCGTCGTTTTTCTGCCGCAAAAATACGCGATTCAGCTCCAGCTCCTCGGCGGCGTGTGGATTCTCCAAACGCTCCCGGCGCTCGTGCTCGGTCTCTACACGGCGCGTCTTCATCGCTTCGGCCTCCTGGCGGGCTGGGCGTGCGGCATGATCGTCGGCACGTGGATGTGCTGGACGCGCGGGTTCACCTCGACGATTTACGCGCTGAAGCTCGGCGCGCTCGTCGTGCCGGGGTACGCTGCGCTCTGGGCGCTCGTGTCGAATCTCGTCCTCGCCATCGTCGTGAGCGCGGTGCTCGCCTTCGCCGGCGTCGCGCGCGGCGCGGACGCGACTTCACCGGAGGATTATTTCGCATGAGACCGGAGATGCAGCGCGCGCTCGCGGAGCTCGTGGCGGCGAGCGCCGACGGAGGCGTCGACATCGACGCGCTCGGCGACGTGTGCAGCCGCGCGAACGCCGCGCCCGACGAGGTCGACGCGCTCATCACCGAGCTCGAGTCGCGCGGGATCGTCGTTCGCGCGCCCGCGGGCGGCGGCGGCGAAGAACGCCTCGGCGTGGTCCTCCAAACGGCGCGCGCGCTGCGCACCGAGCTCGGACGCACGCCGACCGCGCCCGAGATCGCCGCGCGCTCCGGCCTCGACGTCGCGCGAGTCCGCCAAGCTCTCGCCCTCGCCCGCGTCATCGCGCGCTGATTCAGCGACGCGTTCGAGCTCGCCGCTGCGCTGCGCTGAGCGTCAACGCTCTGCGGCCAATCGGGCGCGAGAGCGACGGCCGCCTCGAGCTCACGCGCGGCGTCGTCGAAGCTTCCTTTCGAGAGCAGCGACACGCCGCGATCGTTCTTGGCCACCGCCGCCACGCTCGGCGCGTCGAAAACGGAGAGCCCGACGGGCGACGATCGCTGCGGCACGGTCGCGTCGACCGGAGGCAAGCTCGACACGACCGTCGGCGTCGTGGAGACGCTCGACGCCGAACGACACGCGACGAGCGCAAAGGCGAGCAGCAGCCCGCGCGTCACGAGGACCACCCCAAGCGCGCCCAAGCCCCCACGAGACATCCGGCCTGCGAGCACTCGCGCCCGCGAGATTCGCGAGCGGGCCCGACGGCGGCGGCGGCGTGGTTGCCCGCGGGCGCGACGACGCCGCTCACGTCGACAGCGGGGACCTTCGGATCCACCGGGACGTGAAACGCGTAGCTCCTCGCGTCGGTGATCGGCTCGAGCGGGTTCGGGCCGTAAAAGAGATCGAGCCCGGTCGCGGTGCGGAGGGCGTGCTCCATCGGTTTCGTGAGCGCGTCGCGCTCGCGGCTCGGGATCCTGCGGACGAGCGCGTCGGGCGTGCGCAGCTCGAGCCCGCCCGCGTCGTTGGCGAGCACGGCGACCTCTCCGGGAAACGTCAAGATCAGGCCTCCTTCGGCATCGTCGTCCGCTCGCGCCAGCCGCCGCGATCGTCGCGGACGCACACGCGGCCACATCGAGCACACCCTCCTAACGTGGTAACGCGATTTATCAGATTGGCAATTCTTATGACCGCTACGCGCCTCCGATTCGATAGCATGGGCTCTGATGCGCACTGTGATCGTTTTGCTGCTTTCGACTCTGCTCCTCGCGTGTGGATCGTCATCGGTAGGGCAGCTCGGTGACTACGACGGCGGCGGCTCGCAGGTCGGGACCTCGTCGTGCAACGGCTCGCCTCACGCGGGCTGCGCGTGCAAACAAGAAGGCGCGCAAGCGGCGTGCGGCGAAGTCGTGCGGCGCACCGGCGATTACGTGACGTGCTCCGAAGGGATGACGACGTGCTCCGGCGGATCATGGGGCGCGTGCGTCGGCGATCAAATCGTCGGTCAAACGATTCACGGCGGCAGCCTGCACACCGACGGCCTCGGTCAGAGCGCTGCGTGCAACGACGATCCGTGCGATCCACTTTGTCAAAACTACGTCGACACATCGACGAACCTCGACGCGGGCGCGGGTCTGACGGTGACCGACGCGGGCGTTCAGATCACCGGCTCGCTGCAATATCTGTCGACGACTTGCTCCTCGCTCGCGGTGACGCCGCCGTCGGCGACGCTGACGATCACGAACATGTCGGCGATCAACACGGTTCAGTTCGCGCCGTCGCTCTTGCCCGTGGGTTGTTACAACGGAGTCGTTCCTGCGCTATGGACCGACGACAAATTCGATATCTCGCAAATCGACTCGACGGGTCTCTTGCAAGTCGTCACGCCGGTCGCGGGGCGCATCACGATCAACGCTTATGCGGGCACGCTCTCGTCGCCGGCGGTTCCGGTCGACGTCGTGGTCAACGTCGTCGATACGTCGAATGCGCCCGCGGGCTACACGAACCCTGCGCTCTTCACGGGGTCGGCGACGGCCGACAACATCACGATCCTCTACCCGTACGCGAATACGATGTTGCCGCTCGGGCAGCTCGCGCTTCTTCCGCAATGGTCCAACGGCGGAACGACGGCGAACGCGGTCAAGTTCACGCTTCGATATCCGCCGACGGGCACGACGATCTTCAGTTGGTCGCAGATCACGGCCGAAAACACGACGAATCCCGCGACGCTCATCGCGGCGCAGCCGCGCGCGATCATTCCGCAGTCGGTGTGGTTCGCCTACGAGCAAACGGTCGCCAAGAACCGCAGCACGCTGGGCGACACCGCGCAAATCGCAATTCAACGCATCGTCGGCAACAAGCTACGAACGGAGCAGACACGCAACATCCGTTTTGCCAACGGGCAGCTCAAAGGAAAGATTTATTACAACTCATATGGCACCAATTTGGTGCAGAACTACAGCGCGACGTACAACGGCGCGCGGTTCGGCGCGGCGACGCTCGTCGTGACACCGGGCGCGACGGCACCATCGGTCGTCGCCGGCTTCACGTCGGCGAGCGACGGACCCGGTTGTCGCGTTTGCCACTCGGTCTCGGCGAACGGAAACATGCTCGCGACCGAGCAGAGCGACGACGTCTCCGCCGTTCGTTACGACCTCACGCAGAGCCCGCTCACCGAGGTCGCCGTCGGCACGAACAAGTTCGCCTTCCCCGCGCTCGCGCCGGACGGGTCGTTCATGTTCACCGACGACGCCTTCAGCTTCAACAACACCAAGAGCGGGCTCTACACGATCGGCGGCGCGGCGATCACGACCGGCACCGTCTTCTCGACGTTGCGCGCCGGCACGCCGGTGTTCTCGCCCGACGGCACCGAGCTCGCGTTCAACTTTTTCGGCGGCACCGCGGCGCCGCTCGCGAACCCGTCGTCGGGCGTCACGACCGGCGACACGCACACGCTCTCGATGATGACCTTCAACGCGACGACGAAGGTCTTCTCGAAATTCACGAACCTCTACAAGCCCGCGAGCGGCAACGCGGTGTGGCCGTCGTTTCTGCCGACGGGCCAAAACGGCGTCGTCTTCGAGCGCGAGATCCTCACGAACAGCGACGGCGGCTGGGGCTTCACGCGATCCAATTGCGACTCGAAGGGCGCGAGCTGCAACCAAACGGGCGCGACGGGCGAGCTCTGGTGGGTCAACACGAGCGGCACGCCGGTCGCGACAGCGCTCGCGAACGCCAACGGCGCGGGCTACTTGCCCGCGGGCGCGAACCTCCACGGCCTCTCGTCCGACCCGCTCTACACCGGCAACGACCCCAACGGCCACGCGATCAACACGACCAACTTCAACGACGCCGTCTACAACTACGAGCCCACGGTCCTTCCGATTCAGACCGCCGGCTACACGTGGATCGCGTTCACGTCGCGTCGCATGTACGGCAACGTCGCGACCGTCGATCCTTATTACAGCGACCCGCGCTACCGCGACATCAGCCAGCAGCCGACGCCGAAAAAGATTTGGATCGCGGCGATCGCGAACAACCCGACCGCCGGCAGCGACCCGAGCTTCCCCGCGTTTTACTTGAACGGGCAAGAGCTCCTCGCCGGAAACTCGCGCGCGTACTTCGCGCTCAACGCGTGCGAGCAGCCGGGACCGCCGCTCACGCAGAGCAACGTCTGCGACACGGATCTCGATTGTTGCGGCGGCGCCGCCAACCCGCAGACCGCCATCTGCAAGCTCGACACGCCGATCACGAATCCGCCGGTGAAGCACTGCGTGTCGACCGCCGGCGGTTCGTGCAGCCCCGACGGTGGCTCGTGCACGACCGACGCGAACTGCTGCAACTTCTCGTCGGGCTCGCGCTGCTCGAACGGGACGTGCGCGGTGCCGCCGCCGATCATCAATTACGCGCAGACGCAGTTCGTCCGCGAGTACACCGCGAATTGTCCGACCGGCAAGATCCCGGTGTGGAGATTCTTCGAGTGGCAGGGCGCGACGCCGGTGGGCACGTCGCTCGTCTTCCAGGCCGCGACGAAGAATCTCTCGAGCGACAGCTACGGGACGAACGTCGCGATCGGCACGATGGCGCCGCCGCCTGCCGTCACGACGACGTGGGCGAGCGGTCCGATCACCGTCGACCAAGCGTTGAGAAACACCGGGCAGTTTTCGGAGAATTACCTCCGCGTGACCGTGACGTTCGTTCCGAAGACGACGCAACCGGAGGCGACGCCCATCTTGAGCCAGTGGCGCCAAAACTACGACTGCGAGGACGGACAATGAAGCGCGTCGCGTTGCTCGGTCTCGTCGTGCTCGGGTGTAGCGCTCCAGCGCCGCCGCCCCTCGGTCAGGGCGATGCCGGCGCTGGCACCGACGCGTCGGATCTCGTCTACGACGACAGCGGTCCGGACGGAGCCGACGCTTCGGACGGAGCGAACGAGGCGGACGCGGCCGAGGACGACGGCGGCGGTCCGATTCCCGACGCGACCGCTGCGTGCAATCCCGCGAAGACGTGGGCCGCGGGCTCCCCGCTCGCGCTGACCACCGGCGCAGCGGCGCTCGCGTCGATCGACGGCGCGGAGACGACCATCGCGTGGGTTACGACGTCCGACGACGTCATTCACTGGGCCGACCGCGACGACACGACGTCGCCGTGGGGCGCGCCACAAAGCATCACCGGCGGCTTCGCGCTCGGCGAACGCGTGGCGCTGACCAGCAATGGCCTCGCGATCTACGCCGTGGGCACGGATCATCGCTCGCTCGTCGCGTTCGAGCGCGCGCAAATCGGAGACGCGTTCGCCGCGACGTCCGATCCAGTGCTCGATGCGGTGAACGCGGAAGTCCCCAGCGGAACGAACGTGTCCGACGTCGTGCTCAGCCCGTCGAGCACGATGCTCCTCTTGCGATGGGTCGGCGGCGGCAACGACGGGCTCCGCATGGCCCGTCGCGTGATGCCGACCGACGTCTGGCCGACGAGCAATCCGTTCGCCGTGCAACCCGAGACGCAAATGGTCGGCGGCAAGGCGCGTCGCCCGACGGGCATCTCGGTCGACGGCCGCGCGCTCTTCTATTGGGACGAGACCACCGACGTCGAGATGATCGGCTTCTTCGCGTGGGACGCGACCACGATGAATCAGTTCACGAACCTCGGCGCGCGGCCCGACGCCCAGGTCAACACCGACTGCTCGACGCTCTACTTCGACGACGGAGCGGGAACGCTCGAATCAGCGCAGCACCCGTGATCGTTTTTCACACCGCGCGATCCTCGAATAGAAGCATCTGAAACGACGTCGGGTCGGGCGCGAATTTCCGCCGGTCGGCCGCGCACGCTTTGCCCTCTTCGCTCGCGAAAGCCGCGCGCATGGCGCCGAGATCGTCGAAGTGCAGCGTCCCCACCATGTAGGCCTCGGCGCCCGCGAGCGACGTAATCGGGCCGCGGCTCACCTCGTATTTGCGTAAGCCGGGAAGCCTCTTCGCGAGTGGGATATGCACCTCGAAATAATGCTTTTCGAACGCGGCGGGATCTTGCGGCGTTTTGTAAATGACGAGCATGCGAGCGGCCATGGTGTCTCTCCGGTATGAAGACGTTCGATCGCGGCAAAAGGATTCGCTCGCGATGTGCAGCGGCGGTAGCATGAGGTCATGATGCGAATCAGAGCGCTCGGAGTCGGGGTGAGCAGCGTGGCGCTGATTTGGGCGTGCGGCGGAAGCACGGGCACTGGCTTCGACGGAGGCATCGGCGGCAACGACTCCGGCGGTCCGGACGACGTGACGACGGAGCCGCCGGTGTTCGGCGATTCGAGCCCGCCGAGCGATTCGGGACCGCCGCCGGTCGACGCGAGCGACGACTGCTGCCCGGCGAACGCTCAATACATTTACGTCACGGGTCCGAGCGCGAAGCTCTATAGCTTTTGGCCGCCGACGTTCACGTTCAAGCTCGTCGGCACGCTCTCGTGCACGACGTTCCCGACGCACATGACCGTCGACCGCAACGGCACGGCGTGGGTCGTCGGCGACGGCGGCAGCGTCTACAAGACGAGCACGCTCAACGCGCAGTGCTCCGCGCTCGGAACGTGGACGCCGCAAAACGGCTTCGATGATTTCGCGCTCTCGTTCACCGGCCTCACGTGCGACGACACGAGCCTCTTCATGCTCGGACAAAGCAGCGGCGAGCTCGCCAAGTTCGACACCGCGAAGAGCACGTTCACCAAGATCGGCACGCCGAACGTCGCGGGCATTCTCGGCGACATGACGACGAACGGCGACGGCACGCTCTACTTCCTGAACGACGCGCCGACCCTCCACCTCTACGACATCAACCCGGCGACCGCCGCGGTGAAGAAGACGTACACGATCCCGAACGCGAGCGGCGGCGGCAACCAGGCGCTCGCATATTTCGGAGGGCGCTTCTACGCATTCGAGGAAGACGTCGTCTACGAGTACGATCCGGTCGCGAACACGACGAAGAACATCGGGACGGCGCCCATCTCCATCACCGGCGCCGGCCAGTCGACGTGCGTTCCGAGCGCGCCGACCGACGCGGGCCCGCCGCCGGTGAATTGAGGGGTAGATTTGGGTGCGTTCGACGTACGACGTCGGACCATGCCGGATCCGCTCCAGCCCACCGAAGTTCTGAGCTTTGCCGAAGCTGCCATTCGCCACACGTTGCCCGATTTCGAAGTCGAGCGACTTGGCGACGCGAGCCTCACCGTCAAAAAGGGCACGCGTGAGATTCGTTGGAACCTCCACGATGTCATTCGCCGCGCGAGCCCCACGTGGCGAGAGGACGTGCTCGGCGCGGTCGCGCAAACCGCAGAAAAACTGCGCGAAGCCGCCGACGAACGCGCCGCGGAGCGCACGTTCTCGTTGGACGACGTCGTCGTCTTGGTTTGGCCGGAGGAAAAACTTCGACGCCTTCCGGCCGACATGGTCGTGACCGAGCCGCTCGCGCCCGGCCTCCATCTTTTTTACGGATGCCGCGGCGGCGGTCGCATCCAGAACGTCAAGCCCGAGGACCTCGTCGAGCACGAGCTGTCGCTCGCGACACTTCGTACGCACGCCGTCGCGAACTTGGGTCTCACGCTCGAGTCGCTCGGCGTAGGGCCCATGTTCAAAGACGCGCCGGTGCTGACGAACCACGAAGGCAGCATGGTCGCGACCTCGCTCTTCGCCGACCAGAAGATCATCGCGCGGTTGCTCGCGACGTTCAGAGGTTCGTTCCTTTTGGCGATGCCGGCGCCTTCGCGATTCTTCATCACGCCGAATGACCCGCGTTTGGTTCCGATCCTCGAACAGGTCGTCGCGCAGTCGACCGAAGTGGAAGAGACGTTTCTCACGAGCCACGTCTTTCGCGTGACCGCGGGCGGCTGGGAGCTGGCTTCGGGTCAGTGAGCGTGTTCTTCTCCGTTGCGCGGGAATGAGCTCAGCGAAGATTGGTTGCGCGATTTTTCTCGCGGGATGCGTCGGCACCGGCGGCATCGCGCGACATCAATTCGTCCAAGATCACGGCTGCGATCCTTCGGTCGTCGTCGCGCGACCGGACTTGTTGCCTGCGGGCTCGACGGCGCCGAGCCTCCAGCGATCGGGCGAGGAAGCGTGGGAGATGCGCGGCTGCGGCGTGCACACGCTCTACCGGTGCGAATCGGCCGGTTACTCGGGCGAGACGTTGCTCCCGACGACTTGCGCGCAAACGATTTGGTGCGAAACGCCCGGCTGCGCGACCGACTACGCGGCGCGCGCGCGCGAGGCTTTCGCGACGCAAAAATCTTGTCCGGTCGATCGCGTTCGAGCGGTCGTCGCGACCGACTCGATCGCGCCGCCCGACGACATCGCGGCCGACGCCGAACGTGTGAAGCTCTGGCGCGCACGGTTGCGCGCCGAGCTCGATCACGAATCGCAGGTCGGTGCGCTGGTGCTCGTCCGAGGATGCGACGCGACCGCCGTGATCGACTGCACGAACCACGCGCCCGGCGCGCCGACGTGCGCTCCGCGAATCGTCGACGACGGTTTGCTGCGCTGACGCATGCGCCGAGATCGCTGACTCGTTGCGTGGCACGACGCGTGGATGGGTCTCGGCCACATGGAGCAATCTGCTACGGGCGTCCGGGTGATCGGCGTCTTCAAGATCGTGAAGACGCTCGCGCTCCTCGGCGCCGCGGTCATCCTGTCGCGGGCGCGGCGTGGTGACGCGACGGGCCAGACCATTCGCTTCTTCGAGCGCATCGGCATCGACCCGGGCAGCCACCTCGCGCGCGCGTCGATCGAGCGCGTCCACGGGCTCAGCGCGCACAAGCTCGAGCTCTTCGCGATCGCGTGCGTCGTCTACGCCGCGGTGTTCGCGACGGAGGGCACGGCGCTCCTTTTGCGAACGTCGTGGTCGGAGTGGCTGACGGTCCTCGTGACGACGTCGTTCATGCCCTTCGAGGTGTACGAGCTCGCCGAACGGCCGACCGCGACGCGCGTCGTCGCGCTCGTTCTGAACGCGCTCGTCGTCGTGTATCTCGTCGTGCGCATCCACGCTAGAGTTCGGAAGCGCAAATCATGAGCGACGCCGAGAAGCCCACCGACGAGCTTCGCGCGAAGGCCGCCTTCGCGCTCGCGAAGCACGCCGCCGAGCGCGCGCTCGCGGATCCGGCCGAGCAAGACGCCCTCTCGAAGCGCAAACGGAACAAACGAATCGCGCAAATCGCGATCGGCGCGCTCGTCGTGGTGGGCCTGCTCGGACTGATGCTCCATTATTGGTATTGGTCGCTCTTGCTCGGGTTCGTCGGCGTCGCCGGGCTGTACGTTCGCCGTCGCTGGCGCGCGCGCCGCGCGTCGCGAAAGAAAATCGAAGTGACTGCGCCGCGCGAGGCGCCCGCGCTGAAGGTCAGGATCGAGCCGGAGCCCGCCCCGGTCGAGGACGCCGACGCGTCGATCGACGATGATCTCGCGGAGCTCAAAGCACGCCTGAAGAGGTGAGGCTGGGGTTACGGCGCGCTCGTTTTGTATGCGGGCCACGCGGCCTTCACGGCGTTCGCGTATGCGGCCAGCTGCGAATAGTCGTCGACCCACGACGTGTACATCACGCCGGTGACGCCTTTGATGCCCATCGCGGCGTTCATCTCCAGCGTCGCCGATGCCGCGCCGTCGCCGCTGTCGTAATAGCCGGCGATGATTTGTTGAAACGCGTGCGGTTGACCGCTTTGCGTGCCCGAAAACCATTGGAGCGATTTCGTGAGACCCGCGGCGCTCCCGACGTTCCAGTTCATGATGACGAACCCGGGCTGGAGACCCGCCCACGATCCCGTGATGTCGCCCTCGACGTCGTAATAAGCGTCGTGCGCGTTCATGTTCGGGTCGAACATGTCGTTCCACACGTAGCCGCGCGAGCCGGGCATCGTGGCCGAGACGAGGCCCCACGCGTGCGCGACGTTCCACGCGAAGAGCGGTCCGGCGTCGAGGTTCTTCGAGCGACAGAGCTCGCACGAGTTTCCGTGCCGCATCTCGTCGTATTGCATGAAGACGCCCGAGCCCGGCGGAAACGCCGATGCGAGGAGCTGCGCGTTCTTCGTGACCCACGCGTCGACGCCGGGATCGGTGAGGCACATGCCGACTTGCCCGGTGAACGAGGGAAAGACCGAATACGAGTCGACGCTGACGGTCGCGCCTTGTTGGAGCTTCGTGCCGGCCGGGAGCGTGACGGCGGGGGGCGCGTGCCAATAGTCGTAATTGCCCGGCGACGCCGCGAGCGCCGGATCGCTGATCGGATCGTAGTCCGCGCCTTCGGCGTACGTCGTCGCGCCGTCGTAAATTTTGAGCGGCGTGCCGCCTCGGCGAAGCACGTTGATCAATCCCGTCTCCTCCGCCGAAATGTCGTCGACCCAAAGCGTGCCGGAGAAGCCGCCCCAGACGCCCATGTAGATCGATGCGCTCGTGCTCTCGCGGCTGTTGAAGGTGAAGTCGTATTGCGTATAGCCCTGCGTCGGCGCGACGCTCACGTTGACGTCGAGACGGCTCGCGGCGTTCGGGTGCTGGAGATCGAGCATCTCGACTTGCATCGCGCCGCCGCCGAATCCGGCCGATTTCACGTAGAAGCGGAGATGATAAAGACGCCACGGCGTGAGCGTCATCGCTTGCGTGAGGCGACAGTTGGCGGTCGTCGCCGAGAGCTTCGCGGCCGCCGAGTCGGTGCGGCCGGACGTGTCCGTGCCGAAACACGCATCGCCGATTTTGAACCACGCGCTGCCGCCGCCGGTGAACGAGCCGTCCTCGAGCGGCGCGAGCGAATTCTGGATCGCGAGCGAGCTACCGACGACTTTGTACTGCGTGCCGATCACGCGCTGACCTTCGGCCAAGTTCGGATCGGTCTTGAGCGCGTCGTTCGAGTATCCGTACGGCGCGGTCGCGGCGAGCACGGCGAGCCCCTTCGACTTCGCGTACGCAATCACGGTCTTCAGCGGGGTCGGATCCCAATTGGGCAAATTCAAATACGATTGCGCCGAATCCCAGAGCGCGAGACCGGTGTAGCCCGCGGCCACCGCTTGATCGATCAGCGCCTCGCTCTTCGCGGGCTCGCTCGCGTTGGTCGTCGAGAGATAAGAGTGGTGCCAATACCAGAGCTCGGGCGTGGCCGGCGTCGGAGGGAGCGGCGCCCACGCGTCGGCGCCCGCGTCGCTCGCGGTCGCGTCGACGGGAGCGTCGGTCGATCCGTCGAGCGAGGCGTCGGGCTGAGAGCCGCCGTCGTTTCCACATGCGAGGAGGATGAGCAAAAGCGCCGCCGCACGTTTCATGCGCCGAGAATGCGCCCCGCGGCAGCTCGAGTCCAGCGGCGGTCACAAACTCGCCGGGTGCCGAGTCCAACTGAAAACAAGGAGCAGTCATGAAAAAGACGAACCTCGGCTACTGGATCACGGTGGGACTCTTCAGCGCGCTCTACACGCTGAGCTCGGTGATGGACCTCTTCGGCGTCGGGCCGGCGCACATCACGCTCGCGAGCCTCGGTTATCCGGCGTACGTCGCGACCATCCTCGGCGTGTGGAAGGCCGGCGCGGTCGTCGTGCTGCTCTCGCCCGGCCTGCCGCGGCTCAAGGAGTGGGCGTATGCGGGCATCGTCTTCGATCTCACCGGCGGGCTCGCGTCGCACTTGTTCCACGGCGACGCGCTTCCCAAACCGATCATCCCGATCGTGTTTCTCGGCGTCGCGCTCACGTCGTATTGGCTCCGCCCCGCCGACCGGCGTCTCGCGTCTCCGAAGAGCGAGCCGGCGATCGCACCGGCGCGCGCGCTCGTCCCTTCGTGAACCCCAACGAAGTCGCGGTCGCGCGGTCGACGCATCGAGCGACGCGGCGGACCAGCCGTCGTCCCAAGGCGATGCGTCGTCGAACGACGCGGGCACGTCGACGTCGTCGTCCGGGTGCTCCGTCGTCGCGACGCAGCGAGCCACGCGAGCGTCGATTCTCTTGCTACTCGCCGCGCTCGGGCTGTGCGTTGCCCGCCGCTCTCGTCGCTAGACGTGCGAAGCGTCGCGCACGAGCAGGTCGACGAACGCGCGCACCTGGGGCGGCAAGTAACGCGAGGGTAGATAGAGCGCGTAGATTTTCCGCTTCGCAGAAAGCGCACCGGGAAGGACCTCGCGCAGCGCGCCGGCCTCCGCGTCGCCCTGCGCGAGGTAATGCGGTAGCTCGGCGATGCCGAGCCCGCCGCGCGCCGCTTCGCGCGCCGCGAGGATGCTGTCGGTCGCGAAGACGACGCGCCCGCGTCGCAGCGGGGTCGGCGCGCCGCGGTACGCGATGAGGGCGTGCGACGCGAGATCGTCCGGCGTGCGCGGTGCACGCGCGCGACGCAAGTAGCCGGGGCTCGCGTAGAGACCGCGTCGATCCTCGCCGAGCGCGCGAGCGACGAACTCTGCCGGCAGCTCCGAGAGCATGCGCACCGCGACGTCGATGCGCTCCGCGACGATGTCCACGAGTCGGTCGTCGCACTCGAGGTGCACCTCGAGCTCCGGGTGCTTGCGCGCGAACGCGACGAGCAACGGCGCGATCTTCACCGAGCCGTAGACCGTCGGCGCCGAGATCCGGAGCGTCCCGCGCATCGCCGCGTCGCGCGAGGACGTCTCGCGCTCGAGCCCTTCGACGTCGGCGAGGAGCTGCCGGCCGCGCGCGACGTACGCCTCGCCGGCGTCGGTGAACGCCACCCGCCGCGTCGTCCGGTGGAGCAGCCGAACCCCGAGCCGCGCCTCGACACGCGTCACCGCCTTGCTTACCGCGGAAGGCGTCAGAGCGAGGCGCGCGCCGGCCGCCGTGAACGAGCCGCCGTCGGCGATCGCGACGAGCAGCCGAATCCCCTCCATCGCCGATTCATGAATCACGTTCACAATAGAATCCACCCGGCACGGCGTTGTCGAGCGAAGAGAAGAAGTGATACGGAAGCCGACAGAAACGGAGGACGAACATGAAGCGCAGCGCCAATGCCGTATGGGAAGGAAGCCTCAAAGAAGGCAAAGGGTCGTTCGGGGTCGCCAGCGGTGCGATCAAAGGAATGGCCTACAGTTTCAAGACGCGCTTCGAGGGGACGCCGGGCGCGAACCCCGAGGAGCTCATCGCAGCCGCCCACGCGAGCTGCTTCAGCATGGCCATCGGCGCGCAGCTCGGCGAGCGCGGGATCACGCCCGAGTCGATCGAGACGACCTGCGACATCACCTTCGAGAACCTCACGCTCACCAAGAGCGCGCTCACGACGACCGTCAAAGCGCGCGGCGCCGACAAGGCGAAGATCGAAGAGGCCGCGGCGGCCGCAAAAGCGGGTTGCCCGATCTCGAAGGTGCTCAAGCTCGACATCGCGCTCGAATTGAAAATCGTCACTTGAAGAGACGCTTCGATCGAGCGCAGGTGCCGCGCGTCGAGGCGAGGGCTCGCGCGCTTTCGCCTCTCGAGGACGCGTACCACTGGATCCTGACGCGTACGTGGCCGCATTTTTTCGCGACGGTCACGGTCGCGTTCGTGCTGGTGAACGCGCTTTTCGCCGGCGTCTACTCGCTGGAGTCGGGAGCGATCCGCAACGCCGACGGGTTTGCGGATCGCTTCTTCTTCAGCGTCCAGACGCTCGGCACGATCGGCTACGGCGTCATGGTTCCGGCGACGCACCTCGCCAACGTCGTCGTCTCCGTCGAGTCGCTCGTCGGGCTCCTCTTCACGGCGCTCGTCACCGGCCTCACGTTCGCGCGCTTCGCGCGACCCACCGCGCGCATCTTATTTTCCGAGAAGGCCGTCATCGGCCCGCGCGACGGAGTCCCGCATCTGATGTTTCGCGTCGCGAACTTCCGTCGCAACCGAATGGCTGAAGCGACGCTCCACGCGCTGCTGCTCGTCACCGAAAAGACGCTCGAAGGCGACGTCGTCGGCCGCCCTCACTCGCTGCCGCTCGTCATGAGCACGAACCACCTCTTTTCGCACAGCTGGACCGCGCTGCATCGCATCGACGAGAAGAGCCCGTTCTTCGGCGACGGTGCGCTCGAGAGCCTCCGGAGCCGCGGCGTCGAGATTTATCTCACGCTCACCGGCGTCGACGAGACGCTCGCGCAGACCATCCACGCGCGCGTGCGCTACACGATCGACGACATCGTGCAGAATGCACGCTTCGCCGACATCTTGCGGGTGAGACCAGACGGCACGCGCGTCATCGACTACGAGCGCTTTCACGACATCGAAGCGCTCGACGCGACCTGATCCAAAAAAGCGATCTGAGCGACGCGCACGCCGTTCCGCGAGCGACGGCGGCAGTCCGTGTGACGTGCTCGTGGCACGCGTGGATGAACGCGCCCGCCGAGACGCTGCGCGGCCAGCAGGTCCATCACGCGAAGTCGTCGATCATTCCTCCTGCGCACCGCCCCGTCCAAGCTCGACGGCACGCTGGGTGACCACGAGGCCTACGCGACCGAGCTTGTTCAGACGACGTGCCCGTGAGGTCCGGCGGCGTGCTAAACGCCGCGACATGAGCCTGTCCGGCAAAGCAGCGCGGCGCCTTCGAGCGCTCGGCCACGAACTTTCACCCGTCGTGTCCATCGGCAAAGACGGCATCACCGACGGGGTGGTCGACGCGACGCGCGCAGCGCTGCTCGCGCACGAGCTGATCAAAGTCCGCGTGCAGAGCGAAGCGCCCGTCGATCGCAAAGACGCCGCGTCCGAGCTCGCGAGCAAGACGAGCAGCAGCCTCGCGCAAGTGCTCGGCCGGACGTTCCTCCTCTACAAGCGTCACCCGAAGAAGCCGAAGATCGAGCTGCCGCGCGACTGAGCGGCGTGCGCTCATCGGGACTCGGTGGACACGCGGCGCGCTTCGATCGTCAGGTGCTCGAGCATGGGGCCGGTGGCCACCATGACGTCCAACGTGTCACCGATGAACGCCGCGCCGAGACGTGGCTCTTGGCTCTCGAAAACGCGCGCTCGGATCGGAACTGCCAAGAGAGCACGCGCGGCCGGCGCCGCGCCGACGGTGAGGTCGGCGACGACCACCTCCGTCGTATCGGTCGCTCGCTCTTCGAGCCAATCGCAGAACGAGCGCTCCCGCGTCGGGATCAACGTCCAGCGATGACGCCGCGCGACGTGACGCCGAACGAAGACCAGCAGCGCGCGGCCGGCGCGCGTCACGATCACGGGCGAGAAGAACTGATCCGACGAGACGGTATCGAGCGCCTCGCTGCATCGCGCGACGCCGTCACGCATCGTGGGCTCGCGGTCGCTCCTCGCGGGCGGCGGTCGCACGATCGCGCGCGGCTCCGTTCCGGGTGCGATCGCGGCGGCATATGCGACGCCAGTTGCCGTCGGCACCGGCGCGGCCACGATGAGATCGTAGCGCGATTGCACGGCGACGAGCGGCCACGTCTCCTTCGACAGGAGCGCGAGGCTCGGGTGGCTCGGCGGCGCAGCCGATGAAAGCGCCCGCACCGCAGCGCCGCCCTCGCGCTGGACGAAGAGCCCGTCGGTCCCGTCGTACTTCGGCCGATACGCGAAGAAGACGGCGTCGCCGAGCCGCGTCGCCGTGAAGTCGGAGGGCGCGGGGCCTTTGCGCGAGGGCGACGGCCAGAACGTCGTCGTCGTCCACGCGCCGTTCGCCCATCGAAAGGTCTCGAGCCCCCGGCCCTCGATGCGTCCCCAAATGCGCGGCCCCGAGGCGTCCCAAACCCACGCCACCGCGGTCACCGAGGTCGGCAGCTCTGCGATCGTCGTCCACGCGCCGCGGCCGCGCGAGCTCCACGCGTGCGACGTTGCGACGTCGAAACCGTCGGGACGCGGCGAGAGCGAGAGCGGGGTCCATAACGGTAAGCGCTCGACCCGCGGCGCGCCTCCGCGTGGAAAGGTCACGAGGAGCGAGCTCGTCTGGCTGAAGATCGCCGCCCAAGTTCCCTCCGCCGCGGACGCGAACGCCGACGCGCCGTTGAACGTGGGGCACTCGAGCGTCGTCACGGCGATGCCGTCGCGCTCGCCCTTCGCCGTCGTGCAGGGCTCGAGCGCCGTGTCGGGTCCGGTGTCGACTTGGACGCGCGCGGGCGTTCCCGAGAGCATCGACGCGCGCTCGGGCGCAGCGATGGGCTGCACGACCGGCGCCTCGACCCGCGCGACGGGCGGCGTCGGGGACGAAGCGCAAGCCGACGCCGCGAGCAGCCACACGGCGCGTCTCATCGGCTCACCTTCGACGTATCGATCCAAACGGCGAACCCGCCGAGAACCGCGAGCACGTTCGTGCCGCTCGCGCCCACGACGAGCCACGTGGCGCCGTTGGGCTTGGACGCGGCGACGGGCACGCGCAGCGCCGCTCCGGTGGCGCCTGTTTTTTCGTCGAGCGCCGCGACGACGATTTCATCGCTCTCCTCGCGCAGCTCGCCGCGCCACATCCGCTCGGGCGGCGGGTGCCTCGGGCCTTCGCTCTCGATCTCGGGCTCGGGGTCGAGCACGAAAGTGCAAGCCTCGTGGTGACGACGCGTCACGAGCCAGAGCACGTCGTCGGCGGTGCGCGCGAGCGCGATGCCGTCGGTGTAATTCGACTCCGCGCGCGAAGGGTGCGCGCGGACTTGGTCATACGACTGCGAGCAGTCGTGCTGCTGCTCGCCGACGTGCACGTCGAGCTCGCGATAGCCGCGGCTCGCGTCAGGCACGTGGAGCGTCAGCTTTCCGGTCCGACCCATGATGCTCTGGTTGTCGCCGGCGGCGAGGTGAACCCCATCGCGCAAGAGGACCACCGGTGCCCGCGGACCTGCGCCGTGCTCCGGCGGCGCGATCGAGATCTGCGTGGGCTGCACGTGAGGCTCCGTCTGCGTCACGACGATCGCCGCGAACCCCCACCGCTGCGCGACGATGCGAAACAGATCGCCGTCGGCGCGGTCCTCGACGCGCGCGTCCAAACCGTTTCGCACGGCGTGCGGCGCGCGCGCATCGAGCGTCGCGAGCGCCGGATCCTCTTCGGCGATCGACCAGATGCCGTTCGCGGCGCGCTTGGCCGTGCGCCCGTCGATCCATCCGCGCACCGTGCCGTCGTCCGCCGCGAACGGGCTCGTCAACGCGCCGGGCAAGTCGACGACCTCGCACGAGCTCGTGGACCAAAGCATGGTCGCGGCGCCGAGATGGAGGATCGTCGTCGGCCCGCGCGGCGTCACGACGAGCGCGTCGTGCCGAGGCAGCGCCTCGACTGCGCCGTCATCGACGAGAAGGAAATCTCCCTCCGGCCGATGCGCGACCGCGGCGAGGCGACCGCCGCCAAGCGCGACCGGCGTCGGGGGCGCCCCACGAAAACCGCAGTCGAGCATCGCCGTTCGGATCACCGCGCCGTGAGCGGGCGTGACCGCGGTCCAAGCGCAACGAAGACGAGCGGACGCGTGAGCATCGCGATCGGCGAGCACCGCGCGCGCGTCTGCCGCGTCGCACGCGCGCGGCGTCACCGTCACGGTCGGCACGGCCGCCGGCTCGGTCGGCGGCGCCGCGGCGATCGCAGGGTCGAGTCGAGGCTGCGCCGCGCACGCGACGAGCAGGACGCTCGCGATCGTCGCGAATTTCACTGGCACGCGTCGCCGGTGCGCGTGAGCGTCGCGACGCAGCTTTGAGACGTGCTCGCGCCGCCGCAGCCGGAGTCGCCGCCGTCGGGACCCGCGTCGCTGTGGAACGGCTCGCCCGACACGCCGCCACAACCGACGACCATCCCGAAGACGAGATGAAGCAAGCGCATGGAAGCCTCCTACGAGCGAATCTTATCTCGAATCCCCGGTGTTATCGTCGTCGCGTGACATCCGACGAGCGCCGCGCCCTCGTCGCGATCGCGGCGCTCTCGTTCGCGCTGCTCGCGTGCAAGCACACGTACACGCCACCCGGCACCGCCGACGCGAGCGCCGACGCGATGGCGGGCGTCGCCCGACCGCCCGCGCCGAGCGGCTCGTGCAAACCCGCGACCGGCGATTCGCTCGTCGCCGACGAGACGTGCACGCCGGACAAACGCGGCGCCTGCCGATGCGGTCCCGTGACCGAAGAATGGAAGCTCGAGGCGCGCCCCGGCGGATGCGACTACACGCCGACCACGCACTTCATCATCTGCAAGTAGCCGTGGGACCGCTAGGATACCCGCGCGCATGGAGAACCATTCGATTGACGTCCTCGTCGTGGGTGCCGGGCCCACTGGTCTCTTCCTCGCGCTGCTCCTCGCCAAGCTCGGGGTCTCGGTGCGCGTCGTCGATGCGGCCGAAGGTCCGGGCACGACTTCGCGCGCGCTCGCCGTGCAGGCGCGCACGCTCGAATTTTATCGGCAAGTCGGGCTCGTCGACGAAGTCCTCGAGCGGGGTCTCGTCTTCGGCGACGTGAACCTCTGGCGCGGGGGCGAGCGCGTCGCGCACGTGGATCTGTCGAACCTCGGCGAAGGGATCAGCCCCTACCCGTTCGGTTTGATCTTCCCGCAGGACCAGCACGAGCGTCTCCTCATCGAGCGTCTCGAGCGCGAAGGCGTAAAGGTCGAGCGTCGCGTGACCGTTCACGAGCTCGAGGATCGCGGCGGCTCGGTGATCGTTCGCGCGACCGCTCCGGACGGAGAGCGAACGTACGAAGCGAAGCTCGTCGCCGGATGCGACGGCGCGCGCTCCGCAGTCCGCAAGGCGATCGGCGTCGGCTTCCCCGGCGGAACTTACGAGCACGTGTTCTACGTCGCGGACATCCTCGCCGAGGGCGGCCCGATGGACAAAGGGCTGCACGTGATGCTCGACGAGGCCGGTTTTCTCGCGCTCTTCCCGCTCGCGGCCGACGGAGCCGCGCGTTTGATCGGAACGGTGCGCGTCCCCGCCGACCAAACCGAAAGACAGCTCGGTTGGGACGACATCGACCGCGGGCCCGTCGACCGCATCGGCCTGCGCGTGACGCGCGTCAACTGGTTCTCGACCTACCGCGTCCATCATCGCGTCGCCGACTCGTTCCGCCGTGGCAACGTTTTTCTCCTGGGCGACGCCGGCCACATTCACAGCCCGGTCGGCGGTCAGGGCATGAACACCGGCCTCGGCGACGCGATGAACCTCGCGTGGAAGATGGCGGCGGTCCTCGGCGGACGCGCGCGCGCGGATCTCCTCGACACGTACGAGCCGGAGCGCATCGCGTTCGCGCGGCGGCTCGTCGCGACGACCGACCGCGCCTTCCAAGCCGCGAGCAGCGACACGACGCTCGCACGTTTCACGCGTTTCGACGTGCTGCCGCGCATCTTGCCGCTCGCGGTGCGCACGGGTATCGGCCGGCGAACGCTCTTCGCGACCGTCTCGCAAACCGCGATTTCGTACCGCGACAGCGCGTGGAGCGAAGGCCGCGCGGGAGAGATCCACGCGGGCGACCGACTTCCGTGGGTCGCTCCGGAGATCGCAGGCGGCGACGACAACTTCACGCCGCTCGCCTCGCTCGACTGGCAGGCGCACGTCTACGGCTCGGCGCCGCCGGGCGCGCGCGAGACATGCGAATCCCATCGGGTGACGTTGCACGTCTTTCCGTGGACGTCGCGCGTCGACGCTGCGTCGCTCAGCCGCGACGTCATGTATCTCGTGAGGCCCGACGGGTACATCGGCGGAGTCTTCACCGACCCGGCACGGCTCGAGGGCTACCTCGCGTCGCACGAGATCCGCGTCAGGGTTTGATCAGCGTCTCGCCCGGGCGCGCGGCGCCGCACGCGAACGCGCGTCCTTCTTCGGTCACGCTCTCCCAAAGCTCCGCGTCGGGCGCGACGCGCACGTCCGCGACGAGCTGCCACTCGTCGCCGGCGCAGACGTCGAGCGGACCTTGCTTCGCCTCGACGCAGCGGCCGTCCGACGTCTCGCGATGCAGGACGTGCAGCTTGCCCGCGTCACGCACGACCATGAGCTCGTCGCTTCCCTGCGTGATGCCGATCGAGAACGTCGACGCGACGGCCGGGTTTCGCGGCGGCGGCGCCCAGCCCGCGTCGGCCGGCAGATGAAAGCCCGTGCGCTCGCACCACGAGAGGCCGAGCGGATCCACCGTGCCCGAGAGATCGCCGAACGCGATCGTGTTGGCGACGCTCCCCGCCGAGACGACGAGCTCGACACGAGCGACGTGATTCGCCGGAGCATCTTCGTAGCCGGGCCCGCCGACGAGCGGATCGCGAGCGTGGTGCGCGCCGATCCGCCACGCGAGGACGACGTGGCTTCCGGGCACGTCGTACGTCGCAAAGCTGCTCGCCCGCGGAAACTTCGCCGCCCAGGATCCATTCGCCGCCGCCACGATGCGCGCTTCGTTCGCGGGACGCGCAGGCGGGGCCATCGCCGCCTTCGCCGACGCGATCGCCGATGCGCTCGGATCCGGCGTGGCAATTTCCACCACGCTCGGCGTCGTCTTGCTGCACGCGCACACGACCACGACGAACATCACCCGCTTCACGTTCATCGAACGCCCATCCGCGTATCGTGCTTCCGCTCGCGTGACAAACGCCGCGCACATGGCACGATTAACGAGGCAGCATGCAGTACAGCTGGCCACCGCCGGCCGCGGTGGAGACGCGAGATTCGCTCGGCCCGCTCGTCGCTCCCGAGCGTGCGCCGGACCCTCGCTCCGCAGGCGTCGTGCGCGCGGGCGCGCTCGGCGGGCTCGTCGCGAGCGTCGTCGCGGGCCTGCCGTATTACTTCGCGGTTCGCGATCAAGCGACGCTACCGTGGCTGCAGGTCGCGCCGCTCTTCGTCGCGTTCGTGATCGCGACGGGCGCGCTCTACGGTGCCGGTGCGGCGTACGGCGCGCGGATGGTGGAGTCGGCTGCGGCGCGCCGCGGACGCGCGGGACGCGCGCTCCTTTCGATTGGCGGCGCGGCGCTCGGCGCCGCCATCGTCGGCACGCTGCCCGGCTCGCTCGGCCTCGCGTATTTCGGATCGCTTCCGTATCCGTTCATCGGAACGACGCCGCTCGCGATCGCGCCGGTCGCGGGCACGGCGATCACGAGCTTCGTGTTCGCGTCGTCGGGAGGCGCGCGTTGGCGGGCCGCGCTCGCCGCGCTGGCCACGGCCGTGCTTTTCTGCGCGATCGGCGCGTTCGCGATCGGAACGCTCGACGACGCGACGGTCGTCGCCGCTTTTCGCGACGCGACCGCATCGGCCGGTCACGAGGACTCGCCGCTCGGCTTGGGCCTCGTCGGGTTGGTCGTCGGCGCGCTCCTCGGCGCCGTGCTCGGCTGTCAGATGGGTGCGTCGGCCGTCCTCGCACGCGACGATCGCCCCCGCTAATTTTCGAACAGCGACGCGCGAGTTTCGTCAGCGAGCACGATGCCGTGTCGTTCGAGCGGCTCGAGGAGGTCCTGCGCGACGGCCTTCGCGTTCGGGACGGCGCGCGCCGCTTCGAGCCAGCCGAGCTCGTGGAGATGATCGACGCGAAAGCCGCGCGAGGTGACGCCGTCTTTCACGGCGCCGGGCTCGCCCGACCAAAACGGACGAAGACCTCGCATCGCGTCCTCGAGGACGCGCGACAGCCGCGCGCGCTCGCGATCGTCGAAGTCCGCGCTCGCCCAATCGAGGTAGAGCGCGCCGAGACGGCGGTGGCGCGATTCGTCGGCCATGATGATCTCGTTGACCGCGCGGATCATCGGGTGCGAGGCGAGCGAGAGCGCGGGCGTGCCGACGCCGAGGGCGAACGCCTCGCCGACGCAGCAGACGCGAACGATCACCTCGTTCGCCCGCATGCGCGGAGGCAGCGCGCGGTCGGCACGAATCGCGAAGCGCTCGACGTCGATCTCCATCGGCGCCGCGCCGCCGAGCTCCATCGCGACGCGGGCGGCGAGCTCGGTGTGGAGCACCTCGTCGGCGAGGAAATCACTCGCCATGCCGATCATGTCGAGCGGCGCCATGGCGTCGGCCAGCGCGCGGATCACCTCCGCGAACGAAGCGACGGCGCGATATTCGTTCATCGACACTTCGGTCCACGAGCGTCGCACCGCTCGGAGGAGCTCGGGCGCGTAGCGGCTCGTGTCGATCGTTCCCCATGGAACTTTTTCGGCGTCTGGGCGGGCGCGCCTGAAAAAATGTTCGGTCGCGCCGCCGAGCCACTCGAGCTCGAAGACGTCGCTCATTTCGTCTGGTCGGGGACTTGCGCCGTCGTGCCGACGCTCGGCATCTCGGGCGCGGGCTCGGCAGCGTCGGGCGACGCCGCGGTGTCGACGGTCGCCGGCTCGTGCGGCGGGCCGACCGACCCCACAGGCTGCGCCGTCGCGCAACCCACGATCGCCGCCATCGAAGTACCCGTCACGCAGAGAAGCATCTTTCGATTTCGTTTCATGGGAATTGAACGCATCGGCCTCGCGCGATCTTACACGTCACCGCGCCGAGAGCGTCTGCGAACGAGCCCGACGAGGAGGAGCGCGGCGAACGGCGTGACAGTCGTCGGCCGACCCGCGACGCCGCATCCGCATCCGTCCGGCGGGGGCGCTTCGGTTCCTGCGTCGGCCCCGGTTTCGATCGACGCGTCCGCTGCGTCGACTGCTTCAGCGTCTGCTGCGTCTGCCGAAGCGTCCGTTCCCGCGTCGTCGATGGGCGCGGTCGCGAGCGCGACGAGCTCTTGGTGCGTGCCGGCAAATCGATCGACATCGGTCTCGCCGCTGATGCCCGGCACAGTCGCCGTCGCCGAGTATTGCCAAAACACCATCGACGTCCACGGCGCGGGAACGTTCGCGCACGAGCCATACGACGCGATGAAAAGTGGATATTGCGCGAGCGCCGAATCGGTGAAGGCGACGTCGGCGAACCACGACGGGTAGCTGTAGATGATCGGCTTGCGCCCGGTCGCTTGCTCGACGGTCGTGAGCCAATCGAACACTTCTTTCGCGAGCGTCGCGGGCGGTGCCCAACCCGAGTTACCCGTGTATTCGCAGTTCGCTTCGGTCGATCCTTGATTCGAAGAGGTCGGGCACTCGATGTCGAGCATCGGCGGCAAGTCGGTCGCCTCGAGGCCGCCCTGCGCGTCGATCTCGGCGAGGAACCACTGCGCTTGCGTCACGCCGTCGATCGTCGGGTCGAAGAAATGATACGGGCTTCGAAGAACGCCCGCGGCCTTCGCGCCGGACCAATTCGCGGCAAACGTCTTTTGCTTGTTGTAGTCGCCTTGCGTCGCTTTGATGAACGCGAACTCGCGCCCGCTCGACGCGACCGAAGCCCAATCGATCGTGCCTTGTCCGTCGTAGACGTCGAGGCCTTCGACGACCGTCGGCGGACACACCGTCAGTCCTTCATTGGATTGTCCGACGGGCTCGCTCGACGACGCGCACGCGCTGAGTGCGATGAGGAAAACCGAAAGAGCCGCGACCCGCATCGCGCGAGAATACGATCCGATTCGCTGTCACACGACGCAAATCACGATCGCAGCGTGCCGACGAAGTCGTTCGACGTCTCGAGCCCGCGCGAGCTCGCCGAGGTGCTCGCGTGGGTGAACGACGCGGTCACGGCTCCACGGGGATGAGCTCGTCGAGCTTCTGCGACGCTTCGAGCAAGAGCGCAGTCGTCGGGATCGCGTCGGCCGACGTGTTCACCGCTTGTTCGGCGAACGAAAATTGTCCGGTGGACCACGCGAGGACCTCCGTCAAGCAGTCGATGACCGACCAGCCCGGATGATCCGTGAGCTCGGCGCGCACGATGCGCCCGTGCTTCACGACGAAGAGCGCGTGCTCGGGCGGACGCGCCACCGTGAGCAATCCCGTCTTTCGTTCGAGCTCGAGGATCGCGAGCGGCGTCGCGAGGCCGAACTGCGAGAGGTTCCCGCCGAGCGCCGCGCCCGCCCGCGCGCCGCGCGCGCGATAGAGCACGTTCTCGACGCGGAGCTCGAGCTCGCAGACGTCGATCGGCTTCATGATGTAGTCGTCGGCGCCGGTCCGAAATCCTCGCATGCGATCCGCGGGCGTCGTGAGCGCCGTCATGAAGATGACAGGGATGAACGCCGTCGACGGGTTGGACCGAAGGCGTCGAACGAACGTCCACCCGTTCATGCGCGGCATGACGACGTCCGTCACGATCAGATCCGGTTTGCGCTCGGCCATGCGCTCGAGCGCGGCTTCGCCGTGCGCGGCCACGTCGATCGTTCGCTCGGGTCGCTCGAGCGCGCTCGCGACGAGCGCGCGCATGCTCGGGTCATCGTCGACCAACAAGATGTGCGGCATGTCGACGGTCGAGCTGCACCAAGCGTGCCCATCCGTAAGATCGCGGGTGCGCGCGCGCGCGAGCGACGAAATGACGCTCTTGTCGCGCTTTCGTGCCTCAGATGGTGAGCGGGTCGTAGCTTTTTGCCGGCGGTTTTTGCCGCGGCTTCACTTGCTTGTGTGCGGGCGGCGCCGCCGGCGCCTCGCGATGCCGTGATTGCACGATTGGAGTCTCCGGCGGTTTGGGCGGCGGCTCGCTCGTCGTCGTCGTCGTCATCAGCGGCGCGGGGATCTGCGCCGCGGTGATCGTCGTCTCGCTCGTCGGTTGCGATCGCGCGTGCGCGACGTACCAGCCCGAGAACCCGACGAGCGCGCACGTGAGCGCAGCTGCCGCCCACGGCCAAGCGCGTCGCGGCGACGGAGGCTCGGCGTCTTCGTCGTCCTCGTCGGTCGCGAGAGCGAGCTCGAGGCGCGCGGTCGACGGCGCCGCACCGACGACGACGAACGTGCTGCCCTCGACTTCGCCTTGCTGCACCACGGCTCCGCCACGCTCGAACACGCTCAGCCGCACGGAGCGCCCGCGCGCGACGTCGGTCGCTTCCCAAAGTGTCACGTCGTCATCTGCGACGACGAGCCGATCGAGGCGATACTTGCCCAAAAATGTTGCGGTCGGTCTGGGCTTTTCCACGACGCCGTACAACGCAACCGGCGTGCCCGCGGAGAGTAGACGTCGTAGCGGTCCTGTCGCCGGGTGCCCGCTGTCCATCGTGTTGCGTCGGTCACCGGCCGCGAACGCGCGCGCATCCCGACGCAGCCGCGACCGTGAGGACGCATGCAACCCGAAACGCGGTCGAGCGTACCACGACTCGATTTGTAGCTTTTTCACGGAGTGACAGAGCGGATAGGATGCGTCGACGATGGAAGCCACCTCGATCGACGGGCTCGTCGCGCATTGCCAGAGCGCGCGGTTCACCGGCATCTTGCGAATGCGCTCCCACGAGGGAATCGGCGAGATCTGGTTTCTCTCTGGAGTCGCCGACGAGGTGCACTTCGGCGTGAGCACGGCGGACGAAGCGATGGACCGCATGCGCAAGGCGACCGAAGCGACGTACGAGCTCATCGCGCGGCTTCCGCATCCCGCGGGCGGCTTCAAGCGCCGGTTTCCCGCGAAGGGCAGCGTGGCGACGGCGACGCCGGTGACGCTGATGCGATATTGCGAGCAGTACGTGCTCACGTGCACGCTCGCGGTCGAGAGCCACGACGTGCTCGTCGAGGCGAAGTACGAGCTCGGCGAGCTCATCTCCGTGGAGACCACGGCGAGCGACGACGGCGTCACCGCGATGCTCGAAGCAGAGGAGGGAACCTACGAGTTCACGCTGCCGCGCGTGGAGCTGCCGAAGGGGACGCCCGTTCTGCCGCCGTCGCCGTCGCTGCTCGAATCGATTCCGCCGCCCGAGTCGCTCGGCTTCCGCGCGCTGCTCGAAAACAAACCGGCTGCGGGGCGGCCTGCGAGCGACGAGGCTGCGGTCAAACGCAAGACCGTCGAGATGGCCCGGCAGAAAAAGTCCGAGACGACGCCGAAACCTGCGATCGCGAAGACCCCGCCGCGACCGGCCGTCGCGAAAAAAGAAAAACCGAAACCCGCCCCCGCGCCTGCGCCCGCGCCGATCGTCGAGAAAAAACCCGTCGACGTAAAACCTGTCGAAGCAAAACCTGTCGAAGCAAAACCCGTCGAAGCAAAACCCGTCGAGACGCCCGCAGCTGCGCCCGTGGAACCTCCGCCGGAACCTCCGCCGGCCGCGCGCGCCGAGCCCGAAAAAGAGGAGCCGTCACCGGCCGCGCCGCCAGTCGTCAACGAGACCCAAGAGGCGCCGCCGAAGGACGACATCGAACCGGTGCCGCCCCCGCCGCAACAGCAAGCGTGGACGTGGCTCGCGGTGCCGCTCCTCTTGATCGCGGCGCTCGCCTACATCTGGTGGACGCACCGATTCTGAAGCGCGCCGTTTCACATCCGCGGATCCCGCGCCTGAGCTATATGGGGAAGATGCATTTTGCGCTCGGGATTCGGCGAACGTTTTGGCTCTTCGGCGTGCTCACACCGGCCCTCGTCTTCAGCTGCGTGGGAGACGATTCCGGAACGCCCGACGGGTCCACCGGTGCGGACGCGGCCGACGGCACGACCGGAACCGACGCATCCGGCGACGGGTCGTCCGGCGATTCGGCGACGTGCGTTCCCGGTTGCGTCGGTGACGCGAGCACGCTGCGTTCGTGCAACGGCGGCGCGACCGTCGACACGCCGTGCCCCGTCGGCTGCTTGAGCGCGGCGACCCCGCACTGCGGCGTGTTCAATCCGACCGGCCTCGTCGAGCCGGGCGACTTCAGCCCCATCGGCATCAAAGACTTCGATCCCTTCCCCGCCGACGCCGGCAACGGAGCGATCATCACGGGCGGCCCGTCGTATCTCTTCTACACCGACACCGGCCAAATCGAAGACCTGAGCAACGGCTCCGACCAGGGGACGATTCGACCGGCGAACTCGAATCCGTCGGTCATGCAAGTCGACGGACCGACTGGGATCGGCTTCCGGCTCGGGACGTATGACGGCGGCGCGAACAGCCTCGGCATCTTCGTCTTCAAGAATCTCTATTTCCGCGGCGGCGAGTTCCACTTCACCGGCTCGAGCCCCGTCGCGTTCGTCGCGCAACAAGACATCCTCGTCAGCGGCGTCATCAACGTCGTCGACACCGGCAATGGCGGCGCCGGCCTCTCGTGCGGCAGCGCAGCAGGCGGCGCCTGGGGCGGCGCGTACGACACGAGCGCGACCGGGCTCGGCGGCGGTGAGGGCGGCGTCCAGGGAAGCAACAGCGGGAGCGGCGGCGGCGGCGGCGGCTCCGGCGCAGCGGGCAGCGTCGGGGGCAACAACGAACCCGGGATGGGCGTCGGCGAGCTCCACGGCGGCGCGGGAGGGGCGCCCTTCAGCGGCGGCTTCGATCCGCTTCTCGGTGGCGGCGGCGGCGGCGGCGGCGGCGGCCTGTACAACGGCTCGGGCGGCACGGGCGGCGGCGCGATCGCGCTCTTCGCAAACGGGACCATCACGATCAGCCAGGGCGTCGGCAAGGTGTCGGGCGTGAACGCCGGCGGTTGCGGCGCCGCGGGAAACGGCACGTTCATCCAAAATGGCGGCGGCGGCGCAGGGGGTGCCATTCTCGTGCAAGCGCCGAGAGTCGTCGGCCTCGGTGATGCCGGCCTCGCAGCAAACGGCGGCAGCGGCGGCTGCAACAGCGCGCTCGGCGGCGCGCGCGGAGCGGTCAGTCTGACGCCCGCGCCCGGAACTCCCGGATCCGGGAATTGTGGCGCGGGGGGCAACGGCGGAGCGGGCACGACCGCTGCGACCGCGGGTCAAACGCCGTCGTCGCTCGGTTACGGCGGCGGCGGTGGCGGCGCGGTCGGACGCATCCAGATCTCGACCTATGCTCCGCTCGTCGAGGACGGCGGCTTCGTCGTATCACCGCCGCCTTCGCTCATTCCGCTCCCCGTCGAGTAACCCGCGAGTTTGGCGTGCTCGTGGCGCGAAACGGCGCGCGCGCGCGGTCGACGTAAAGGCCTCGCGCTCAGCGCGAAATGGAAACGCGTGAGGGATAACAAAGACGGCAGCGGTGCCGCGAAGGAATCAGAGCAGCCAAGGGATGATTCGCTTCGTTCGCTTCGCGTAGTCGGCGTACTCCGGGTACGTTCGCGCGACGGCGCGCTCTTCGGCGAAGATGCGGACGACGAGACCCGCGGCGACCGAGCTCACCGCGATCAAGGTCTCGACGTCATGATGACCGACGAGCACACCGGCGAGGATGACGAGAACGCCCGCATAAATGGGGTGGCGCACGTAACGATACGGTCCGCCGGTGACGAGCCCACCTTGCGTCGCCGTCGATCCGACGTGGAAGCTGCGCACGCCGAACGTCAGCCTAGCCCACACGACCACGAGCATGCCCGCGATCTGAAGCGCGATCGCAATCGGCATGGGCGAGAAGAACCGCTTGGTGAAGACCAGGAACGCGAGCGGAATCGCGAGCAGCGCATACGCGATCGCGCCAGTCATGCCGGCCCAACGTAGCAGCGGATCGCGCGCATGGTGTGGACGCGATCCAGCTGCGGGTCGCGCGGACGAAAAGAACGGTGATTTCGCGCGGCGCACGACGGCGCCGACTTTGCAGCGGATCGGGCTTGGATGACTCTGCCCCGCTTTCGGCTCCCCGAAGAAGACGAGGACGTCGACATGGACGCGACCGCGCCGGCGCAGTTCGTCCTCTCGCTTCCGAAGTCGTTCGCGCGTCGCCTCGCGCAGCCGACGCCGATGTCGTTCGCGCCGTTCACGCCGCCGCCGCCGTGGACCGTGGAAGCCGAGCCTCCGCGCGCTTCGACTCGTCACGCCGGGCTCGTCATCGCGCTCCTCGCGACCGTTCTCGCCGGCGTCCTCGTCATCGCGACCGTCGGCACCGCCACCGCCGCCGCGCACGGCCCAGTCGGCATCGCGCACCGCGCCCCCAAGTCGCTCGACGAGCAAGCTCGATCATCGAGCCGCACCGTGGGCGTCGCGCCGCGCGTGCATCCGACCACGGTCTCGATCGACTCGCTCGCGCGCCCGCGACGCGCCGCGCACCATCGCGCGACCTGGCGAGCGCGCGTCACGCGCCACTCGAAGTGACGAGCGCGTAGCTACAGCAGGATTCAGATCGTTTCAGATGATCTCGTCCGGGCGCGCGGTAGTTTCGCGGCGCCTCTCCGGTCGAAGTCCACCGGAGAACTTTGGAGGTCATGATGAAACTGAAAAATACGTCATTCGTTCCCGTCGTCGTCGTCGCCGGGCTGGCCGTCGCGGCGCTCTCGGCTGGCTGCGCTGCCGATGCGCAGTCGACCGATCCGGCTCCCGTGTCGCAACAGCTCGAGGAGCGCGGGTTCCACGTCGACCCCACGCACGCCGCGACGTCGTACACGACGAATGGCCAGCACCTCACCTTCACTTATTACGCCGACGGCACGAAGCTCGGCGTCGCGGTGAAAGATCAGGAGTCGGGCGCGGAGCGCGGCGACATCGTCGACCCGAAGTCGCACGACGTGGAGCCGCTGATCCCGTACGACTTCACGCCTGCGAAGCAGAACGCCGGCGATCTCTCGCCGAAGAACGCATACACCGACTGCGCGAACTACATTTACAACGACTGCATGAACACGCTCGGGTGCAGCTCGTTCTGGTCGGCGCTGAATCCCGTCTGCGACGTCGGTGGCGTCGCGTGCGGCGAGGCCGGCGTGGTCGTCTGCGCGCTGTGATTCGATGAGCCCACGATCGACACGGCGGCCGCGCGCTCGCCGTGTCGACGTGGGAAGGATGTTCGGGCATGAGCCTCACCCATTTCATGCTGCTTTATGCCGGCCTGATGGTCGCGCTCGGCGCGGTCACCGTCGCGCACTGACTCACGAGATCAGCGGCAGCAGACCGTCTGCGGCGGCGAGCTCAGCGACGCCGTCGCGGCCGAGGTGCCCGCGTTGCATTGAACGTTCTGGACCGGGTTCACGTACGTGAAGTGGTTGACGCCCGTGCCGCCGCCGGTCGCGTCGCAGTTGCCATCGGCGGGGACGCTTCCCTTCGCCATCGTGCAGCTCGAGTCGCCCCAAAACTTCACCGTGCCCGCGCCGCATGGCGACGCGGTGACCGAGCACCCCGCGCACGCGCCGCACGTGAGCGACGCGCCGGCGCCGATGACCGCGACCTTGTCGGTGAACGGGCCGGCAGGACACGCGACGTCGCCGGGGCCGACGATGCACGAGCGCATTCCCGAGGGCGCCGATCCGTCGCAAAGATCCTCCGCGCAAGCTGGCGGCGGAGCGCACGTGCGCACGGGTGTCGCCGAGAGCTTGGTCGTGTCGGGCTTCGCGTTCGAGCTGCAGGTCCCCGGGGTGAGCGCGAGGTCGGTGTACTCGTGATAGGCACTGAGCGAGAACGTGCCGTCGTTGTAGTCGGTGCACGCGCCTTCGGTCGTGATGTCGAAGGTCATGTACAGCGTGCCGCACTGATTGTTCGACGCGTAATGCATCGTCACGTTGCCGAGCGCGCACGAAGGTTGATTGACGACGCTGCAATCGCAAGTGCAAGCGCCCGCCGCGGCGACCGGAGATGCGACGACGTCGGCCTGAGTGAAGTTCGCCGGGCACGCCGTCGTCTGATTGGGCGCAAACGCCGTGAGGCTCCATCCGCCCGGAACCGCAGCGGAGCAGACGCTCGCGTCGGTGGTGCATGGTAACGGAGGACCCGGCTCGTCGACGACGTCTTGCGCGACGTCGGGCGCGACGACCACGTCTTGGATCATCACGTCGGGGATGACGCCGCCGTCCGTCGTCGCGATGCCCGACTCGTCGAGCGAGCACGCCGCGCAGAGAAGCAAGAGCCCGCAGACGCGTGGCAGCATGGCTTCATCTTAGCGCCTATTCCGCGTCGTCGTCCGCTCGCGCGATGCGCTCGGCGCACGCGTTTCGACGTGTACGGGATTGAGGGCGATCGTGTGCTCGACGTCTGCGAGCGCGAGCCCGTGCGCAGCGGGGCGCGTCGCGTCGACGTCGCAGTCGCGGGGCGTGATACCTTCGACCGATGATCACGCGACGGCAAAGGGGCGCTTCGCTCTTCGTTCTTGGATCTCTTTTTCTTGCGTGCGTCGGGGACGACTCCGGTGTTCCGCCCGGCAATGACGGCGGGACCGAGGCTGGCGACGGCTCGCTGCCGGACGTCGTCGCGACCGACGGCACGACGACCGACGCGACGGGCAGCGACGCGGACGTGCAGCCGACGCCCACCGGCACGGTGAAGTTCGCGGTCACCGCGATCGGAGACAACGTCATCGGAAACGCGGTCGCGTTCGACGGCCTCGGCAACGTGTACTTCGGCGGCTCCTATTTGAGCGCGACTGCGATCGACCTGGGCAACGGCAAGAGCCTTCCGGCCAACGCGACCGTGTATGACGGCTTCGTCGCGAAGTACGACGCGACCGGCAAGTGCCTTTGGGGCGTCGTCCTCGACGGCACCGACGACGGGAACAAACAGATCTTCTCGCTCGCCGCGGAAGCGAACGGCGACGTCGTCTTCGCCGCCGACACCGGCGGAGCCACTTCGGTGAAGCTCGACGGCGCGAGCGTCGCGAGCCACGGCGGCAACGACATCGCGATCGCGCGCTTGAACGGCGCGGGCCAGCAGGTCTGGCTGCGAACGCTCGCGAGCGCGAGCTACGAGTTCCCCGATGCCATCGCCGTCGACACGACCGGCCGCATCGCGCTCGCCGGCAAGTACATCCGAAACGGCGCGACCGACGTCGCGTTCGACGGCATCACGGCGAATCCGCCTGAGCAGCCGAACTCGGCCGGCTTCGTCGCGCTGCTCGACGCGACGGGCGTGACGACCGCGCTGAAAGCTTTCCCGTACACCGACAGCGGCGCAGGCTCGTACGTCGAGCCGCACGCGGTCGCCTTCGCCCCCGACGGCAACATCGTCGTCGGCGGCGAGTTCATCGGAACGATCGAGCTCCGCAACGGCGAGAGCGTCGGTCAGGCCGTGCCTTCGAACGGAGCCAACGACGCGTTCATCGCGAAGATCGATTCGACGACGAACAAGATCATTTGGGCGCAGACCTTCGGCGGCGCGAGCGCCGACAACATCCACGGCGTCGGCGTCGACCCGAGCGGCAACGTGATCGCGGCCTTCAACTACGGCAGTGCGTTCACGATCGGCACCACGGGAACGCTGCCCGCGCCGGCCGGCTTCGTGGACATCGGGGTCGTGCGCTTCGATCCCAACGGGGGGGCGCCGACGGCGTTCGCTTACGGGTCGGCGCAGACCGACGTGCCCGCGAAGCTCGCCGTCGACCAATGGGGCGAGCTCATCGTCGTCGGACTCATGAACGCTTCGATCTCGTTCGGCACCAAGGTGGCGACCGCGGCGGGCGGGGGCGACGGCTTCATCGCGAAGCTCTCGCCAGCCGGCACCGGGCTCTGGGCGTACGGCATCGGCGGAAGCGGCAACAACGATCAGACGAACGCGGTCGACGTCGACAAGGCGGGCAACGTCGCCGCGATCGGAACGCTCGGCGGCTCGGGCAACCCGATCACGCTCCTCGGATCGACGGTGAACGTCGGTCCCGGCAAGAGCGCCGCGTTCTTCGCCGTCACGAGCCCCTGATTCATTTCTCGGGTGCGCACGTGGAGACGCCGGCGCCGACGATCGTGGACCCGAGCGACGCGACGGTCTTGGTCGTGAGCGAAATCGGATCGAACGTAGTGACCGTCGAGCCCTGCGTCCCGGTGAAGATGTAGAAGAGGCCGCCGTAGAACGCGTAAGCGAACGCGTCTTGCGAAGAGCCGACGTTGATCGAAACCTGCGAGATGATTTGCGCCGTGGCGGGGTCGAGGTTGACGAGCGTGCCGCTGCCGCCGCCGTTCTGCGGGAGACAGAACGCGAAGAGACGTCCGTCGCCGGTGCCCGTGAGCTCGCACCGCGCGCCGCCCTGCGGATGGAACGCGCCGATCACGGTGAGCGCGAGCGACTGGGTGTCGATCGAGCCGAGCCGCGAGGTCTGCGGATCGTTGTCGGCCGCGATGTAGAGCGTCTCGCCCGCGTCGGCGGCGCCGGAGAAGCCCATTCCGAAAGTCGAGATGCCGGCTTGATTCGGCTTGAACGTCGTCGGCTTGCACGCCGCGTTGAGCGTGCTGACTTGGAAGAGGTTGCCGTCGGTGAAGACCGAGTACGCGATGCCCGAGCGGTCGACCGCCATCGAGAACGGCGTCGCTTGCTGCGAGCAGTTGATGTCGCCGATCTTCGAGAAGCCGAGCGTGGG